>NZ_CALEYG010000001.1 GCF_937924975.1 uncultured Stomatobaculum sp.
ACAGTTCGCCGGAGGAATTATTTCAGACTGTCCTACTTGATCTTGCAATCTAGAGTAAAAATCACGCTTCAGCGTGCCTCTTCCAGCGCCTTTGAGAGCACCTCTCCGATCGGTGCCTGTATGACCAGATCCGCATCCCGGTCTGCCGGCGTTGCACTGCGGTTGATGACGACCAAGTGACGTCCGCCGAAATAGCGCAGGAGTCCCGCCGCCGGATAGACCGCGAGCGAGGTTCCGCCGACAATCAAAAGATCCGCTTCCGCGATGCGGCGTGCTGCTTCGCTAAGCAGGGCACTGTCCAGCGCTTCCTCATAGAGCACCACATCCGGCTTGATGATACCACCGCAGTCGCAGTGCGGTACCACACCGGAGCGCGATAACAGCCCCGCTAGGGAATAAGACTTTCCGCAGCGCATACAGTGGTTTTTCAGGACTGTTCCGTGGAGCGGCAATACCTGTTTGCTCCCGGCCTTCTCGTGCAGTCCGTCAATATTCTGGGTAATCACCGCGCTGAGTTTTCCCTGCCGCTCAAGCGCGGCGAGTGCCAGATGCGCGGCGTTCGGCTCTGCGTCCGGATAGAGCATTCTTTCCTTATAAAATTCATAGAACTGCTCTGTGTGCGATAGAAAGAAGCTGTGGCTCACAATCTGCTCCGGCGGATAACTCCGCTTCTCTGCATAGAGTCCGTCCGCCGAGCGAAAATCCGGAATCCCGCTCTCGGTCGAGACACCCGCGCCGCCGAAAAAGACAATGCGCCGACTCTCCACAATCCAGGTTCCGAGTGTTGTAATCTGTGCTTCCAAGCCTTCTGTTTCTCTGCTCATAGCCCTTCCTTTCTTTTGCGTTAACGCAGCTCCATGAGCTGTTGCATCAAAAGACTCACGCGCGTAATCCCCCGGCAGGCCGCACCGAGCAGCCATGCCGACACGCCTTCTTATTATAATGCCTTTCTCCCACAAGAAATACGGTCGGCCTGCCCCGCGCACTCGCCTACATTGGCAGTCAACTTGGGCTTCCGATCGGAAGCCTTTTTTACATTTCTTCGTCAAAATAAGCCCTGTATGACGTCAATTCCTCTGCCCAAGGCGCACGCTGCATGCCGAAAAATACGGCAACCAGTTCTTCCGGTGTGAGCGCCGTGACATGCTGCCGCCGCTCTGTCTCTGTCGAAAGCCGCTCCACGAAACTTCCCCGCTTGGTCGCACGCAGCAAAAAGACGCCGTTGTTCTCCGCAATCAGCGGATCTTTCAGCGAAAAGAAAAACTTCCGCTCCTCCGCCGCCGCTTCCTTCCGGAGCGAAATCCCCGCAAAAAAAGCGGGGATTGAGAGAATACGCGCCATGATGAAGGGCTCGGTGCCGCAACATTTCAGGGTTGCCGCGTCCGGCAATATGACGCGGGCATCCTGCTCCCGTGTGTCCGGATAGTCAAAGACCTCCATTCCGATCAGCTTTTCGCTGCCGCCCGCCTGTCTCTCCCAGACAGACAGCACCCGTCCTTCTCCAGCGGACACCTCGCCGCACACGCGGCGCAGGTAGTCGGGGCTTCGCAGGCAGAAAATATCATACTTCTCTGCGAGTATTGCGTTACAGCAGGCTGACAGCTCGTTTAACAGACTCTCGTCTCCGACATCCACCGCGCGGCAGTGATAGCAGGCATCGTTTTTTAGAATGCGTTTTTCCCGCCGCGAGGCATAGGCAAACTGAAACGGCGTATAGTAGGCGGGGTTTGCCGGCTCGAGAAACACAAAGGGTTTGCCGGCCGCATACTCCTCCCGAAGCGCCTCGGTCAGGATGCGCCGCATGATGCCGCGCCGCCTGTACTTCTGCCCCGTTGCCACCGCGACAATATAGGAGAGTGTCAGTTCTTCTCTCCCGCATTGCACCCGACAGGGGTTCAGGCAGAGCATCCCTTCAACTTCCTCTTCGTTCTCTATGACATAGACCGTATTTTCCCGCATACGCGACGCATAGTAAAAATCCCGCATGCGCGCGCTGTCCTCCGGAAAAGCCTCTTCGTAGAGTTTCCGCGTGCGCTCCTTTTCCGTCTGTTCCAACTTCTTGACTTGCATGCACTTTTCCCCTCTCCTTGTCAAAAAAGATCTGCCCGACGCGGACAGATCTTCTTTCTTTTTTAGTATTGCATCTCTGCCTGAATCTGCCGGTCGCTCAAATCCGCGCCCTTTCGCTCCAGAATCAGATATTTCTTTGCAAATCCACAGGGATAGTAGCTCTGCTTTGATTTCCGCAGTCCCTCCAGACCGACATCGTCCTCGCGGTTGATGATGGCTGCCTCCGGAAAGGCGTGGCACAGGAACTCTTTGTTGATGGCCTGATAGAGGCCGTCAATCTCCGGATTTGCCTTTTCGATGTGAATGACCGCCATGTTGTCGCGCCGGTTCAAGCTACCGACCGAGAAAGCCGCGAGCTCGCCGTCAATCAGAATCGCACCGGTGCTGACACTTTTTCCGAGAGCCAGCTCTTCGCCGTGATTCAGAAGATCGTGAATGCCCTCAACCTCGCGGTCCAGGTGGTCTTCGACCTCATCTCCCTTACCGTCCCGCCACTTTTCGAGGAAACGGAGCACGGCCTCGTGGTCACCCGGCTCCAGCGGACGGTAGGTATAGCGCTCGCCGTAGTTCTTGATAAAGTTATTGTAGTGATTCTTTTTCTTGTGGAGTTTTCTGCCCGAGAGCGTGCGAAGCGCGTTGCCGTCATAGAGATAATCGGCGGCGTTCTCCTCTTCCTCGACCAGATACTGATCCTCCGGCAGCTGCAGTGCGCGCACGGCGCCCTCATCCGCGAGTTTCACAATGAGCGGCTTTTTCAGCACCTCGCGAAAATACCGCTGCAGTGCCGCAAAACAGGCGGGAAGATCCTCCTCCCGCGCGAGCGGCATGGCCGCATAGGGCTCGTCCTCGGTGCCGTAGAGCCAGAGCAGGCCGAGTTCCCGCTCGCCGTCTCTCAGAACCGCAGCCCGCGCGTCAAAGTACTTCCTCCAGAGAAAACTCTCGAGCGGTGTGCTGTCTGAGGTGAGATTGGAGCGCAGCTCATAGAACTTTGCGTAGCGTGCCACATCGCCCGCGTGAAAATGATGAAACTCCGGCTGACTTTCCTTCTTACAATCCATAACGCCCGAAGCAGTGCTTCAGTCTAACTCCTTTCCCGTGAGCATCGCATACGCTTCCTTGTACTTTGCGATGGTCTTGTCAATGACATCCTGCGGGAGCTTGTAGTCGCTGTCCGGATTCGCCTTCAGCCAGTCGCGCACAAACTGCTTGTCAAACGACGGCTGAGACTTGCCCGGCGCGTAGCCCTCGAGCGGCCAGAAGCGCGAGGAATCCGGGGTCAGCATCTCGTCCGCAAGGACAACCTCACCCGCCTCGTTGAGACCGAACTCGAACTTCGTGTCCGCAATAATGATACCCTTGGTCTTCGCGTAGTCCGCGCAGAGGCGATACAGTGCCAGCGTCTTGTCGCGGATAATCTCCGCGTACTCTCTGCCCTTGCCCGGGAAGGCCTTCTCAAGCACTTCGATGCAGCGCGCAAAGTCAATATTCTCGTCGTGGTCACCGATCTCCGCCTTGGTGCTCGGCGTGAAGATCGGCTCCGGCAGCTGCTCGGACTCCTGCAAGCCCGCCGGGAGCTGAATGCCGCAAACGGTTCCGTTCTTCTTATAGCTCTCCCAACCGCTGCCCGTGATATAGCCGCGGACAATGCACTCAATCGGCAGCATTGTGAGCTTCTTGCAAAGCATGCTGCGGCGCTCGAATTCCGGCGTGCGGAAATATTCCGGCATGTCCGCCGTATCCGTGCTGATCATGTGGTTCGGCATGACATCCTTGGTATATTCAAACCAGAAACGGGACAGCTGCGTGAGCACCGCCCCCTTGTCCGTAATGCGATTCTTTAAGATTACGTCAAAGGCGGAAATGCGATCCGTCGCGACCATGATAAGGCCCTCGCCGACATCGTAGATCTCGCGCACTTTTCCCTCTTTTACCGGTCTGTACTCCTGCATACTCGTACCTCCTCTTAATGGTGAAGCCCTACCTTGAGTATCGTATCACAAACTGTCTTGCTTGTACACGCCGCCGAAGCCTTGGAAATCTCATTCAAAAAAGAGGGCAATCCTTAGCTTTTCAAGAAGCCGAAGGCCACGATCAATGATACGAAAATTATTTATCCAAACTCCATCCGTAGGTGTCTTCGAATGCTCTTCGGTAGCTCTCCTCGAATATTGCGTCGTATCGCTCTAAAGCTTCTTTCGCCGCTTGTGGAGCGTCTTCTCGCAACCGTCCTTTCTCCAGATACGGCTCAAAAATAGCTTCCAGTTTGAGTTGCTCTTCCGTATATCTAATAACCATCTCTGCCTCCTTTCTTCTGTCTCATCTCTTTTACTCGCTGCGGGGCCGCATACTCTGCTTCTGCTTCATCAAATCAGCCCACGCAAACTTTGCCGCAATCTCGCACAGCGGGCCGCATCGTTTGCATTTGTAAGAACCGGCCCACTTTCGCGTTGCTCTTCAGAACTCTCGTTCAAGTGCCGCACTTGGTGCAATTCAGTATACCATTTTTCGCAGAGCCGTTCCTCTAAATTTATCACTTCACAAATTGCACGGCTTGTATATGTCGCCAAACGCCGCGCCTTTCCCGGAGATAACGGGCACAAAAAAGCGGGGCGGGGAAGCTATGCTTCTCCGCCCCGCGCAGGTGCAAGAATTAGGGATCTCGTTGCCGCCTTGCTTTTTTAGTACTGCTGTTTACCGTATCCATGCGCCGGTGGCATCCACGCGGTAGCCGTCCGGGGTCAGCTCGTTTATGTACATGGAACCGTAGGGACGCACAGAAACGCTGTCCTTATAGTACCACTTCTCACTGACCGCATCGTACTCATAAGTATCGGTGCTCGCGCTCGTCGCAAAGTAGTACCACTTGCCGTTGATCTCCTGCCAGCCGGTCTGCATGACACCACTGCTCTCATCGAAATAGTACCAGCGCTGATCAAAGTCGTCGAGATGCCAGCCGGTCTGCATTCTGCCAAAGAAGCCGTCGTGATTCCGGTCGAGATAATACCAGTTCATCGCCTCGTCGCGGTACCAGCCGAAGTCCATGATACCGTGCTGTCCGAAGTGATACCAGTGGGTCTCGGTGTGATCGCCGTAGTTGTAGACCAGTTTTCCCCAGCGGTTTGCGAGGCGCATACCGCCGTTTAAGGTGAAAATCCACTCGTGCTGCACCGGATTCACAAGCTCCCACTTGCCGTTCGTGCCGACCGCGTAGCTCTTCTCGTAGTCCGCGACAAAGGGCTCGCCGCCGAGAAGCTTCGGACT
>NZ_CALEYG010000002.1 GCF_937924975.1 uncultured Stomatobaculum sp.
CGCGCCGGAGACGCAGGTGCCGACTCCCGCGGCGAACGGCCCCGGCGGCCAGCTGCACACGACGCCCGTTGAGACCAAAGGTCCCGGCGCCGGACTGGACAGTCCCGGCACCGAAGGTCAGGTCATCCCGCGCCCGGGCGTGCACTGACACCCCGGACCTTCGAACAGAAAACAAAGCAAAAAATCCCCGGTTTGCCGAAACGGCAAACCGGGGATTTTTGCTTCTCTCTTCCGGGCAGCGTCCGTTCCGTTTCAGCGCAACCCGGCTGTCTCTTCGGAGTTCGTCTCCGCACACGCGACATCGGGCTCCGTACGCTCCTATGCCTTCGTCGCCGCTTCTGCTTCGGCGAGCGCGGCCTCCACTTCCGGCGGCACGGGAACCGGCTTCGACTCTCTGCCGTAGATCTCCGCGAGCATACGGCAGTGCCAGATCAGGTGCTCCGTGAAGCTGTGCCGCGGCATGCGCCACTGCCAGTTTCCGCCCGCTGCGCTCGGCACATTGATGCGCGCTTCCTTGCCGCAACCGAGGTAGTCCCACATCGGGATAATCACCGTGTCGGCGACGCTCGACAGTACCGTGCGGATGCAGTCCCAGTAGAGGTCCTGTTCCGGCGTGTGCTCCGAGCCCTGATAGCGCAACATGAAGAGTCTGATGCCCTCGTTCTGGTTGCGAATCCACTCCATGAGCGGCGCATTGTCGTGCGTGCCCGTGTAGGCGACACAATGCCGCTCATAGCGGTGCGGCAGGTAGAGATTCTGGTTGTCGGAGTCATAGGCAAACTCCAGCACCTTCATCGGCGGGAAACCGCTCTCCTTTACCATGCGAATCACGCTCTCCGTCATAAAGCCCAAGTCCTCCGCGATAATCGGCAGCGGCTTGCCGAGTTCCTTGGCGAGCGCCTTGAAGAGCCCGACACCGGGGCCCTGCTTCCAGCTGCCCATCTTCGCGGGTTCTCCCGCCGGAATCGCAAAGTACTCGTCAAAGCCGCGGAAGTGATCCATACGGAGGCAATCGTAAATTGAGAGACTGTAGCGAAGCCGCTCTGACCACCAGGCATAACCGGTTCTCTTGTGATAGTCCCAGTCATAGAGCGGATTTCCCCAGAGCTGTCCGTCCGGCGAGAAGTAATCCGGCGGGCAACCCGCCACCGCCTCCGGCTTGCCTTCCGCGTCGAGCTGAAAGAGCTCGGGGTGCGCCCAGGCATCCGCCGAATCCGGCGCGACATAGATCGGCAAGTCGCCGATGATTGTGATGCCGTGCGCGGTCGCATAGTCCTTCAGGCGCTTCCACTGCTCGTGGAACAGCACCTGCGTCCAGGTATAGAAATCAATCTCCGCCTCATGTGTCTTCCGGAAGTCGTGCAGTACCGTGCTGTCCCGCTTCCGGAGCGGCTCTGACCAGCCGAGAAAGCTCTTTCCGCCCTCCGCATCCTTGATGGCGCGATACAGGCAGTACTCCCGGGTTTCGGGGTGCAGGGCAGCGACGGCGGCCTCATAGCTTGCCTTGTCCTTGGTTTTGCGGACGGCCTCCGTCTCCGATGACGTCGCACCGTTAAGACTTTCCCGGAAGCGCTTGTGTGCGCGCCGAAGCAGCCTTTCACGCGACTCATAGATATGACCGTAGTCAATCCGGCCCGGATCGCCCGGGTTCCGCTCGATAGAAAGTTCCTCCTCGGTGAGCAGCCCGAGCGCCTTCAATTCCTCGAGGTCGATGAAATACGGATTGCCCGCAAAACTCGAGAACGACTGGTACGGCGAGTCGCCGTAGCCGGTCGGTCCGAGCGGCAAAATCTGCCAGTAACTCTGCCCCGCTTCCTTCAGGCAGTCAATCCAGTGGTAGGCCTCGATTGAAAAAGAGCCGATTCCGAAATCCCCCGGAAGACTGAATACCGGAAGCAAAATACCTGCAGCACGTTTCATTTCTTTTTCTCCATTCCCATTGCGCGGTCAATCCGTTTCTTCGCTGCGCCCGCGACACCCGCAGCTTTTCCGGCAACTCCCGCAGCCTTTCTGCCCGCTGCATCCTTTGCCTTGCCCGCAACGCCTGCGGCCTTACCCGCGACATCTGCGGCCTTTTCGAGAAGACTCTCTGTCTTCTGCTTTGTCGGCGTTTCCTCCGCCTGTTCGGCGCGCGGCGCTCTCTGTTTTATTTCCCGCTTCTTGCAGGCAAAGAAGAGTGCGCTGTAGGCGGGCAGGCGAATGCCGATGCCGATCTCCTTGTCGTCGACCTCCATTGCACGGGCGGGCAGCGCGCGCGGATTCAAGAGGCCGCTGCCGCCGAAACGCTCGTCGTCGGTCGAAAAAATCTCCTTATAGCTTCCCGCATAGGGGACACCCAGGTTAAAGCGCGGATAGCTCGTGCCGGAGAAGTTCACGGCGACCAGAATATCCTCCTCTGCGGCGCGCCGCAGGAAGACGACCACATTTTCCTCGTAGGAGTGGCAGTTTAAGAAGGTAAAACCCTCCGTGTCACTGTCGCCCTCGTAGAGAGCCGGGTGCTCAAGATAGAAGGCATTCAGCGCCACCGCACAATCCTTGAGCTGCCGGTGCGAGGGGAAGTCAAGCAGCGAGAAGTTCAAGTGTCCGTCCGCCTGCAGCGGTTCGAGCATGCCGAATTCCTGACCCGCAAAGAGCAGCTTCTTACCGGGATGCGCCGTCACAAAGCCGAAGAACGCCCGCAACAGCGCAATCCGCTCCTCAAAGGGCAGATAACCGAGGCGGCCGAGTAAGGTCGGCTGCTGTTCCGAGAGGAAGGTGTGCGAGAGCGGCAGAATGTACTGCTCCGAGTACTGGTAGAGCTGGGCATACGAGAGTTCGCCGTAGCGCTCGCTCTTGCCTGCCTCGTCCGCACCGAGATAGGCAAGCATGCCCTCCGTAAAGCCCTGGTTACAGCGGAAATCAAAACCGAGACCGTCGTCCTTGACCGCCGCCGTGGTGCACGGCCACTCGGCGCTGCCGTCGGCAATCAGAAGAAAGCCCGGCAGTTTCTTGTGTACCGTAAGGCTCAGGCGGCGCAGGAAGGACGCGCCGTCCAGATTTTCGCCGCCGCCGTAGCAGTTCCGGTTCTCGTTTGCCTGAAACCAGAGGGCCGACGCCATGTCAATCACGCGGACGCCGTCGAGGTGGAATTCGTTTGCGAGGAAACTCACATTTGAGAACAGGAAAGACTGCACCTCTGCCCTGCCGAAGCGGAACACCGCCGTGTCGCCGCTGCCGTTTTCCTCATAGAGCGGGGTTCCGTCAAAGTAGGCGAGACCCTCCTCGGTCCGCGGGAAGCGGACCGCGCTCCAGTCCATCAGAACACCGATGTCCTCGCGGTGCAGCGCATTGACGAGCGCACGGAAGCCGTCGGCAGTCCCCTGCTTCGCACTGAGCGCAAAGTATGCGCCGGTCAGATAACCGAGCGAAGCCGCATCGCGCGTCTCGAGTAACGGCATCAGGAGCACATGCGTGTAATGCATCTCCTTTAAGTACACCGGCAAGGTCTCCGCGAGTTTCCGATAGTCGGCATCCGCCTCGAAGCTCGCGAGATTCAGTTCATAGAGGTTGATGGGCTGCTCCCCGGCAAACTTTCCGTAGCGCTGTGCCCGCTCTGCGAGGTAGGCCTGATCTTCCCAGACAAAGTCCGGCTCCGCTGCGGCAATCATCGAAGCGCCGCCGCCCGCAGGTTCAACCGCGCGCGCATAGGGATCCGCCCGGAACAAAATCTCCCGCGCATAGGTCTTGATTTCATACTTATAGAGCGCACCGGCTTCCGCGCCCGGCACAAAGAGCGCAAAAATACCGCTGTCTCCCATACGCCGCAGCTCATGGACTCTGCCGTCCCAGTTGTTGAAATCACCGACCACCGAGACCCGCATCGCATTCGGCGCAAAGACCGCAAAGCGAATGCCCGAAACACCGCCCATCTTCTTCTCGTGCGCGCCAAGAAAGCTATGCGCCGCCACACTCTCACCCGCCTTGAACCTGCGGATCTCCGCTTCCGGCAATTCCGGCAAAAAGCGATACGGATCCTCTGCGACCGTCTCGCTGCCGTCTGCCTCCGGGAGAATGAACTGATAGCGCAGACTTTCCTTCTCCCCCGGAATCAGACAGGCAAAAAAGCCGCTCTCATCGACTAGTTCCATCGGGATTCTTGTCTTGCCGCGCTGCAACAGGACCCTGTCCCGCCCCGGAAAAAAGGCCTGCACGAGTATGCCTTTGTCTGTCTTATGCGGTCCCAAGATGGCGTGCGGATCTGCGGACTCCGAGTAAACAATCTCTTCGACTGCCGCCCAGTCCATCACCTCGTATAGTTCTCGTTCCATGCAGCTTCCTCCTGCTTGTCTGTGATGTTCTTAGTTTATCACAGCAGCTGCCGTATTTTCCACTGTACAGCGCAAAATACGCGCATTTTCGGCGCAACATTCATGCACTTTTACAGGCTGCTCTCGCTTGCCTAATGCGGGTAAGGTCGACTATACTATTACTTTGTAGAAAAATAAAAGGAGCGGGAATCATGACCAAACCGGACAAGACAAAAAAGGAGAGCGGCGCCCTCCGCGAGCTGCTCAGCTGGATTCAAATTATTGTAATCGCCGCTGTTGTCGCCTTTGTGCTCAACAACTTTTTAATTGCAAACTCCCGCGTTCCCACGGGTTCCATGGAAAATACGATTATGACCGGGGATCGCGTGATCGGCTCCCGCCTCTCCTATCGCTTCGGTGAGCCGAAGCGGGGCGATGTGATCATCTTCCACTGGCCGGACGATGAAAAAATGCTCTTCGTGAAGCGCATCATCGGCATGCCGGGCGACAAGGTCACAATTCGAGACGGTCATGTCTATCTGAACGATTCCGAGACGCCGCTCGAGGAGCCCTACATCAAGGAGCCCATGGTCGTCGAGCCGGAAAAAACCTTCCAGGTACCGGAAGGCGCCTACTTCTGCATGGGCGACAACCGCAACGAGTCGATGGACGCACGCTACTGGAAAAACAGTTACGTCTACAAAAATAAAATACTCGCGAAAGTTCTGTTCCGCTACTGGCCGGGAATCAAGGGCATTCACTGACGCGCAACACGAAAACCGTGACAACACCGCCCGGTGCCGTCACGGTTTTTCTTTTGGAAAGGAGTTACTATGACAGATTCCGAATCGAAGCGGGAAACCAAAAAAAACCGCCCCGCATGGCTCGACTGGGTGCAGATTTTTGCCGTTGCGGCAGTTCTCGCCTTTGTGCTGAACACCTTTCTCATTGCCAATGCGCGCGTACCGACCGGCTCCATGATTACGACCATCATGCCGGGCGACCGCGTGATCGGTTCCCGTCTCTCCTATCGCTTCGAGGATCCGGCGCGCGGCGATATCATCATCTTCCACGCCCCCGATGAACCGGAGACCCTCTATGTGAAGCGCATCATCGGCATGCCGGGCGACAAGGTCACAATTCGAGACGGTCATGTCTATCTGAACGATTCCGAGACACCGCTCGAGGAATCCTACATCAAAGAGCCCATGAAGCCCGCGGCGTTGCAGGAGTTTCAAGTGCCCGAAGGCGCGTACTTCTGCATGGGCGACAACCGGAACGGCTCGGTGGACGCGCGCTACTGGAAAAATCACTATGTCTACCGGGACAAGATTGTCGCAAAAGTCCTGTTCCGCTACTGGCCCGGTATCAAGGTGCTCAAGTAAAAAGGGCGAAGAAGCAAAGAAAGAGACACAGTCCCCGGGGACTGTGTCTCTTTTTGATACGCTTCGTGTTTCGATGCTCTATCGTTTGCACCTTCCCCCTTGCACTTTGGAGTTACAATACTTTTCTCTGCCTACATTGTCCATGAAACAGTATGTTCGGAGAAACATGTCATGATGCATATCTGCTGCCTTGCTTGCAATCTGTCTTGTATTGTAATGCCAACGGCGACGCGCGGAGGGCACTTTCCGAATCGTCCGTTTCTAAGCATCATTGCTTTCGCTGCCACGCGTCCACCATGCCCCTTTGTAAAATTATGTCAACCTTACGTTGCGAAATCCGACTGTGTCTCTTCCGCGCTTTTGATAGTCCTCCCGGATGCGTGCTCCCCAGTCCCGGTCAAGCGCCGATTTCTCTCTGAGCGTAAGGATGGCCTGCCCCACCGCTTCGTAGTTCAGCGCAATGCCCGCGCTGTCGCAGTGATAGCGAACCGCCCGGTCCGCGTCTATGCCGAAGCGGCTTGCCGCCGCTACCGCATCTATGTTTGCGCCGAGAAACAGAAACTCCCAGCCGTATCTTTCCTTCTGCCGCTCTATAAGCCGCCTTAGTTCCGCATAGCTGTAACGGCGGCTTGCATTTTCCTGCCCGTCCGTGGTAATCACAAAGAGGGTGTGATCCGGCCGCTCGTCCTCGCTTGCCCTCCGGTGCAGCTCCCCGATATGCCGAATTGCGCCGCCGACAGCATCCAGTAAGGCAGTGCTGCCGCCGACACGATAGTCCCGGACACCAAGGGGCGCCACCCGCTTGATATCTTCGCGATCGTGTAGCACCTCCGTCTCATTGCTGAATAAGAGGGTCGAGAGGAGTGCCTCCCCCTCTGCCTTTTTCTGCCGCTCCAGCATGGCATTGAAGCCCCCTATGGTATCTGCTTCCAGCCCTTTCATAGAGCCGCTGCGATCCAGAATAAATACGATTTCGGTTAAATTAACTTTCATTGCGCTTCCCTCCCACCGTTTTGATCTGTCTTGTCTCACTGACAAAGAGAGCATAGCGCTTTTGATAACGGGAAGGGTCGCCTCGCAGGCGACATTTCGTTCGGCGTTCTTACGCCCCAATCGGATTCTCATCAAAGGCAAAGAGAGCCTCGTTGATTTCAAAGACATTGTACTTGCCTCGCGTGACAAAGTACTCCACGATTAAGTCAAACTTGCTCGCGGGCGAGAGGGCAAAGCCCGCCTTTTCCAGGAGTTCTTCGAATTCCGGGAGGGGAAGCTCCAGCGCAAGCGCAAAGGCAACGACCGTAGCTTTCGATGGCTGATAGTGCTTGTCCGAGCGTATCTTCGAGAAGAGCTTCCGGTCTATGTTCGCCTTCTTATAGCACTGTGCATCCGTCATACCGGCCTCGTCGATTTTCCGGAGCAGCATCTCCGAAAAACTCTCTCCGATTCGCCGTAAAGTTTCTTCCAGCGAGACCTCGGCGACAGCCTTTGTCTCACAGCGCGGCGTTTCCGCGCACTTTGCCTCATACAGCCGCTCCCGATGGAAGCGTTGTACAGCGCTGTCCGTATGGGCATCCACATAGCGCTCGTCGATATAGACTTGAATCTCCGAGAAACGCTCCGCACCGATCTCATAGGACTCCCGGTCAAAGATGACCAGATAGACTGTCATCTCCGCGGTCTCGAGGAAAGCGCTAATCTGCTCGACCGCGACACGAAGTGCCTCTGCCTTCGGGTAGCCGTAAATTCCGGCGGAAATCAGCGGGAAGGCCACCGTTTCACACTGATATTCTGCCGCTAATTTTAAGGATTCCCGGTAGCAGGAACGCAATTTTTCCTCTTCCCCCTGCGTTCCGCCCTGCCAGCGCGGCCCGACCGCGTGAATCACATACTTACAGGGAAGCCGGTAGCCTTTGGTAATCTTTGCCTGGCCCGTCTCGCAGCCGTGCAACTTTTTGCAAGCCTTGAGGAGCTCCGGGCCCGCCGCGCGGTGGATGCAGCCGTCCACCCCGCCCCCGCCGAGAAGGGAACCGTTCGCGGCATTCACAATGGCATCCACCCGCATCTTCGTGATATCGTTTCTGACCAAGTGTAAGGGCATAAGCCACCTCCGAAGTACGCTTTAGTTTTTCAGGCAAGTAATCGGAACAATATAAATTCCATCCTCGCGTCTATACGCGAATTCGCCTATTCCGACAACAATCATTAAAAAGGACGGTGCCGGCATTTTACCGGTATCAATTTTATCTGCCAGAGCCTTCAGACTTTTGACGCCGTCTTCAATTAACTTATCTCCTCCCAGCTTTATTTCCGCCAACCCGTAGCTACCGTTCCTCAGGTGGATGACCGTATCACACTCCAAATTATCCTTGTCTCTGTAGTGCGATACCGCCCCGCCGAGCGCCTCCGCATAGACGCGCAAATCTCTCACGCAGAGGATTTCAAATAACAGCCCCATGGTATTCAAATCATTCAGCAAGTCGTTCGGTCCCACGCCCAGAGCCGCAGTGGCAATTGAGGGATCGATATAGTACCTCGTATCCGCGGTTCGGATGGCTGTCTTGGAACGCAAATTGGGATTCCAAGCAGGCATATCTTCCACAACAAAAATCCGTTTCAATGCCGTAATGTAAGATGCCACAGTGTCTTCGCTCAGAGACGCCGTGTCATTCACTCGCATATCATCTCGAAGCACGGTGTTCGCGATTTGTGCGCCCTGATTCCGCGCCAACGATCTCATAAGACGCCTGACTCTCTCCGGATCTCTGTTGATTCCATCCGCGCGATTAATATCGGACTTTACAACCGCATCATAATAATCTATCGCCTGCGAGAGTGCGGCCTCCTCGCGCATTCCGATTGCCTGCGGCCACCCACCCCTGCAGATGAAAAAAGCAAGTTGCAGAATGTCCGTAGCATTGCTCCCCACAATATGCTCCGGCTTACGAAACAAATCCGCTAAGCTAACCTCCCCCGAGGATTCTAAGGACTCATACAAGCTCATAGGACGCATGGTAAGCCAAGTGAAGCGTCCTGTTCCCGAATGTGTAATTTCCTCCGATTCGATCGGAACCGCCGATCCGGTAAAAATGAACTGCCCCACTTCTCCCCGGCTATCCACCTCATAACGTGCTGCGTCCCACAGCTTTGGTGCAATTTGCCATTCATCAATCAAGCGCGGTATATCTCCTTGCAACAGACGTTCCGGTGCAATCTGTGACATTTGAATATTGGACTCTCGTTTTGAGGGCTCATCCAGCCGCAAGATACTCCCGGCAAACTGCATGGCTGTTGTAGTCTTACCGCACCATTTCGGCCCTTCTATCACAACCGCGCCCTTTGCTTCTAATTTTGCCTGCAAAATTCGATCCACAATTCTTGCTTTATATTCTCTCATTTTCACCACCCCCTTACCCTCAGCATACCCGCTTTTCCGCACACGCGCAATTCTTTTCGGCGTTTTGGCAGAATTTCATTCGGCGACTTGGCGGGATTTTGTTCTGCGTTTTGGCGGTATTTTGTTCGGCGACTTGGCGGAATTTTGTTCGGCGTTTTGGCGAAAAGAGTGGGGTGCCGTCTCGGCACCCCACTCTTACACAAGTTTTATTCCAAGGCTTCCGCCTTCCGTGTTTCCGACCGCATTTCCCTTAGATGAGCCCGACCGCTCTCTTGAGTTTCAGAACCGTGCTCACGCTGTTTCGAAGGAGCAAATCCGCGAGCACCAGATTGACCATGGACTCGACCACAACCGCAGCCCGCGGCATGATGGTCGGATCGTGCCGCCCCTGAATCTCGATTGTGACCGGCTCGCCGTTTTTGTTTACGGTCTCCTGCGGGGAACCGATGGAGGGTGTCGCCTTCACGGCCGCCCGGAGCAGAATATCGCTGCCGTCCGAAATGCCGCCGAGCATACCGCCCGCGTGGTTACTCTTTTTTTCGATGCCGTTCTTGCCCGGGCGGAAGGCGTCGTTATCTTCGCTGCCGCGCCTGATACTCACACCGAAGCCGTCGCCGAACTCAACTCCCTTCACCGCGCCGATACTCATGACTGCTTTCGCGAGCTCTGCATCCAGCTTATCAAAGACCGGCTCGCCGATCCCCGGGAACATTCCCGTGACGCGGCAACTCACCGTGCCGCCGAGCGAATCTCTGTCTTGCATCACTTCTTTTAAATATGCCGCAGCGCGCGCCGCGGCTTCCGCATCCGGCATGCCGAGCGGGTTTTCCGCACAGACCGCTTCGTCGAAGGTCGCTGCCTCGATTGCACCGACCGCACTCACATAGGCAAAGGCGCGGATGCCGAATTCCGCGAGGAGCTTCGCCGCGATGGCCCCGCCGATCACCCGGCCTATGGTCTCCCGCCCCGAGCTTCTGCCGCCGCCTCTTGGGTCTCGAAAGCCGAATTTTCGATCAAAGCCGAAGTCCGCGTGTCCCGGGCGGTAGCAATCCCAAATGGCCTGATAGTCCGCCGAGTGCTGGTCTTTATTGCGCACCAGAACCGCAATCGGTGTGCCGAGGGTCTTCCCCTCAAAGACACCGGAGAGAATTTCGCAGGCATCCGCCTCCTTTCTGGGGGTCGTAAACGCGGACTGCCCCGGCTTTCTGCGATTTAAATAGGCCTGAATCTCCTCCGCCGAGAGCGGAAGTCCCGCCGGGCAACCGTCAATCACCGCGCCGAGCGCCGTGCCGTGCGACTCCCCGAAGGTGCTCACGCGAAACAGGGTTCCGAATATGCTGCCCGCCATTTACGCATTCTCTCCGACCGGCACAATGACGCAGCAGTTCGGCTGGCTCACCGGAATTTCATTTGTATTCATGACAATCAGTTTCTTCTCGTAGTCGACCTTGAAGAACGAGAGGGTCCCGCTCTCGTGATTCACGCTCACAATGTGCTGCCCGTCCGGGAACACCGCAATATCCTTCGGGTACTCGCCGCTGATCGGGAGATTGAATTCCGCCGTGAGAAGACCTGTCTCCGCATCCCGCGAGAAGAGCGTCACGCTGTTATCGCCCGCATTGCCCACGAAAATATAGTGGTCGTGCGCGGTAAAGGTCATGCAGGTCGCGGCGTTCAGAGAGCCCGGTGCATTGTCGCCTGTCGTGCAAACGGTCTGAAGCTTCGTGAACTCCGGCATCCCTCTGTCCTCGGAGACCGTGTAGCGGTACACATCGATCGCATTCGTCATATCAAAGAGCAGATAGAGGAAGCGATTGTCCTTCGAGAAGGTAAAGAAATAAGGCGAGGAGCCGCGCGCCGTCCGAATCGCATCCACAAGCCGGATCTCCCCCGGTCTTCCCGTAAAGCGGTAGATGCTCACCTGGTCGATGCCGGGATCGGCCGACATCACAAAGCGCATGTCGCGGGTCGGCTTCGAACAGGTGATGTGCGCTCTCGAACCTCGCTCCGCAATCGAGCCGAGTCCCTTGTGGTAGACCTCGTCCACGATGGAGCCGACCGCGCCGTCCGGATCCAGGCGAAGTATCGTGAGTTTTCCGTCATGGTAGCCCGAGGTATAGAGATACTTGCCCTCCTGGTCTACGCAGATATGGTGCGGCCGCATGCCGTTCACCTTTTTGCTCGAGACGCGCACCAGACCGCCGTCCGGCAGAATGCGAAATGCGACCACGCCGTAGTCCTCCACGGCGTAGAGCATGCGCCGGTCACTCGATACGACGATATCGGAGGCATTGTCCACTTCCACTTCCGCGCGCTCCCGAAAGCTGCCGTGCTCCACATCCACATCGAAGATTGTGATGCCCTTTGCCTTTCCCGTATAGGAGTAGGATCCCACATACGCCACATAGTTTTTCATTGTCTCTCCTCACCGCGCAATGCGCGCAACATCAAGGGGTTTTCCGTCTGTTTTCTTCCCGCTCATTCTAGCACAAGCCCTCCGAAAATTCTATTGACACCCCTTTGAAAACCTGTATAATCGTACCGGTGAGTTTATTTTTACTAAACCAAAAGTTTAAGGAGGCTGTTCTTGGAGATCGGTGAGAAAATCAGGCGACTGCGCATCCTGAACAATCTGACGCAGGAAGAACTCGCGGACCGCGCCGAGCTCTCCAAGGGGTTCATCTCCCAACTGGAGCGCGATCTGACTTCTCCGTCCATCGTGACGCTGATGGACATCCTGCAGTGCCTCGGCACCACACCCGCGGATTTTTTCAGCGAAAAGGAACCGGAGCAGCTTGTATTCCGGAAGACGGACTACTTCGAGAAGCAGGACAGCGAGCTTCGGAACCACATCTGCTGGCTCATTCCGAACGCCCAGAAAAATATGATGGAGCCCATACTCCTGACCCTGGAGCCGGGCGGCCGCATGGCGGAGGACGCCCCGCACGCCGGCGAGGAATTCGGCTATGTGCTGAGCGGCAGCCTGGAACTGCACCTCGGCAATGAGACTCGCCGCGTCAAAAAGGGCGAGAGTTTTTACTATCGCTCTGAAAAGAATCACTATGTCAGTTCCAGGACCGGTTGCACGCTGCTCTATGTCAGCGCACCGCCGTCCTTTTGAATCGAGAGAGGAGATCACAAGTTTATGTCAACACTGGTGGATCTGCAGCACATTTCCAAGTCCTTCGACGGAGAAATGGTGCTCGACGATTTGAATTTAACCGTCCCGGAAAACTCGTTCGTGACTCTGCTCGGCCCCTCGGGCTGCGGCAAGACCACGACGCTCCGCATCCTCGGCGGCTTCACGATGCCGGACAGCGGCAAGGTCATGTTTGACGGGCAGGATATCTCTTCTCTCCCACCGAACCGCCGTCAACTGAACACGGTGTTCCAGAAATACGCGCTGTTCCCGCATATGAGCATCGCGGAAAATATTGCCTTCGGCCTCAAAATCAAAGGGAAGAGCAAGGCCTACATCGACGACAAAATCCGCTATGCCTTAAAGCTCGTGAATCTCTCCGGCTTCGAGAAGCGCGATGTGAACTCCCTCTCGGGCGGCCAGCAGCAGCGTATCGCGATTGCGCGCGCCATTGTGAACGAACCTCGCCTCCTGCTCCTCGACGAGCCGCTCGGCGCCCTCGACTTAAAGCTCCGCCAGGACATGCAGTACGAGTTGATTCGCCTGAAAAAGGAACTTGGCATCACCTTTGTCTATGTGACCCACGACCAGGAAGAGGCCCTCACGATGTCCGACACCATTGTCGTCATGAATCAGGGCTATATCCAGCAGATGGGCACGCCGGAGCAGATTTACAACGAGCCGGAAAATGCCTTCGTCGCGGACTTCATCGGCGACTCCAACATCATCGGCGCGACCATGGTGCATGACGAGCTCGTGAATATCTTCGGCGCAAACTTCCGCTGCGTGGACAAGGGCTTCGGCCAGAACAAACCGGTCGATGTCGTGATTCGCCCGGAGGATGTGGAGCTCGTGAAGCCGGAGGACGGCATTTTGACCGGCCATGTGACCCACTCGATTTTCAAGGGCGTGCACTACGAGATGGAAGTGACCACCGAAAACGGCTACGAGTGGCTCGTGCAGTCCACCCGCATGTTCGAGCTCGGGCAGGCGGTCGGCATCACGGTCGACCCCTTCAACATCCAGATTATGAATAAGCCCGCCTCCGAGGACGAGGAGGCAATTGTCAATGAATAAGAAGGCAAGACTCCTGGCTCTCCCCTATCTGGTCTGGATGATAGGCTTTATCGTGATTCCGCTCGCGCTGGTCTTTGTCTTCGGTCTGACCGACCGTAGCGGCGCCTTCACCCTGGACAATGTGCTTTCGATTGTGGAGCACAACCACCTGAAGGCCCTGAAGCTCTCGCTGCTGCTCTCGTTCGTAAGCACGCTGATCTGCTTTCTGCTCGCCTTCCCGCTCGCGCTCATTCTGCGCGGCAAGAAGATAGGCCGGGCGAATTTCGTGGTCTTCATCTTCATCCTGCCGATGTGGATGAACTTTCTGCTCCGCACACTCGCGTGGCAGACGCTGCTCGAGAAAAACGGCGTGATCAACGGCATTCTCGGTGCGCTGCATTTGCCGCCGATTGCGATTATCAACACGCCGACCGCGATTGTGCTCGGCATGGTCTATAACTTCCTGCCCTTCATGGTGCTTCCGCTCTACAATACGATGTGCAAGATTGAGGACAGCGTGGTCGAGGCTGCACGGGATTTAGGAGCCTCTTCACTCCAGACTCTCTGGCGCATCTGGCTGCCCCTCTCGGTGCCCGGCATCGTGAGCGGCGTCACGATGGTCTTTGTCCCGGCGCTCACAACCTTTGTGATTTCCAACATTCTCGGCGGCAGCAAGATCCTGCTGATCGGCAATGTGATCGAGACCGAATTCACCAAGGCGAGCAACTGGAACCTCGGCAGCGGTCTCTCGATTGTGATGCTGGTCTTCATCCTGCTCAGCATGACAGTGCTCGCGCGCTACGATAAAAACGGAGAGGGGACGGCATTCTGATGAACAAACGCATACGACGCTTTATCGGGGACTTTTATCTGGTGCTCATGCTCCTCTTTCTCTACCTCCCCATTTTTACGATGATTGTGCTCTCGTTTAACGAGAGTAAATCGCGAACGCGCTGGGGCGGCTTTACGCTCCGCTGGTACGGCGAACTCTTCTCGAACGCCACCATCATGCGAGCCTTTTATAACACCCTGCTGATTGCCTTCCTCTCCGCTCTCATCGCGACCGTGCTCGGCACGGCGGCGGCCATCGGCCTCCACGCGATGAAGCGCACCGGCCGCAACCTGATGATAGGCTTAAACAACATTCCGATGCTGGACGCCGACATTGTGACCGGCATCTCGCTGATGCTCGCCTTCATCGCGTTCCGCTTCACGCTCGGCTTCCACACGGTGCTGATCAGTCATATCACCTTCAACGTGCCCTATGTGCTGCTCTCCGTGCTGCCGAAATTACAGCAGACCAATCGCTCCGCCTATGAGGCGGCCATGGATCTCGGCGCAACACCGCGCCAGGCCTTTTTCTATACCGTGTTTCCGGACATTGTGCCCGGCGTGCTCTCCGGTTTCCTGCTCGCCTTCACAATGTCGCTCGATGATTTCATCATCACCCACTTCACCAAGGGCGCGGGTATCGATACCCTGTCGACGCTGATCTACTCACAGGTGCGGCGCGGCATTGTGCCCAGCATGTATGCACTCTCGGCCATCATCTTTGCGGCAGTTCTTCTTCTGCTTCTCGTCGCAAACTTCATGCCGTCTGCAAAAAATTCAAAGCAAGCATAAGGGGGATTCACTATGACAAAAAGAAGCATTTTGACGCGCGCGCTCTCGGCGGCGGTTCTCGCGGCGCTCGGCCTCGCGCTCAGCGGCTGCGGTCAGAAGTCCGCGAAGGATGACAACACGCTCTATGTCTACAACTGGGGCGAGTACATCGGCGAAAATGTCGTGAAGGAGTTTGAGAAAGAGACCGGCATCAAGGTCGTCTACGACACCTTCGAGACCAATGAGGAGATGCTCCCGATCATTGAGGCGGGCGCAGTCCAGTACGATGTGGTCTGCCCCTCCGACTACATCATCCAGAAGATGATTGAGAAGGATCTGATTCAGCCGATTGACTTCGATAAGATCCCGAACTACAAGAACATTGACCCGAAGTATCTCGAAAAGTCCAAGGGCTTTGACCCCGAGAACAAGTACTCGGTTCCCTACTGCTGGGGCACGGTCGGCATCCTCTACAACACCTCGATGGTGCCGGAGTCCGAGGCGCCGACCAGCTGGGCCGATCTCTGGAACCCGAAGTACCAGAACAACATTCTCATGCAGGACTCCGTCCGCGATGCCTTCATGGTCGGCGAGAAGCTCCTCGGCTACGACATCAACACGACCGACAAGACCCAGCTCGAGGCCGTCAAGGACAAGCTGATTGCCCAGAAACCGCTCGTGCAGGCCTATGTCATTGACCAGGTGCGCGACAAGATGATCGGCGGCGAGGCAGCGCTCGCAGTCATCTACTCCGGCGAAATGCTCTATGTCCAGAAGGAAGTCAAGGCTTCCGGCGCAAACTTTGACCTCAAGTATGTGATTCCGAAGGAAGGCTCGAATGTCTGGATTGACAGCTGGGTCATCCCGAAGAACGCGCGCCACAAGGAGAACGCAGAGAAGTGGATTGACTTCCTCTGCCGCGCGGACATCGCAAAGGAGAACTTCGAGTACATCACCTACCCGACCCCGAACAAGGCCGCGTTTGAGCTGCTCTCCCCGGAACTCCAGAACAACAAGGCGCTCTTCCCGGACGATGCGGACCTCGCAAAGTGCGAAGTGTTCCAGTACCTCGGCGAAGAGGGCGATGCGCTCTACGACGAACTCTGGAAGGAAGTCAAGGCGCAGTAAGCAAAGAGAACTACGGAACCAAAAAAGAGCCGAGAGGCTCTTTTTTGGTTCCTATGATTCGCAGCGGTCATCGAACACTTCTTCCCACAGTTCGGAAATCGGCCTACTCTTACGCCCGCTCATTTCGTACTCTGCATACACTGCAGCAGCCACAGCAACATCATACGCATCTTCAATTCGCTCAAAAAGCGCCTGCTTAAATGCCTCTTCAAGCGACATACTACGCATTTTCGCGTAAGACTCAGCAATCCTTTTCTCTTCCGCCAAAAGCCTGATTGAAAAGCACATTTTCCTACTCCTTCGTCACTTCTTGAAAAGTTCCGAGTGCGTTCCCAAGCGATATAGCATAAGAATCAGCAACCTTTCTTTCATTTCATACATCAATAACCAGTCCGGCTCTATGTGACATTCTCTTACCCCTTTATAATTACCTGCCAGCTCATGATCTCGGTACTTTTCACCTAAAGTATTACCCTCTGCCAGATTATTGATAACTTCAAACAATTTATCCAAATTTCTGTTCTGTTTCTTCGCCTGTTTTAAATCACGTTTAAACTGACCGGTAAACTTGATTTCGTACTTCATACTCCCAGCGCTGCCTTAAGCTCATCCATATCTGTGTAACCTTTTACACTGTCATCAGAGGCAATCCGTCTACCTTCGGCAATGGCAGCCGCTGTCAACTCATTCGGCGTTTCCAACTTTAAGGCAAAGGGAATCCCGTTCTCTCGTATCGTTGTTCTGAGAAACATATTGACAGCCGTACTCATATTAATTCCAAGTTCCGCAAAAATCTGCTCTGCCTGTTCCTTAACATCTTTATCGGTTCTAATATTAAGATTTGTACTTGCCATGTAATGCACCTCCGTTCTGTTAATGACATTATATTCACAACACTAAAAAAATGCAAAGCATTGTCATTGTTTTGCTCGTTTATATTTTATGTAAAAAAGAGCACCCTCTCGGGTGCTCTTTCATCGGGTGGGTACAGGGGCTCGAACCCTGGATCTCCAGATCCACAATCTGGCGCGCTAACCAACTGCGCCATACCCACCATATTCGCGTTGCGAGATTCCGGGGAATCCCAACGAGCCTGAAGGGATTCGAACCCCCGACCCACGGCTTAGAAGGCCGTTGCTCTATCCTGCTGAGCTACAGACTCAAGAGCAGGTGATGGGAATCGAACCCACGTATCCAGCTTGGAAGGCTGGTGTTCTACCATTGAACTACACCTGCGGGCTGCGTTTTTCTTAACGCGTGCCCTAATTTTATATCACACTTCTCCCTACTGTGCAAGCACTTTTCAAGAATTCACTGTCTTTCCTGCTCGGCCGTCTTTTGCCGCATCTCATCCAGGATGCTCTTGGTAATCAGGAAGGCAATGATCGCCGAAAAGATATCGCTGAGCGGCTGTGCGGCCTGAATGCCCCGTACGCCGAGCAAACGCGGCAGAATCAGGAGAATCGGAATCAGGCATATGCCCTGGCGGAGTAAGGCCACGACAGTCGCCCGGAAGTTGTAGCCCGTGGTCTGCGAGAACATATTCGCCATGGTAATCTGCGCCGCGAGCGGTATGCTTAGGGACTGGAGCTGTAAGGCCAGCGTTCCGACCGCAAGGACCTCAGGATCCTTTCGAAAGAGCATCATCACACGCTCCGCGTTGAAGAACACCAGAGCTCCCATGAAGAGCAGGGCGCTGAAGCAAACGCGAAGGCTGAAGTTATAGGCCTGCTCCACGCGCTTATAATTACCTGCGCCGTAGTTAAAGCCGCAGACAGGCTGAAAGCCCTGCCCGAAGCCGATGATGGCGGAATTCATGAACATGGCAACCCGCGACACAATGGCAATCGCCGCGATTGCCGCATCGCCGTAGGGCTGCGCCGCAAAGTTGACCACAATGACCGAGATGCTCGCAATGCCCTGCCGCGCAAGGCTCGGGAGTCCAAAGCGCAGCATGTTCCGGTAGCGCTCGAGACTCGGCGAGAAGCGCCTAAGCCGTATACTGAGACAGGCCGGCATACAGTTGCACTGCCAAACCAGGATGAAGAACGAAATAATCTGGCTGATGACAGTCGCAATCGCCGCACCGGCGATTCCCAGCCGAAACACATAGATAAAGAGCGGGTCCAAAAAGATATTGAGGACGCCGCCGGTCGCGATTCCGAGCATGGAATAAAACGAATTGCCTTGGAAGCGGAGCATATTGTTCATGCCGAGCGAGCACATGAAAAAAGGCACGCCGAGCAGTACATAGCGCGTGTAGGCCGCGGCGTAGGGCGCTATGGTCGGCGTGGAGCCGAGCCGATAGACCAGCTGCCCCGCAAACGTGATGCCGAGAACCGCAAGCAGGGTACCGACCAGGAGCTCCGTAAAGAAGCCGGTCGCCACATAGCGCTCCGCCTCCTCTACTTCCTTCTGCCCGAGCAAACGCGCAATTTCATTTCCACAGCCCATGCCTATCATGAAGGCCACCGCCTGGATGCCCGTCATCAGCGAAAAGACCACGCCGACCGCCGCGGAGGGCGAGGTGCCGAGTTGCGACACAAAGTAGGTGTCCGCCATGTTGTAGACCGCGGTGACCAGCATGGAGACGATGGTGGGAACGGCGAGACGCGGAATCAGTGTGTGCACCGGCTCCTCCATCATCTGCCGGTAGCGCGCCTCCTGTGATACCTGTTTCATGCGTGTGCCTCCCAAAGTCAAACCGCTCTCTTCCTCAGAAGTGATGCGTGTTTTTAAGAGTCTCCCAAGTCTGATCCTTATCACTCAGCGTGAGATGTGTGCCGTCCGAAAGCGTGTAGCCCGAGGCATCCGCGGAACCCGGGTAGGCACCGATGAGCTCCGGCCAGCGGATGCCGATCTCCGGGTCATTCCACGCGAGACCGCCCTCATCGCCCGGGTGATAAAAATCCGTCACCTTATAGCAGAACTCCGCATAGTCGGAGAGCACCAGAAAGCCGTGCGCAAAGCCCTCGGAGATATAGAACTGCTTCTTATTCTCCTCGGTAAGTTCCACGCCGTACCACTGCCCGAAGGTCTCGGATGTCTGTCTTAAATCCACCGCGACATCAAAGACACGGCCGCGAATGGCGCGCACCAGCTTGCCCTGCGGAAATTCCTTCTGAAAGTGAAGACCGCGCAGCACACCCTTCTTGGAGGCCGACTGATTGTCCTGCACGAAATTCAGGTTGAGTCCCGCCTCTTCCATATCGCGACGGTTATACGTCTCCATAAAGTAGCCGCGCGCATCGCCGTGCACCGCGGGCTCAATCACATACAGTCCCTCAATCGGGCAAGTTGTCACTTTGATCTGTCCCATAAGTACCCCCTTTGTATTCTATGATTATTATACGACCATTGTCAGAAAAAAATCCAGCCCTTATAATAGGGCAAAAGCACGCGGACTTTCTGAGGGATTCCTATGGACTGGAAAAAACTATTCAACTTTCGCTATATTCTGATTTCGCTCTACGTTTTAATTACCGCGCTCCTGCTCTACTGCGGCAGCCGCGCCATTGACCATCTTCCGGAAATCTGGGGCGCTGTCACCGGCTTTTTCTACTGGTTCCGGGTTGTTCTACACCCTTTACTCACCGGCTTTGCGCTCTGCTATCTCCTGAGCCCCGCAGTGAACTTTTTCGAGCAGCGCCTCGAAGGGTTCCGGGACCTCCTGCCGCGCGCACTGCGCCGTCCCGCGAAACAGGGCAAAGCACACCCCTTCCGGGGACTCGCCGTCCTCCTTACTTTTGTGCTGGTGTTGCTTGCCCTCACCCTGCTGCTCTCCCTCCTCATCTCGGCACTCAGCAGCAGTGTGCAGCTCGCCAATTTGAGCGACCTCTGGCGCATGACCAAAGAGCTTAGTCTCGCGATTTCAAACTTCTATCAGGACGTGCTGCAGAAGCTCTCCACGCTCCCTGTCGCGGGAAACGACTTTACGGCCTATTTGCAAGGCGCCGTCTCGAACCTGATGCGCCTTGCGGAACGCTTCCTCGGCTCCATGCTGTCGAGCGTCAACAACATGGGCAGTTTCTTCTCGAACCTCCTCTTCTCGCTCATCTTCTGTGTCTACTTTCTCCTGGACGGCGAGAACATACTCCGCTACTGGAAGCGAGCCTCCAAGGTTCTCTTCGGGCAGCGCATCAACCGGGCGCTCTCCGTCTTCTTCTCGGACGCGGACCGCGCCTTCGCGGGCTATGTCCGCGGCCAGGTGATCGATGCGCTCATCATGGCTGTCCTGGTCAGTGTGTCGCTCAGCATCATCGGCGTGCGCTACGGGCTCATCATCGGCATCCTGACAGGCCTCGGCAATCTGATTCCCTATGTGGGGCCCTTTGTCGCTTACGGCAGCACCGCCCTGGTCTGTGTCCTCTACGGCGATTACACGCGCCTTGTCACAGCGCTCATAGCCCTCTTTGTGATCCAGACCCTGGACGGCAATGTGATTAACCCGCGGCTCTTAAGCTCCAGCATTGACATACACCCGCTGCTGGTCATCGCCTCCCTCCTGGTCGGCGGTGCCGTGGGCGGCGTTCTCGGCATGCTGCTCGCCGTGCCGGTGGGCACGCTCGTTAAAATTCAGTTTGAGCGGCTGCTCGAGCTGCGGGAAGCAAAGAAAACGGAGCAAAGCTCATAAGCACACTGTCCTTCTCCGAAATATACATCGAAATGTGTGCCTCTTCACGTAAGAAAGGAGAATCTCATGAATTCCCGCCCGCACAATCAGTATCTTATTGCAATCAGCGAAGCAAAGGATTGCAGAATTGAGAAACTGCGTCGCAATGCAGAGTACCTTGCCAAACTTGAGCGCTCCATGCAGCAGTTCAAAGAGGGAAAAGTAGTCGTCAAAACCATGGATGAGCTACTGAACATGGAGCAATGAGTAAGGAGTCGAAAATCCCGCATATAACAAACGAAAGTGCCGCCCCGGCAGTTATCCTGTCCGGGGCGGCGCTTTTTATTTTTTTACAATCCACCTTCCCTTACGCGGTGTTCCCTCACGAGCAAGCATTCCCGCATTTTGCAGCTTTCTCATATAGTACTTTACTGTATTTAGATTCATTTCGAGCTTTTCTGCAATCTTTTTTTGTGAAATTTCAGGTTCTTGCTCTAACAATTTCAATAATCGCGGCTCCATCATTGGAAACAAAGAGAGCTGACCTATCGATTGGGTGGTCGATTGGGTGGTCGATTGGGTGGTCGATTGGGTGGTCGATTGGGGGATTGCGACTGTAATCCGAAAGATGTCACCTTCCTCGAACTTAGGATCTTCTCCCGAGTAGTTTTTACTATATTTAAATAAATTTCTCACACCTGACCCTAACTGATCCGCATACCCAATATTTCTAAAAAAGGAAGCAATAATTGGGTTTTTGGGATTAGGCTCCATTGCCTCTGGTGTTAGTACCGCTTCTTGTACTGCCCTATTTGCATTTTCAACACGCATATATTCTCTGCCTATAATAAATTTTGCTTGATATGAGCTCGTATATTCTCGATGTATCAATGTATTTGCTATCATCTCGCGTGTGATAATACTTCTTAGGCTTTTTCTTTGATCATCTTCTAAATAGAATTTATCAGGAAGGTGTTTCTTTCCAAATTCCATGAGCTGTTCATAGCTCTCAATTAGATTGGTCTTAATAATTTCCCTATCATCATATCGATCAACATTATCTCTACGAAGAAGCGCATCTGTTAAATACGCCGGTACTACATCTGCAATTACATCATCCTTACCCAAAAGCATAACAGCGGCCAGGTTATATCCTACATCTCCCGTTTCTAGATTCTTCCCATACAAACCGGCACTTCTCATTAACTCTTCATCAGACATGTTTCTCCAAGGATGGTTATTCCCGCTATTATTATCTGCCATAATTCTCAGGCGTGGCAATAGATCCAAGCGGAAGTCATCAATCCTAATATAGGGATATATCTTTTTCTCAGTAAAGACATTTTGCTTTCGAATGTACATTTGTGCTATCTGTGACGTGGCTGTCACTTTAATATCTGCATCGTTAACCCTGTCATAAAGCACCTTTTTGTAGCTATGCACTTCGGAACTCGGAGGAACATGGATGTGAATAATATGTTTTCCCTGGTATTCGATGATTTCCGGTGCCAAGTATACCGTTGGAGAAAAAAGATCCGAATTTCCAATACATTTGATAAAATTACGAACATTATCCTCTGCCACACTCTTCGGCATCCCATTTACTGTTCCATCATCTAATACTCCAAGCAAGATATCCCCGCCAAAGCGATTTAAGAATGAACAAACTGTTTCATAGACATCATTTGTGATTCCATTTCCACATCGTTTAAACTCAACCGCTACAGTTTCTCCTATATCCAGCATAAACTTTAAGCTGTCCGCATCCATCCGTAATTCCTCCCTTCTCTAACGAACTGTATAAACCAATCATTTCAAGAAAATAATACACATTTGTAGATCTTCTCCTCTAACACTGAAGCATACCAGCTCATTATTTTTTTTGTCGCTTATTCCCCCTGCCAGCTCTCCACTAGCTTGCAGACCAAATCCCAGAATAATTTTAAATAGACCAGCATGGCCCCATAGGAGACGCTGTAGAGAAACGACTTCCACCAGAGCGCCTTGCCGCTCGCCTCGACCGCCTGCAAGACGCGGGTAAAGACAGGTGTTTTCCCGAAGAACCAGAGAGTCGCCGTGATATCGCCCTCCGGGCGCAGCAGAACCTGCGTGACCACGAAGAGAGAAAGAATCGATTTCAGCACGCACTCATAGCGGTTCCGGCTCTGCCGCATAAGGAGCACAAAGGCCGGGAGCGAGACCAGATAAAAGGAGGGCGTGGATAAGGTAAGCGTTGAGAAGGTAAACATAATGACCGCCAACATGAGCACCGTCCTCAAAATCTGGATGGGCATGGCTGCCTTGGTATCCCAGTGAAGCACGCTCCAGAGGAAGGCAATCACCAGTCCCACAATTGCCGCATAGGTTCTGATCTCCGTGCTGACCAAGGGGAAGGCAAGCCTCCAGAGACGTTTGGTCTGCGGCAGATCCCGGTAAGCAAAGCGAAGCGGCGTCGGTAAGATGCGCGGCAACAACAGAAAGACAAAGAGCAAAAGCCCGAAAGCGAGACCAAAGAGGAGCCAATCCTTTCTCGCTTTCCTATCTCGCACAAATAGCGTCAGCATGAGGAAGGCCATGCTCGGCAGCAGCATGAGGTAAGTCACCTTGCAGGCCACACCGAAGCCGAGAAAGAGCGCGGCGCTCCACTTGTTCTTTTGCACATCCGAGAGCAACAAGAGCCCAAGCAAAGTGCAGTAAACCGGCAGCATGTCAAACTGAATAAAGATGATGGCAATCCAGAAGCAAAGCGGATTAAAGACAGAGAAATAGTAGACTTCCCGCGCGCGCTCTTTTTGAGAAAACCCCGCTCCAGGAGGAAACTCATCAGCGAGAGCACCGTTCCGTTCATCAGAAGCATGTTGAGCATTTTGTAGAGGAACGACTGTAACCAGTGATACGCGCCCGGCTGAAACCAGGGAAGCGTCGGGTACAGAAGGTAGGACGGCAGACCGTAGCCCGCAAGCATCATGCCCTCGTACTGCCATAAGTAGAGTTCTACATTCTTATAGGGGTTGATGCAGGCAAAGAGCTGAAAAATATCGATGCCCTTTTGCCAGAGAATGATGCTGTCGGATATGACGATTAAGTCACAGCCGTAGAAAATAAGGAGGCTGACCGCACTTACCAAAAAAGAAAACAAAATGGGTTTCCGTCCGATCGCCTTGACGGCATACTCTGTGTAAACAAACACCTTGAAACTGCTCTTAGCCCGCACATTTTCACGGAAGGCTAAGACAAAGAGGCCGAAAAGCAGGAAGAACAAGGCCGCGGCGACGGGCAAACGCTTCGTCCCGTTTCCGCCGAGCGAAATACAATACGTCCCGACATAATACTTCGAGCTGCTATAGCGGCTGACCGGCTGCATTCGCTTCTCTTCTCCGCCGACCACACAGGAAACCGGTGCGCCGCCTCGAATCCGCACCTCCATCCGTTTTGCTGCGCCGTCGCTCTGAATTTCACCTGTGTACCAATTCTCTCCGGCAAGCAGTAATTCAGCCGGTGCCTCGTCATAGACAAAAGCCATGACTTTCCCTTCATTCAGGCGGTCGGTGTCCAGAAAAAGTTGCCGTGAAGGAACATAAAGCGATGCGAAAAAATTGGCAAGGTATAAACTCAGCATTACCAAGATTGCAATGATGAAATAAGTAAGTCCTTTCACCCTTTCTCTCATAGCTTTCCTTTCTCCACAGCAATCATCCTTGGTATATTGGGTTGAATCCTATCATGTAATGAAGCAAGATACAAAATCTGCTGTATCGGTCACTTGCAGTTATGGCTCTACACTTCCCCATTCTGTTTCTAAAGTACGGAATACATTTATCGGCAGCTCTAAAGAAGTATACTCTCAAATCAGTCTCTGGTATCCTGTGTCTTCATGTCTGTTTTAATCAGTCGCTTCCGGCGCAGTCATAACTTTTTCATTTCTCTTAAACCATAAACCTTCACCCAAAAAATCCCGAAAATGCTTAGATTCATGCATTTTCGGGAAATACCGACTCCTTACAACTACCCACGCTAATTCACCCGGAATTAGCGTGCAAAATACTTACAGAATATACTATTCAGCGCGTCTCCCCTAAAGTTAGTTCCCTTTTCTCCCATCATGAGTTCCTCTTCCGAGAGTGTATCAGCGTATACCGGAAGATTGGAGCGAAAACGCTCTATCGTATTTTGTATTGTACGATTAATCTCGTGCACCGAAGTAACGGCTCCAATGCTCAAAAGCACGGTAAGGGCAATAACAGTAATCGTGTCTTTCTTTTGTCTAGATTCATATATAGTTTTTACAACCAACAAAAAAATGACTACCTGAGCAGGTATACAGGCCCTCATGCAATAGTCGCCACCATATCCAATGTCAATAAGCGGGCAAGTGCAGAGATATATAAACGCAATGTAGAGCAACGGATTCTTCTTTTGATACTTGTATATAGCAAGCACATAAACCCCCACTTCAAGCAGAAGGAATAAAACAACATTAAAGAAAAACCCGACGTTCTGCGTGCTAGCAACAGGAATAAAAACAACGTGCTGTCCACTAGAATTCGCCTTGAAATATAAATAGGTGAGAATACCGGACACCCCACCCCCCAAGAGATTCTCTATTGAAAACATATCAACAAATGAGGTTTTTATATTATTCTGGTTCCTCACATTACGAAGCAACACAAATACAACAAACGGCAGCAATCCGATAAACGGTAACGGACAAAAAATTAAACTAATTCCCAAAAGGAATACGATATATTTATTTTTTTCCTGAGAAAGGATGAGAACCGTGAGAATCCATCCCGGTATTGCCTGGTTAAATACCCAAAAAAGCTGTGTTGTAAAACTAGAAAACTGCATTCCTGCCCACCAACCGAGGTGTTCACCCGAAAACAATGAAATCTCTTTCCCGGTAAGTATTGCTGTCCCCAGTACATCAAGTCCGCTAAAGAATATTAAAATCAAAAGTGGTAGGAGAGAAATCCTTCTTAGAAAACAGCATATGAGCCAAAAGAACAACCAAAGTCCAATGCATGCCCAAAATATCTGAAAAACATATCCCGCAGTGAGTCCAAACAGTTTTCCAACAATAGCAGCAGGCATCCAAAAGCCGATATAATAGACAAACAGTAAAGGAGTGTCTCTGCCATTTAATGGAAATGTCTTGATTATAGGCCATTCATTATTCACAAGCAGCTCAAATATCGAGTTGCGAAAAATGTGGTCCCAATTCTGATAGACAAACTTTCCGACCCCCGAAAGATATACCCAAAGAAGTATGATGATTCCTGCAAAAATTAGCGTTTCAATGTCCTTTTTTGTAACATTCGGTGCCTTCTCCACAAACGATTCGTCCATTAAAAAGCGGTATGCCATTATCACAACGATAGCAGCTGCCGGTATTGAAATGAATGGTTTTATCCATCCAAGAATAAATATCAGGATAGGAAGCGTCATATAAACAACCAAGAGTTTGTGAATCATTTTAGCCAATTTCATTTATTTACCTCAAGCATCAAAACAGAACTGTACATCCCCAAGCAATATGTTCTATAGTTTCATCTCCGAATCGTAATGCACAAGGCTAAAAGCCTCTATATTCCAATGCATTATTCCTCGCACCAAAATAAGTCTTTACGATAAAATCAGATGCACCTCCTACTGTTTATTTGCATTATTATTGCGATAAGCTCCAAGTCTACTATACACTCAAACAGCTCCATCGATGATTCGTATTAATTTTTCTGACAATTTAGAAGTAAAGGATGAATCCCAAATAGGCTACAAAGATTGCCACAAGTAAAATGAGAGTTTTATCGTGAGTGATGACTTCGATTGGATCTCCGTCAGAGTTTCCCTCTATATCTAAACTGTATTTCATAAGAATAATCATCATGATTGGAACAGACCAAAGAAAAAGAGGGTTATCACGTTCAACTGCCCAAAGTGCGTAAAAAACAATAGACAGAGCTACGCATACATACATATTCTTATCGAGAAAGCTATATGTGTAATATTTCAATACCGGACGTGTCTCTCCTTCATCGCCCTGCTTCTGTATCTCATTACGACGCTTGCCGAGCCCCATATAAAATGCTCCTGTCCATATCGTAAGATAGAGCCACCCTGAAATCGGTATGTTGGTCAGAGCGGCCCCGAATATAACACGGATAATGAAACCGGAAGCCAAAATAACAACATCAATAAGCGGTCTGTTTTTAAGACCTAAACTGTATAGAATATTCAGCGCGAAATACAGCAGCAGCAAGAGAACGCTCATCAAACTTCCAACATAAAGAGAAAGAGCTATCGATAGAATCAAGCAGAACATACCAATTGTCTTGGCCCGGAAGATACTTACCGCACCGCTGGCAATGGGTCTCTTTTTTTTCGTTGGGTGAAGTCGATCTTTCGGCGCATCCTGAATGTCATTGAATATGTAAACAGCTGAGGATATGAGGCAGAAAGCCACAAATCCAATCAGCGCATTTGCTGCTTTTGAGGTGAAAATAGTTCTATTGAAAAATAGCGGAGTAAACACCAATGCATTCTTAAAATAATGCTTGGCTCGCAATAGTTTCAGGTATTTTTTCACTTTTGAGACACCCCCTCAAAGATAGATTAGTTTTAAGCACTCACAAGCCAATCACTATATTTATCCGCACCCTGAATCCTAATCCGTTCAACTCTCCCATTCGATAACTCTGTTAATTTATACAGGCAAGAAACAACAACTTCTTTTCTACAACTGTGTAGTTCTTCCACATGTCAGAAAGGTCTAAAACAGTCCATTGATGTTCTCGTTAATCTTCACAATTATCAATCTATTGACTCGCAATCTATTCAGATTCCTCGCCTCGAAAGTCGTAAGCAAAAGTGCCTCAACTTTTCAAATTCAAGTTCCGTCCGCAGGCCATTCCCCACACCGACCACCTGATATAAAGAAGGCTTGATTTGCTATTTTTGCCATAGGAGAATCCGACAAAGAATCAGAATAAAACGCAGTGGGTATCGCGTTCGGAAAGCTATGCTGAAATCTCTTAACCTTCTCTTCTCCGTGACAATTCTCACTCAAAAACTTTCCTGTGGTAGAATCAACCTCGGTTGCAATTAGGTTTTTTATTCCCAAACGAGCGCAGATCTCAGAAATCAAAAATCTCGGGGAGGCCGTTATTACTACATCGGTCTCGTACCTCTGTTCTAAATACCAGTCCATAATACGGCTCTCGTGTTGATCCCAAAAATCTTGTACACAGCACTCTACATCTGCAATCTGTGCCAGAAAGCGAAAGTACATCTCCTTCAACTTTTTCTTTGAAACCTTCCCCATCTTATAGAGAATACAATAGATTCCAAATCTGGGTAACCCCAAGCAAATCCCGGGATAACGTTTTACACAGAAGACAAAGAAATCTATTGAACTATCGCCTCGATAAATCGTCCCATCGAAATCATATACATTCATTATTAATCCGCCACACAGTCTTTTCGTGTATCTAATGCAAAACAGCATCACCAATCATTTTTATTTTTCATTTTACCATATACCAAGTAACTCTTCCAGAGCCACTCGTAAATATCCTTCACTCAAGCATCTCCTGTAACCATCTCCGTAACTATTAACTTTCAGCCTAACACTTGTAAGGCCTCTCCTCTACAGTATTCGCAGCCTTAACGTCTTTGTCTTTGTCTTTGTCTTTTTCATAGTATTTATCCATGGCTACCATCTGTCATCATCCACTCTCTACTTTCTTAAACCTTCTGTCTTACCCCTTATACTGAGAAAAGAAATCCTTCCTCATCTTTTCAATGACTGTTTTTTCACACGTAAGAAAAGCCCAAACTCACCTCTGTAGTGGTACAGTGAATTTGTAACACCTCTGCCTGATAGATTATAATGTCAGCAGAGGTGAAAAGCACATGACCCGAATATCAGACAAAACCAGACGAAAAGTTGTTCGTGCGCACATCCAGGACGGACGCTCGATTGCCAGCCTTGTGGCTGAGCACGGCATATCCAGAGCCGCCGTTTCCAACTGGGTACGCTCATATCGCGAAGAATGCCAAAACAATGATGAGGAGAAGTCTCAGTTGGAGATGATGGAAGAACTTCGTCGTCTCCGGCGTGAAAAAGCCGAATTAGAAAAGGGGAACAGCAGGAGTTCGGATTGAGATGGATCTCATTGTTGTCAAAGGATTCGAGCACTATATCATGATTCCCATGGGATCATGGGGCGCCGTAAGATGAGGGTGTTTCTGCAAAGAGAAGGACTCTCATTGAGTAAAACAACAGTCCACAAGTACATGAATCGTGGACTACAACTACACTTGATTTGTCGCCGAAAGAGACCTGCGTACCATCGGGGATTAGCTCATAAAATTTTCCCGAATCTATTAAAGCGGAATTTTTCTCCTGAGCAGCCGAATCGTGTGTGGTTACCGACTTCACATATATGACACTGATAAATGGAACCATGCGCTATAATTGTTCCATGATTGATTTATACGACAGAAGTGTTGTTTCCAGTGAAAACGGCTCTTTTATCACGAGTTCCCTAGCCGTGCGTACGCTTGAAAAAGCGTTGTCGAGTGCAAAGGCGATCCCACAAAACCTGATTTTGCACGCGGATCAAGGAAGTCAGTTTACTTCCACAGAGTTTGTACAACATTGCCGGAAGCTCGGGATTTCTCAAAGCATGAGCCGTGCGGGCTGTCCGTATGACAATGCGCCGATGGAGCGCTATTACAATACCTTAAAGACCGAACTGATTTATCAGTATCGTTTTGAAACTGCAGCAGAACTGGATTATGCCGTTTCAGAGTTTGCTTACGATTGG
>NZ_CALEYG010000003.1 GCF_937924975.1 uncultured Stomatobaculum sp.
GCGGCGGAACCAGAAACGGCGGACACCGCGCGACCATCAGCCCGAACAATGTCGCACCGCTTCCGACGAACAACGCAAAGCCGTCCGAGCCGACAGTCGACAACAAGCCTGTCAAGTCCGAGCCGACCCCGCAGAAGAACGTGGACCGGCAGGGCGACAGTAAGTTTGCGGAGAAGAACAGCGGCAAGAAGCCGACCACAGCGCAGGGCACTGCGCTGCAGGGCAGAAAGCGCCGTCTCCCGAAGACCGGTGAGGCGCCGCTCGCGCTGAACTACGCGGGTCTTGCGCTCGGTATGCTGCTCGCAGGCTTCGCAGTCGCGAAGAAGAAAGAAGAGCGGTAAAGAGCCGAAGAGCTGGGAGAACCGGCACTAGCAGGAAAAAACAGGCAAGAAGAAAGGCGCTGTGCGAAAGCACAGCGCCTTTTTGCGTGCGGATGCCGGCAGAGCTTGCATGGACCAAAAAAAGGCCGCGCGTGCGCACGGCCTCTGAAACATTGGCTCTTACAGTCGCTTGATAAAGTGACCTTCGATGCTGACCTTCTCGTTGATGACGACAAAAGCCTGCGGATCGATGCTGTAAATCACAGTCTTCAGCTGGCGCACTTCGTACTTCGAGACGGCACAGAAGAGAACACGGGTCGCTTCATTCGTGTAAGCGCCATGCGCCCCCCAGGTGGTGACACCGCGTCCGAGCTGCTTCAGAATCGCTTCTTCGAGCGAAGTGTCTTTGCTCTTCGTGATAATCGTGACCAGAACATTGATGTTCTGGGTGTGCATTCTGTCCTCTGCGACCGTGCAGACTGCCGTGCAGATCAGAGAGTAGATGACAATCTGGGCATTGAAGAGGAAGAGGCAGATGCCGTACAGCACGACATTGACGCCAATGCCGACCTTGGCGACGCTAAAATCCTTTTTCCACTTGATGAGCAGAAGCGCAATGACATCCATGCCGCCGGCGGAAGCGCCGTTACGGAGCATGATGCCGAGACCGAAACCGGAGACCAGGCCGCCCACAATACAGGTCGAGAGCATGTCATCCATGACGTGAACCACGGGGATGATGGAGAGGAAGAAAGAAATCAGAGTGGTCGTGAACAGTGTCTTCCAGAAGAACTTTTTGCCGATGGCACGCATCGAAATCAAAAGGACCGGGAAGTTGACACAGTAGTAGATGATACCGGCGATATCAAAGTTTCCGGTGTTCAGGTGCAGAAGCGATACCAGACCGGTGCGGATCAACTGGCACATACCGAAGAGACCGCCGGAGTACAGTTTTGCCGGGACAATAAACCAGTTTGTCGCCGCAGCATAAATCAGTGCGCCGACGGTTGCGCCGAGCAGCTGCGAGAGCAGCGCCTTCTGTTCCGCACGTTTATTTTCGAGTTCCATGAGACGTTCCCCCTTTTTGTTCGTGGAAGTATCATATCATAAGAATTTCTGCAAAGATACAGCGGAAACGGCTTTTTCTCGTGCAAAAGCGGCGCTTCAAGGATTGTTTTTTCCAAAGGGCAAAGCAGCTTTTTTCTTGAAATGAAATAGCCGGAATGTTATAGTTTCAGTGTATGCCTTAACAAGAGTAACAGTTATAACGAACGATAGAAGAGGAGGAGGTGACCGGGATGAGTGACAGTGATGGTGGAGGGCGAAGTAAGATCGCAGCGGACAGGGTGTTCGCCGGAATTTGCCCCGTGCAATATCCCGGAAACCTTTTGAAGTTTCAAAAGTAGGGGTAGGCTTTTTGCCGCTCTCTCCTGTTCGCCGCGCCTCCGGTTTGACTGTCAGTGTGCAACCAGTCAACGAGCTGCCGCAGCAGCTTAGAAGAACAGAGAGGAGAGAGTATGGGAGATAAGGGCATGAAAACCCGTGAAGAAATTCAGCAGGAAATCCTGGAAATTCTCCGCGGGCGAAAATCACCGAAAATTATGCGAGATGAGCTCGACGAATATCATGCGGGCGATCTCGCGGCAGCGCTGGATCAGATTACGATTGAAGAGAGAGAGCGCTTTTATCGCCTGGAGAGCGATGAGGATCTCGCGGAAGTGCTGGAGCACTGCGATGAGGCGGATAAGTACCTGGAAGAAATGAGTCTGCACCGCGCGGCCAGCGTGCTCGCAAAGATGGAGCCGGACGTCGCGGTCGACCTCATGAAAGAGACCGACTCCGTCAAGAAAAAAGAATGGCTCGAACTCATGGATACCGAGTCGAGAAGCAGACTGCAGAGTCTCGCATCCTTCGATGAGGATTTAATCGCGAGCCGCATGACGACGAACTTCGTCTGGCTCTACAGCAATATGACCGTGCGGGAGGGCATGAAGTCTCTCGTTGAGCAGGCAGAGGAGCACGACAACATTTCGGTGCTCTATGTGCTGGATCCGCAGGGTGTCTTTTACGGTGCAATCAATTTAAAGGATTTAATCATTGCACGCCGGGACACCGAACTCTCGGACATCATCATGACACAGTTCCCGTATGTCTACGCCGATGAGCGCATCGAGGACTGTATCTGGATTATCCGGGATTATTCCGAGGAGAGTATTCCGGTCCTTTCGTCCGACAACCACATCCTCGGCGCAATCACCTCGCAGGAAATCGCAGAGGTGGTCGGCGATGAGATGGGAGAGGACTACGCAAAGCTGGCTGGTCTCTCCGCGGAGGAAGATCTGAATGAGCCGCTGCAGCAGAGTGTCAAGAAGCGTCTGCCTTGGCTTGTCCTGCTCCTCGGCCTCGGCATGGTCGTCTCGACCGTAGTGGGTCTCTTCGAGGGCGTGGTGGCGCGCCTCACGATTGTCATGGCCTTCCAGTCCCTGATTCTGGACATGGCCGGAAATGTCGGTACCCAGTCGCTCGCTGTCACGATTCGTGCCCTGATGGACGATCAGCTCACGCCGAAACAAAAGTTGAAGCTGATTCTCAAGGAGGTCAATGTCGGAACACTGAACGGTGCTGTCCTCGGCGTGCTCGCCTTTGTCGGCGTCGGTGTCTACATCGCGTTCTTCAAGGGCATGCCGATTCACTACGGCTTTGCAATTTCCGGCTGTATCGGCATCTCCCTCGTCGTCGCAATGCTGATTTCGAGTTTGGTCGGCACGGCTGTCCCGATTTTCTTCAAGCATATTCATGTAGACCCGGCAGCGGCTTCCGGTCCGTTAATCACGACCATCACCGACTTGGTCGGTGTCGTGACCTATTACGGTCTTGCATGGATCCTCCTGCTGGAGCTTATGCATCTTTGAACAAACGATAACAAACAGAAAAGAGCTGTTCTCCCATTGCCGGAGAGCGGCTCTTTTTTCACACGACAACAGTATGTTGAGAAAATGCGAAAATAACCATAATTTCTTAGACTTATCAGAAGATACATGCTAAACTGTAGCTATTGCAAACTGTATCGTGGTTTCTCAGGGAGGTACTTATGAAAGTGTGGAGGAGATTTGTGTGTGTGCTTTCCGTGGCGGCAGTTTCCGCGGCGTTGGCTGTCCCGGCCTTCGCTGACGGTGCGCAGTGGAAGCGAAACGACCGCGGCTGGTGGTATGAGGAGGCAAACGGCGCTTATCCGACCAATGCGTGGCGGCTCATCAACGGCAAGTGGTACTATTTTGATGCCATCGGCTACATGGCAGAAAATCGCTGGATCGGTAACTACTATGTCGGCGCCGACGGCGCGATGCTTGCGGGGACTTGGACGCCGGACGGCTACTATGTGGATGCGAGCGGCAAATGGGTCGAGGGGCTGCGCCAACCGGTTGTAGAGGCAGAGCCTATGAGGCGGGCGAGCAGCGGTGGAAGCCGAAGCACCGGCAGAAGCGGCGGTGGAAGCAGAAGCGGCGGCAGAAGACGCGGCGGTTCCGGCGGGGGAAGTACGACAGGCACGACTGTAACGGCATCGACGCAGGGAGAGGAAAGCGGAAATTCTTCGAATACGGCGGTGAATTCAAACACAGGCGTCCAGAACGCTGCAAATACAGCTACGGCGGCACAGACCGAAAGCGAAGAGACGAGAGTCACTGCGGCCCTCCGGGCGCAGGGACTTACCGAGAAAGAGGCGAAGCTCTATTATGATATCAATGCCTACCGCGAGAGTCTCGGCCTGCAGAAATTATCGTTCTCGAAATCGCTGACTACGGTTGCAAGAACGCATGTGGCGGACGCCAATGCTTACAACCCGAAAGATCAGGTCGATGCGAGAGGTGTGCAAGGCAATCTGCACAGCTGGTCTTCGCACGGCAACTGGACACCTGTGGTTTACACCGATGATCACATGTATGCGTCCGCCATGTGGAGTAAGCCGAGAGAGCTGACTTCTTATCAGGGCAACGGCTATGAGAATTCAGCCTGGTCCAGCGGACTCCTCACACCCGAGAAGGCTTTGAATCTATGGCAGCACTCGGCGGGTCACAACGCCGTCATGACAACCCAGGGCGCGTGGTCTGGCTTAAAGACCATGGGCGTCGGCATCGACGGCAACTATGCCTTTGTGTGGTTTGGCAAAGACGCGGATCCGGCCGGGTACTACGATGTTCCGGATTACCAGGTGCTTCGCCCGTAACAAAAACAACTTGCTTTCTGAGCCCGCTCTGCTATAATAAAATGCGTGTTGCGGGGCGTGGCTCAGTTTGGCTAGAGCGCACGGCTGGGGGCCGTGAGGTCGCAGGTTCAAATCCTGTCGCCCCGAGTTGGATCAAACAGGAGATTCCCAAATCTCCTGTTTTTTTGTTACAAGTCGCAATGTCCGTGCGGTTATTTTTATTTGCGATAGCTAAGTTCGCGGGCGCATCTCTGTATTTTTGCGGGAACACATGGTATAATTGCACATGTGTCAGCGCGATAAAGGATTTTTTTCTATGAAAAAGATGGTAGCCTTTGATTTTGACAAGACACTCTATGACCACAAGGCGCTTGAGATTCCCGCGAGCGCAAGGAGAGCGCTGCGGGAACTGCGGGAGCGGGGACAGCTCGTAGTGCTTGCGACAGGAAGAGATATGTCAACGCATTACTCTCGCCCGTTTCTGGATCTGGTCAATGCGGACGCCCGCGTGGAGCAGAACGGCGCCAAGGTGGTTGCCGACGGCAAAGTGCTCTTTGAGCACTTCATTGACCGCGCGCTTCTTCGGCGCATGCTGGACTACGCAGAGGAGACCGGCATCGGTTTCGGTGTCACCATAGAAGATGAGGACTACTACATAAACCCCGAGCGCATCCGCGAAGCGGAGATGAAGCGCTGGGGGCAGTGCGGTCGACAGTTCAAGGACGCGTGGGCGCTCCTTGACAAAAAGATACGCACGGTCAACTTTATCGGCACGGAAGAAGAGGCGAGAGCCATGGAGCGGGCATTCCCGACTTTACAGCTTCGCATGTTCTCCGTGAACTACGGCGCGGACATCATTGAAAAAGGCATCAGCAAGGCAGAGGGATTAAAGAAACTCTGCGCGTATTACGGCTTGGAAATGCGCGATGTCTATGCGTTCGGCGATTCCTTTAACGACAGCGAGATGCTCGAAGAGGCCGGTGTCGGCATTGCGATGGGCAATGCGAAGGAGGAGCTGAAGGCCATTGCGGACTATGTCACAAGCCCGATTGACGAAGACGGTATTTGGAATGCCTGTAAGCACTTTCAGCTGGTGTGAGTGCCCGGGGAAAAAACAAGGAGGCCGATATGAGAGAAGAACTGAAACAGTTTCGCGAGGCGATGAAGAAGCGTGGAGTCACGGTCTATTATCAGCCGTATTCCGATGCACACGGCAGTGAGGACATCAGTGCCCGCGATCAGAGCGTGCGTGAAATCAGCGGTTTTACCGGAGATTCCTGCACCTTGGTTGTTCTGGAGAAAGAAGCATACATCTGGACCGACAGCAGATTCTTTGTGCAGGCGGAAATAGAATTGAAAGACAGCGGCGTCGGCCTCATGAAAGCGGGCGTCCCGGGCACCCCGTCGATTACCGCTTATCTCGAAGAGAAGTTCCCGGAGGGCGGGACGCTCGCTTTTTATGCGCCGCTGCTCGGAACTAAGACCGGCAAGGAGTTGAAGGAACTCGTTGAGAAGAAGAAAGGCAAGCTGATCACCGACCTTGACCTCGTCGATGATATCTGGAAGGATCGCCCGGAGAGAAGCCATGGGCCGATCTGGGTGCATGAGCTGAAGTACACCGGCGAAGAGGCGAAGAGCAAGATTGATCGCGTGCAGGAGGCTATGAAGAAGCTCGACAGCACAGTCTTCCTGACCGGCAGATTGGATGAGATTTCCTGGGTCACGAACCTGCACGGCTCCGACATTGCCTGCAACCCGGTCTTCCTGTCTTATCTGATGGTGAAGGCGCGCTCCGCAAAGCTCTTCTGCCAGGAGAACGCACTTACCGATGAGGCAAAGAAGCATCTTGAGGAGCAGGGCATTGCTGTCGGCTCCTATGACGACTTTATTGCGGCTGTCGGCAAATTAAAGGATGAGCGCGTCTTGACCGATCTCCGTGACCTGAACTTCGCGGTTTACAATGCGGTCGTTGACAAGAACACGATTGTGGACGAGCTGAGCCCGATCTCCCTGATGAAGATCATCAAGAACGATACCGAGCTCAAGGGCTTCCGCGATTGCCATGTGCGTGACGGTGTGCATCTGACCCGCTTCCTCTACTGGCTGAAGAAGACCATCAAGGAGGGCAAGGCGGATACTTACACCGAGTACGATCTCGGCGAGAAGCTGAATTCGTTCCGCGCAGCGGATCCGAAGTATGTGACCCTGAGCTTCTCTACCATCCCGGCTTACCAGGCAAATGCGGCAATGGCACACTACATGCCCTCTAAGGAGCAGAGTGATGTCGTAAAGCCCGAGGGACTTTTCCTTGTGGACTCCGGCGCACACTATCTGGACGGCACGACGGATGTCACGAGAACGCTTGCGCTCGGCGATATCACGCCGGAGCAGAGCCGCGACTACACGCTTGCTGTCATCGGTATGCTGAATCTCATGTTTGCGGTATTCCCGTACTATGCGACCGCTCCGCTGCTTGATACCTATGCGCGTCAGGCAATGTGGAAGTTCGGCAGAGACTACGGTCACGGTACCGGCCACGGCGTCGGCTTCGTGAACAATGTCCACGAGCTTCCGGTCTCGGTTCGCCCGTGGCCGCATCCGGACCGCAGAAGAGAGGTTACCTTCCAGCCTGGCATGGTGACGAGTGACGAGCCGGGTGTCTACATTGACGGCGCTTACGGCATCCGCATCGAGAACATGCTGATTTGCGTGAAGGATACGGAACACGAGGGCTTCAACTGCTTCGAGAACCTGACCTGGGCACCGCTCGATCCGGATGCTCTGGATCTCAGTGTCATGTCGAAGGACGATATCCGCCGCTTTAACAAGTATCAGAAGCGCGTTCGCAAGACCATTGCGCCGCTGCTTCCGGAAGAAGAGAGAGAATGGCTCATTCATGAGACAAGAAAAATCCGCCGCGAGAAAAAGCACTGAGCGGCACAGTAATCTAGAAAAGAAGGCGCTTTTGAAAAAAAGCGGCGCAGCGAAACCAGCTGCGCCGCTTCGCGCTGTCTCCGACACAGCGCGCTGTCCCCATGAGAAGCGCTGCGGTGGCTGTTCCTTTAGCGGCCTACCCTACGAAGAACAGCTTAGGAAAAAGCAGAGACAGGCAGAGAAACTGCTCGGCAAGTTTTGTAAGGTCGAGCCCATTGTAGCGGCAGCGGAGCCTTTGCACTACCGGAACAAGGTGACGGCGAGCTTCGGCTTTCAGAATAAGAAGCTTGTGGTCGGTGTGTACGAGCGGGACAGTCACAGGGTTGTTTCGATCGACCACTGCCGTATCCAGAACCGAACGGCGGACCGCATCATCCACATCATCCGCGATTTGGCGGTCTCCTTCCGCTTGAAGGCCTATGACGAGGACTTAAGAATCGGGACCCTGCGGCATGTGCTGGTGCGCACCTCCGAGGCGACAGGGCAGATCATGGTGGTGATTGTAACCGGAACGCCCATATTTCCGGGGAGCAAGAACTTTGTGGGGGCGCTAAGAAAGCAGTGTCCGGAGATTACGACCGTCATCCAGAACATCAACCCGCAGAAGACCAGCATGATACTCGGAGAGCGCGACAAAGTGCTCTACGGTAAAGGCTACATCGAGGATGAACTCTTGGGGCTTACCTTCCGCCTCTCGCCGGCCTCCTTCTACCAGGTGAATGCGAAGATGACGGAGAAACTCTACGAGACCGCACTCTCGTTTGCGAATCTGACTGCAAACGACACGGTGCTTGATGCCTACTGCGGTGTGGGCACCATAGGCATGGCGGCCTCCCGCAGCGCGGGACAGGTGATCGGTGTGGAACTCAACAAGGCAGCGGTGCGGGATGCAATCGCGAATGCGAAGCGGAACGGCATCGAGAACATACGCTTCTTCGCGGACGATGCGAGCGATTTCCTGTTGCGCGTTGCGGAGAGCGGCGAGAAGCTCGATGTCGTGATTATGGACCCGCCGCGGAGCGGCAGCACCGAGCGCTTTTTGCAGAGCGCCTGCAAGGTAAAGCCGAAGCGCATTGTTTATGTCTCCTGCAATCCGGAGACCCTTGCGCGGGACTTGCAGCTCTTAAAGCGTTGGAACTACCACTGCGAGCGCTTTGTGCCGATTGATAACTTTCCGCTCACGGAGCATCTGGAGTGCGTGGCGCTGCTGGAAAAGAAGTCGTGAGCATACAGAACCGTTGAAACAAAAGGCCTCCCGCCGTCTCTTGCAAGAGAGGATGGCGGGAGGCCTTTTTGTTTTGCTTTCGTTCTGTAGCCTGTGTCCGAATCATAATTGCGTGGCACTAAGGAGCGCTATCGACTTTCAACTGGAAAGCTTGTATGATTTGGATAGAAAGACAAAGGAGGAAAATAATTTGATCATTAAGAAGAAGCTAAATTTAAGTCTGTCATTCAACGGAAATGATTCAACACCAAAGATTAAGAGCTTTGCCGCATATTTTGATCAGGCGTTATCGGAGATCGAACATAGACTCCCAGCCAAGAAGTTTAAGAGCTTTGAAGTATTAGAGGATTGTGGCTGTGAAAATAAGATTTACAAAAATGCAGGCGGTGGCCAATATGATGGTTCCTATCGTCGCTTCCGTGTCAATGACAGATTCGGCGAAACGCAGGAGGTGTCGATATCTATTTTTGGAACAGATCCGGATTTTCGGGGAGAAAACAGAGGTAGCTACACATCATTGATTGTTGGAATAGATAACTCTAAGGTAAGTCATGCTTCACTGCAATATAACGTAGACAGGTATTCTAAAATCGACTTACAAGGTCACATAGAGTTCATACACGATGGCAGGATAGGGAGCTTCAAAAAAGCGGATGTTATAGCCAAGGTAGAGAAATACGGAACTTGCCTAAAGGTATCAGATGAGAAGATTGAACTTGGAAGCTTGCCGATGGATCAGTTATTTTATCTAGACAATGAAGAAGTGTCGGATTTTGTGTACAGACTGATTGAGTATGCTCTCTTAAGGGAAGAGGTACGAAGAGACAAGCGGCGGTAAGAAATCTGCGGACAATATATAGAGAGCTAAGAGAATCAAGGTACAGACTTCGGCAGAACAGCGAAGGAGAGTACGGAAGCCTTCTTGTAATCTGTGGGCTTGGCTCTGTCGTTGCTCATTGAAGTCAAATCGTGACTGAAACGGAGGGTTCCTTTGCTAAGACTTTGTTCCGAAACCGAATTTGATCGGTATGCAGATTTTGCATATGAACTGGCAAGCGACTTAACAAAGTCCGGATATCCGACCTACTGCGACGGTATTAAGGCGAAGGATATGTTTCTGGAACGGGCAAGAAAAGCGTTTGCATGCGAGCAGGAGCAGATGCTGTTCTTAACGAATACGGAGACCGAAGAGGCACTTTCCGAATTTCTGGCCTATGCCGGAGAAAAGTTCAAAGCTTATGATTTATTTCTCGGCTTTCCCGCTGAGAATCAGTCCGCGGTCGAGTTTCTTCAGCGCCAAGGCTTTGCGTGTATCGAGGATGCCTACAACAACACCGCCTATCTTGAGCAGCTCGCACCCGTGGCGGACAACAAGGAGGTTGTGAAAATCGGAAAAGAGAATTACACGCGTTTTCGGTTGTTGCACAGTCAGTTTGAAGAAAATATGTATTGGAATTCGGCGCGCATCTATGAAAAGCTTGAAAACTGGAGCATTTTTCTGGGAGAAAAAGACGGTGAAGCGCGCGGAGCCGTTTACTATACCGCTGCGGGGGATACGTGGTATGAGATTTTCGGTGTGGATATGAATCGGCGTGAATACGATCCGCAAGTGCTGAAAAAATTGCTGAGCGCGGCTCTACTGGATGCGAAGTGCAGAGGTGGGAAGGTGATGACCTTCTTTTGTGATGAAGTATATGAGGCGCTTGCGGTAGAATGCGGATTTCACTGTGTCGGGAACTATCGTTGCTATCAGATGCATTTGACGTGACGAACGAGATAGGTGTTTTAACAGGCTGATACAGTCGTTCGGAGGAAACGATGGACACGCTAAATATTCGACGCTTCAAGAAAGAGGATCTGCAAGCCTTATACAAGCTGCTTTCGGACGAAGAGGTGATGCGCTACATAGAGCCGCCCTATTCCCCGCAGCAGACGGAAACCTTCTTGCAATCCGCGGGTTTATCTCTGTCGCCGCTTATTTTCGCCGTTGAAACGGCGAAGCATGATTTTGTCGGCTATGTGATTTACCATGACTACGATGAAGAGAGCAAAGAAATCGGATGGGTACTGAGAAGAGCTTTTTGGGGCAGGGGATACGCGGGCGAGCTGACGAAACAGTTGCTTGAAAAAGCGACTGCCGAAGGAAAATCGGCCGTGCTCGAGTGCAGCCCGGCACAAGCCGTGACGAAGCATATCGCGGAAAAGTTCGGATTCTCATATCTGGGGCAGCGAGACGGCTGTGAGGTCTATCAGCTCGATCGGGACTCCTGGTTTCACGTTGCGTGCATCGATCCGCAGACCTTTGTCATCAGTGAATACCGGCATCCGGAAGAACCGCACTGCTATCTGCTCTGCGGAGAGACGGAGGCTGTTCTGATTGACACGGGACTTGGTATTTCCGATCTCAGAGCTGTCGTGGACAGCCTGACAAGGCTGCCGCTCACTGTGCTCACCACGCATGTTCACTGGGATCACATCGGAGCGCACCGATTGTTTGCGCGCTTTGCGGTGCATGAAGCAGAGAAGGATTGGATAGAGGATCGCTTTCCTTTGTCAACGGATCGGGTGAAAGCGCAGCTCTGTTCCGAGCCCTGCTCGTTTCCGGCCTCCTTTGACCCGGAGTCCTATCGGATCTTTCAAGGAGAGCCGCAGCTAATCCTGCATGACGGAGACCGCTTTGATTTGGGCGGGCGGACGGTCGAGGTCATACACACGCCGGGGCATTCCCCCGGGCACTGCTGTTTTTATGAGCCGGAGAGAAAATACCTGTATTCCGGCGATTTGATTTATAAGGGTTGTCTGGACGCCTTTTATCCCTCCACGGATCCGCAGCTCTTCTACCGCTCGGTCAAACGCCTGCGCGACTACGAGATCCGCAGAATCTTTCCGGGGCATCATGACTTGGCACTTCCGGTTTCTCTGATTGAGGAGATTGAGACAGCCTTTTCTCTCCTGGAGAGACAGGGAAAATTGAAACAGGGAAAGGGCGTATTTGAGTTCGGAGCGTTCCGAATTCATATCTGAGAGTACAAAAAACGCCCCATGGTCATCCGTGGTAGCAGAGGCTGTCCCAATGAAACGGAAGGAACTGTGGATGTTATTCCGACGGCTCTTTCGCATAATGATAATGGATGGGAATTGAGGTAAGTCAGATGGAGCTAATGGATTATCTGCAGTGGAGAAACGATGTCAGCCTCAGAGCAGCACCGTTTAATGAAATCGACAATGTCATTTTGTCCTATCTCGCCTATGCGGACTTCGGTGAACTCTTGCATGAACAGAAGCGGCACGTGAGCATCGAAACCTGCTTCAAACGCTTTTGTGAAAAGCACGACTTGGCGGAAGTGCGGGAGAGCAAGCACTTTATCGAGAGAGCGCCGCTTTTACTCGAAGACATGGTATGCGGGGCGCGCTTTCGGGGGACAAAAGTTGCGCACTTCAGAGAGGTTTTTGATAAGGAAAAGGTGCAGCAGTTTGCGGCCCTTGTCTTTTTGCTTCCGGACGGGACCAAGTATGTCTCGTTTCGCGGCACGGACCTTAGCATCACGGGCTGGAAAGAGGACTTTTTGATGAGCTTCACCGCGGAAACCGAGGGAGCCAAGGAGGCGGTTTCCTATCTGAACGAAGTAGCCGCCTCTGTCGACGGAGACCTAATCCTCGGCGGACACTCAAAGGGCGGCAACTTTGCGATGTTCGCTGCCGCTTTCGCAGAGGATGCGGTCAAGGGACGAATCCGCAAAGTCTATAACAACGACGGCCCCGGCTTTCGAGAAGAGATTGTGCGCACGGCAGCGTACCGAGAGCTGCTGCCGAAAATCACAAATATACTCCCGCAGACCTCTGTCATAGGGCAGTTACTTTCCAATGAGGCGGAACAACATGTTGTGAAGAGCACCGCGGCCGGAATCTTTCAGCACGATGTGACGACTTGGGAAGTGACCAAGGACAAATTTGTCGGCGGAGAGCTGGATGCCTTCAGCGATTTTGTCAAGGTATCCCTCGGAACTTGGCTTGAAACCATGGACGATGAGACGCGAAAATCCTTGGTCGAGACTGTCTTTTCGATGATAGAGATGACAGAGGCGGAGACCTTCGCGGAGTTCGGAGAGAATTTATTCAAGAATACCGGGCTTATCATAAAGGGGCTTGGGAAGCTCCCGAAAGAGAAACGAAGTGAATTGACGGCTGCACTCGGCAGCCTCGCCGAGGCGGGCAGAGTAACCGTACTCGACAAGATACCCAAAATCGGCTTGCCGAGCGTAGGATCAAAAGCTCGTTTGGACTGAGAAGAGCGAAGCGGACAAAAGTGATTATTATAAAATAGTGTTTTCGGAGAGAGTGTACAGGGGAAAAATAGACTTCGCGTGAATGTTGCGTTTTCGTATTCGGAAAGGAGGGCCGGATGAAAGGAAAAATCTGGGATTGGTATGCGCCTGTCTACAGTCGGGTCATGCGTGCGGAGGAGAGGAGCTATGCGTATCTCTATCGCCGTATTCCGAAGCTGGTTCGCGGCAAGGAAGTGCTGGAGCTTGCCACCGGACCCGGCGCGCTCGCGAAGCGCATTGCGCCGGTTACCAAGCGCATGCTCGCGACCGATTATTCGGAGGGCATGATTGCGGAAGCAAAAAAGGGCGCCTGCCCGAACAACTTGCGCTTTGAAGTCGCGGATGCCCACTCTCTGCCCTACGCGGACGCAAGCTTCGATGCAGTGGTGATTGTGAACGCCCTGCATCTTTTGCCGGAGCCCGAGCGCGCCCTGCGAGAAATAGCCCGCGTTTTGCGGCCCGACGGTATCCTGATTGCGCCGAACTTTGTGAAACAGCGGGAGAATCTGTTGACTCGCTCCTGGGAAGCGCTACTTTCCCTCGCGGGCCTACGCTTTGCAAACCAATGGACGCCGGAGGAATATCTGGATTTTTTAAAGAAAAACGGCTGGGAAGTCCGGTTTTACAAGGCAATGCAGGCGAGAATGCCTCTGCTCTATGCGGAGTGCGGAATCGGTTAGGAGAGGGATGAGAGGTGCAGCATAGTCTTTGCCTCTTCAATGCCGCTCTTGGTGCGAAAGACAGACTTCAGAGCCTGTCTCACGGCAGCGGGCGGCGTGTGATTTTCGAGCGCGTTTGCAATATAGTCGGCCTCGAGGAGTATCCGGTAGTCTGTGCCGTCGACCGCATCGTAACTGTGGTGATGTCCGACCAGAAAAACGATGCGTTCTAACAGTTCGTCCGGAATCCCGGCGTCCTGTAAAAAAGTGCGCACCAGAACAGCGCCTTCGCGCTCCTGATTCTTGCCGTCGGTATTGCCGTATTTTTCGCGGCAGAGCGGGCAGGCAATGTCGTGTGTGATGGCCGCAACCTCCAGCACATAGCGTTCGCGCCTTGAGAGGCGTTCGCCGTCGGCAATGTCTCGCGCATAGCCCCAGACGCGGAGAAAGTGGTCGATGTCATGCAAATTCCCCTTCGAGTAATAGGCCATATCCCGTGCGATTTCTTTGACTGTTTTCATCCGTGCGTACCTCCGCGTTGTTCTTGTATGCATTTTGGAACAAAGCGCGAAAAAAGTCCAGTGCTTCCGCAGAAAGCACTGTCAAATGGTTGTTTTTAACACTCTGCCGAAAAAGCGGGGAGGGATGCCAGTGCCAATTAGTCAACATTACCTTGACAAGCGTGCCAAACGGTGATAAAATGACCGCGTATTTTATTGTTCCGGTGTTGTGAAGAGAGGCAGGAAATGAAGCATCGTTCTGAGATTATGCAAAATCTTTTGCTGCTGAGCCAGTTCGGTCTTTCTCTCGCGGCGCCGCTTCTTTTATGCCTTTTTTTCTGTCACTATCTGGTTGCACGCTGGCAGGTCGGCGCGTGGGTGTATATTCCGGGCTTTTTCTTTGGACTCGGCGGCTCCTTCACGACGGCGTGGAAACTGTACCGGCGGGAATGTGAGCGGACAGAACAGGAAGAGAAGGAAAAGGAAACGCGTATTGCGAGCAATGACCATCGCTGACCGGGAAAAGGAGCAGAACTATGAAGGTACAGGAAGCTGTTCGGCGTGAAACCGGGCGGGTGGCACTCCATGTAGTGCTCATGACCCTCGTCATGCTGGCAATTTTTTTTGCGCTGCACCTGGCATTTCCGAAGAAGATCGGCTTTTCTTACGGCACAGTTTTCTCTGCCTTGCCGGGCGCAGCGGTGGGGATATTAAACTTCTTTCTGATGGGACTCACGGTGCAGCACGTCGCAGGTCTCGAAGACCCCAAGGAGGCAAAGCGGTTCATGCAGAAATCCTATGTGAATCGCAATACCATGCAGATTGTGTGGATGATATTGGCGGTGGCAGTGCCTGTTATTCATCCGGTCGCGGGTATTCTGCCGCTGTTTTTCCCGGGTTTTTCCGTGCGGCTGCAGGGTATCTTCCCGTCGAAGGAAGAGCAGAAAACCAAACAAGGGGGTGAGATCTAAGCTATGAATTTTGATATTTCCGGCGCAAAGATTTTCTTCCGCATTCCGACACATCTGCCGATACTCGGGGACATTCTTGTCTCGGAGACGGTGGTTGTCTCCTGGCTGGTGATGCTGATTATCACGGGACTCTGTATTTTTCTGACCCGCGATTTAAAGGTGGAGCACATCGGAAAACGGCAGGCTCTCGCAGAGCTCATTGTGGAGAGTGCGGAAAATCTGGTGCGGAACAACACGGGCGGAAACAAGTTTGACTATCTGATTCCGTTCGTCGGCGCGTTGTTTTCCACGAGCGTGATTTCGAACCTGATCAGCCTCGTCGGACTCAGAAGTCCGACAGCCGATTTGTCGGTCGAAGCTGCCTGGGCTGTAACCGTTTTCACGATGATTACACTGAATAAAATCAAGGCGGGCGGCTTGCTCGGTTACCTGAAGGGCTTCACGACGCCGATCCCGGTGATGACACCGTTTAACATTCTCTCGGAGATTGCGACGCCGATCAGTATGGCGTGCCGTCACTTTGGAAATGTGCTCTCAGGTGTGGTCATCAACGGTCTTATTTATGCGGCGCTCGGCGTTGCTTCGGCGGCGCTGTTCGGTCTGATTCCGGGGGCGGTCGGTGACTTCCTCTCGCGCATTCCGATTCTCGCGGTCGGACTTCCGGCAATCATGTCATTCTATTTCGACTGGTTTTCCGGCATCATGCAGGCATTTATTTTTACCATGCTAACCATTATGTACATTGCGAATGCGTCCGAAGGTTAAGACGGCAGTTGCAATCACCAACATTTAGGAGGATAGAGTCATGACAGATTTTCAGTTTCTTGCAAGAGGTATCGCGCTCATGGGTTGCGGCATCGGTGCGGGTTGCGCACTGATCGCCGGTATCGGACCCGGTATCGGTGAGGGTAATGCGGTTGCAAAGGCGCTTGAGGCAATCGGCCGTCAGCCGGAGTGCAAGGGCGATGTGACGAGCACCATGCTGCTCGGCTGCGCAATCGCAGAGACCACGGGTATTTACGGTTTCGTCACGGGCCTTCTTCTGATTTTCGTAGCACCGGGTATGTTCATGAATTTCCTGAAGTAAGTCGGGAGGGTTAAGATGGATACACAGGCACTGGTAACCATCGTGCCTTCGACCTTTGTTCTGACCATCCTGAATCTCTTCATTCAGCTGTTTCTGATGAAGAAATTTCTGTTTCAGCCGGTGAAGCGCATCCTTGAGGAGCGCCAGAAGCGCGCGGATCAGAACATCCGGGCAGCAGAGCAGGAAAAGGCCGAGGCAGAGGCTGTCAAGGCAGAGTATACAAAGAATATGGAGCAGGCGCGCGAAGAGGCTGCAAGCATCTTGGAGCGCGCAAAGCAGGATGCATCCCAGCAGGCGGATGTGCTGCTCGCGAGTGCGCGCAGCGAAGCGCAGGCACTGAAAGCGAAGGCGGAGAGCGATATCCGTCAGGAGAAGAAGCGCGCACTGAACGAGGCGAAGGATGAAATCGGCGGACTCGCGATGGACATCGCGGGACGTGTCGTGGAGCGTGAAATCCACGAGGCGGATCACCGCGCACTGATTGACGACTTCCTGCAGAAGGTTGAGGATGCGTCATGATGCGCACGGCCGAGCTCTACGGCGGAAGTTTTTATGACCTGGCCGCAGAGGAGAAGCAGGAGAAGGACATACTCGAGGAGATGCAGGGCATCGGAACATTACTGCGGGAAAATCCGAAGTATGCCGCGTTGCTCTCCGAGCCGAGCCTCCCGAAGGAGAAGCGCTTAGAGCTTCTCGATCAGGCGTTCCGCGGTGAAATCAGACCCTATCTCCTGAATTTCTTGAAGCTCATTACCGAGAGAGGGCTCCTGTTTCAGTATGCGAGCATGTGTCGCGCATTTGAGCGGCGCTACAATGAGGCACATAACATCGCCGTGGCGCTGGTGCGCACGGCAGCGGCGCTCGACGAGAGCGAAAAAATCAAACTGCGGGAAGCGCTCGAAAAGCAGAGCGGAAAGCAGGTGGTGCTCAAGGAGCGGGTGGAGGCAAGCCTGCTCGGCGGCATCGTGGTCGAGATAGACGGCAAGACCTTGGACGGCAGCGTTGCGGGCCGGCTTCTCGCCATTCGCAAAAAAGTGGAAGAGATAGTACTGTAAAAAGGTGGGCATAGAATGGAATTAAAGTCAGAAAAGATCTCTGAGGTCATTCGAAGCCAGATCAAATACTACGAGAACGCCATCATTCAGAACGAAACCGGAACCGTGCTCACGGTCGGAGACGGTATTGCGAGAGTTTCCGGCCTTGCAAACTGCATGTCCGGTGAGCTTCTCGAATTTCAGGATGGCAGCTTCGGTATGGCACAGAATCTGGAGGAAAACAGCGTCTCGGCGGTTTTGTTCGGCTCGGACGTCGGCATTCAGGAGGGACAGACCGTAAAGCGCACGGGGCGCGTGGTTTCGGTTCCGGTCGGCGAGGCCTTGCTTGGCCGCGTCGTGAACGCAATCGGTCAGCCGATCGACGGTGCGGGTCCGATCGCAAGTCAGGAGTATCGCGCGGTCGAGAGTCCGGCACCGGGCATCATCGACCGTCAGCCGGTCAAGGAGCCCATGCAGACGGGCATCAAGGCCATCGATTCGATGATTCCGATCGGAAGAGGACAGCGTGAGCTGATCATCGGCGACCGCCAGACGGGTAAGACGACGATCGCCCTCGACACCATCCTGAACCAGAAGGGCAAGGATGTCATTTGTATTTATGTTGCAATCGGACAGAAGCGTTCCACCGTCACAGCGCTGGTGAATACGCTCAAAGAGGCCGGTGCGATGGACTACACGATTGTCGTCGCGGCAACGGCTTCGGAGCCGAGCCCGCTGCAGTACATAGCGCCCTATGCGGGCTGCGCGATGGGCGAGTTCTTCATGAACCGCGGTCAGCATGTGCTGATTGTCTACGACGATCTCTCGAAGCACGCGGTGGCCTACCGCGCGATTTCGCTTCTGATCCGGCGACCGCCGGGCCGTGAGGCATATCCGGGCGATGTCTTCTACCTGCACTCGAGACTGCTTGAGCGCGCGGCGAAGCTCTCCGCGGAGAAAGGCGCGGGTTCGATGACGGCGCTGCCGATTATCGAGACCCAGGCGGGCGATGTCTCGGCCTACATTCCGACCAACGTGATTTCGATCACCGACGGTCAGATTTTCCTCGAGACCGAGCTCTTCCACAGCGGCGTCATGCCGGCGGTGAACCCGGGTATTTCGGTGTCCCGTGTTGGCGGCAACGCGCAGGTCAAGGCGATGAAGAAGGTTGCCGGAACGCTGAAACTCATCTACTCGCAGTACCGTGAGCTGCAGAGTTTCGCACAGTTCGGTTCCGACCTCGATGCGGATACCAAGGCACGTCTTGCGCAGGGTGAGCGCATCGTGGAAGTCTTAAAACAGGGCAAGTCCTCGCCGGTTCCGGTCGAAAAGCAGGTCGCCGTTCTCTATGCGGTCGTTAATAACCTGTTGACGCAGATTCCGGTTGAGGAAATCCGGGCCTTTGAAGAGGAGCTGTACCGCTTCCTTGACAGAGATCCGGACGGTGTCGCCGCGATGGAAGAAATTCGCAAGACCGGTGCATACAGCGCAGAGGGCGAAGAGAGACTGAAGAAGGCGCTCCAGCGCTGCACAGAGGAGTTCTTACAGAGAAAACAGACGAGCGGAACACAGGCTTAACAGGAGGAGACGATGGCTGCAGCAAATATGAAGTCCGTCAAACTCCGGATTAAGAGTATCCAGAACACGATGCAGATTACGAAGGCGATGGAACTGGTCGCGTCTTCGAAATTGCGGAGGGCCAAGGAGAGAGCCGAGGCGAGTGCGCCGTACTTTTCGGCGCTGCGGCAGACCTTGATTAACATTGCCGCGGAAAATACGGATTACACCAGTGTCTATACGCGGGAAAATCAGAGCGAACGCCACTGCTATATTCTGATTGCGGGTGACCGCGGCATGGCGGGCGGTTACAACGCCAATTTGTTCCGCACCTTTGAGGCGGAGAGCAAGGGGAAGGATTTTGTTGTCCTGCCGCTCGGCAAAAAGGCAGAGGATTATGTCGCGCAGAAAAAGCTCTCGCGCCTCGAGGGTGAGAAGCTCCTGGTCGCCACCGTTCATGTCTCGGATTGCTATGCGATTGCGAGACAGATTTGCACGCTGTTTCGCAGCGGAGCGTTCGGACACGTCTCGCTTGTCTACACAGACTTTGTCTCGCTGATGAAGCAGGAACCGGGCGCGACGTGCCTGTTGCCGCTGGCCGATTTCAAGGATGAGGTCTCTGAAATTAGCGGCAAAGAAAGAGAAGAGAAAAAGAAAGCGCAGAATCTGATTCTCTACGAGCCGAGCGCAGAGGAGGTCTTTGACGCCATTGTGCCGGAGTATCTCGCAGGCCTTTTGTACAGCGCGGTCGCAAGCTCGCTCGCAAGTGAGTATGCGGCGCGCCGCACAGCCATGGAGGCTGCGACGGACAATGCGGGCGAGATGATTGACAAACTGAGCCTCTACTATAACCGCGCGCGTCAGGCGAGCATCACGCAGGAAATCACGGAGATTGTCGGCGGCGCAGAGGGCAGCAACGGATAAGCGCTTATGAAGGAGAAGCTTTGATGAGTGAGCAGCATGTAGGTAAAGTCGTTCAGGTGATGGGCGCTGTGCTCGACGTCCGCTTTGCGGAGGGAGAACTTCCGGCGCTCCTCCATGCGATTGAAGTAGATATGCCGGAGGGCAAAAAGCTCATTGCCGAGGTGGCGCAGCAGATCGGAGACGAGACGGTCCGCTGCATCGCAATGAGCTCGACCGACGGCTTGGTGCGCGGCGCTGCCGCGCGCGATTTAAACGGACCGATTACGGTGCCGGTCGGCGATGCGTGCCTCGGCCGCGTCTTTAACTTGCTCGGCGAGACGGTCGACAACGGCCCGGCCGTGGAGACGACGGAGCGCCGTAGCATTCACCGCCCCGCGCCCTCGTTTGAGGAGCAGACGCCGGCAACGGAAATTCTGGAGACCGGTATCAAGGTTGTCGACCTGATTTGCCCGTACGCAAAGGGCGGTAAGATTGGTCTCTTTGGCGGCGCAGGTGTCGGCAAGACCGTCCTCATTATGGAACTCATCCACAATGTCGCGACGGCACACGGCGGCATTTCGGTTTTCACCGGCGTCGGTGAGCGCACGAGAGAGGGCAATGACCTCTACGGCGAGATGAAGGAGAGCGGTGTCCTCGACAAGACCGCTCTGGTTTACGGTCAGATGAATGAGCCGCCGGGCGCAAGAATGCGCGTGGGTCTCTCGGGACTCACGATGGCGGAGTATTTCCGCGATGAGAGAAACCAGGATGTGCTTCTCTTTATCGACAACATTTTCCGCTTTACCCAGGCGGGTTCCGAGGTGTCGGCGCTGCTCGGCCGCATGCCGTCCGCCGTCGGTTATCAGCCGACTCTGGCGACGGACATGGGCGCCCTGCAGGAGCGTATCACCTCCACCAAGAAGGGTTCCATCACTTCGGTGCAGGCGGTCTATGTCCCTGCCGATGACCTGACGGACCCGGCGCCGGCGACGACCTTCACGCACCTCGATGCGACGACGGTTCTCTCGCGCGACATTGCGAGTAAGGGAATTTACCCGGCTGTGGATCCGCTGGATTCGACGAGTCGCATTCTGACGCCGGAGGTTGTGGGTCAGGAGCACTATGAGATTGCAATGGGTGTGCAGCAGGTTCTGCAGCGCTATAAGGAGTTGCAGGATATTATTGCCATCATGGGTATGGACGAGCTCTCGGAAGAGGACAAGGTCACGGTGTTCCGCGCGCGCAAAATCCAAAACTTCCTTTCGCAGAGCTTCTCTGTCGCAGAGCAGTTCACGGGTCTTCAGGGTAAATACGTATCCCTCAAGGAGACGCTCCGCGGCTTCCGCATGATCTTAAACGGCGAGTGCGACGAGCTTCCGGAGAGCGCCTTCCTTCTGGTCGGCGGCATCGACGAGGCATTTGAGAAGGCAAAGGCGTTAAAGAACGCGCAGTAAGGAGGAGAGCGCATGGCGAACTTCCATTTGGAAATTGTCACGCTGGACGGGCTGAAATACGAGGGTGAGGTGGAGCGTCTTACGCTCCGCAGCATCACGGGTGATCTCGCAATCCTCGCGCGTCATACGAATTACTGCACGGCAGTCGGTATGGGTACGGCAAAGCTTCGGTTTCCCGACGGAAAAGAGCGGGAGGCCGCTTGTGTCGGCGGCATGCTCTCGGTGATGGACGGTGTATGCCGCTTACTGCCGACCACCTTCGAGTGGAGCGACGAGATTGATTTGCACCGCGCGGAGGAGGCCAAGCAGAGAGCCGAGGAGCGGCTCAAGGCGAAGCTCTCGGATGAGGAGAGAATTCAGGCGCGCGCCAAGTTGTACCGCGCACTGATTCGCATCCAGACGGCGGGACAGCCCAAACACAAGCTGTGAACGGCGAAGGCAGGTCAAAACAGTGAAGAGGACAGGGGAATCTGTCACGGAAGGCAAAGGCGTTCTGTGACAGATTCCCCTGCTTGTGTTATACTGTAAGTTCAGGGTTCCTATTTTATCGAACGCAGGTTCACGGAGAGGAGGGGCGATTTTGGCGCAGAAAAAGGGCGGAAGCAGACGGCGTACCGCGACAACGGCAAAAAACAGAAAACGGAGCAGCGCGACTGTGCGGAAAAAGCGGCAGTCAGCAGCGGAGCAACCCCTATTTTTGCGTGAGGAAGCACTGCCCCTTTTGTTCGGTCTTCTGGCAGTCCTTTTGCTGCTCGGCAATTTTGGACTCTGCGGCGCACTCGGTGCCGTGCTTCGCGATGTGCAGCTGGGTCTCTTTGGCAGTCTGGGGTTCTTGTTTCCGCTGTTGCTCTGCGGGACCGTGATTTACAGCCTTCTCTCAGGTGACAAGGAGCGGGCGCTCCGGAAAAACACAGCGCTTTTTCTCTCCTATGTGTTTCTGATTGTATTGGCACATCTCATGCAGGGGACAGAGGGCGGCAATCTCGCCTATCTTTATGCCGGCAAGCGGGGCGGCGGTGCCGTCGGCGGACTGCTCGCCGGTGCACTCCGCGCGGTTCTGGGGCAGGTCGGGGCTGCGCTGATTGTATTGGTGCTCCTGATTCTCTGCCTTTCGTATGTCACGGAAAAATCGTTTGTCGCGCTCGTGCAGCGCCAAAGCGACAAGGCCTATGTCCGTACCCGCGAAGTGCTTGCGAGGCGTCGCGCAGAGAGAGAGCAGCGACAGGCTGCGCTCTCGGCGGAAGTTGCGGCGCGGCTCGAAGAGCTCGAAGCCAAGAAGGCGGCTTTGGAGGCCGGAAATCCGGTCACTGAGGACAGCGAGGCGGCGAAAACAGAGACAGCCCCCATCCCCGGAACATCCTGGAAAAAAATGATTGACGCCATACAACCGGACAAACAGACTGCGGAAGAAGAGGCGGATGCATTGCCGCGCGAGGTCATACGGACGGAGATCGAGGATGGCTGGGAGGAGCGCCGGAGCGCAAGGCGGGAATTCCGCGAGGAAGACGAGCCGGAGGTACTGCATTTTTCGCGAGACTTGTATCCACCGGAAGAGACCGTGACAGAGGAGGCGTCTGCCGTACCGCCGACGCCGGACTTGTACGCGGACGGCGACCCCGCCCTCCTCGAAGCGTTGCGACGTGCCGATGAAATTTTAAGACGGGATGACAGTCCGGCAGAAGAGACAGCGGTTTCACAGAAAGAAGACAGGTATGACGAACCGACATATGATGAACCGATTTCTTTCGGTGAGGCATACGAGGCACCGGAGACAGAGCTGAGCGAAGCCGAAAGGGCAGAGAAACTCGCGCAGATTGAAAAGAGCGAGACTGCCGAGTGGAACCGAGACGAAGAGGAGGTGCCGCGCTCCATCGAAATTGCCGAGGCCGAGCCATTGCGCCCTCTTTCGTTCCGGACGGAAGAGCGCGGTGTCGCGACAGACACAGCGCCTGCCCGGACAGCGACGACGCGGCAGGAGACAGCTTCGCGGCAGCAGAGCGCGTACAGGCAAGTCAGCGCGCCGAAGAAACCGGCGCCGCCGAAAAAGTACAAGACACCGCCGCTTGACCTTCTCGAAAAGGGCAAGGAAAAGCGACAGGAGAGCGATCTCGAGTACAGGACAACGGCGTTGAAACTCGAGGAGACCCTTCACAATTTCGGCGTCGATGTCAAAGTCACGAACTTCAGCTGCGGGCCGGCCGTGACGCGCTACGAGCTTCTGCCCGCGCAGGGCGTCAAGGTCGGGCGTATCGTGGCGCTCGCCGATGACATTAAACTCAGCCTCGCGGCGGCGGATATCCGCATCGAGGCGCCGATTCCCGGCAAGTCCGCAGTCGGCATCGAGGTGCCGAACAAGGAGAACAATACGGTCTATCTTCGGGATCTCCTGGAGAGCGAGCGCTTCAAAAAGGCAAACGGCAAGATCAGTTTCGCGGTCGGCAAGGACATTGCGGGACAGACTGTGGTCACGGACATCGCAAAGATGCCGCATCTCCTGATTGCCGGTGCGACGGGCTCCGGTAAGTCGGTTTGTATCAACACGTTGATTATGAGCATCCTCTACCGCTATCGGCCGGAGGAAGTGAAACTCATCATGATAGACCCGAAGGTCGTGGAACTCTCGGTCTACAACGGCATCCCGCACCTCCTGATTCCGGTCGTCACGGATCCGAAGAAGGCAGCGGGGGCGCTCAACTGGGCGGTTGCGGAAATGACGGACCGCTACCGGAAATTCGCGGAGACCGGTGTTCGCGACCTGCGGGGCTATAACGAGAGAATCCGGGCGGCCGCGGCGAGCGGGACGGTGCGTCAGGAGGATTTGCCGACGCCGTTACCCCAGCTCGTCATCATCATCGATGAGCTTGCCGACCTCATGATGGTCTCCAAAAATGAGGTGGAAGAGGCTATCTGCCGCATTGCGCAGCTCGCCCGTGCGGCCGGCATGCACCTCGTGATCGCAACGCAGCGGCCGAGTGTCAATGTCATCACCGGCCTCATCAAGGCAAATATACCGTCCCGCATCGCGTTTGCGGTCTCCTCGGGGATCGACTCGCGGACCATTCTGGACGGTGTCGGCGCGGAAAAACTGCTCGGAAAGGGTGATATGCTCTTTTTCCCGCAGGGTATCCCGAAGCCGGTGCGTGTGCAGGGCGCCTTTGTCTCGGATCAGGAAGTGCAGAAGGCGGTCGAATTCATCCGGGAAGAGGAGATTCCGCTCTCGTACTCGGAAGAGATCGAGGACAAGATTTTGCGTTCGGGTGACAGTCCGGCGGTTCAGACTGCCGACAGCGGACGAGATCCGCTCTTTTTCCAGGCGGGACGCTTTGTGATCGAGAAGAACAAGGCTTCGATCGGAAATCTGCAGCGCATGTTTAAAATCGGTTTTAACCGCGCGGCGCGTATCATGGATCAGCTCGCGGCGGCGGGTGTGGTCGGCGAAGAGCAGGGCACCAAGCCCCGCGAGTTGCTGATGAGTATGGAAGAGTTTGAAGCAATGGAGCAATGAGAGGAAGAGACATATGAAATTACTGGAACTTGCGATGTCGGAGCTCAAGGGAGAGCTCCTGCAGGGCGATATGGGCGTGGAACTCGGTGCACTGGTGTATGATTCGCGAAAAATCAGTCCGGGTTGTCTGTTTGTCTGCATGAAGGGTGCCAATTTTGACTCTCACGAGCTGCTCCCCGAGCTTCCGGGCAAGGGCGTTGCGGCGGTTGTCATTGACCGCGAAGTCGAAGCGCTGCCGGAGGGGCTTACTGTGTACCGCGCGGACAATGCGCGGGCGGCCCTGGCGGCGCTCTCGGCGGCCTACTTCGGTTTCCCGGCGCGGAAACTCCTTACGATCGGCGTGACCGGCACCAAGGGCAAGACGACGACCACCCACATGATACGCGCGCTGCTCGAGGCGGGCGGCATTCCGACCGGGCTCATCGGCACCAACGGCATCACCGTCGGCAAAGAACACATCGCGACCAAGAATACGACACCGGAGTCCTATGAGATTCAGGAGAGTTTCCGGAAAATGGCGGATGCGGGCTTGAAGGCTGTGGTCATGGAGGTCTCGAGTCAGGGGCTTATGTTGCACCGCACAGGCAGTATTCTGTTCGACTACGGCATTTTTATGAACATTGCGCCGGATCACATCGGTCCGAATGAGCACAAGAGTTTTGAGGAATACCTGTTCTGGAAGTCGCAACTCTTTTTGCAGTGCAAGACGGGACTCATCAATGCGGACGATGTGCACTCGCTCTACATTGAGAAAATGGCGACTTGCGAGAAGTTGTACCGCTTCGGCGAAAAGAATCCGGCGGACTTTACGCTTCGCAATCTCTCCCATACGGCAGACCCCGATTTTGTCGGTATGTGCTTTGACTTTGCGGGCGCGGGACGAGACGTCGCGGATGTCAAGGTCGGTATGCCGGGACGCTTCAACGCGGAAAATGCACTCGCGGCGCTCTCGGTTGCGGCACTCGCGGGGGTGAAGGATGAAGTGCTTCGTATCGGATTAAAAAACATCCGCGTGAACGGCCGGATGGAGATTGTTAAGCTGCATCCCTACACGGTTCTGGTGGACTATGCGCACAATGCGGTCAGCATGGAAGCTCTGCTCGACGCCCTGCGCGAGTACCATCCGAAGCGTCTCGTGGTCGTGTTCGGCTGCGGCGGCAACCGCGCCAAGGAGCGCCGGTCATCGATGGGAGAAATCGGCGGCAAAAAGGCGGATCTCTCGATTATCACGGCGGACAACTCCCGCTATGAAAAAGTCGAGGATATTCTCGCCGACATTCGCGAGAGCATCGAGAAGACCGGCGGCGCATTCATTGAGATTCCGGACAGACGGGAAGCCATCTACTATGCGGTGCAGAAGGCAGAGCCCGGCGATATGATTGCGATTATCGGCAAAGGACACGAGGACTACCAAGAGATTTGCGGTGTGCGCACGCACTTCCTGGACCGGGAAGTGGCGGAAGATGCGCTCCGCGAGATGGGAGAGTGAGATGCGCGCGCTGAATGTAGGTGAAATCAGAGAGGCAACCGGCGGCGAGCTGCTGTTTGGCCGGGAAGAAGAAAAGATCTCTTATGTCAGCATTGATTCGCGGGATGTGAAGGCGGAGACCCTCTTCGTGCCGCTTGTCGGCGAGAAAGTGGATGCACACCGCTTTTTGGAGCAGGTGATTGCGGACGGTGCCAAGGCGGTCTTCACCGCAGAAGAGTTGACGGAGGCACAGCATGAGGCTGCGGCGGCTGCAGGGACTGCGGTCATCCGTGTGGCCGACACGCTTCTCGCCTTACAGGCACTTGCGGGTTGGCTAAGAAGCCGCCTCTCGCTGCCGTTAATCGGCGTGACCGGCAGTGTGGGCAAAACCACAACCCGCGAGATGATTGCGGCTGCGCTCTCGGCAAAGTACCGAGTGTTTAAGACCAAGGCGAATCACAATTCGCAGATCGGCGTACCGCTCACGCTACTCGACATCGAAGACGAAGAAATCGGTGTGATTGAGATGGGCATCAGCCGCCCGGGCGAGATGCACATCATCAGCGAACTCGTGCGTCCTGCGGCGGCCGTCGTCACCAACATTGGCACGGCGCACCTCATGGAACTCGGAAGCCGGGAAAATATACGCGATGAGAAATTAAAAATACAGGACGGTATGCAAAATGATGCACTGCTGTTTCGAAATGCGGACGATGCGATGCTGCTCTCGGGTCAGGTCCGGGAGGGAATTACGGCGCGCACCTATGGCCTCGCGGAAGGTGCGGACTGCCGCGCGGAGAATGTCGGCTTGGTCAACGGCTGTGCCGTATTTACGGCAAATATACGCGGTAAGCGCGTCGCCGTGAAACTCGGCGTGCCGGGCGAGCATCAGGTGTGGAACGCTCTTGCGGCGCTCGGGGTTGCGGAAGCGTACGGCGTTCCGCTTGCGGGAGCGGCCGCGAAACTCGAGAAATTCAAGGGCTATCGTCACCGCCAGCAGATTTTTGAGCGCGACGGCGTGCTGGTGATCGATGACAGCTATAACGCCAGCCCGGCTTCGATGCGGGCGGCGCTCTCGATTCTCCGCGAGATGAAGGATCGCCGTCGCATTGCGGTGCTCGGCGATATGAAAGAGCTCGGCGAAGCGGAGAAAGAGCTGCACCGGGAAATCGGCGCGGAGCTTGCAGTCGCGAAAGGGGCGGAGTGCCTGTATACACTCGGCGACCTCGCGGCGGAGCTCGCCGCAGCGTGTCGGGAGAGCTGCGACGCGGACTATCGCCCCGAACTTCGCTGTTTTTCGGATCGAGAGTCGCTTTTTGCGGCGCTCAAAGCGCTGGTAAAGCCGGGCGATGCGCTGCTCTTGAAAGCTTCGAACAGTATGAAGTTCTCGGAACTCGCGGATTATTTTTCGGGACAGGGAGAGCGAGGCGCGCATTGAGCGAGCGCTATGCGGATGTCATTCCGAACATCAGCCATGAGAGCGTGGACCGCCCGTTTACCTATATCATTCCTGAGGACTTGCGCGGAAAACTTACACCGGGAACTGCGGTGCAAGTGCCCTTCGGCAATGCGAAGGAAGCAAAACTCGGCTATGTGCTCGCGCTCCGGAAAGAAGCGCCGACCGGATTTCAGCTCCGCGAAATTCTGGGAATTGCCGAAAAAAAGGTCGGCGTGGAAGAGAGGCTTCTGACCCTTGCGGTCTGGATGCATGAGCACTACGGCTGCATGTTAAACCAGGCGCTGAAAACCGTGCTGCCGGTCAAGGAGGCTGTGAAAGCGCGGCCGCGGAAGACCGAAGCGACGGGGCGCAGCGAGGCAAAAGTCGCCAGGCCAGCGCGGGAACTCACATCAGAACAGAGTACCGTGCTCTCGGAACTTCGGCGCGCGGAGGCAGAGAAACCGGGCGGCAGCTATCTGCTCTTCGGCGTGACCGGCAGCGGGAAAACGGAAGTTTACATGCGCTGTATCGAAGAACAGCGCCGCCTGGGGAGACAGGCCATTTTATTGCTGCCGGAAATCAACCTGACCTTTCAGACCGTGCGCTATCTGGAAGAGCGCTTCGGCGAGGAAGTCGCAATCATCCACTCCAAGCTCTCGAAGGGCGAGCGCTATCGCCAGTTTCTCCGCGCGGCGCGCGGGGAGGCAAGTGTCATGGTGGGACCGCGTTCGGCACTCTTTGCGCCGTTTCCGAATCTCGGGCTCATCATCATCGATGAGGAGCACGACAGCGCCTACCGGAACGATGCCGTGCCGCGCTATGACGCGCGGGAAGTCGCGGCCAAGCGGGCAGAGCTCTCCGGGGCCCAGCTGATTCTCGGCTCTGCGACTCCTTCGGTCGAGAGCTGGCAACGCGCGAAGCAGGGCGAGTATCGACTGCTTCGCCTCACGAAGCGCGCGGTTTCCGGTGCCGTTCCGGCGGAGGCAACTGTCGTGGATCTTCGCGACGAACTGCGGAAGGGCAACCGCTCGGTTTTTAGCCGAGCGCTCAGCGAAAAAATTGTGTCGCGGCTTTCGCGCGGCGAGCAGGTCATGCTCTTTATGAACCGGCGCGGCTATGCGCGCTTTCTGTCCTGCCGGAGCTGTGGCGAGGCGCTTCGCTGCCCGCATTGCGATGTGACATTGACCCTTCACGAAGACGGCAGTCTTCGCTGTCACTACTGCGGATACCGTACCGTGAAACCGGAGCGCTGTCCGAGCTGCGGTTCTCCGTATCTTGCCGGCTTCGGTATGGGCACCCAGCAGCTGGTCGAGCAGACCGGGCGCATGTTCCCGGCGGCGCGCGTATTGCGGCTGGACGCGGATGCGGTGCGGGGACATGACAGTGGACAGGGCATACTGGAAAAATTCCGGGCGGGCAAAGCCGACATTCTGATCGGAACCCAGATGATTGTGAAAGGGCACGATTTCCCGAATGTGACGCTGGTGGGGGTGATGGCGGCGGATACCGAGCTCTATGCAAATCGTTATACGAGCGCGGAGCGCTGCTTTCAGCTCTTAACACAGGCTGCGGGGCGCGCGGGACGCGCAAAAAAACGGGGAGAGTTTGTCATTCAGACCTATCGCCCGGAACACTATGCGATTCAGAGTGCGGCGGCGCAGGACTATGAGCGCTTTGCGGCGGCGGAGCTCGCCTACCGTCGCGCAGCCGGGTACCCGCCGGTTTTGCACATGCTGACCATACAGCTCGCCGCCAAGGACGAGACTGCGCTCACACGGGCGGCGGCGCTCTTTGCGGACTGTCTCAAACAAGCGACCGCGCTTGCTGCGGAGGCACCGCAGTGCATCGGGCCGGTCAATGCGGGCGTGTACCGCGTGCAGGACTATTTCCGGAAGATGATTTACATGAAGCATGCGTGCTATGATATACTGATACAAATCAAGACAGCGGCAGAGGAGGCGTTCCGGGCACAGATTCCGGGAGGCATTTCGCTTCTCTACGAGTTTGTCTGACGGAGAGGAGAACAAGTGGCACTTCGTACAATCAGAGAGATCGGTGATCCTATTTTAAATCAGCGGGCCAAGGAGATTCAGAGCATGACCCCGCATCTAAAGACGCTGATTGCCGACATGGTGGAGACCATGCGGGCGGCAAACGGCGTGGGGCTTGCGGCGCCGCAGGTCGGCATCCTGAAGCGGCTCGTCGTCATCGAGTGCGAGGAGGGCGAACTCCATGTGCTGATCAATCCCGAGATAACGGAGCGGGACGGCGAGCAGACCGGTTATGAAGGCTGCCTCAGCGTTCCGGGCAAGACCGGCATTGTGACGCGTCCGATGCATGTCATTGTCAAAGCGCTGAATGAGGACATGCAGCCTGTCACCGTCGAGGGCGAAGAGTTGCTCGCGCGGGCACTCTGCCATGAAATCGATCATCTGGACGGACATCTCTATACGGAAGTCGCCGAGGAGCTCTATACGAATGAGGAACTCGAGGCGATGCAGGAAGAAGAGGCGGCAGAGGAGCAGGAATGAGAATTGTCTATTTCGGAACGCCGGATTTTGCCGTCGCACCGCTCGTCGCGCTGCATGAGGCGGGACACGAGATTGTGCTCGTTGTGACCCAGCCGGACAAGCCGCGGGGCCGAGGGCACGCGCTGCAGTTTCCGCCGGTCAAGGAAGCCGCGCTTCGCCTCGGAATACCGGTCGCACAGCCGGAGAGGGCGCGAAATGCGGACTTTATCGGGCTGCTCCGCGCACAGAAGGCAGAGCTCTTTGTCGTGACCGCCTTCGGTCAGATTTTGCCGAAAGAAATTCTCGAACTGCCGCACTACGGCTGTGTGAACATTCACGCGTCTCTGCTTCCCGCTTACCGGGGAGCGGCACCGATTCAGTGGGCTGTCATCGACGGACAGCGGGAGAGCGGCATCACGACCATGTTAATGGACGAGGGACTGGATACCGGCGACATTCTCCGCAAGTATCCGCTCCCACTCAGTCCGGAAGAAACCGGCGGGAGTCTGTTTGCGAAGCTTGAGAAGCTCGGCGCGGAGGCAATCCTCGACACCGTACAGGGCCTCGAGGCGGGCAGCATCGTCCCCGAAAAGCAGGGCGAGACGACAACCGCATATGCCAAAATGCTGCGGAAAGAGATGGGAAATCTCGATTTTACCCGGGATGCGGCGAGTCTGCTTCGTCTGATTCGCGGACTTGACCCGTGGCCTGGCACTTTTACCTATCTGCACGGGAAGCTCCTGAAAATCAAACAGGCAACGGAAGGCGGAGAGGCATCCGGCAACATGCCGGGCGAGATACTCGCGGCGGATGAGCGCGGTATTTTTGTGCAGACCGGCGCGGGTGCACTCTGCATCACCGTGCTGCAGCCGGAGGGCAAAAAAGCAATGGCGGCGGCCAACTGGCTCCGCGGCGCCAAGGTGCAGCCGGGAGACCGCTTACAGCGCAGTCGGGACGCAGAGAACAAGGGATAAGACAGAGAGGAGGGTATCATGTACGGCTACTACGGATTGGATTGGACTTACCTTCTGGTACTCTTAGGTGTGGGACTGACACTCGGCGCCCAGGCCTTTTTAAAGAGCACATTTGCGCGTTACGCTAAAGTGCAGAGCAGCACCGGACTCACGGGGCGGGAAGTCGCGGAGCGGATTCTCCGGGCGAACGGCATCTACGATGTCACAGTGCAGGCAATCGGCGGACAGTTGACCGACCACTACGACCCGGCGAAAAAGACCGTAAATCTCTCGGAAGTCATCTACGACTCCCGGAGTATTGCCGCGCTCGGCGTCGCGGCACACGAGTGCGGCCATGCGATTCAGGATGACAAGAGCTATTTTCCGCTCCGCTTCCGGCACGCGCTGGTGCCGCTCGCAAACCTCGGTTCTCAGCTCGCCATGCCGATTATCATCATAGGCGTTCTGCTCAGCAACGGCAGAAATTTTCTGGGACCGCAGCTTTTGAATCTCGGCTTGCTTGCGTTCAGCCTTGCCGTGCTGTTTCAGCTGGTCACGCTGCCGGTCGAATTTAATGCGAGCCGCAGAGCGTTGATTCAGCTCCGTGAATTGCGTATTCTGCCGCCCAACGAGGAGTCGCAGGCGAGATCTGTTTTGTTTGCCGCTGCGCTGACCTATGTGGCGGGCGCGGCGTCTTCGCTCTTACAGCTTCTTCGGCTCTGGATTCTGTTCGGCGGAAGAAGGCGCAAATGACTGCGCCGAACGCGAGAAGTGTCGCCTTGGACTGCCTGCTCCTCATCACAGAGGAGGGGCAGTTCTCGCATGTCGTGCTTGCGGCTGCGCGGGATAAATTCGCCTGGATGCCGGAGGAAGAGAGAGCTCTCATAGAGCGCCTCGTGCACGGCAGCGTCGAGTATCTGCCGCAGCTTGACCGGCTGATTGCGGCGCGCTCTAAGACGCCGTTCCGAAAACTGAAGCCGGTAATTCGCTGCATTCTCCGCCTGTCGCTCTACCAGTTTTTATATCTCAGCCGGATTCCGGCGCACGCTGTGGTCAATGAGGCCGTGAAGCTGACAGAGCGCCGGGGGCTCTTTGGCCTGAAAGGCTTTGTCAATGCTATGGTGCGGCGCTTTGCGCGTGAGCGGGATGAAATCAGGGCGGAACTTGACGGGAGTCCTGACTTTGCTCTCCGCTATGCCCTGCCGCCGTGGCTTGCGCAGCGCTTTACAGCGCAGTTCGGCAGAGAAGAGAGCGAGAAAATTGCGGCGCGCTTTCTGGAACCGGCACCGCTCACGCTTCGCCTGAACCGGACTAAGTATATCGCGGCAGGAGAACCTGACGCCGTGACGGAAGGACTCACGCAGTCTCCGTACGCGCCGGATAGTTTTATTGCGGAAGAGGGGCTCACAGAACACATCCGGCGGCAGCTCGCGGCGGGGATGTTTTTTGTGCAGGATCTGAGTTCCTCGCTTGCGGTACAGGCGGCGCAGCCGAAGCCCGGTGAGCGGGTTCTGGATCTCTGCGCCGCACCGGGCGGCAAGAGCCTTGCGGCAGCGGATTGCATGCGGGGCGAGGGCAGCATAGTCAGCGCGGATCTCTCTCTCCAAAAGGTGGAACGCATGAGAGAGAACGTGGCGCGCACGGGTTTTTCCGGCTGTGTGCGGCCGCTACAGTCGGATGCGGGCGTGTTCCGTCCGGACTGGGAGGGCGAATTTGACCTCGTCATTGCGGACCTGCCCTGCTCGGGACTCGGTGTTCTGTCCAGAAAGCCGGACATCAAACTCAGACTGCGCGAAGAGGATATTCGTTCGCTCTGTGACTTACAGCGGCGCTTTTTAGAAAATGCAGTCCGCTATGTCCGTCCGGGCGGTCGGCTGCTCTACTCGACCTGTACGCTGACGGAAGAGGAAGATGAAGCGAATGCGGCGTGGATTGCGGCAAAGTTTCACGACTTCATGCCGGTTGATGTCGCTGCGGCGATGTCGTTCACCGGCGCGAAGGTGCTTCTCTGCCCTGCGGGAGCGGTCAAGATTTTACCGTCCCGTCTGCCCGCCGACGGCTTTTTTATCTCCGTATTTCGAAAGGCGGAATGAGATGGCAACGGAACTGGATCTCTGTTCGCTGACGCAAAGCGAACTCGGCGCATATCTGAAAGAGCTCGGCGAACCGGGCTTTCGCGCAAAGCAGCTTTTTTCCTGGCTGCATCAGAAAAAAGCACAGCGGTTTGACGAGATGAGCAATCTCCCGAAAAGTCTCCGCGAAAGCTTAAAAGAACATGCGAGACTGCCCGGATTGGTGCAGGAGGTTGTACAGGTCTCAAAGAACGACGGCACGGAGAAGTATCTTTTCTCGCTGTCGGACGGCAATATGATTGAGAGCGTTTTGATGCGCTACAACTACGGCAACTCGGTTTGCATCAGTTCCCAGGTGGGCTGTCGCATGGGCTGCCGCTTCTGTGCATCGACCGTGGACGGCCTCGCGCGGAATCTGACCGCCGGAGAAATGCTGGCACAGGTCTATGCAATCGAGCGGAAAATCGGGGAGCGCGTCTCGAATGTCGTCGTGATGGGAAGCGGCGAGCCGATGGATAATTACGACAATGTGGTCCGTTTTATCCGGCTCTTAAGCGAAAAGGACGGTTTAAATATCTCTCAGCGCAACATCACGGTATCGACCTGCGGGCTGGTCCCGGAGATACGGCGCTTTGCCGACGAAAAGCTGCAGGTGACGCTTGCACTGTCTCTGCACGCAGCGGATGATGCGACGAGACAGCGCCTCATGCCGATTGCAAATCGCTATGCGCTTCGTGATGTGCTGGACGCCTGCGCCTACTATTTCGAAAAGACCGGGCGGCGCGTCAGTTTCGAGTACAGTCTGGTCGCGGGGGTCAACGACACGCCTGCGGAGGCCGCGAAGCTGATCGCGCTTTTGCGGCACCGGAAGGGTCATGTGAATCTGATTCCGGTCAATCCGGTTGTGGAGCGGAGTCTCAAAGAACCGAGTCTCGCGGCGGTACACCGTTTTCGCGATACGCTCGAAAAGAACGGCATCAATGTCACAATTCGAAAGGAAATGGGGAGAGATATCGACGGCGCCTGCGGTCAGCTGAGACGCCGGTACCGGGATAAGAGAGAACAGGGAGATACCAAAGAGGAGTAGCAGATGAATGCAGTCGCACTGACAGACAGGGGAAGGGTTCGGGATTCCAACCAGGATACTGTGTTTGCGGAAAATCATCCCGTGGGAGCACTGCCGAACCTTTATATCGTGGCAGACGGAATGGGCGGCCACCGCGCGGGCGATTACTGTTCCCAGACACTGACCGCGCGCGTGGTTTCCGCCGTGCGGGAGAGCGAGGGCAAGTTACCGCTCCCGGCGCTTCGGGACGCGGTCTTGCTCGCGAACGAGAGTCTCTTTACGGAGGCCAGGCGCCATGCGGAACTCGAGGGCATGGGCTCCACGCTGGTCGCTGCGTTTCTGGAAGAGCAGAGCGCAACCGTTCTGAATATCGGTGACAGTCGCTGCTATGCCGGCTTTACGGACGGCAGCTTCCGCCAGGTAACGCGGGATCACTCCTATGTCGAAGAGATGGTGAGCGCGGGGAAAATGCAGCGCGGCAGCGAGGCGTATAAGAAGTCCAAAAACATTATCACGCGGGCCATCGGTGTCGGCGCGGAGGTGCAGATGGATTTGTTCGAGCTTCCGGCCGAGAATCTCGCGCTGCTCTTACTCTGCACGGACGGACTCACCAATATGCTCGAGGATGCGGAAATTCGGGAAATACTCTGTGAGACAATCACGCTGAAAGAAAAGGCCGAAAAGCTGATTCAGGCGGCAAATATGAAAGGCGGGCGGGACAACATCTCCGTGGTTCTGGTTGACCTTAGAGAGGAGGCGGGTGCGCAATGATTTTGAGATTAGGTTCGTATTTGCAGGATCGCTATGAGATTCAAGCCATAATCGGCACCGGCGGCATGGCGGAAGTGTATCGCGCTTTCTGTCACAAATTGCAGCGCACAGTCGCCATCAAAGTCCTGAAGCAGGAATATAACGGCAACGAGGATTTTATCCGCCGCTTTACGCAGGAAGCGCTGGCGGCCGCCAAGGTCAATCATCCGAATCTCGTCAATGTCTACGAGGTTGAGCACACGGACGGCGTCTACTACATTGTCATGGAATTTGTGGACGGCATCACGCTGAAGGAGTACATCCGCCAGAAGGGTAAGCTCGAGCAGCAAGAGGCCATCGGCATTGCGATTCAGGTCGCAAACGGCCTTGGCGAAGTGCACCGGCAGGGCATTGTGCACCGCGATGTGAAGCCGCAGAACATGATTATTTCGAGCGACGGCAAGGTGAAGCTCGCAGACTTCGGCATTGCTCGCGCGGCCTCGACCGAGACACTCTCACAGGAATCCATGGGTTCCGTGCACTATATTTCGCCGGAACACGCGCAGGGAAAGCCGACTGACGCGCGGAGCGATCTCTACTCGCTCGGCATCTGCCTCTATGAGATGGTTACGGGGCATGTGCCCTTTGACGGTGAAGAGGCGGTCACCGTGCTGCTCGCGCAAATCAATCAGAAGCCGGTGTCGCCGCGCTCGCTGAATCCGGAGATTTCGGAAGAACTCGACTATATTATTTTAAAGAGTCTCGAGAAACGCCCGGCGGCGCGCTACCAGAGTGCGGCCGAGCTGATTCAGGATCTGGAGGCAGCGTCCCGGAACAGCGGCGACATGTTGCCCCGCGTGCAGGAGACGCACGGAACGGGAGGAGACACTATCCTGTTTCACGCGGCAGATATCACAGAACGCGCGTCACAGGCCGACAGTGCGCGCGAGGAGACTGCGGGAGGCGAGGAAGAAACTGAGGACGAGGAAACATCGCCGACAGATCGCCGCCTGAATAAGCTGATTAAGGGCGTCGGCTTTGTACTGCTGGTGCTCTTACTCGGCGGCGGAGTTGCGGCCGGACTCATACTCTCCGGGATGCTCCGGAAAGATCCGACAGTCGCGGAGAGCGAGAGTGCCGAGACCGAATCGAGTTCCGCGCTCAGCGAGAAGCAGACCTATGTGCCGTATCTGATTGCGCTGAGCAGTGACGAGGCCGAGGAAAAACTCCGCGCGGACGACCTGACGCTGGTCATCCAGCTCCGGAAGAATTCGGATCAGTTTGAAAAAGATGTCGTGATGGAGCAGGAGCCGAAGGCCGGCACCGTGGCACAGAAATACAGCAAGGTCTATGTGACCCTGAGCCTCGGCACCGCAGAAACCGAACTCTCGGAACTGAATCTGGTCGGTACGGAGGAGGAGAGCGCAAAGAAGGCGCTCACAGAGAAAGGCTTTTCCGTGGAAGAGAAGAGCGAATACTCCGACACGATTGAAAAAGGCAAGGTGGTGCGCTTAAGTCCCGAAAAAGTGAAAAAGGGCGATACCGTCACGATCGTACTTTCCCTCGGCAAGGAACCGGAGAAGGTCAAGATGCCGGATCTTACCTACAACACGGAGGACAGCGCAAAACAGGCGCTCACCGAAGTCGGCCTGACGCTCGGCACCGTGACCAAAGAGCACTCGGACACCGTGCCGCAGGGACAGGTGATACGCCAGAGCGTGAGCAACGGAACGGAAATCGAAAAGGGCAAGAGTGTGGATCTTGTGCTCAGCGACGGTCCGAAGGTCACCGCGGTCGAATCCACACAGGCGAGCGAGGCCGCGTCCCGCTATGTCGCCTCGATTGATACGAACTTTACACTCTCGAATCTGATCGGACCGGATTCCGGTGCAACCAGTGTCTCGGTCATGGTGCGCCTTCGCCAGGATGTGAACGGACAGACCGTCTACCGGACGCTCATGGAACCGCGCACCATTCGGGGCGATGCGATTCTGCCGCTCCGCTTCCGCACCATTGAGGGCGCCTATGGCGTGGACACGGGCTATGTGGAGATCGTGCGGACGGATAACGGCCAGGTACTGCAGAGCTTCGATGTGCAGTTCTTCAAGGTGCAGTAAGCCATGCGGGGAAAAATCATCAAAGGCATTGCCGGATTTTATCTCGTAGACTGCGGCGGTGAGGTCTTGACCTGCAAGGCGCGGGGCCTCTTCCGGAAGCGGGGGGAAAAGCCGCTGGTCGGCGATTTAGCGGAAGTCGAGGCAGCGCAGACCAGCGAATCGGAGGCAAATATCGTAACCCTGTTGCCGCGGAAAAACCGCCTGATTCGCCCGGCCGTCAGCAATGTGGATCAGGCATTGGTCGTGATGGCGGTGCGGACCCCCAACCCGCAGTTCTATCTGCTTGACCAGTATCTGGTCACAATGGAACTGCAGGAAATACCGGCGGCGATTCTGTTCACCAAAGAAGATCTGGACAGAGGGGAACTCGCGGACTACCGAAGTCGCTACGAAACGGCGGGGTATCCGGTCTTTTCGGTGAGTGCCGAAAACGGCAGCGGCATCGAAACGCTGCGCGCCCATCTCGCGGGCAAGACCACGGTGCTCGCCGGTCCCTCCGGGGTCGGAAAGTCGACTCTCACGAATTTACTCTGCCCTGCGGCGAACATGGAGACTGGAGAGCTGAGCCGCAAGAATTTGCGCGGCAAGCAGACCACACGCCACACGGAGCTCTTTTGCCTTGGCGAGAACAGCTATCTGCTTGACACGCCGGGCTTTACGGCAGTCGAGGTTTGGGGCGATACGGAAGCATTCAAACAGGCGTTTCCGGAAATCCGGGCTTTGGAGGGGCAGTGCCGCTTTACCGGCTGCAACCACGGCGCGGAACCGGACTGTGCCGTCAAGGCAGCGGTTGCTCGCGGCGAGATTGCGGCGAGCCGCTATGAGAGCTATCGGAAGATGGCAGAAGAGAGCGCAGAGAGGAGAAAATATTGAAGACATATCGTTTGGCACCGTCCCTCTTGTCGGCGGATTTTACGGAACTCGGCAGTCAGATTGACTTTCTCAAATCCCTGGGGGTTCGTGCCCTGCACTGCGACATTATGGACGGCGATTTCGTGCCGAGCATTTCCTTCGGCATGCCGGTTCTTAAATCAATTCGAAAGAAAACCGATCTCTTTCTGGATGCGCACCTCATGGTGACGGAACCGGATCGCTATATCGACGCCTTTGTCGAAGCGGGCGCAGACGGCATTACGGTGCACGCCGAGGCCTGTCGGCATCTGGACCGCACGGTACAGCACATCAAGGCCTGCGGCAAGAAGGCGGCAGTCGCCTTAAATCCGGCGACACCGCTTGTCGCGGTCGAGGACATTCTGCCGGAACTCGACATGGTTCTCCTTATGTCGGTGAATCCGGGCTTCGGCGGGCAGAGCTACATTCCCTACTGCACGGATAAAATTCGCAGACTGCGGGCACTCGCAGATCAAAAACATCCGGAACTCTCGATTCAGGTGGACGGTGGCGTGAACCGGAAAACACTCGCGGAAGTGCTCGCTGCGGGAGCCGATGACATTGTCGCGGGATCGGCCGTTTTCGGAGGAAATATCGCGGAAAATGTCGCTTTTTTCCTGGATGCGTTCCGACAGGCGGAGGCAAAAGAAAAGGCATGAAACGGGCGCTGTTAATTGCGAGCGGTCATGTGGACAAATATTTCGCGGAGCGGGTCATAAGTGCTCTGCAGGAAATCGAAAATCCGCTTATGTTTGCGGCAGCCGACGGCGGCCTCAGAACCTTTGACCTGCTCGATTTACGACCTGCACTTTTGGTCGGGGATTTCGATACAGTTGAGGCAGAGATTCTCGCGCGTTATATCAATCACCCGGACATAGAAGTGCAGCGCCATAATCCGGTCAAGGACGATTCGGATTTGGCGCTTGCAATCGGCACACTCGCGGAGAAAGGATGCACGGAAATTTATGTGCTCGGCGCACTCGGCGGCAGGGCAGATCACAGCCTTGCCAATATGCGTCTCTGCTATGCCTACAAAAAAAGAGGCGTGTCGCTGTACTTGCTGGATGAGCAGAACCGCATCCGCTGCGTTTTGGCAGCCGAACGGCATTTTTCACTTCGGCGGGACAGGCAGTGGGGAAAGTATCTCGGCTTTTTCCCGATCGGCGGAACCGTGGAAATCAAGAAACTGAGAGGCGTGCGCTATCCGCTCACTGACTTTTCGCTGAGCGATGCAACAGCGCCGACGCTGACCGTGAGCAATGAAATCAGTGCCGACAGTGCGGAACTGGAACTCTCGGGAGACCCTGCGGCGGGACTCCTCCTGATTGAGAGTTGTGACAGAGAGGAGTCTAAATGGATCAGGTCGTAAACTGGTTTGCGACAACCGTAGGAAGCAGAATATCGGCGGAGGCCGTCACCTTTATCGTTTCCCTTTTGCCCATACTGGAATGCAGAGGCGGATTATTGCTGGCGTCTATCCTCAAGGTAAACCTGCTGAAGGCAATACCACTGGTCATTGTCGGGAACATACTCCCAATTCCGTTCGTGCTGCTTTTTATGCGTCGTATTCTGAATTTTATGCGCCGTTTTTCGATGACGCGCCCCTTTGTCGAGTGGCTCGAAAAGCGCGCCAAAAATAAGTCGGCAGGTTTAAAGCGCGGTGAGTTCTGGGGGCTTTTGCTCTTTGTCGGAATACCGCTGCCCGGAACCGGTGGTTGGACAGGCGCCCTGGTCGCCAGTTTAATGGAGATGGACTTTAAAAAAGCGATGCTCGCAATTTCGCTCGGCGTATTGCTTGCGACCTTTATTATGGCAATTGTCTCTTACGGTCTGTTGGGTATTTTGTTTCACTGAGAGACAGAGACAAGCGGGGTCAGTGCCCCTGCTTGTCTTGTTTTCGTTTTCGGTGTATAATCGGTTAAATCTTTTTTGCGGGCGGACAAGCGCTTAGGAGGAGTAGGAATGATTGATATTCGGTTTCTGAGGGAAAACCCGGAGGCGGTGAAGGAGAATATTCGGAAGAAGTTTCAGGAGCAGAAGCTCCCGCTGGTGGACGAAGTCATTGCGCTCGATGAGGAGAGCCGCAAGACCCAGGCGGAGGCCGATCAGCTTCGCAGCGACCGGAATAAAATCTCAAAGAGCATCGGCGCTCTGATGGGACAGGGCAAGAAGGACGAGGCCGAGAAGGCGAAAGAAGAAGTCGCAAAGATTAACGAGCGCCTCGCGGCACTCGAGCCGAGAGAGGCGGAAATCACGGCCAGAATCCGGGAGATTATGCTGACCATCCCGCAGATCATGGATCCGTCGGTTCCGATCGGCAAAGACGATTCCTGCAATGTCGAAATTCAGCGCTACGGCGAGCCGGTGGTGCCGGATTTTGAGATTCCCTACCACACGGATATCATGGAGCGCCTGCACGGCATTGACTTAGAGGCAGCCGGCAAAGTCGCGGGCAACGGCTTCTACTACCTGCTCGGCGACATTGCGAGACTGCACTCGGCGGTGCTGAGCTACGCGCGCGACTTTATGATTGACCGCGGCTTCACCTATGTGATTCCGCCCTACATGATCCACTCCGATGTCGTGACCGGCGTGATGAGCTTCCCCGAGATGGACGCGATGATGTATAAAATCGAGGGCGAGGATCTCTATCTGATCGGCACGAGCGAGCACTCGATGATCGGGCGCTTTATTGACAGCGTGAACGACGAGGCAAAGCTCCCCTACACGCTGACTTCCTATTCCCCCTGTTTCCGCAAGGAGAAGGGCGCACACGGCATCGAAGAGCGCGGTGTGTACCGCATTCACCAGTTCGAGAAGCAGGAGATGATTGTCATCTGCAAGCCGGAAGAGTCGATGGACTGGTATAACAAGCTCTGGCAGAACACCGTGGATTTCTTCCGCAGCCTCGATATTCCGGTCAGAACGCTCGAGTGCTGCTCCGGCGATCTTGCGGATCTCAAGGTCAAGAGCTGTGACGTGGAGGCTTGGAGCCCGCGCCAGAAGAAGTATTTTGAGGTGGGCAGCTGCTCGAACCTCGGCGATGCGCAGGCGCGCCGCCTCCGCATCCGCGTGAAGGGCGCGGACGGCAAGAAATACCTCGCCCACACCTTGAATAACACCTGCGTCGCACCGCCGCGCATGCTGATTGCATTCCTCGAGAACAATTTGCAGGCGGACGGATCGGTCCGTATTCCTGAAGCACTTCGTCCCTACATGGGTGGCAAGTCTGAACTGAGAGCCTGAAAGGAGTAAAGAGATGGCATACTATTTTGAGGAACCGTCGAGAACATTCGGAGAGTACCTTCTGGTTCCGGGATACAGCTCCGCACAGTGTGTTCCGACCGCTGTGAGCCTGAAAACGCCGCTGGTGCGTTTCCGGAAGGGCGAGGAGCAGTGCCCGGTTGAGATGAATATTCCGATGGTCTCCGCCATCATGCAGTCGGTTTCCGGCGATAAGCTTGCGATTGCGCTCGCAAAGCAGGGCGGCGTCTCCTTTATTTACGGCTCCCAGAGCGTCGAGGATGAGGCGGACATGGTGCGCCGCGTCAAGCAGTACAAGAAGGGCTTTGTGACCTCGGATTCGAACCTGCCGCCGACCGCAACCTTGGCGGACGTGCTTGAGCTGAAGAATGAGACCGGTCACTCGACGGTCGCCATCACGGATGACGGCACGGCGCACGGCAAGCTCCTCGGTATTGTCGCGAGCCGCGACTACCGCTTGTCTCGTATGCCGATGGATCTCAGCGTCAAAGAGTTCATGACCCCGCTGGAGCGTCTCATCACGGCGCCGGCGAGCACAAATCTCCACGACTGCAATGACATTATCTGGGACAACAAGATTAACTCCCTGCCCCTTGTCGACGACGAGGGCAGACTTCAGTACATGGTGTTCCGCAAGGACTACGACAGCCACAAGGAGAATGTGAACGAGCTTCTCGACGAGAACAAGTCCTATGTGGTCGGTGCGGGCATCAACACGCGCGATTATGAGACCCGCGTCCCGGCTCTGGTCGAGGCGGGTGTCGATGTGCTTTGCATCGATTCCTCCGAGGGCTATTCCGAGTGGCAGGAGAGAACCATCTCCTGGATTCGCGCGAACTACGGCGACCGCGTCAAGGTCGGCGCGGGCAATGTTGTGGACCGTGAGGGCTTCCTCTTCCTCGCGAAGGCGGGCGCCGATTTCGTGAAGATCGGCATCGGCGGCGGTTCCATCTGCATCACCCGCGAGACCAAGGGCATCGGCAGAGGCCAGGCAACGGCAGTCATCGAAGTCGCGAAGGCGAGAGACGACTACTTCAAGCAGACCGGTATCTATGTTCCGATTTGCTCGGACGGCGGCATTGTCCACGACTACCACATCACGCTGGCACTCGCGATGGGCGCCGATTTCGTGATGTTGGGTCGCTATTTCGCGCGCTTTGACGAGAGTCCGACCGCAAAACTTCGCATCAACGGCAACTATGTCAAGGAGTACTGGGGCGAGGGTTCGAACCGCGCGCGGAACTGGCAGCGCTACGACCTCGGCGGCGCACAGAAGCTCTCGTTCGAAGAGGGCGTGGACAGCTATGTTCCCTATGCGGGCACACTCGCGGAGGGCGTACAGACGACGCTCTACAAAGTGCGCTCGACCATGTGCAACTGTGGTGCGCTTTCCATCGAAGAGCTGCAGGAGAAGGCGAGACTGACCGTTGTCTCCTCGACCTCGATTGTCGAGGGAGGCAGCCACGATGTCATTCTCAGGAACAATAACCAGACGAACTGACAGGGGGTTCCGTGAAAAAGAAATCCCTCGCCGCGCTCTGCCTTATCGCGGTGCTGCTACTCGGAATTCTTTGGCGCCTGCAGGCAGAGCGAACGAACCGAAAGCCGCTAGAGCGCAGCGGCTTTCTCTTTGACACCGTGATTGCGGTCTCGCTCTACGACAAGCAGGACGAGACTGTGCTCGACGAGGCTTTTCAGCTGCTCGAGCACTACGAGGAAGTGTTTTCGCCGACGAAGACCGACAGCGAGCTGTACCGCATGAATCACCGCGGCAGCGGTGTCACAACTTGGAAGGCGAGTCCTGCGATGCTCGACATGGTAAAGCTCGGACTCCGCTACAGTGAGCTCTCCGACGGCGCCTTTGATGTGACGGTGCTTCCGCTGAGTTCGCTCTGGAACTTTTCGGGCGGCGAGCCCAAGCTGCCTTCCGAGCCAGAGATTCAGGCGGCACTTGCAAAAGTCGACTATCGACGCGTGCACATCGAGGGAGATGTGATCGACTTCGGCGATGATGTCACGCAGATTGACTCGGGCTCCACGGCAAAGGGATATATTGCCGACCGCCTGAAGGATTTCCTGGTCGAGAAAGGCGTCAAGAGTGCCATCATCAACCTCGGCGGCAATGTGCTCTGTATCGGCGAAAAGGCGAAGGGCAAGCCCTTCCAGATTGCCATCCGGAAACCGGAAGAGCACTCGAACGATGTCGTCAAAATTCTGGATATCGACGGACTCTCTGTCGTGTCCTCGGGCGTCTATGAGCGCTTTTTCGACATTGACGGCGTCCACTATCACCATATCTTAAATCCGCGCACAGGCTACCCCTATCAGAACGGCATTACGTCCGTGACCATTGTGGGGCCGAGCTCAGCGGAGTGCGATGCGCTCTCGACGACGGTTTTTTCGCTGGGGCAGGAGGCCGGCATGGCGCTGCTCAATCGCACAGAGGGCTATTACGGCTATATGATTCTGGAAGACGGCACCATGCTGACTTCGGAGGGCGCACAGCCCGGTAAGAATCCGTAGTATTTTGGGAAGGAGTTAAAACGGCCGATGACGATGAAACAGAGACGTTCTCGTAGGAGGATTTTACTCCTTTCCTTTTTTGTGCCGCTTTTTGCGTTGCTCTGCCTGTTTGTGCAACGCGGCATCTTCCCGTTCGGCGAGGAGAGCTTTCTTCGCACCGACCTCTACCACCAGTACGCGCCCTTTTTCTCCGAATTCCAGTACAAGTTACAGCACGGCGGCAGCCTCCTGTACAGCTGGGACATCGGCCTCGGGGTAAACTTCACGGCAATCTACGCCTACTACCTTGCGAGTCCCCTAAACTGGTTCGTGGTGCTGTTTCCGAAGCGCTATGTGATTGAGTTCGTGACGCTTCTGATTGTGATAAAGACAGCGCTCTCCTCGGTCAGCATGACCTACTATCTGCTGCGCCACAGCCGCCGGGACGGACTTTTTGCACCGATTTTCGGTATCCTCTATGCCTTTTCGGCCTATATGGCAGCCTATTCCTGGAATGTCATGTGGCTCGACTGCATCGTGCTGTTCCCGCTGATACTGCTCGGCACGGAGGAAATGGTGCGGGGCGAGAGCTCGATGAAGTACATTCTCTGCCTCGGTCTGAGTATTCTCTCGAACTACTATATATCCATCATGATCTGCCTGTTCTTGGTTTTTTATGCGGTCTTTCAGGCAGTCACGGCGGAACTCGGCCCGGCGGAAACCGGAAAGGCAGCGCTTCGCTTTGCAATCGCCTCGCTGATCGCGGCGGGGCTCGCGGCGGTGGTGCTCCTGCCGGAGATTTTTGCGCTGCGTTTAACGGCCTCGGGCGAGATGAACTTCCCGAAGACCTTTGAGAGTTACTTCTCGATTGTCGACATGATGGCGCGTCAGCTCCCGTTTGTGGAGTGCGAGATCGGCCTTGACCACTGGCCGAACATTTACTGCGGTATTTTCACGCTACAGCTTTTGCTCCTGTACTTTACAAGCCGCGAAGTGCCGATTAAGCAGCGCGTGGGTTATGCGCTGTTCCTGCTCTTTTTCTTTGCGAGTTTTTCGGTCAATGTGCTGAACTACATCTGGCACGGCTTCCACTACCCGAATTCGCTCCCTGCGAGACAGAGCTTTATCTTTTGTTTCCTCGTGCTCTATCTCTCGTTTCAGGCCCTGGAGCACTTTCCGCGTTTTTCGCCGCGCGAAATTTTCCTGAGTTTTGCGGCAGTGGTGCTCTTTATTCTGTTTGCCGAAAAACTGGTCACGGAAGAACATTTTCATTTCTGGGTCTTTTATCTCGCGTTTCTGCTCGCGGCGCTCTACGGGCTCATTTTCCGCTCCTATGCGACGGGACAGTTTGCGAGGGAGTACTATTTTTGCATATTGCTCCTTCTGGTCACGCTGGAGTCGACGCTGAATCTCGCCTATACGAGCATACCGACGACGAGCCGCACCGAATATACTGCGGACAATGCGGATATTCAGCTGCTGAAAAAATCGGTTCCCGAGACGCCGTTTGTGCGCTTCAAAAAGTACGAGCGGAAGAGTAAGGACGACGGCGCTTTCTTGAACTTCCACTCGGTCTCACTCTTTAGCTCGACCGCCGATAAGTCGCTCACGGACTTCCTGCGCTCGGTCGGCTGCGAGGCGTCGGTCAACGCCTATTCGATCACCGGTTCCACGCCGCTCGTCGATGCGCTGCTGGATGTCGGGTACGGCTTTGTCTCGGACGAAACGTACGATAAGAGCCAAGAAGAGGCAGGGCGCTCCGGCTCAACTGTGCTCGTCAAAAACCCTGACACGCTGCCGCTCGGGTTTGTGGCAGAGCACGACTTCACGGACAGTTGGAGCCGCACCTTTGAGAATCCCGCCGATGTGCAGAACGATCTCTGCAACCTGTTCAATACGTCGCCTGTGCTGATTGCGTACGACACCAAGCCGAACGGCAGTCAGGAGAGCATGACAGTGGAGCAGGACGGCCTCTACTTTGCCTTTGCGACCAATGCGAAGGCAAATAAGATCAAGTTTTCGTCGGACGACAAAGACAAGACCTTCGACAATCTGAAACGCCGCTATCTGATGGAACTCGGTTACCGGAAGGCGGGCGAAATTCTGAACTTTTCGGAGATTTCCGACGATAAGCCCGAGCCCTCGGTCGTCGTGTACCGCTTTGATTTCGACGCACTGAAAGAACTCCGACAGGCCATGCTGAAGCACGGGATGCAGATAGACAGTTATACGGACAACACAATCAACGCAGAGGTCGAGGCGGAGGGGCCGTCCCTGCTCTTTACGAGCATCCCCTATGACAAGGGCTGGACAGTCTATGTGGACAGGAAGCCGGTCAAGACCGAGAAGGCCATGGATGCCTTTCTCGCGTTCCGCGTCCCGAGCGGACAGCACCACATTCATTTCCGATATTTCCCGGAGGGGCTGAAACTCGGTGCCTTTGTGAGTTTCCTGTCGCTCCTGGCGCTCGTCTTCTTCCGGCGCTTTGAAAAGAACTATGAACAGCGCTTCCAGCGGCGCGTCACAAAGCGCTATGAGGCGCTCTATCAGGAGATGCAGGAGGCTTCCCTCCGGATGCGCGCCGAGAGCCTTGCGGCACAGCAGGCAGACGCAGCGCAGCAGACAGACGCAGCCGCAGAAGACGGCGTACAGCTCGTAAATTTTGAGGAGCTCTGAGAATTGCAGCCAAGAAACGATACACAGGAAAGAACAAGGTTTGCCTTCCCGGCAGACCTTGTTTTTTTTTCGCGTTTTTATTTTTGCAAATAATTGTAGTCGTAAGTCTTTTTTTTTTTTTGAGTTATGTTACATTTGTTTCCGACGGCCTGCTTTATGAGAAAATAGAAGTTCTCGGCAGCCGGACACAAATCATAACACTTTGACTTGAAGGGAGAAACAGTATGAAGAAGAGACTTATGACAGCGGCGGCAGCAGTTTGCGGCACAGTGATGATGGCAATGCCGGTTCTTGCGGCAAATGCAGGCTGGCAACGGGACAACCGCGGCTGGTGGTATCGGTATGCGGACGGGGGCTATGCAAAGTCTGCCTGGGTTTCCGACAACGGGAACTGGTACCGCATGGACGAGAACGGCTACATGCAGACCGGCTGGGTCAATGTGAACGGAGACTGGTATTATCTGGATGCTTCCGGCAGTATGCAGACCGGCGAGGTTGAGGTTGGCGGAAATCGATTTATGCTCTCAGACCAGCATGACGGCAGATATGGTCGTATGCTTCGGAATGGGGAGGTTTATAAAGGACAAGCAATAAGTGCCTGGACAGAAGGCTCCGGACACCCGGAAGGGGCGTTAAAGGAAGACGAACGTAGAACTAGTGTAATTCAGGAGAGCAGAGGCGATCTGGATGCAGACGACACAATTAAGGCATTACAGGAGCAAGATCTTGAGAACGCAAAGCGGGAATGGGCATCCCCAGAGTTTCAGCAGTATTTTAAGTCGTATCATGCAAATGACTGAGTTGAATGGATTTTCGAAGCCCCAATTTTGACGCAGGGTTCTGAAGATGTCAGAAGCCTTTCTGTGATTCGATAAGCAAAAAACAAGGTCTGCCCTTCTCGGCAGACCTTGTTTTTTTGCGCGATTTTATTCCTGTTCCCCCTGATTCAGATACCGCCATAGTGTTGTCCGGCTGATGCCGAGTTCTCTGGCTGCCGCGGCGCGGTTGCCGCCGTGGGAGGCCACGGTTTCCTGGATAATTTCCAGGATGCGCTGGTCGAGTGTTTTCGGCGCGGACGGTTGCATGGCTTGCTTGTCCACCGGTTCCGCCGTGCGAAGCAGGCGCTCGCGCTGCAAAAGGTCCAGGACAGTGCTGCTCCGGATATAGGCACTGTCGGAGAGCGCGGCGAGAGAGCGGAGCAGGTTCTTGAACTGTGTGTAGTTATTCGGCCAGGAATAGCTGCGGAGCAGCTCCAGCGCGCGCGGTTCGAAGGCGGAAATCTGTTTGCCGAGCTCTAGATTCAGGTTGTTCAGGTAGAGACTTGCAAGCGAGGGAATTTCATCGGCGCGATTTCGGAGCGAGGGGAGTCTCAGGCTCATGCAGCCGAGCCGCTCGCTGAAGAGCCGCGTCATCTCGCTGACCGGCGCATCGTCCGCGACGGCGGCCGAAAAAAGCAGGCGCACCCGGCGCGCAAGGCCGGTGTCCTTGATGGCGGAGAGCAATGCGCGCCCCTGCGCTTCCGGAATCTGCTCGAGGTTCTGGAAATAGACTGTGTTGCCGCTGTCGCAGAGCGGCGAGTTGTAGTGATCGAGGAGGAAATCCCAGCTCTTATCCGAAGCTTCGGCGCAGTCCACGACGACGAGCGGATTGTTGACGAGCAGACTGTGCAGATAGAGAAAGCGCGCAATCTGTTCTTTGCCCGTGCCGCTCTCACCGAGGATCAGCAGAGGCTGTTGCAGGCGTGCCAAAGCCTTGATTTCCGTGCCGAGCGATCCCATGGCACCGCTTAAGCTGTAAAAACTGTTGGAGAACAAAAATTCACACTCCCCCTTGCCGAAGGTTCGTATGCCGGTGTTACGCCGGTGCAGCGGAATGCGGGAGGGCATACAGTAGAAGAGAGTGCGCTCCGCGCGGTCCAGAAACACCTGTTTTGCGGTGATATGGAAGAACTCTCCCCGGTCGCTGTGATAAAAACGGAGCGTGCCGTTCCGCGGCACTTCACGCTGTACCGTGCGCAGTTTTTGCAGGAGCGCATCGGGAAATTCCGCGAGGCTGCTGTAGAAAAGAGTGCCGTCATCGGAGAGCACGGCGACAAGGGCGCCCTGCCCTTCGGTTACGCTCTTTAAGAGCGTATTCTCTCTGCGAAGGCGCACAAACCAGGCACTCAAGGTGAGCGCCTGATCAATCGCTGTGTGAATGCTCTCGGTTCCCGAGGTAATCAGGAAAGCATCCAGACCGAGCTGTCTTGCGGTGGTGTGCGCTATCATATCGCAGACCACCATGTGGTAGCCGTCCTGCTGTAGCTTTTTGAGGGCGGCAGGCACTTCATCGGCGCTGGCAATCGTGAAGATATCGAGCTCCAGTCCGAGGAGTGCGGAGAGCGTGTGTGCGGGCTCGGTGATGCTCTGGAAACCGACAATCGCATAGCGCTTGGTGTAATTTTCCGCGAGTTTGATGGTGCGGAGTATGTCATAGATGGAAATCGGAATCTCCACGACCGGAAGCGAGGTCTTGTTTCGGAGCAGCTTCGCCGTGCCGCCGCGGGAGATGATACAGTCATAGATACTGATGTCAGTGGCCTCTAAGATTGCGAGTGCCGCATCGAGGTCGGCGGTGAAAATGTCGAAGTCGGCCTGCGGATAGGCCTCTGTGGCGTGTTGCAGTGCCGTATTCATTCCTTCATAAGGCGCAATCGCAAGGATGCGGATATGTGGCTGTTTGTTGTTTGCTGTCATGAAGACACCTCCTCCTAGTTTCAGTATACCAGCTTTGCCGAAAAGAAAAAGAGGATTGCGTTTCAAATAGGAACCCAAAATTGACTCGACCGGATTCAAAAGGGACACTGTGTCAAATTGAAACACTTTTTCTGCATTTTTGCGTGCATTCTCTGCGGCAATTTAGCATAATGAAACCATACCTTGGCAATAACCGGAGAAAGAGGAGGAGACATGCTTCGCTTGCTGATTCTTGCGGATGATTTTACCGGTGCGCTGGACACCGGGGTGCGCTTTGCTGCGCGCGGCATTCCGACCCAGGTTCTGACCGCTAAGGCGCATCATTTTACAGAAGAAGACGCAGAGGTGCTCGTAATCGACACGGAAACCAGACATCTCAGTCCGACAGAGGCGGGCAAGATTGTGCGTGCTCTGACGGAGAGTGCGATACATGCCGGTGTCTCCTGCGTCTATAAAAAGACAGATTCCGCGCTCCGCGGCAATGTCGGTGCGGAACTGGAAGCCGCGCTCTCGGGGAGCGGCGAGTCTGTGCTTCCCTTTCTCCCGGCATTTCCGGAACTCGGCCGGACAACGGTCGGAGGTCGCCATTATATCAACGGAATACCAGTCGATGAGAGCCCTTTCGGCAAGGATCCGTTTGAACCGGTGCGGACGGCGGAAGTTACGGCTCTGCTCGGACTGCAGAGCAAGCTCCCGGCAGAGAGTTTTCCGCCGCTTGCGGCGGATGGTACCGTGCCGTCGAGGGGCGGCGGTATTCTGATTTTTGATGCGGCAAGCGAAGAAGAGTTGTTTGCAAGCGGCAGAGCACTGTTTCGAAAAACCGTACCGCGGGTGCTTGCCGGTTGCGCCGGGTTTGCGGCCTACTTGCCGGACTTACTGGGACTCGGCGCGCGCGGTGAGAGCAGTTTACCGGCGCTCTCCCCGAGGCTACTGGTTCTCTGCGGGAGTGTGAATCCGATTACACGCCGTCAGCTCTCCGTTGCGGCGGATGCGGGCTTTCGGCATGTGCATCTCACGCCGCAGGAGAAAGTATTGCCGGACTTTTTTGCGACGGCGGCGGGAGGTGTAGCACTTCAAGCACTGCGGGAACAGCTGAGAGAGCATCCGTATCTCATCATTGACAGCAATGATGCGGGTGAAAATACGGAGACAAAAAACTATGCGGAGAACCTGGGACTTTCTCTCGATGAGCTGCGCTGTCGTATTGCAAATGCGCTTGGCACAGTGCTCGCAGGGCTCATCGAAGAGCCCGCACTCGGCACTTTGTTGCTGACCGGCGGCGATACACTCCTACAGTGTATGAATGCACTTGGTGTTCGGAAGGTGGAACCGGTCGGCGAGTTGGAGAGCGGGATTGTGCTCTGCCGCTTTTCCTATCGCGGAAAAGAGCATGCCGTGATTACCAAGTCGGGCGGATTCGGGGAAGAAGATTTGTTGCCGCGCCTTGCGCGCTTTTTGGAGAAGAAGACAGAAGGAGAGAAGAAATGAGCAAATTTCCGAAATTACCGGGACTTTCGTTTGACGGCACGGTCTATGAAGATGAAGAGATGGGCGTACTGGAAGCCCTGTTGCCGACCGGCGGTTTTCCGACGGCACACGCACCGGCGATGGTAGAGTTGCCGAACGGCGATCTTCTCGCCTGCTGGTTTGCGGGCACCTATGAGGGCAGTGCGGACATCCACATTGTTTGTTCGGCGCTCAGAAACGGTGAGACCAAGTGGTCGGCTGTCACCGACCTCTCCCGCGACCCGAAAAAGAGCGAGCAGAATCCCTCGCTCTTTCTGGGACCGGACGGCGCTGTCTGGGCCATGTACACCGCGCAGGACGACAGAGAGAGCGGCAAGGACAATATGCAGTTTACGGCGGAAGTGCGTTGCCAGAAGAGCTTTGACGGCGGAAGAAGCTGGGGCGAGTATGAGACCGTATTTCCGGAGCCCGGAACCTTTTGCCGCCAGCCGATTCAGATTCTCTCGAACGGACGCTGGATTTTCTCCAACTGGCTCTGCACGGATTCGCCGGACGGACTCGCAGGCGATCCGACGGGATTTCGCATCTCGGATGACCAAGGAAAAAGTTGGAAGCTCGTGATGATGCCGAAGAGCAACGGCCATGTTCACGCCAATGTAATTGAACTCGAGCTGGGACATCTGGTCGCTTTTATGCGGCACCGCGAGGCAAAGCGCATTCACCGGAGCGAATCCTTTGACTGGGGAGAGAGCTGGTCGGAGCCGGTTCCCACGCCGCTGCCGAACAACAATTCCGGTATCAGCGCGGTGAAACTGAAGAGCGGTCGCATTGCAATCGCCTATAATCCGACCTCCGCGCCGGAGAGTCAGTCCGGCAAAGCGGCCTGGCCGGGACTGCGCTGCCCGGTTGCGGTGGCGCTCTCCGAGGACGGCGGCAAGACCTTCCCGCTGATTCGCTGGATGGAGCGGGGCGAGGGTTTTATCGGTGACGAAAACCGCACGAATAACCGCCAGTACGAGTATCCCTACCTCATGCAGAGTAGTGACGGTATGCTGCACTTAGCCTATGCCGCGAGAACCCGCGAGGGCATCAAGTATCTTCGCTTCCGCGAAGAAGATGTCGCAGGTGAAAAGCGCGAGACCATGGGACTTTATAACCCGACGGCGGCACAGAGCCGCTGAGTTTTGGGCGTGACAGTCATCCAATCAAAGGAGGAAACATCATGTTAAAGCAGTACAGTTTGAAATTACCGCATGCTGTCTACGGCGGCGAAAATGCGATGGAGCAGATCACGGATATTCTGAAGACGAACGCTGCCAAAAAGGTTGCGATTTTCACGGATAAGGGCATAGAAAAGGCCGGCTTGTTCGCACTGCCGGAGGCGGCAGTCAAGGCTGCCGGTGTCGAGTACTATGTGTTGGACGAGCTCCCGGCAGAGCCGAGCTATGAGGCAGTGCAGAAGCTGATTGATGAATTCAAGCACTCGGGCGCGGACTTTATCGTGGCCTGCGGCGGCGGTTCCGTGATGGACGCCGCAAAGCTTGCGAGCGTACTTGTGACTGATGACTACGGCGTGAAGGAATTGCTCGACACGCCAGGCATTGCCAAGAAGTGTGTTCCGATCATCCTGATTCCGACGACGGCCGGAACCGGCGCGGAGGTCACGCCGAATGCAATCGTCGCGGTTCCGGAGCGGGAACTTAAAGTCGGCATTGTCAATGAAAATATGATTGCGGACTATGTGATTCTCGACGCCAGAATGATTAAGAATCTGCCGCGCCCCATTGCGGCTGCGACCGGCGTCGATGCGCTTGCACACTGCATTGAGTGCTTCACCGGCAATAAGGCGAACCCATTCAGCGATATCTATGCGCTCGAGGGTCTGGATTTGATTCTCAATAACATCGAGAAGGCCTGCGATGACCCGGAGGCGATGAAAGAGAAGAATCGGATGCAGATTGCGGCCTACTACGGCGGTCTCGCAATTACGGCCTCCGGCACCACGGCGGTGCACGCGCTGAGCTACCCGCTCGGCGGCAAGTACCACATTGCGCACGGCGTGTCGAATGCAATCCTGCTGGCACCGGTCATGCGCTTTAACAGTGTGGATCCTGAGGTGAAGAAGCGCCTTGCCCTTGCCTATGACCGCTGCTGCCACGGGGAAAAGCACTGTGAGACAGTAGAGGAGAAGTGTGCGTGGATGATACGCCGCATCGAAGAAATCGTAGAACACCTCGATATTCCGAAGAGCCTTAAAAGTTTCGGTGTTCCGGAAGGAGATTTAGAGGGTCTCGTGCAGGCAGGCATGCAGGTTCAGCGTCTGCTCACCAACAACAGACGCCTTGTCACCGAGGCGGATGCGAGAGCACTTTACTTAGAGATTATGTGAGAAGCCGAGAGCAGAGAGAAGGAGGAGACAGCATGAAGACCAGTGAGATCAGAGGAATTATCCCCCCGGTTATTACCCCGATGAATAACGATGCAGAGCAGAGCGTCAACTATGCGGAACTGAGAAACCAGGTGAACCGCCTCTTGGCGGGTGGCGTGCACGGTATTTTTCCGGCGGGCACAAACGGCGAGGCCTATGCGCTCTCGCTTGCGGAGCGCGAAGAGATTTTTGCGGCCGTCATCGACGAAGTGCACGGCAGAGTGCCGGTCTATGCGGGCACGGGCTGCATCACGACCGCGGATACGATACGCCTCAGCAAGCGCGCCGAAGAACTCGGTGCGGACGCGCTTTCGATTGTGACCCCGAGCTTTGCGCTCGCATCCCAGAAGGAACTCTACGACCACTATGCGGCGGTCGCAAAAGAGGTGCATATCCCGATTATTCTCTACAACATTCCGGCGCGGACCGGCAATAAACTTCTGCCGGAAACGGTACAGGCTCTTTGCCGCGATATCGATGTGATTGTCGGCGCCAAAGATTCGAGCGGCGATCTCGAGAACCTGAAGGCATATATACGCCTCACCAAGGAACTTTCCAAGGAAGTTGCGATTCTCGCGGGCAATGACGGCGCGATTCTCAGCTGCCTCAAGGAAGGCGGCGCAGGCGGCATTGCGGGGCGCGCAAATATCTGGCCGAAGACACTTGCGAGTATCTACGACAAGTGGCTTGCAGGTGATGCTAGGGGGGCGGAGGAGGCGCAGGAAGCAATTTCCGAGCTGCAGAGCATCTTCCGCTACGGTAACCCGAATACGATTATCAAGACGGCAGTCGAGCTTCTCGGCTATCCGGTCGGGAAATGCCGCGCGCCGTTCTCCTATGTACCGGAAGAGGGCATTGAGGCGCTTCGGGAACTTCTGGATCGAAACAAGGCGCGCGGGCTCGCCTGAGGAGTCAGTATGGAAAACAGACCGATTGTCGGTATTACAATGGGTGATCCGGCCGGGACCGGACCGGAAATCAGTATTAAGGCGCTCGCAGACCCCGCACAATACGAGTTCTGCCGCCCGCTTATCATCGGCGACGCCGATATCATGGAGCAGGCGAAGGGCTTTGTGGGGCATCCGGAAATTAAGATTCACCGCTGTGAAAAGGTTGCGGATGCACTTTTTCAGCCGGGAACCGTGGACGTGCTGCATCTGCCGCTCATTGCGGATGTGAAGCGATTTGAGCTTGCCAAGGTAAGCGCCGAGGGCGGCAATGCCGCGTTTCAGTGTGTAAAAAAGGTCATTGCGCTTGCGATGGCCGGTGAGGTGGATGCAACCTGCACGAATGCGCTGAACAAAGAGGCTATGAATATGGCGCTTGCACAGGATAAGGGCGCGCGCTCGGACGGTTACACGCATTTTGACGGTCACACGGAGATTTATGCGACCTACACCGGAACCAAGAAATACACGATGATGCTTGCCCACCACGATTTCCGTGTGGTGCATGTCTCGACGCATGTCTCGCTCCGCGAAGCCTGCGAGCGTGTAAAAAAAGCGCGCGTGCTCGAGGTCATTGAGATTGCAAACCGGGCCTGCAAAGACATGGGCATCGAGCATCCGCGCATTGCGGTTGCCGGGCTCAATCCGCACTGCGGCGAGAACGGTCTTTTCGGACGGGAGGAAATCGAGGAGATTACCCCCGCAATCGAGGCGGCAAAGGCCGAGGGCATTACCGGTGTCACAGGACCCTGCCCGCCGGACAGCGTGTTCTCGCAGGCACTCGGGGGCTGGTATGACATTGTGGTCTGTATGTACCACGACCAGGGCCATATTCCGTTAAAGACGGTCGGCTTTGTCTACGACCGTGAAAAAAAGGACTGGAAGGCTGTGGAGGGCGTCAATGTGACGCTTGGCTTACCCATTGTCCGCGCGAGTGTGGATCACGGCACCGATTTTTACCATGCCGGCAAGGGCAACGGCAACGAGAAGAGCCTGATCAATGCGATGAAGTATGCGACGCGCATGGCGCTTGGCAGAGCAAAACAGAGAAATAACTGAGTGCGTTGTGCGACAGAAGAGAGCTGTTCCAAACAAGGACAGCTTTCTCTTTTTCTTTCAGGTATATGTTTCAAATTAGAACTATATTTTTAATTGTGAAAAAGAAAATAAGAAATGATTCAAAAGAGAACGAAGATGAGAAACAGTGCAGTGGGAGAGTCAGCGGTATATCGGTATACTTGAGACAAATGAACGAAAAGTTTGAAGGAGGATTTCGGTATGACAACACCTATGATACTTGCGCTGGCAATTACCGTTCTCATGATCGTCTTGATCATGGTCGACAAGTTGCCGTTCGGCGCGCCGCCGCTCATTGCCCTGCTCCTCATGGTGGTGCTCGGTGTCACGGACATCAAGACAGCTTTCGGCGGCTTCTCGAACTCGACCATTGTGATGCTTGCTTCCTTCATGGCAATCATCGCTGCGTTGCAGAAGACCAGCCTCTTGGTCCGATTTAAAGAGACAATGTTCAACCTCGCGGCACACGGCGGCTTCAAGGCCTACATCCTCTTGATTCTGGTTGTCATGCTGGGCTGCAGCCTCTTCGGAACCGGCTCCACTGCTTATTACGTCTTGGTAATCGGTCTCCTCTCCAACTTGCCGGATTCGAGAGCACTGCCGCCGTCCCGTGTGTTGATGCCCGCCGGTTTTGCGGCAAACCATCCTTTGCTCCCGTTCAACACGGCGCTCCAGTACGGCATTGTGATTGCGGTGCTGCAGAGTGTTGGCATCAATTCGAATGTGAACCTCGTGAAGTTCTCGCTTGTGAACCTCTGTCTCTCGCTCGGTTTCTTTGCATGGTGTGTCCTTGCGTATCGCATTATGCCGGATCACCCGATTACCAGCCAGAAGGCGGATGAGAGCAAGCTTGAGAAAAAAGTCACGCTCGACAGCCGGAAAGAAATGATTACCTATGTGAGCTTTGTGATTGCAGTGGTCGGTATGGTACTGCAGAGCAAAATCGGTGATGCAGGCTACGCCATTACGGCGCTCGCGGTCGCGGTACTCCTGATTGCGGGAGTTCTGAGCTTTGATGAGGTGAGAAGCGCAATCAGCGCGCCGATTATCCTGATGTCCGCCGGTGTCATCGGCATTGCGGATGCACTCGGCAATACCGGCTTAACGAACCTGGTCGGTCAGACCGTCGCAAATATGCTCGGCAGCAATGTGAACCCCTTTGTCCTGATTTTCGCGTTCTGCATCCTGACCAGTGTGCTCGCGACACTGACCGGTTCCACCATCGGTACGGTCTATGTCTTTGCGCCCATGGCAATCGCAACCTGTGTAAACCTGGGACTCGATCCGACCGCGGCAGCGGCAGCCATCGTGATTTCCGGCTGGTGCGGACACTTCCTCCCGATTGACGGCATGCCGGCCATGATTATGGGTGCAGGCAATTATAAGATCGGCGAGTTCTGGAAGTTTACGGTCCCGCAGTACTTTATTCGCCTACTTGTGCTGACCGCAGGCGCCGTAATCCTCTTTCCGATGAAGTGAGGTCGTCTATGAAAAATCAATTTGCGCTGGAACATATCGGCATCAATACCGCAAGCCCCGAAGAAGCGGAGCAGCTCGCAAAGCTCTTATCGCTCCTCTTCAATCTGGAACCCCGCCACGGTCAGAAGTCGGAATTTGCGGGCCCCTACTTTGAATGCATGAAGCAGCCCTTCCTCGGCAGCAAAGGACATGTCGCAATGCGCACCGAGAACCTTAAGAGCGCGGTGGAAGAGCTGAGGGAAAAAGGCTTTTCCTTCCGCATGGAGACTGCCGCGTATTTCGAGGACGGCAGCATCAGAAATGTATATCTCGACGGCGAATACGGCGGCTTCGCGATTCATATCATGCAGAAGTAAAACCATTCCATAGCCTCCACCCCGAGCAGCCCTCTGTGAACGCAGACAAGTGTTCGCAGGGGGCTGTTTGTGATATAATTGTTTGGCGGAAAAATGACAGAAAGAAGAGAGCTGAGCGAAGATGAGAGAAACGCAAGAACTTGCGGACGAGGCATTGAAAGCGGCCATTCAAAGTATTCTGGAGCAAGCGCTGTGTGCGGTCACGGATTTGAGGCAAAATCCGCAGGATACTTCCAAGGGCGGGCGCGTGCTGGCTTACTATGAGGTTTTGGATACTGTGAAAAATCAGTTGGAAATATACGACTTGGACGCGGACGTTTTTGGTCTCGGCATGAATTTGGATGAGCTGTTGTGACCGCGTTGAGAGCGGTGTCTCTTGAATCTTTGAAGAAGAGAAAGAGAGGAGCGGCTATGCGGAAGCTTACAGATGACGAACTGCAATTTATCATCGAACGCGTGATGCGCTACGCCTTGGAGGCGGCGGAAGAGGCGAGAGAGCAACCGTACAATGATTTTAAAGACGGTCGGGCACTGGCCTTCTACGAAGCCCTGGGCACGATTCGAAATGAACTCCTCGCGCGTGACTGTGATCTAAAGTTTTTTGGCTTGGATTGCGCCCTCGAACGAGTCCTGTCTCCGCGCAATAAGCGCAGTGAAAAAGAATAAACAGCAGCTCTGTGCAATCAAATTCGCACAGAGCTGCTGTTTGTTTCCTTCGTTTATTCCTCTTCCTTCGCCATCTTCTCCGGCTGGAAGACTTCGTCAAAGCGCTCTTCCGTGAGGAAGCCGAGTTTTACGCAGGCTTCTTTCAGGGAAATGTTCTCCTTGAACGCAAGCTTTGCGGTCTTTGCTGCGTTCTCGTAGCCGATGTACGGGTTCAGCGAGGTTACGAGCATCAGGGAGCGGTGCAGGTTCTCGCGCATCTTTTCGCGGTTCGGCTCTATGCCCTCACAGCAGTGAATGCGGAAGGAGCGCATGGAATCCGCGAGGAGACGAGCGGACTGCAGGTAGTTGTAGATCATGACCGGCATGAACACGTTCAGCTCAAAATTGCCCTGGCTTGCCGCAAAGCTGACCGCGCTGTCGTTTGCCATGACCTGAACCGCGACCATTGTGACGGATTCGCACTGGGTCGGGTTCACTTTGCCGGGCATAATCGAGGAGCCGGGCTCATTCTCCGGAATGTGGATTTCGCCGAGGCCGCAGCGGGGGCCGGAAGAGAGCCAGCGGATGTCGTTTGCAATCTTCATGAGATCGGCCGCGAGTCCCTTGAGTGCACCGTGGGAGTGGACCAGTTCCGACTTGGAGGTCAGCGCGTGGTACTTATTCTCCGCCGTGCGGAAGGGCTTGCCGGTGAGCTCGGAGACAGCCTTCGCGGACTCGGTGTCAAAGCCCTTCGGCGCGTTTAAGCCGGTGCCGACAGCGGTGCCGCCGAGCGCCAGAGAGGAGAGCGGCGGAATGCTCGCGCGAATCAGCTCGCGGTCGGTCTCGAGAGAGCTTCGCCAGCCGCTGATTTCCTGGGAGAAGGAGATCGGAACTGCATCCTGGAGGTGGGTTCTACCGGACTTCACGATGCCCTTATAGCGAATCTCAAGTTCCCGGAAGCAGGCAATCAGCGCATCGAGCGAGGGCAGAAGCTTATCTTCCAGGGTGAGGACCGCCGCAATGTGCATCGCGGTCGGGAAGGTGTCGTTTGAGCTCTGGGACTTGTTGCAGTCGTCGTTCGGGTGCAACAGCTTCTCGCCCGCAATTTCGTTGCCGCGGTTTGCAATGACCTCGTTCACGTTCATGTTGGACTGGGTGCCGCTGCCGGTCTGCCAGACTGCGAGCGGGAAGTTGCCGCAGAGCTTACCCGCGCGAATTTCTTCGCAGACACCGGAAATGAGCTTTGCCTTCTTCTCGTCCAAAACGCCGAGGCGGCAGTTTGCCAGAGCGGCAGCTTCCTTCAGATAGGAAAAGGCGGTGATGACTTCGGCGGGAATCTTCTCATCCCCGATCTCAAAGTTCTGGAAGCTTCGCTGTGTCTGTGCACCCCAGAGCTTGTCTGCGGGAACCTTGACTTCCCCCATAGAATCATGTTCGATGCGGTAATCCATTGATGTACCTCCTTCATAGTCGCGCTTCTTTGTCGTATTGTAACAAAAAAAAGAGGTGCTGGCGAGGCTTACGCGTTAAAATGACAGAAAGAACAGCGGAAAGAAAGGGAGGAGGTAAAAGCATGTGGCTTTTTTTTGCACTGCTCTCGGCTTTGTTTGCGGCGCTCACGGCGGTACTCGCAAAAATCGGCATTGACGGGGTCAACGGAACCCTTGCGACGGCAATACGCACGGCGGTGGTGCTCGTCATGGCCTGGGGCATGGTATTTCTCACACATGCGGGGCAGGGGCTTTCCGAAATCAGTCAGAAGAGCTGGCTGTTTCTCATTTTGTCGGGGCTTGCGACCGGAGCTTCTTGGCTCTGTTACTACCACGCGCTGCAACTCGGGCGCGTCAATCAGGTCGCGCCGATTGACAAGCTTTCGATTGTGTTCACGATTTTCTTTGCGGTTCTCTTTTTGCGAGAAGAACTCACGGCGAAAAGTGCGCTCGGTTGTGTGCTGATTGCGCTCGGTGCGGTGCTCATGGCACTCTGACAACCGTGCGCGCAAAGCGGCAGACAGAGGATTAAAGTTTACATAAAGAAGTTATGTTAAAATCAGCGTGAAATAAAGAAACAGCAGCGGGCCGCCGAAGCGGACTGCTGCTGTTTTCTTGCTCGGAAACACTCACTTCTTTTCGGGCGCTTTTTTCGCGACTTTTCGCGTCACTTTTTTGGCGCCTGTCTTTTTCTCTGCGGTCTTTTTGTCGGCCTCTTTCTTCACGGTCTTTTTCTTTTCCGTGGTTTTTTCGCCGCTCTTTTTCTTCTCGGCGACTTTGCCGACTGCCTGCTTTTTGTCGGCCTTTTTGACTTTGCTGACGGTTGTCTTGACCGGCAGCGGCAGCGCCGGAAGCTCAATGAGGGCGGACTCTTCCTCGGCGACGCCTGCGCGCTGCAACATTCTCGCGCGGAGTTCGAGCGGCAGTCCGAAGAGGGCAATGAAACCGTCGGCGTCGCGGTGGTGGTACAGAGACCCGGTCGTAAAGGAGGCGACATCTTCCGCATAGAGAGAGAAGACGGAGCTTGCGCCGGCGCGAATCAGATTGCCCTTGTAGAGGCGCAGTCTGACCTCACCGCTCACGGTGCTCTGTGTGCTTGCAAAGAAGGTCTGCAGGGCTTCGCGGAGCGGCGTGAACCATTTGCCGGCATAGAGGAGCGAGGCATATTTTTCGCCGAGCGGGCGTCTGGTGGCAAGGGTATCGCCGTCGAGCACCAGGGCTTCTAAGCTTCGCTTTGCCTCGAGCAGGATTGCGATGCCGGGAATCTCGTAAATACCGCGCGCCTTCATGCCGACGACGCGGTCTTCGACGATGTCAAAGATGCCGATGCCGTTCTTGCCGCCGAGTTCGTTCAGCTTGCGGAGCAGATCGGAGAACTTCATGCGCTTGCCGTCAAGGCTCACCGGCACGCCTTCCTCAAAGCCGATGCGAAGCAAGGTCTCGGTGTCGGGCGCCTGCTTCGGTGAGACGCCGAGCCGGAGAAGTTCCTCAAACATGGGTTCCTGCGCGGGGTCTTCGAGTTCCAAACCCTCATGGGAGCTGTGCCAGAGGTTTCTGTCGTGCGAATAGGCATGGCTCGCGTCAAAGGGGAGGTCAATGCCTTTCTGGCGACAGTAGGCGAGCTCGTCCTCGCGGGAGCGGAAGGGCCAGAGTTCCGTCATGCGCCAGGGGGCGATGACCTTGAGTTCGGGTGCGAGGGCTTTTACACTCAGCTCAAAGCGAACCTGATCGTTGCCCTTGCCCGTTGCGCCGTGGCAAATCGCGACGGCGTGTTCCTTTCTTGCCAGTTCCACGAGTTTCTGTGCAATCAGCGGACGGGACAGTGCATTGCCGAGGAGGGCGGCCTGCTCCGTGTCGAGTCCGGCCTGCAGACAAGGCAAAATGTAGTCGTCTGCGAAACTGTCGTTTTCATCGAAGAGATAGAGCTTGGAAGCGCCGGCAAGTTTTGCGCGCTCCTCGAGGTCGCGCAGCTCGCTGTCCTGACCGCAGTCGACACAGCAGCAGATGACCTCATAGTCAAAGTGCTCCCTGAGCCACGGGATAATCGCTGTGGTGTCCAAGCCGCCGGAATAAGCGAGAACAACTTTTTCCTTTAATTTCGCCATGAAAATCCCCTTTCAGACAGGTATTGCGGTGTGCAAATCGCATAGGTATATGATTTATAACCGTACAACGATTTCCCGAAAGACGCAAGCAATAAATGCCGAGCGGCGGTCTGAAAAATCCGTTTTCGGAGAGAATCAAATTCGGGCGATGACGAGCGGAAGAACGGCGCCGACAGTCGCACGGAAGAGAACGAAAATAGACATAATTATATTATGTAAATTAAAGGTTTTTGTTTCGATTTTCCGCGCTTTAAGGTATACTAAACTATTGTTGCGTGAGCAGAAGGAATCAGAGAGGATGAAAGCAGTATGAGGGAACTCACAGGACAGCAGGTGGTGGATGCCATCCGGGCGGAGACGGAAAAAACCCTGGAGGCGCTGGGCGGTTATGTGCCGACCCTTGCGATTGTGCGGGTCGGCGAGAATGTGCCGCAGCTCTCCTATGAAAAAGGCGCAAAAAAGCGCATGCAGAATTTCGGTCTGGACGTCAAGACCTTTGTGTTTCCGGAGGATGTGACGCCGGAAGTTTTCTTTCAGCGCTTCCGGGAAATCAATGCGGATTCGGCCATCGACGGCGTGCTGTTGTTAAAGCCGCTGCCGGAGCAGCTGGATGTACGGCGGGCCGAGCAGATGATTGATCCCGAGAAAGATTTAGACGGTATTTCGCCGGTCAACATTGCCCGCGTCTTTGCGGGAGAAGAGGCCGGCTTTGCGCCCTGTACGGCGGAGGCTGTGATGGAGACGCTCCGCACCTATGAAGTGCCGGTGCACGGGAAGCGTGCGGTGGTCGTGGGACGCAGTCTCGTCGTGGGGCGGACGCTCGCGATGCTCCTTCTCCGGGACAATGCGACGGTGACCATCTGCCACACCCAGACCAAGGATCTGAAGGAAGAGTGCAAAAAGGCGGAGATTCTCGCGGTGGCGGCGGGCAGAGCAAAGCTCATTGACCGCGACTATGTATCGGAGGGCTGTGTGATTCTCGATGTCGGCATCAACGCGGATGAGAACGGCAATTTGTGCGGCGATGTGAACCCCGAGGGGCTCTCTGACCTCGCGGCGGCGCTCACGCCTGTGCCGCGCGGCATCGGTGCGGTCACGACTTCGGTACTCGCAAAACACCTGGTGCAGGCAGCGGCGCGACGGTTGTTGTAAACCAAACACGGGCGCTTGAGTTTCTTCCAATAAGTCGGTACAATAAGAGTGCAGGCTCGGCAGCTCCGAGAGGAGGCTGTCGTGTTTCGAAAATGGAAAAAGAAAAAGCTGCTCTGTTTGATTCCCTTGCTCTTGCCGGTTGTTGCTCTGATTTTATTCTTCGGGCTGCGGCGAAGGCCTTCGGCGCTAGGCGGTAGCCTTCGCTGTGAGACCTACGCGGGCAGCATAGCGGAAAGCGAACCGGAAGCAAAAGCGGCGCGCGGCAAGAAGGACATAGCGGCAGCGGAGAGTGGTACGGCAGAGACCGCACAGACGGCGGAAAGCGCGGCGCAGAAGGTCAGCATTTACCTCTGCGGCGCCGTCGTGCATCCGGCTGTCTACGAAGTTCCGAAGGGCGCGCGCTTACACGAAGTGTTGGCGCTTGCCGGCGGTTTTTCGGAGAATGCGGCGCAGGATGCCGTGAATCTCGCGGCGGTGGTCGAGGACGGCAGCATGGTCCGCGTGCCGACTGTAGAAGAGGCAGCCCGCGGTACGGCGGAAGTGCTTGCGGAGGAGAGCGCTGTGAGCGGCAAAGTGGATTTAAACCGCGCGGACAAAGAAGCGCTCATGCGTCTCCCGGGTGTCGGCGAGCGGAAGGCGGAACAGATTCTCGCGTACCGGAAGGAACACGGGAAATTCAAGAGCACGGAGGAAATTAAGAAAATTCCGGGCATCAAAGAAAAGGCGTTTGAAAAGTTAAAGGACAGTATCACGGTCTCAGAGTGAGGAGAGGGAGAATGACTAAGATTTTGGTTGTAGACGATGAGAAACTGATTGTGAAGGGAATCAGCTTTAGTCTGCAGGCAGATGGGATGGAGGTGGATGCAGCCTATGACGGAGAGTCTGCGCTGAAAAAAATCCGGGAGAAGTCCTATGATCTGGTGATTCTCGATCTCATGCTTCCGGGCATGGACGGCATGGAAGTCTGTCAGGCCGTGCGCGAGTTCTCGGATGTGCCGATTATCATGCTGACGGCAAAGCTGGAGGACATGAATAAGATTCTCGCGTTCGATAAGGGCGTCGACGACTACCTCACCAAGCCCTTCAACATTCTCGAAGTCAAGGCGCGCATCAAAGCCATTCTCCGCCGTAACCAAAAGAACCAGCGGGAAGTCGAGAACAGCTCGCAACTCACGGCGGGCGAGCTTTCGGTCGACACCGAGTCGCGGCGGGTCATGCTCGGCAAGCAGGAGGTCAATCTGACCGCGAGGGAGTTTGACATTTTAGTGCTGCTCATGAAGAATCCGGACAAGGTATTCAGCCGGGAAAAGCTGCTGGCGGCAATCTGGGAGAACAGAAACACAGATACGGGCGATGTGCGAACGGTCGATGTCCATGTGCGGCGGCTCCGCGAAAAGATTGAGCCCTCGCCCTCGGCGCCGCGCTATGTGCACACGAAGTGGGGCGTCGGCTACTACTTCCGGGCGACAGAATGAATGTGACCTTACTTACGGTCGGTAGTCTGAAGGAGAGGTACTGGCGCGAGGCTGTCGCGGAATATGAAAAGCGGCTATCCGCCTACTGCAAGTTTCGCCTGATTGAGGTGAAAGATGAAAAGACACCGGATGCCATAGACAGCGCGGCTGCGCGTCGCGTTCGGCAAAAAGAGGGCGAACGTCTGCTCGAAAAGATGGATGCCCGTTCCCTTGTCGTGACCTTGGAAATTCAGGGGAAAAAGTTTGATTCGGAAGGCTTCGCGGCGGAAATGGAAAAGCTGGAAGAGCGAAGCCGCGGAGAGCTCTGTTTTGTAATCGGCGGTTCTCTCGGGCTCTCTCCGGAGGTGAGTGCGCGCGCTGCCTTGCATCTCAGCTTTTCGGATTTTACCTTTCCGCACCAGTTGATGCGCGTGCTGTTCCTCGAACAGCTCTATCGGAGCTATCGCATCCGGACAGGTGCGCCGTATCACAAATAGTATGTACCGACACGATAAATTTGCTATACTAAACAGAGCAAAGCAGAATTTCGTTTGACAGGAGGACGACGGCAGATGGAAGAGAACAACACGGAGAAGAACATCGGAGAAGTTTGCATTGCGGACGAGGTCGTCGCTGTGATTGCGGGACTGGCGGCGACGGAAGTGGAAGGCGTGGATTCCCTGGGCGGAAAACTCACGAAGGAGCTCGCTTCCCGCCTGAATTTTAAGAATGCGTCGCGCGGCGTGAAGGTGGAAGTCACGGAAGAGCATGTCTCCGCGGAACTCGCCATCAACATCAAGTACGGCTACAATATCCCGAAGGTGACAAGGGAAGTGCAGGACAAGGTCGTCGCGGCAATCGAGAACATGACGGGACTCAAGGTCATCGAGGTGAATGTTTCGGTGGTCGGCGTGAACATTGCCTGAATCAGAGCGGAGCGGAAGCATGAGAAGAGGGGGACAGGCGGCGGCCAACGCGGCTTTCGGAATTTTGCTCGCGCTTGCATTGCTGCTGAGTTATGTAGAAGTGTTACTTCCTCTCTCAATCGGCATCCCCGGCGTCAAGCTGGGACTTGCAAATCTCGCGAGTCTGGTCTGCCTCTATCTGTTCGGCATCCGGCGCGCGGTGCTGCTCTCTGTGCTACGCATTGTGCTGACTGGTTTTCTGTTTGGCAATATGGCTGCGATACTCTACAGTCTCTCGGGTGCGGCGCTCAGTCTGACGGCGGCTGCCCTGGCGAAGCGGAGCGGCGGATTCAGCGAGCTCGGCGTCAGTGTGCTCGGCGCTGTCTTTCACAATTTGGGGCAGTTGATTGTTGCAAGTCTGGTCGTCCAGAACAGAGGACTGTTCTGGTATTTTCCGCTTCTGTTGCTCGCGGGTGTCATCATGGGAGCGCTGATCGGGCTGCTCACAGCGGAAGTTTTAAAACATTTGCCTGCCAGCTTGTGCGGGGCGAGAGGCTAGTCAAAGCATAGCACTTGTGCTATGCTTTATTCATTCTATGAGGAGTAGAACAAAAACGGAGGAAACAGAGATGGCAAAGACCAAGGTAGATATTATTTCGGGCTTTCTCGGTGCGGGAAAGACAACCTTTATCAAGAAACTGCTCGCGGAGGCACTCGCCGGCGAGAAGGTGGTGCTGATTGAAAACGAGTTCGGCGAGATCGGCATCGACGGCGGCTTCTTAAAAGATTCCGGCATTGAGGTGCGGGAGATGAACTCCGGCTGCATTTGCTGCTCGCTCGTCGGCGATTTTGCGAGCTCGCTAAAGGAAATCCTCACAAAGTATACGCCGGACCGCGTGATCATTGAGCCCTCCGGTGTCGGCAAGCTCTCGGACGTGATGCGCGCTGTCGCGGATGTCGAGGAAGAGCTTCCGGTCGCGGGCAATTCCGCGGTCACGTTGGTCGATGTGAAGAAGGCAAAACTCTACATCAAGAACTTCGGCGAGTTCTTTAATAACCAGGTACAGTACGCAAAGACCATTGTGCTCTCCCGGACAGATGTCGCAGACCAGAAGAAGATTGACGAGGCCATTCAGCTGATTCGCGAGATCAACAAGGATGCGACGATTATCACGACGCCGCTCGCGGATTTGTCCGGTGAGAAGCTGCTTGAAATTCTTGAGCATCCGGTCGATCTGAAGGCAGAGCTTTTTGAGGAGCTCGAGGAAGAGCACGAGCATCATCATCACCACGACGAGGAAGAGCACGAACACTGCCATCACCACGACGAGGAAGAGCACGAGCACTGCCATCACCACGACGAGGAAGAGCACGAGCACTGCCATCACCACGATGAGGAGGAGCACGAGCATCATCATCACCACGATGAGGACGGACACTGCTGCTGCGGCCATGATCATCACCACCATCACCACGGCCACGATGCCGATGAGGTATTCGACAGTGTCGGCCTTGAGAATGTCCCGGCCTTTACTGAGGATAAGTTGCACGCACTGCTTCTCAGAATTGCGGAGAGCGAGGAGTTCGGCAAGGTGGTGCGCGCAAAGGGTATGGTGCCGAGTGCGGACGGCGGCGCATGGTTCCACTTTGATCTGGTGCCGGGCGAGACCGAGATTCGCCGCGGGGCAGCGGAGGCAAGCGGCAAGGTCTGCGTAATCGGAAGTGAGCTCAAGGAAGAGGCAATCACAAGGGAGTTCAAGGCATAAGCAATGGCAGAGCAATTTGAGAGAGAAGAAGAGAAGACACCGGTATTCGTAATCAACGGCTTCCTCGAGGCGGGCAAGACACAGTTTCTCCGCTTTACGATGGAGCAATCCTACTTTCAGACAGAGGGCAAGACTTTGCTCCTGGTCTGCGAGGAGGGCGAAGAGGAATACCCGGAGGCCCTGTTAAAGAAGTACAATACGGCGGCAATTTACTTTGAGAGTCAGGAGGAGTGCACCAAAGAGGCGCTCCGCGCGCTCGGCGAAGAGTTTCACCCGGAGCGCGTCCTGATTGAGTGGAACGGCCTCTGGCGGCAGGACAGTCTGGAACTGCCGGACGAGTGGTTTTTGAACCAGCAGATCAGTATTTTCGACACGAGCACGCTGGACCTTTATTTGAAAAATATGCGGGCGTTTCTCGGCCCGATGCTGAACGATACGGAGCTCATCATCTGCAACCGCGCGGACGATATTTCGGAGGAGAAGCTCGGAAATTACCATCTCTCCCTGAAAGCCATGGCGCCGGATGCCGAGATTGTGTTTGAGGGAAAAGACGGCGAGATTCGCGGCGATTTCAGCATTGAGCTGCCCTATGACTTAAAGGCAGATCATCTGGAGCTTAGCCCGGATATGTTTGCGATTTTCTATGTCGATGCGATGGACCGGCCGGAGAAGTATGACGGCAAGGAGGTCAGCTTCACCGCGGAACTGATGCGTCCGAAGGGGGCACCGGCCGATGTGGTGATTCCGGGCAGAAAGGTGATGACCTGCTGTGAGGCGGATATTAGGTTCTGCGGTCTGCTCTGCCACTATGCGGGCGCACAGAATTTCAAGACAGGAGATTGGGTAAAGGTTCATGCCAAGATCCGGAAGGAGAATGCGCGCGAGTACGGCGCCGAGGGCCCTGTTCTGTACGCGGAGGAACTCACGCGGACAGGCCCGATTGCCGAAGTCGCGACCTTCGGCTGACGCGGAGGAAGATAGATGAGTGAGACAAAACACTACCGCGCGGCTGTCTTTGACATGGACGGCACAATTCTGGATACCATCACAGATTTGACGGTTTCGTTGAATGAAGCCTGCCGTCTGACCGGACATCGCGCGGATTTTACGAAGGATGATGTACGCCACTTCTTCGGGAGCGGCGCGGAAGTCGCAGCGCAGCGTGCGCTCGCGGTCGAGAAAGGGTATTCTCTCGCGGAAGTCGGTGCGCTTGGCGTGACAAAGAGCGCAGCGGCATTCGGCATCACGGACGAAGCGGCAAATGCCGTAATTTCGGCCTTTGCGACCTATTACGGCGCGCACTGTGACGATGCGACGGGACCCTATCCGGGGATACTCGCCCTTTTGAAAAAACTGAAGGCAGCAGGTGTCCGCATTGCCGTGGTCTCCAATAAGCTGGACGATGCGGTGCAAATCTTAAATCGCGTGCACTTTGAGGGACTGTTTGAAGAGGCGAAGGGAGAGCGCCCGGACATTCGCCGGAAACCGGCGCCGGATATGGTGTTTGCCGTTCTCGAGTCTCTGCAGGTCAGACCGGAAGAGGCTGTCTATATCGGGGACACCGAGGTGGATATGCTGACCGCGAAGAACAGCGGCATGGACTGCATTTCCGTGGACTGGGGATTCCGGAGCCGCGGGGCACTGGAAGCGCTCGGCGCCAAGCGGATTGCGGACCGCGCGGAAGAGATTTTTGACTTGATCGTCGGAAACTGAGACCGTATCAGCAGGTAAAGTAAAAAATCAAGAGCCCGGGGTTCACTTGATACATCAAGTGAACCCCGGGCTCTTTTATGATTCCTTCGAATCAATCAGTCACGATCAGCCTCCCTTGTAGTCCGGAACCGGTGTCGGTCTGTCCTTATCAAAGATATCCGAGGCGTTAAACAAATCACTGGTGTGATTCTTGACGGTCATATCCTGCCAGAGTCGATAGCCGTCCAGATTTCGTCTGCCCTGGCGCAGGTAATCCGTGCCCTTCTGCACAAAGTACTGATTCGAGTCCACATTGCAGAAGTAGCGGAAGCCGCTCTTATAGAGATACTGGAAGCGCTCGTTGTCATCCTTGTAGGGATGCCAGTCGCCGACATCCGCGCCGAAGGGGAAGATGAGAATGTCGGTGCCGCCGATCAGCTTACCCACATAGTCCTGCCACTTCTGGTTATCGGTCTCGAGCTCGGCAAACGGAATCTTTCCGTAGTTCCGGTGTCCCCAGCTGTGGGAGGCAAGCTCCCAGCCGTCATCCCGGAGGCACTGGGCAACTTCGCGCACTTTCTGTCGATCCGCCTCAATGTTCGGATTCTTGCCCTCGTAGGAGGGATCGGTGCGGTAGCCGAAGACGCCGTTGTAACCGGTCACGGCAATGATGCCCTTTGCGCCGCGGTAGGAGAAGTCCGGGTGCTTCTCAATAAACTCGTCGAGAATCGGAATCAGGTCGTAGGCGCCTACCGAAACGGAACCGTCGTCCATGACCATCTCGTTCATGGGCTTTCCATTTGGCCCGACTATGATATCCTTCGCAAAGCCATCTCCGTTCATGTACTCGTAATAGTTGACATCATCCTGAGAGAGGACAAAGGCGGTCTTGCCGGGCGGAAGCATAATATCGCCCCAGACCATCTTCTTGCCGCCGGTCGCCGGATCGTCCTCCTCGTGTGCGACATCGTGAATCCGGACTAAGACATAGCCCTTGTCGTACATCGCCTGCATCATCTTCTCGAACTCGGACTTCGTCGTCATGACATCGTTATAGCCGTTCTGACGGTCATCGCCGTCAAAGGCCTTTTTGTTGTCCATGATGAGCGTGTGGAAGAAGACATGTGTGATTTTCTGCGGGTCCTGGCGCACCAGAGTTCCCTTGACTTCATTGTACTTCGCAATCGCAGCCTGTCCGGCCTCGGACTGCGCCGTCTTTTCGTCTGCCTGAATCGCGGCAATCGCAGCGTCGTAATCGTACTGGGCAGCCTTCTTTTCGGCATCCGCGAGGATGTCCTCGGATTTCACCTCTGCTGTCGTGCTTTCCTCGGTGGTCTTCTTGGTGTCCGCATGTGCCGCGGCGGGTTTATCCCCTTTCGGGCGACGCAGAAAGAATGCAAGCGCAACTGCCAGGAGTGCGAGTACAAGCACACCGAGCAAGAGCGGAAGCGGCAGCGCTCTGTTTCTGCGGCGTCTCGAATGGAACCGACGTCCGCCGCCGCCGTAAGAATAATTGGGCATAGCTAAGACTTCCTCCTCATTTTTTCTTTCAACGATTAACATTTTTACTATAGTACAAAGTGCACGTGCTTGCAATGCCTGCTTCGTCCGGTTTACTTCAATGCGCTGTCGTGCTACACTCGAAAAAAACGCAGGACGAGAGGACGGAACATGAATCACAAGCTGCATTCGTCGGCGGCGGACCGCCTGTTTGATGCTATTTTGACTTTGCAAAATCGCGAAGAGTGTTATCAGTTTTTTGAGGATATCTGCACAGTGAATGAACTGCTCTCGCTGTCGCAGCGCTATGAGGTGGCTTTCATGCTGCGCCGCGGCAGAACCTATCTTGAAATTGCGGAAGAGACGGGTGCTTCCACGGCGACCATCAGCCGCGTGAACCGCGCGCTGAATGCGGGAACCGGTTTTTGCGATCTGAGTCTGCAGCGTCTGGGACTCATGCCCGGAAAGGAGAAGTGTGACAGTGACAAGTCAGATGAATGAACGCCAGCGCGAGGCGATGGAGTGGACGGAGGGGCCGGAGCTGATTCTCGCGGGAGCGGGTTCCGGCAAGACGCGCGTGCTGACCCATCGCATTGCTTACCTGATTCGGGAGAAACAGGTATCGCCGTGGAACATCCTCGCCATCACATTTACGAACAAAGCGGCTGCCGAGATGCGAAGCCGCGTAGACGCACTGGTCGAGAGCGGTGCGGAGGCAATCTGGGTCGCAACCTTCCATTCGAGTTGCGTGCGTATTTTACGGCGCTTCATTGACCGCATCGGCTACGACAATCACTTTACGATTTACGACGCCGATGACCAGAAGGCCGCGATGCGGGAAGTGTTAAAGCAACTGCAGATTGATCCGAAGTCGCTGCGCGAGAGAGCAGTGCTTTCCGCAATCAGCACGGCCAAAAACGAGATGGTGGACAGCGTGCGCTTTGAGAGCGAGGCGACGGACTTTCAGACAGCCCGCATTGCGCGTTGCTATCGCGCCTACCAGGATTTGCTGCGGAAGAACAACGCGCTGGATTTTGACGACCTTCTGTTCAAGACGGTGCAGCTCTTCGAGGCGGACACCGATGTTCTCGCCTACTATCAGGAGCGCTTTCGCTATATTATGGTGGATGAGTACCAGGACACGAACAGCGTGCAGTTCCGCCTGATTGAGCTGCTCGCAAAAAAGTATCGGAATCTCTGCGTGGTCGGAGATGATGACCAGTCGATTTATAAATTCCGCGGCGCGAATATTCACAACATATTGAATTTTGAGAAGGCTTTTCCGGGGGCCAAGGTCGTGAAACTCGAGCAGAATTACCGCTCGAGCGGAAACATTTTGGAGGCAGCCAACGGCGTGATTCAGAACAATGCGGGGCGAAAAGAAAAGCGTCTCTGGACTGCGGCGGAGAGCGGTGAGAAAGTGCAGCTCAGGCGCTATGCGAGCGCCGCGGAAGAGGCGGAGGAAATCGCAGCCGAAATCAAGACGCGGGCTGTCGGGGGCGATTACGGGCGCTTTGCCGTGCTATACCGCACCAATGCGCAGTCCCGCGTGCTGGAGGAGCGCTTTGTGGCGGCAGGTATTCCGTATCGTCTGGTCGGCGGCGTAAACTTCTATCAGCGGCGCGAGATCAAAGACATTCTCGCCTATTTAAAGACCGTTGCCAATGCGGCTGATGATCTCGCGGTGCAGCGCATCCTGAATGTGCCAAAACGCGGCATCGGCGCGGCGACGGTCACAGCGGTCTCCGCGTTTGCGGCGGAGCGGGATCTTGGCTTTTTCGAGGCGCTTCGCGAGGCGCCGGCCGCCGGGGTGGCGGGGCGTGCAGGTGAGAAAATACAGCGCTTTGTAAATCTGATCGGAGAGTTTCGGATGGCGGCTGAAAGCTGCTCGATTGCCGATTTGATTCGCCTCGTGCTGGATAAGTCCGGTTATCTGGAGGCGCTCAAAGAGGAAGGCGAAGTGGAGGCGCAGTCGCGTCTTGAGAATATCGACGAGCTGATTTCCAAAGCTGTGGACTTTGCGCGCGATACAAGCGACTTGTCTGACCGCGCGGATGGGGAGCTCCCGCCGGATATGCCGCTGCTCGATCGTTTCCTCGAGGAAGTCGCACTGGTCGCCGACATTGACCGCACGGAAGAGGGTGAGCGCGTGACGCTGATGACCTTGCACGCGGCGAAGGGACTCGAGTTCGACGAAGTCTATATCAGCGGCATGGAGGAAGGACTGTTTCCCGGCAACCGGAGTATCGGCGATGACGAGGAAATGGAAGAGGAGCGGCGTCTCTGCTATGTCGGCATTACCCGTGCGAAGAAACGCCTCACGCTGAGCTCGGCAAAGTCGCGTGTTGTGAACGGCGAACTCCGCTTTCATCCGGAGTCCTCCTTCCTCGCGGAAATTCCGCGAGAAGTGCTTGCGGAGGAGAGAAGCGCGAATAGTCGCGACAATCTGCGCGCCGAAAAGGAGCCGCGTCGCACGGATGCGCTGTTTACAGAGACGAAACCCGCGGCTTTTGGCAAGGTATTTCAGGTGGAGCGCATGAAAACGCTCCCCTATGAAGTCGGCGACCGTGTCCGGCATGCACGCTTCGGAGAGGGGAGCGTTACGGAAATCAAGGATGGCAAAAAGGATTATGAAGTGACGGTCGACTTCGATGAGCTCGGTGTGAGGAAGATGCTCGCGTGCTTTGCAAAGCTCGAAAAAATCACATCTTAATCCAGCCGAACAGACTTGCGATCGAGCTGAACAGGATGATTGCGACAAAGAACGGGCAAAGATACTTAATCATAAAGTTGAAGATCAGGCGGCGCTTAAACGGGGCGCCGTCTTTTGTCACTTCCTCCGCGACGGTGTTGACGCCGACTACGCGGACAATCAGAAGGCAGGTGGTCATCGCGGCAATCGGCATCATCACGGAATTGGTCAGGAAGTCAAAGAAGTCGAGCAACTGCATGCCGATGATGTGCACCATGGCGAGCGGACCGTAGCCGAGGGCGCTGAGACTGCCGAGCACGAGCATCAGGGCGAAGACGACCAGGCTGGAACGCTTCCGGCTCCAGTGCAGCTCATCTTCAAAGGTGGAGACAGCGCTCTCCGCGAGCGCGATTGCCGAGGTCAGAGCCGCAAAGAGCACCAGCAGGAAGAACATGATGCCAGCCGGCTGGCCAAGGCCCATACTCGCGAAAATTTTCGGCATTGTGATGAACATGAGCGAGGGACCTGCCTTTAAGACATTCGGATTGCCGCCCGAAAAGGCGAAGACAGCCGGGATAATCATGAGGCCTGCGAGAATTGCAATCGCGGTGTCAAAGAGCTCCACATGGCGCGTCGCCTCTTCAATCGAGATATCGTCCTTCATATAGGAGCCAAAGGTCATCAGAATGCCCATCGCAATCGAGAGCGAGTAGAACATCTGTCCCATCGCGGCGACGACGGTCATCCAGGAGAAGTTCCGGAAATTCGGCACCAGAAAATAGGAGACACCCTGCAGGGCGCCGGGACGCGTGACCGCGTAGATGGCAATGGCGACGGCGAGCACAATCAGGATCGGCATCATAATCGTCGAGACGCGTTCAATGCCGTTTTGCACCCCCATATAGATGATGAACATCGTGGCTGCGCTGAAGAGGAGAAACCAGAATTCGGTTTTTCCGCCGTTCGTGATGAAGCTGCCGAAGTAATCGTCGCTCGCAAGCGCCGTGACCTCTCCGCGGCAGTAGGCATAGAGATACTTGGAGACCCAGCCGCCGATGACCGAATAATACGGGACAATCAGAATCGGGATGACGGCGTTGATCCAGCCGCCGAAGCGGAACATCCAGTCTTTGCCGTAGTGTGTAAAAGCGCCGACCGGGCTCTTTTTGGTGCGCCGCCCGAGGGCGCTCTCGGCGACAATCATGGTATAGCCGAAGCTCAGAACCAGGAGCAGGTAAACCAGCAAAAAGATGCCGCCGCCGTATTTTGCGGCGAGATACGGGAAGCGCCAGATATTCCCCAGTCCGACGGCGGAGCCTGCCGCAGACAGCACGAAGCCGAGGCGGGAGGAGAAACTGCTTCTCTCAACTTTTGACGACATTCAAAAAACCTCCGATGTTGAAATCTGTAAAAGTGCACAATAAGCTTATTTTAGAGAGGCCCGCTCTGCTTGTCAACCAAAAGGCTTTATGCTATAGTGAAGCTGTTAATCATGCATTGTGTCAAATGACATAGAGAACCTGGGAGGAGAGTATGGACAATTTCAGCACATTGATGAAACTGGATGAGCTTGTGAGTTCCATGAAGAAGAAAGAGGCGAAGAGCAAGACGCGCGATGTGATTGTCATTGCGCTCGCAATCCTCGGCATTGTCGCGGCGGTCGCAGGCATCGCCTATGCCGTTTATCGCTTTGTTACGCCGGCGGAAGATGAGTTTGACGACGATTTCGACGACGATTTTAACGACGACGAGTTGATTGCCTTCGGTGACGAGGACGAAGAGGACGAGAAGGACGCCAAGGCAGAAGATAAGGAGTAAGCAATATAAGCGGAAAATGTGGTTTAGAGAGGGCGCGCCGAAAAGACGCGCCCTCTTTTTGAAAGAGAGAGGACAGAGGGCATGAAAAAGGGAGAGGAAGCACGCGGCATCATTTCGGAGTACCGATTTCCGGATCGCGGCTACATTGTGCGGGAGGACGGGAAGGTGCTGGTGAAGCACGCCGTACCGGGACGAGAGGTCGCATATCGCGTGACCAAGGCGCGAAAGGGAAGTGCGGAGGGCAGGGTGTTAGAGACCCTGCAGCCGGGCGCCTGTGAGACGCGGGAGAGCCGCTGTCCGGCGGTCGGCAGCTGCGGAGGCTGTCTCTACCAGACATTGCCCTACGAAGAGGAACTGGCGCTAAAGAGTGAGCTGTTAGAGCGCCTTCTCGGAGAGGCTGTGCGAGAGGACTTTCTCTGGGAGGGACTCACGCCGAGCCCACTCGCAGAAGGCTACCGCATGAAGATGGAGTATTCGTTCGGAGATGCCTACCGGGACGGCCCGCTCTGTCTCGGTATGCATAAGCGGGGCAGCCATTACGACATTGTGGAGACAGATCGCTGTGAGCTGGTGCACGAGGACTTTAATCTTGCGCTTCGGGAGACTTTGCGGTTCTTCCGGGAGCGCAATATTTCCTATTATCATAAGATGCGTCACGAGGGGTATCTCCGCTATCTGCTCGTGCGGCGCGGCACACATCGAAAGGAATTGCTGCTTGACCTGGTCACAAGTTCCCAGCTGCCGAAAGAGGAGGAAGCGGAATTGCTCACTGCCTGGCGGCAACGGATGGTCAGTCTTCCCTTTGCGGCAACACTGAAGGGCGTGCTACACACCGTGACCGATTCGGTCGCCGATGCGATTAAGGGCGAGCGGACGGAAGCGCTGTTCGGTGTGGCGCAGTTTGAGGAGGAACTCTCGGGACTCCGCTTCGTGATTACGCCCTTTTCTTTTTTCCAGAACAACGCGGACGGCGCGGAATTGCTCTACGCAAAAGTGGGACAGTATGTCGGCGAGACCGGCGGTAAGGTGGTATTTGACCTCTATTCCGGCACGGGCACCATTGCCCAGCTCGTCGCAAAACACGCAGAGCGTACGGTCGGCGTAGAACTGGTTGAGGAGGCTGTGATTGCCGCAAGGGAAAATGCGGCGCGAAACGGCGTGCGGAATTGCCACTTTATCGCGGGTGATGTATTAAAAGTGCTTGATGAAATCGAAGAGAAGCCGGACATCATCATTCTGGATCCGCCGCGCGAGGGTGTGAATCCGAAGGCGTTGCGCAAGTTAATCCGCTATGGGGTATCGCGCATCATCTATGTCTCTTGTAAGCCCTCGAGTCTGCTCACCGATCTCGAGATTCTGCGGGAGGGCGGCTATCACACGACCCGGGCGGCGGGGGTCGATATGTTTCCGCGGACGCCGGGGGTGGAGGCAGTGTTGCTACTTGAAAAGAAGTGAGTTGGCATTGATATGGAGGGAAGCGGAATGGAGAAGAGCAGTCAGGAACTCGCCTTAGAGCGCGTCAGAGAGATGGAAGAGATTCTACAGTCCCAGCGCGAGGAGCTCGCCGCAATGCAAAACGCGCTGCGAATCTTTGCGGATTCACAGCGCGCCTATCGGAAACTGGTCAAATATTACTATAGCCGCAATTTCACAGCGGACAACAAGCGCTTCGATCGGGGCGAGCTGACAGCGCTTCCGAGCGCCGAAGTGCTGACGGAAGATGCTGTCTATGACATGATGGGAGAGCGCTACGAGCTGACGCTCGAGATGCTTGAGCTCGCGACAAAATTGATTCGCGAGCGTTAAAGTGTCTCTTCGCGAAAGCGAATGCCGCGTTCTGTGTCCATCTCTTCGACAATCGCGAGAGAATGGAGGTCGATGCCTGCCTCACGGATACGCTTACCGCCGTCCTGAAAGCCTTTTTCAATCACGACACCGGCGCCGACGAGGGTAGCACCCGCCTGTTCGACAAGCTTTGCGAGCCCCAGGATGGCTTTGCCGTTCGCAAGAAAATCATCGACAATCAGGACACGGTCTCCGGAGGACAGGAATTTTTTGGAGACGATGATATCGTTGGTGTTCTTGTGTGTGAAGGATTCCACCTTTGCCGTGTACACATCTCCCGCAATATTCAGAGAGCGCGTCTTTTTCGCGAAGACGACGGGAACCTGAAAATAGCGGGCCGCAATACAGGCGATGGCAATGCCGGAGGCCTCGATGGTCAGAATTTTGTTGACCGTCTGTCCGGCAAACTGGCGGTGAAATTCCTTGCCAATCTCCTCCAGCAGGGAAACATCAATCTGATGATTCAAAAAAGAATCTACCTTTAAAATATTGCCCGCCTCAATCTGACCGTCTTTTACAATGCGCTCCTGTAATAATTTCATCTGCATGAAGCCATCCTCGCTTTCAGGGTTCAATAAATTGGAATCAGTTTAGCACAGCTCTGCCGGATAGGCAAAGAGAAAGCGCAATTCGTTTGACAAAGCGAGATTTGAATCTTATAATCCAGACTAAGATCTATGAGATGTATAGATTTGTAACCGGTTTGCTTTGACACAGAATACGGAGGGAATGAAAATGGCAAGCAAAAAGGGACAGCGTGAAGAGAAAGTGGAAGAAATCAAGAAATCCGTGGAAGATCTGAAGGAACCTGTGAAGGCATTTGCGGAGCGCGTCAAGTCCGCGGTCAGCGGCGAGGCAAAGTCCCTTGCGGAGGATGCAAAGGAACTTGGCAAGGAGGCAAAGAAGCAGGGCAGTAAGGTCAAGGAAAGCGTTGAGAAGGCAAGCAAGACAGTCAAGTCTCGCGCGAAGAAGGTCGGTGCGACACTGAGCGGCAAAGAGACAGACGTGAAGGTGTTTGTGGAGTTTGAGGGCAGACAGCTCGCAGTCGAAGAGCTCACGGCGCGCGCCAAGGAGGCTTATCTCGCGGAGAATCCGGCCGCGGAAATCGAGAGCCTTGAGCTCTATGTGAAGCCGGAGGAGAATGCGGCGTACTATGTAGTAAACGGCGACGCATCCCCGTCTTATAAGCTCGCATTATAATAGAAGAAACGGCACCTCCCCCGGCAGGATTCACTTCTTGCACGGGGGTATTTTTTTGTGTACTATAGGAATTAGACAATTAATCGGCTGAAAAGGGTTTGGATTCAGAGAGGTATTTTATGTACGATCAACAGGCAGTATGGGTGGGAAGCAGCGGTGACAAGCATTGCACCCTGCGTTTAAAGCAGGCAAATCGCCACGGCCTGATTGCGGGTGCCACAGGAACCGGTAAGACAGTCACACTCAAGGTGATGGCGGAATCCTTCAGCGATGCCGGCGTGCCGGTGTTCCTCGCAGATGTGAAGGGAGATCTCGCGGGCATGTGCCGGCCCGGAGAGGACAGCGCGGATATGCAGGCGCGTATTGCGCGCTTCGGCCTACAGGAAGCCGGATTCCGCTACCGTGCTTATCCGACGGAATTTTGGGATATCTTCGGGAAGCAGGGACTTCCGCTTCGCACGACGGTCTCGGAGTTCGGGCCCCTCCTGTTTGCGCGTCTTCTGGACCTCAATAAGATTCAGAGTGACTTGCTCGAGATTATTTTCCGCATCGCGGACGAAGAGGGACTTTTGCTCCTCGACATGAAGGATTTGAAGTCCATGGTGCGCTATGTGGAGGAGAATGCCGATGCCTACCGGGAGCAGTACGGCAACATCGGAAAGAGCAGCACCGGTGCCATACTCCGCGCTCTCGTTGCCCTCGAGGGAAAGGGCGGTGCGCAGTTTTTCGGCGAGCCGGCGCTGCAGATTTCGGACTGGATGCGAGTTGATACCGACGGCAGGGGCTATGTCAACATTCTGGACTCGACTTCCCTGATTCAGGATCCGACCATTTATTCGACCTTCATGCTCTGGATGTTGAACGAATTGTTCACCGAGCTCCCCGAGGCCGGCGATCTCGAGAAGCCGAAGATGGTATTTTTCTTTGATGAGGCGCACCTTTTGTTTGACAATGCACCGAAGACTCTGCTGGATAAAATCGAGCAGGTCGTAAAGCTGATTCGCTCGAAGGGCGTCGGCGTTTATTTTATCACGCAGAATCCGTCGGATATTCCGGGCGGCGTTTTGGCGCAGCTCGGCAACAAAGTTCAGCATGCGCTCCGCGCTTATACACCGGCAGAGCAGAAGGGGGTCAAGGCAGCAGCTGAGTCGTTCCGAAAGAATCCGGACTTTGACACGGCGACGGCGCTACAGGAATTAAAGACAGCGGAGGCCCTGGTTTCCTTCCTCGACGAGGGCGGTGCACCGGAAGAGGTGCAGATTGCATCCATTCTGCCGCCGCAGTCCAAGTTCGGCGCGCTGGATGCCATTACCAGACAGGCGGCAATTCTGGCGAGCGGTCTCCGCGATAAGTACGCGGAAGAGGTCGACCGGGAGTCGGCATATGAGCTCCTGTTGCAGCGGGTTGATGAGCAGGCGGCAGCGGCGGCCAAGGCGAAGGAAGAAGCGGAAGCCGAGAAGCAGGCAGCCAAGGAAGCTGCCGCGGCCGAGAAGCAGGCGGCAAAGGAAGCGGCGGCAGCCGAGAAGCAGGCGGCCAAAGAAGCGGCCGCGGCGGCAAAACAGGCGGAGAAGGAAGCCGCTGCCGCTGCGCGGGAGGAGAAGAAAAAAGCGGCGCAGCAGAAACGCATTTTCGCCTCTATCGGCGGCTCGGTTACGGGAACCATAGGAAGAGAAGTCGGTAAGCAACTCGGAAAGAGCGCGGGCGGCAGCTTCGGCAAGCAGCTTGGCGGCAATGTAGGTGCAAGCCTCGGGCGCGGCATTCTGAAGACGCTCTTAAAGTTCTGATGGAACCGAAGGCAGTTATCTTTGATCTTGACGGTACGTTGACGGAGTCCGGAAAAGGCATTATGAAGGCCGCGATTGCCGGACTTTCGGCGGTCGGAAGGGAGAGCGGCGGAGTAGAGAAGCTGCGAAAGTTAATCGGACCGCCGCTTGCAGAGGGGTTTTCTGAGGTCTACGGTCTCACAGAGGACGAGTGCAGAGAGGCTGTGCGCGCGTTTCGAGCCTACTATGAGACCAAGGGGATCTTTGAAAATGAACTCTATCCCGGCGCACTGAATCTGCTCCGGACATTGCGGGAGCTGGGAATAGCACTTTATCTTGCGACCTCAAAACCGGAACTGCAGGCGCGGCGTGTCCTTGCGGCTTTTTCGCTCACGGCATATTTCGAGGGAATTGCGGGGGGCGATGATACCAAGGACGGCGGCAACAAAGAAAAGATTCTGGCGCGACTGGTACGGACACATGCGATATCGACAGCCGCGGCGGTTATGGTCGGCGACCGCGCCTATGATATTTGTGCCGCAAACGCGCTCGGTATCGCGGGCGTCGGCGTGACATACGGTTACGGCAGCCCGGATGAATTGGAAAAAGCGGGAGCAACCCATATTGTTTCTTCCATCGATGCTCTGACAGACCTTCTCCTGAGGGACCTGTGAGAATAAAAAGCGAACAGAAAGGGAGGCTACAGATGATAGAGCTTGGCGCTATGAAACGGGAGAGTATTGCAGATCTTTGCAAGGACAGCCGCATTTCACTGGTGCGTGCAGCTGCAGAGGGCAGAGGGCGGGTGTTTGTTCCGACGCTCGACAGTCCTTCGTTTTGTCTGGTTCTGACGGGTGGCTTTTCTTATCTGGTCGGAATGCCGCCGCGCGGCGAGGCTTCGATCGATCTCTATCACCTGCTTGCGCGGGAGTGCGGCGAGACCAGTATTCTTGCCGAGGACGAGTTGTGGGATAATTGGGTGGAGAAGCGCTTTGCCGGCGCCTTCCGGACGGTGTCCCGCTATCTGCTTCGCGCGCCGGAGGGGATGAAGGCAGAGACACTGCAACAGCGAACGGAACTCGACGAAACCTACCAGCTGCGCCCCCTCACGATACGACTCTCAGAGCGTCTCAGAGAGTTCTCTTTCAGCGAGAACCTGATGAGCAGCTTTGCCTCACAGGAGGCGTTTGAAACCTACGGGCGTGGCTATGTCGTATTGAAGGACAATGTGCCGGTCAGTGCCTGCCTGGCCTATGTTCACAGTGAAGAGATTATGGATGTCAAGGCGGCAACCGAGAAGGCTTTCCGCCGCAGAGGACTCGCCTCGGCAGTCGGTGCCTCTCTTTTGCTGTCTTTTCGGGAGAGCGAAAGACTTCCTGACTGGGATACGGACAGCCTGTTTTCCGCAAGTCTCGGCGAGCGCCTCGGTTACCATGCGGAGCGTGAGTACAAGGTCTATCAGATTGCGGTAGAATAAAAGAACTTTACGCACAGGCAAAAGCGTCGTATAATACAGCTATAGCAAACAGCTCCTGAGATGTGCGACAATCTTACCAATTTTGAACCTGCAAACTTCTGACAGGGAGACATAAGATACAAAGCCGGATGTCAGGCCGCAACTCGTTGAGAAAATAGCGGAAGACAAATGGCCTTGTTCGGTCACCCACCTGGCATTGCCAGGCGTCAATAAGTAAGACCGGCATTTTGGGGCTGTTTTTTGGATTGAAAAGAGGCAGCGCGAGCTGCTTTTTTTGTGAACAGGGAAGGGTTATGATTAACGATCGGAATCAAAAGTATATCGCCTGGGGGCTCACCGCATTTGCGGTGGTCGCTGCGGCTCTTTTTTTCTCGTTTGTGCTTGAGCACCTGGGGCCGCTGGCACTTTTTCTGGGGAAAATCGTTGAAATTCTGATGCCGTTCATCTACGGCGCGGTGATGGCATTTCTGATGGCGCCCACCTACCAGGCGCTCTCTGTCTTTGTCACGAAGTGCCTGCGCCCCGGAGGTCTACAGGGTCCCACGGAGGTCAAGATGGGCAAGCGCGTTCTGGTCAAATTCCGCGGGAGTAGCAGCACCAAACTCTTCACCGAGGCGGAGCAGCTCCGAAAAGGAAAAAATGCCGAGCGCATTGGAAAGATGGTAGCCACCTTTGCCTGTATCATTATCATTCTCGCGGTGCTGACTGCACTGATTGCGATGCTGATTCCACAGCTCATCAGCGGCGTCTCGGATCTCACGAGCAACCTCCCGAAGGGTACCAATTCGGTCAGCGGCTGGATTCAGGTGCTGTTTCACGGCAGAAATCCCGACATGGAACAGATGGTTCTGGAGGGCTATCGCCAGATTTCCGAAAGCCTCATGCAGTGGATTTCCGCGGACTTTATGCCGAATCTAAATAAGTACCTGACGCAGATGACCAGCGGTGTGATGCGGCTCTTTGTGTTTCTGAAAAACTTCTTCATCGGTCTCATTGTGATGGCCTACGGCCTTAATATGAAGGAAGCGCTCGCGGCGCAGAGTAAGCGTTTTCTTTTTGCGCTTCTGCCGCGGCGCGTCGCAAACGAGACGATTACAGAACTTCGTTATGTAAAGTGGGTGTTCTCGAGCTTTATTGTCGGCAAGATTATTGACTCCGTGATCATCGGCATCATCTGCTATATCTGCATGAGTTTCATGAAAATGCCCTATGCGCTTTTAATCAGCGCTTTTGTCGGCGTCACAAATGTAATTCCGTTTTTCGGGCCCTTTGTCGGCGCAATTCCGAGTGCTTTCATTCTGCTCATGGTTTCACCGATTACGACATTGCAATTTCTGATTTTTATCCTCGTGCTGCAGCAGTTCGACGGCAATATTCTGGGACCGCGCATCCTTGGGTCCACGACAGGCATGTCTAGTTTCTGGGTTCTCTTCGCCATTCTGTTTTTTGGCGGAATCTGGGGCATTGTCGGCATGGTGGTCGGCATTCCGACCTTCGCGGTTCTCACCAGATTTACGGAGCGGGCGCTTGTGAATGTCTTAAAGAAAAAGAATCTTCCGGTCGAGGAAGGTTGCTACGACACACTGGATTACATTGATACGGAAGACGGCAGCCTGCACTACGGGAAGCGGGACAAAAAGAAGTGAGCTGATTTGCAATTCGGACCGAAGTAGGCTATAATGCGACTAAAATCACGGGAGTGAGGGTGAACTTATGACATTATTAGAAGTTTGGAGAACCAAAGCATACGGTGACCAGCTCAGCAAAGAGGAGCAGGAAAAGCTCTGGAAGGATTATTTTCTGGTCGAGAAGGGCATCTACGAGAAGCTGCTCGCCGATGTGAGTAAGGTGGAGCGCGGCACGGTGAAGGAACTCGCCGAGAAGTACGGCACGGATATTCAGACCATGACGGGCTTCCTCGACGGCATCAGCGAGAGCCTGAAGCAAGACATTCCGACCGAGACCATGGATGAGAATACCGAGATTGTGTTGGAAATCGATCCGGAGAAGCTCTATTACAACATGGTGGAGGCAAAGGCTGAGTGGCTTTACGGTCTGGAAGCCTGGGATCACATTCTGAGCGCGGAGAGAAGAAAAGAGCTGTACCGCGAGCAGAAGCAGAGCGGTACGATTCGCAAGGAAGTCAAGGTAGGCAGAAACGATCCCTGCCCCTGTGGTTCCGGCAAGAAGTACAAGTACTGCTGCGGCAGAAACGCATAAGTTTGGCTCCGTTCTTCGTACAGAGGAGAGCGGGGCATTTTTCATATTCGGAAGGAACAGGAGGCGCACGGAATGGCGGCTTACCAGAGTTTTGCAAAACTCTACGATCTTTTTATGGACGGCGTTCCCTATGACGCCTGGTGCGAGCAGACTGTGCGACTCCTTGCGTCCTTCGGCATTACCGAAGGGATTGTCGCGGAACTCGGTTGCGGCACGGGAAACTGCACGGAACGGCTCGCGGCGCGGGGCTTTGATATGATAGGCATTGACAATGCCGAAGAAATGCTGGAAGAGGCGCTGCGGAAAAAAATAGCGAACGGCAGCAACACGCTTTATCTCTGTCAGGATATGCGTGAATTTGAGCTCTACGGCACCTGCCGCGCCATCATAAGCCGCTGCGATGCCATGAATTATCTCTGCGGCACGGAAGAACTCTCTGAGGTGTTTCGTCTGGTCAACAACTACCTGGATCCGGGCGGCATCTTCCTCTTTGATATGAATACCGTTTATAAATATGAGCAGCTGCTTGCGGACAATACATTTGCGGAAAATCGGGAAGAGGGCAGTTTCATCTGGGAAAACCACTATGACCGAGAGACCGCGGAAAATGTCTACGACATGACCTTTTATCTCCGGAAGGAAGGGGATTGTTACCGCCGCGCAGAGGAAACCCATGTGCAGCGTGCCTATACCCCGGCAGAAGTCAGAGAAACGGCAGAGCGGGCGGGCATGGTCTTTATCGCCGCAATGGATGCGGAGACCGAGGGACCGTTGACGGATGAGAGCGAGCGGATGTTAATTCTGCTGCGAGAACAGGGAAAGGAAGTAAATCATGAGTGATTATATCGTGAGAGCGTTTGCGGAAGGCGGCATGGTGCGCGCCTTTGCGGCGACGACCGGGGATCTGGTAGAAGAGGCAAGACATATTCACAGCACAAGCCCCATTGTCACGGCTGCGCTTGGGCGTCTCATGACGGCGGGCCTCATGATGGGTGCAATGATGAAGGACAAGCAGGATCTTCTGACCATCAAAATCGACGGCGACGGTCCGATGCGGGGAATGCTGGTCACGGCGAACAATGCGGGAGATGTCAAGGGATATCCCTATGAGCCAGCGGTGATTCTGCCGGCCAATCAGCTCGGGAAACTGGATGTCGCAGGTGCGGTCGGCAAGGGTACCATGACCGTCATCTCGGATCTCGGCTTAAAGGAACCCTATGTGGGGCAGGTCGAGTTGGTCTCCGGCGAAATCGCAGAGGACATTGCCTATTACTATGCATCGAGTGAGCAGGTGCCGTCTGGCGTGGGGCTCGGCGTGCTGATGAATCAGGACAACACGGTTCGCTGTGCCGGCGGCTTTATTGTGCAGCTCATGCCGGGTTGTCCCGAGGAAGTGATTACGGTACTGGAAGACCGCCTCAAAACGGTAGGATCGGTGACGAGCTTCTTAAAAGAGGGAAAGACACCGGAAGATATTCTCGCCTGGATTTTTGAGGGCAGAGAACTTAAACTCACGGATAAGCTTCCGTGTCACTTCCACTGCGACTGCTCGAGAGCGAGGGTCGAGAGGGCGCTGATCAGTCTCGGCAGTAAGGAACTAAAGAGCATGGCGGAAGAAAAAAAGCCCGCGGAACTTCATTGTCAGTTCTGCGGGAAGTCGTATCTGTTTTCGCCTGAGGAACTTGCGGCATTGGAGCGGGAAGCTCACTGAAGCGCGGATTGTCCTCTGCGCTCGTAGAGTGCGGGGTGACGGCGCAGCCAGCGCATATAGCCGAGCGTATAGTGTTCCCCCTTGTCGCGGAGCATATAGAGGAGTTTTTCGAGGAGTGCCCGGGTCTCCGGATGTAAAAGGCGGCCCTCCTGTTTGGAGAGATAGTAGCCGAGCGGCACGGCATCGGTATAGTCCTTTCCGCTGTACACTTTGGAGGCGGCAATGCGGTCGCAGAGCATTTCGAGCACAAAGCAAAGCGGCATTTTCAGGCTGACCCAGCCGCGCTTTTTGTCGATATCCACCCAGTATTCGTAGTGGTGACGATTGCGTCCCTTGTGGTGTAGCCAGGCGCGGGAATAGCCGAGTTCCTGGCGCTCGGCGGCGTTTGGCGAGCGGACACCCTGAAAGTAACGAACACCGGTCATGAATTCGGTCGGGGAATATTTGGAGAGATCATGTGCCAGTCCTTGGCGTATCAGACCGACTTTGAAGCAGAGATCCATGACAGTCAATTTGTGTTTTGTGATGGTGCAAAAGTGCTGTATCGCGTTTTTGGCGTAAAAAAGAGGTCTCATCGTAAAAACTCCTATGAATTGTCGAAATAATTTGACAGTAGCCGTAACGTATGCTATTGTAGCGAGGGTTGCAGAAGTCTGCAAGCCACAGATTATTTTTTCGGAGGAACACCGGTTATGAGCAAGGGCACAGTCAAGTGGTTTAACAACCAGAAGGGTTACGGATTCATTTCGGATGAGGGCGGAAACGATGTTTTCGTGCACTATTCCGGTCTGAAGATGGATGGGTTCAAGACCCTGGAGGAAGGCGCAAAGGTTGAGTACGACATTGTCGACGGCGCTAAGGGACCGCAGGCTACCAACGTCTTGGTGATTGAGTAAACCGGTTCCCCCGAGGGAAACGACTATTCATGAGATCAAACAAAAAGAACCGAAGTTCGCATTTTGCGGCTTCGGTCTTTTTTATTTTCGGAGAGACAGGGAAGAGAGCAAAGCGTTCAGATATTCGTCGCAGAGTGCCGGAGAAGCGGCAAAATCGGAGAAGGGCAGGTAGAGCGGTGTGCTGCGGGCGGTCCGCTGAAAACAGGACTGCCTCGGTTTCATGCGCGCGGGTAGCGCCAGAAAGGCATCGTACTTCGGTTGTCTGGCGGTATCGCGGGTGGCCTTTTCCTTTGCGGCGGCGTCCACAAAAGCGGCCAGACTTTTGTGGAGCAGGCTGCCGTCTTCTTTCAGGATATAATAATTCTGATAATCCTTCCAATAGTGAAAGAGTGTGTCGGTGAGAAGCGGCAGTGTGACGGACAGAGCGTTCCCTTCGGCGTTCAGAGAAAGGGCCTCTTTCTCCAGTGAGAGCGAAAAGGGAAGTGCCGCTTCACTGCGCGCGGAAAGTTCGGCGACCGTTTTCTCGCGCGTGAGGGTCAAGTCTTGAAATGTACCGCAAAAAAAAGCGGGGATTGCAAGGAGGGATAGCAGAGAAGGCAGCGCGACGACATCGGCCGCATTATGTGCAAGCAGAGTCTGCAGTAAGGCTTCGTCATGTGTTCGCTGCCAGCGGGAATATGTTTCAATCAACTCGGCGCCGGTGAAGGGATCTTCCCGGGTAAGGCCAAGGCGAGCTTCGAGTGCACGCTGAGTGAGACGCTCGCCGGCAAAGAGCGCGCGATAGGGGGAGACAGTCGCATAAAAGTCCAGGCTCTGTTTTTCGGTGAGAGGGCAGGGCAGATGATACTGCGCACTGCACTGTGTGAGAAAAGGCAGATCAAAGCGCGCACCGTTAAAATGGACAAGCGTCGCAAAGGGAGCGGCAAAGGCAAAGAAACTGCGCAGCAAGGTATGCTCTTCGCTGAGCGAATCGGCGAACCATTGGTGCAAAACCGCATCACCCGCGTCCGAAAAAGAGAGTGCGCCGATCAGATAAATCTGCGCAGAGGCAGGAGAGAGGCCGGTGGTCTCAATATCAAAGAAAAGCAGGGAGGAGGGAGCTATCCCGGCGGGCAGCGTCGAAAGAACCTCTGCATAGTTGTCGCGTGATACCTTTGTTTCGAAGGAAAACATACAAATTCTCCTCTCTCATTTTGGTACTCTAGTATACGCCTTCCTTGTTAGATTGAAAAGGCTGTGCTAAACTAGACAACAGGGAAAGTTTCGACAGAGCAGGAGGGTTTATGATTTCTTATATCAAGGGAACGCTTGCTGCGGTCGGTGAGAGCGAAGTGATTGTAGAGGCGGGTGCTTTCGGCATTGCCGTAAAGACCTCCCGCGCAGTCATCGAGAGACTGCCGACGAAAGGCGCAGAGCTCTTACTCTATACCTATTTAAAGATGAGCGAGGATGCGATTTCGCTCTATGGTTTTGACAGAGAGGCGGATCTCCGCCTCTTTCGCGCGCTGCTCGGTGTGAGCGGCATAGGGCCCAAGGGTGCGCTTGCCGTGCTGTCGGCGCTGGAACCTGAGGCGCTGAAGCTTGCCGTGCTGACAGGCGACGCGAAGGCAATCGCAAAGGCACCGGGCATCGGCGTCCGGACAGCGGAGCGGATTATTCTGGAACTCAAAAACCAGGAGGTTGTGCAGACGCTTTCGGCGGACGCAGTGCCCGGCGGAAGTGTTTCCGGTGCTGCCGCGGCGGAGGCAATCGATGCGCTGGTGCAGCTCGGTTATGGCATAGGCGAGGCGACGCGCGCGGTCCGGGCCGTTCCGGGGGCAGAAAAGAAGGACAGCGAGACACTCTTACGGGAGGCGCTCCGGCAGTTCTGAGCCTGAGAGGAGAATATGGAGCGTAGAATCATAACAACAGAACTTGCAACCGAGGAGACACGATTCGAGCAGTCGCTTCGGCCGCAGCGCTTACAGGAATATATCGGACAGAAGAAATTAAAGTCCATGTTGCAGGTTTATATCGATGCGGCGAGACAGCGGCGCGAGTCTCTGGATCACGTGCTCTTTTACGGACCGCCGGGACTCGGCAAGACCACGCTCTCCGGCATCATTGCGAATGAGATGGGCGTGCACATGAAAATCACTTCGGGGCCTGCCATCGAGAAGCCGGGTGATATGGCAGCAATCTTAAATCATCTGCAGGAGGGTGATGTGCTATTTGTCGATGAGATACACCGCCTGAACCGTCAGGTTGAGGAAGTGCTCTATCCCGCGATGGAAGATTTTGCAATCGATATTGTGCTCGGCAAGGAGAGCAATGCAAAGAGCATACGCCTTGCGCTACCGCACTTCACCTTAGTCGGGGCCACAACAAGAGCGGGCTTACTCTCCGCACCGCTCCGAGATCGATTCGGCGTGGTACAGCGTCTTGAATTTTATGAGCAGGACGAACTGCAGGAAATTGTCCTTCGCTCGGCCAAAGTACTCGGTGTCGAGATTGATACGGCGGGTGCGGCAGAAATTGCACGGCGCTCCCGTGGAACCCCGCGACTTGCCAATCGCCTGTTGCGGCGCGTCCGGGATTTTGCGGAAGTCAAGTACAGCGGTGCCGTTACGGAAGCGGTGGCGCGCGATGCGCTGAATCTTTTGGATGTCGATACCTGCGGCCTCGACGCAGGGGACAGAACCATATTGAATCTCATCATTGATATGTTTCACGGCGGTCCGGTGGGACTGGATACGCTGGCTGCGGCGCTCGGGGAAGATGCCGGCACGCTGGAGGAAGTCTACGAGCCCTATCTCCTGATGCAGGGCTTTTTGATCCGGACACCGCGCGGCAGAGTCGCGACAGAATACGCATACAGCCATTTGAATCGAAAAAAGGAAGATGAGGAACAAGCAGATGCGTGACGAACAGAGTAGACAGCGTAGTACGGAAGTCATCATTGACGGCAAGGTAATTCCGCTCGCCGGGGGCGACAGTGCGTATCTCCGCCAGGTTGCGGCTTATATCGACAATAAAATTGCGGAGCTCAGGCAGAACCGCGCCTATGCGCGCCAGAACAGCGAGCGTAGGGCACAGATTCTCTGGTTGAATCTTGCGGATGACTGTCTGCAGGCGAGAGCGGAGAGCGCGGAGCTCAAGGAAGAGGCGGCAGCGCACGCCTCCGAAGTCTATGCGTTGAAGCGGGAACTTGTCGAGCAGCGCCTTCGCATGGAAACCTTGCAGAAAGATGCCAAGGATGAGGCGGCAGATGCTTCGCTTGCGGCAGAGAAGCAGAAACTCGAAGAGCAACTTGCCATCGCAGAAAAAGAGAAGGAGTCGCTACAGGCGGAAAAGGAACGCCTCACTGCCAACATACACCGCCTCGAAGAGGAACTGGAGGCAGAGAAGAAACGCAGCAAGGAGCTGGAAACAGAGCTGGATGAGCTGCTTTCCAAGTAAACGGATAGATTAGGACAGGATGAGGAATAAGATACCAGAACTTTTGGCACCCGCAGGCTCGATTGAAAGCCTGCGGGCGGCAGTCAATGCAGGCGCAGATGCCATTTATGTCGGCGGTGCGAAGTTTGGCGCGAGAGCTTATGCGGAGAATCCGGAGGAAGCGGATCTCATCGGGGGGCTGCGCTATGCGCACCGCTTTGGTGTTCGTATCCATATGACGGTCAACACCCTCTTAAAAGAGGCAGAACTTCAGACTCTGCCGGATTATATCGCACCTTATTACGAAGCGGGATTGGATGCTGCAATTGTGCAAGACTTGGGAGCGTTGGCTCTGCTACACGAGCATTTCCCGCTTCTTTCCCTGCACGCAAGTACCCAGACGACCATAACGGGGCCGCATGCCGCAGAGCTATATCGGCGTCTCGGGGTGAGCCGTGTGATTCCGGCGCGTGAATTGAGCCTCGAAGAACTGGTGCGCATCAAACAGGAAACCGGATTGGAGGTAGAGAGTTTTGTGCACGGTGCGCTCTGTTATGCTTACTCCGGACAGTGTTTCATGTCGAGCCTTCTCGGTGAGCGCTCGGGCAATCGAGGGCGCTGCGCCCAGACTTGCCGCCTGCCCTATAGTCTGCAGCGCGAAAATCAGAAATCGTCGGGACAGGGGCTGCTCCTCAGCTGTAAAGATCTTTGCAGCTTGGATTTGATTCCGATGCTCGCAGAGAGCGGCATAGACAGTCTAAAAATCGAGGGGCGCATGAAGAGCCCGCGCTATACGGCCGGTGTCGTATCCATCTGGCGGAAGTACCTAGACCTCTATGCAAGTGAGGGGGCAGAGGGATTTGCGGTGGAAGCGGCGGACAGAGCGCATCTCTTGGACCTGTTTGACCGGGGAGGTCAAACAGAAGGTTATTATCGCCAACATAACGGGCGCGAAATGATAGTCCTGCAGGAGAAGAAAGAGAAGCGGAAGCAGAATATTCCGTATGAAGAGGAAATCGAAGAGAAATATCTAAAAACAGAGCGGGAGTTGCCACTCTATGGAAAGTTTGTGCAGCGGGATGGCGAGCCGATGTATTTGGAACTCAGCGCTTCAATTCCCGGAGTAGGGCAACTCAGTGCCGAAGTCGCGGGCGAAATTGCTGAGCGGGCGAGAACAGCCGGAAGTACGGCGGAGGCAGTGCGGGAGCGGCTTCAGAAAACCGGGGGCACGGGATTTCGTTTTGCAAAGCTGGATGTCTCAATCGAAGAGGGCTTTTTCTTTCCGGTGAAACAACTGAATGAGCTGCGCCGAAAGGGAATCGAAGCAATTTCCGCAAAGATCGATGCGGCCTTTCTGCGGAATTCTGTACGCGACAGAGAGACTGTCCGCGCGATAAAGACAGACGGCGAAGACAGAACTGTCCGCGCGGCAGATACAGGACAGACAGCGCCGGAACTCCATGTGAGCTGTGACAGCTGGGAGCAGATACAGACGGTTTCCGAGATGGAAGAGGTCGCCGCAATCTCCTTCGGCGCAGACAGTATTCAGGCGGATAAGTGGCAGGCGGCGGTCCGCTGCATACGAAACGCAGGCAAGCGCGTGTATCTGCTCTTGCCGCAGATTTTTAGGACAGAAGCAGAGCACTTTTTTCTGGAGCAGGCGGAACGGTTGGTCGATTTGCCGCTGGACGCTTTGATTATCCGGAATCTGGAAGAACCGGGCTTTTTTGAGATACTCTACGGAGAACGGAACAGGCGCTGTCCGGCTTTCTATTTTGATTTTCAAGTCTACGGCATGAACAGGACAGCGCAGCTCTGTCTCAGAGAATTCGGTGCCGCGCGCCTCACGTTGCCGATTGAGGAGACTGCGCGAGAGCTCAAATTTCTCGACACGGCGGGACAGGAGATGGTTGTCGCGGGGCGGCTGCCCATGATGGTGTCGGCGAATTGTCTCAAAAAGACAGCCGCGCGCTGTGATCATAAACCCGAGTATATGAAACTCAGAGATCGCCGCCTGATGGAAATGCCTGTCAAGACGCATTGTACCTTCTGCTATAATACAATTTACAATGCAGCGCCGCTCAGTCTGAGCGGTGTGGCTGCAGAGCTCACCGGGCTCAAGCTGGGCGCGGTCCGGCTCTTACTCAGCAATGAGAGCGCTGCAGAGACAAAGACGGCAGTGCGCTCGATTTACCGGAGCTTTGTTCTGGGGGAACAGGGCGTCCCGGAGGCCTACGAAAACTTTACACGCGGGCACTTTAAGCGCGCGGTCGAATGAGGCAACGGGTCAGGGAGAAAGAGCTTGTGCTGAAAAGCTGTCAGTAGTACACTTACATTTGTTTGGGGATATGCGTCGCGCAGGAGGGATTGCAAATGGTCGAAGCAACGAGCTGTGGCGGCATCGTGATCTTTCACGGAAAGATCCTGCTGCTCTATAAGAATTACAGAAACCGCTATGAGGGTTGGGTACTCCCGAAGGGCACCGTAGAGGCGGGCGAGAGCTTTGAGACAACTGCACTTCGTGAGGTAAAAGAGGAGACAGGAGTCAGTGCTCATATTGTCGAGTACATCGGCAAGAGTGAATATACGTTTAACGCCCAGGCAGAGCAGGTCGACAAGAGCGTTCACTGGTATCTGATGAGCGCGGAGAGCTATTATTCCAAACCGCAGCGGGAAGAGTTTTTTATGGATTCCGGCTATTACAAGTATCACGAGGCATGGCATCTTCTGAAATTTGCAAATGAAAAGGCAATGCTCGAAAAGGCATATGCGCGCTATCAGGAACGAAAGCGAAATCGCATCAGCGAGACTGACTGATATGCAACTATTATAATAGGAAGAAAGAGGGGTAACGCCATGATTCAATTGGAACGCAGCTCTGTTATGAATCTGGAAAATGCGATGCGCGGCGCTAGAAATCCGCTGAATTCTTGGGCAAGAAGTGACAGCCACTACGACGAAGCCGGAAATTACATTCTGGGAGAGAACGATCTCGGCCTGGCCATGCGACTCAGAAAGGCAGGGAGCGATCATCGGAAGTATATGCGTCAGATTTTTGTCTCGGTCGACATCACGGCGCCGCTCTATTGGTGGAAGGAATATGACACCTATAAAGTGGCGACGGTGGCAAACTCCACTTCGACCATGCACAAGATTCACAGCAAACCCTTTTCACGGGAGGATTTCTCTCACGACCATATGACAGAAGAAGCGCTCGCTGCTCTGGATCGGATGATTGAAGTTCTAGAACAGTTGCGCCTTCGCTTTGTTGAGACCAAAGAAAAAGACGCCTGGTATTCGATGATACAACTGCTCCCCGAAAGCTATCAGCAGCTTCGCACTTGCAGCTTTAACTATGAGACGCTGGTGCATATTTATTTTTCAAGACGCGATCACAAGCTTGCCGAATGGCACACGTTTTGCGACTGGATTACTTCGCTCCCCTACGCGAAGGAACTGATACTCGGAGAAGAAGCATGATTTTGATTGCGGCGGTGGACAGAGCCTGGGCCATCGGAAAAGGCGGGAGGCTTCTGGTCAAAATTCCCCGCGACCAGAAACTGTTTCTGGAGGAGACGCTTGGCAAGACTGTCATCATGGGGCGGAAAACTTTTTTGGATTTACCGGGACAGCAGCCGCTTTACGGCAGGCGCAATATTGTGCTGAGCCGGAGCCCGGAGTTTGCACCGAAAGGTGTGACCGTCTGCAACAGCATCGGGGAGGTCTTACGGGAAATCCGGGAACTTCCCAAGGATAAGGTCTTTGTGTGCGGCGGTGAGAGCATCTACCGAGATTTTCTGCCCTATGCGGACAGCGCGGAAATCACAAAGATCGACTACCTCTATGACGGCGATCGCTTTTTCCCGAATCTGGATCGGGATTCGGAATGGGAACTGACCCGGGAGAGTGAAGAGGAGACCTATTTTGATTTGCCGTTTTCTTTCTGTCGTTACGAGCGAAAGAGTGGCGGCATGCGGATAGAATAAGTGTGCGAAAACAAGACTTGATTCGGTAACACGGTATTACAGCAATGGAGAATCCTTATGTATAAAATCCTGAAGAAAAAGAAACTTGCAGAGCAAATTTGGCTCATGGATGTCGAGGCACCGCGTGTCGCCGCGAAGTGTCTGCCGGGAGAGTTCCTGATTGTAAAAATCGATCGCTACGGCGAGCGCATTCCGCTGACCATCTGCGACTATGACCGCGAAAAGGGCACAGTGCTGATTGTCTTCCAGGTTGTCGGCGCGAGTAGCTATCGGATGGCGGAGCTGAACGAGGGTGATTTCTTTGAGGATGTCGTGGGACCGCTCGGATGTCCCTCAGAGCTCACCAAAAAGACGCCGGAAGAACTCCGGAAAATGAATATTCTCTTTGTGGCCGGCGGCGTCGGCACAGCGCCTGTCTATCCGCAGGTCAAATGGCTGAAGGAGCAGGGTGTCACAGCGGATGTTGTGCAGGGCGCAAAGAATAAGGATTTGGTCATACTCGAGGATGAGATGCGTGCGGTCTGCGGCGATCACCTCTATATCACCACCGATGACGGGTCCTACGGTTTCCACGGACTTGTGACTGCAAAAGTCGAGGAGCTGGTGGAAAAAGAAGGCAAGCACTACGATCTTTGCGTTGCAATCGGTCCCATGATTATGATGAAGTTTGTCGCCTTGCTCACCAAGAAGCTTGGTATTCCGACAGTCGCCAGCATGAATCCCATTATGGTGGATGGCACGGGCATGTGCGGCGCCTGCCGTCTGATTGTCGGTGACGAAGTCAAGTTTGCCTGTGTGGACGGTCCGGAGTTTGACGCGCACAAGATTGATTTTGACCAGGCGATGAAGCGCGCCAGAATGTACGCGAGCGAAGAGGGCAGGGAGTATCTGAGAGAAAAAGAAGGCAAGACGCACCACGGCGGTTGCGGAAATTGCAGAGGGCAACAGTAATGGATATGATGAAGAGAGTTCCGATTGCGGAGCAGGCACCGGATGAGCGCGCCAAAAATTTCAAGGAAGTATGTCTCGGCTATACAGAGGAAGAGGCGAGAGCGGAGGCATCTCGCTGTTTAAACTGTAAGAATCCGCGTTGCGTTGCGGGATGTCCGGTTTCGATTAATATCCCGGCATTTTTACAGCAGGTCATTGCCGGACAGGAGGCAAAGGCTGCGGGCATTATTGCGGAGAGCTCGGCACTTCCGGCAGTCTGTGGGCGCGTTTGTCCGCAGGAAACCCAGTGCGAAGGCGTCTGCATCCGCGGCATCAAGGGTGAGCCGGTTGCAATCGGTAAGTTGGAGCGCTATGTGGCAGACTGGGCGCGTGAGCATAAACTGGAGCCGGAAAACAATTCCGAGAAAAACGGGCAGCGCGTCGCTGTGATCGGCGCAGGGCCGGCGGGACTCACCTGTGCCGGCGACCTTGCTAAGCTCGGCTATGAGGTCAAGATCTTTGAGGCGCTTCACGAGCCGGGCGGTGTGCTGGTCTACGGTATTCCGGAGTTCCGACTGCCGAAGGACACGGTGGTTGCACATGAAGTCGAAAATGTCAAAAAACTCGGCGTGGAGATTGAAACCAACACGATTGTCGGAAAGTCGGTCTCGGTAGACGACCTTCTTGACAAAGAGGGCTATGATGCGGTGTTTATCGGTTCGGGCGCAGGCCTGCCGATGTTTATGCATATTCCGGGCGAGACAGCGAGTGGCGTCTTCTCGGCAAATGAGTTTTTGACGCGCAATAACCTCATGAAGGCCTTTCGCGAAGACTATGACACGCCGATTTTTGCGGGCAAGCGCGCGGTTGTCGTGGGCGGCGGTAATGTCGCGATGGATGCGGCGCGGACGGCGCTTCGCCTCGGCGCGGAGACGCACATTGTCTACCGCCGTTCGGAGGCAGAGCTTCCGGCGCGCGCGGAAGAAGTGCATCACGCAAAAGAAGAGGGCGTTATTTTTGATCTGCTCACCAATCCGGTCGAGATTTTGCAGGATGAAAACGGCTGGGTTCGCGGTGTCCGTGTGATTCACATGGAGCTTGGAGAGCCGGACCAGTCGGGCAGAAGAAGACCGGTCGAGATTCCGGGTTCCGAGGAGGAAATCCCGGCGGATACAGTTATCATGGCACTCGGCACCTCGCCGAATCCCTTGCTTTCTTCGACGACGGAGGGACTTGAGACAAATCGCAAAGGTTGTCTGATTGCCGATGAGAAGAACGGTCAGACCACGCGCGAGGGCGTCTTTGCAGGCGGCGATGCCGTAATCGGTGCGGCGACCGTAATTCTTGCGATGGGAGCGGGAAAGCAGGCGGCGCGCGGCATTGATGAATATCTCAAAGCAAAACGGGCGTGATTGTTTTCTGTTCGGATATAGTGTATAATAATCCCGGAACTTAACCCCGAGAAATCAGTGCATTTGCACGAGCGGAGGACAGAGGAGGAAAGGTACATGAGTAAGCTTGATTTAAGCAAGTATGGCATTACCGGGACAACAGAAATCGTACACAATCCGTCGTATGAGTTGCTCTTTGAAGAGGAGACCAAGGCGGGTCTGGAAGGCTTCGAAAAGGGGCAGGTGACCGAGCTCGGCGCAGTCAACGTGATGACCGGCATTTACACAGGTCGTTCTCCGAAAGACAAGTTTATCGTCATGGACGAGAACTCCAAGGATACGGTCTGGTGGACCTCCGATGAATACAAGAATGATAACCACCCGGCTACCGAAGAGGCTTGGCACGCGGTCAAAGAGCTCGCAAAAAAGGAGCTCTCCGGCAAGCGTCTGTTTGTGGTCGACGCATTCTGCGGTGCGAACCCGGATACCCGCATAGCAGTGCGCTTCATCGTCGAAGTTGCATGGCAGGCACATTTCGTGACCAATATGTTCATTCGCCCGACGGCGGAAGAACTCGAGAACTTTGAGCCGGACTTCATTGTCTACAATGCGTCGAAGGCAAAGGTTGAGAACTACAAGGAGCTCGGCCTCAACTCCGAGACTGCGGTTGTCTTCAACATCACGACCAAGGAGCAGGTCATTCTGAATACCTGGTACGGCGGCGAGATGAAGAAGGGCATGTTCTCGATGATGAACTATTACCTGCCGCTCTGCGGCATTGCATCGATGCACTGCTCGGCAAATACCGATATGGACGGCAAGAACACGGCGGTGTTCTTCGGCCTTTCGGGTACCGGTAAGACTACGCTCTCGACTGATCCGAAGCGTCTTCTGATTGGCGATGACGAGCACGGCTGGGATGATTCCGGCGTCTACAACTTTGAGGGCGGTTGCTATGCCAAGGTCATCAATCTCGACAAAGAGTCCGAGCCGGACATTTACAATGCAATCCGCCGCGACGCACTCCTCGAGAATGTCACGGTCGATGCCGACGGAAAGATTGATTTTACGGACAAGAGTGTCACGGAGAACACCCGAGTTTCCTATCCGATTGACCATATCGAGAAGATTGTGAAGCCGATTTCCCATGGTCCGGCAGCGGAAAATGTGATTTTCCTCTCGGCGGATGCGTTCGGCGTATTGCCGCCGGTCTCCATTCTGACGCCGGGGCAGACCAAGTATTATTTCCTGTCCGGCTTTACGGCAAAGCTCGCGGGAACCGAGCGCGGCATCACCGAGCCGACCCCGACCTTCTCGGCTTGCTTCGGCCAGGCTTTCCTCGAGCTGCATCCGACCAAGTATGCGGAAGAGCTCGTGAAGCGCATGGAGCAGAGCGGTGCAAAGGCATACCTCGTGAATACCGGCTGGAACGGCAGCGGCAAGAGAATTTCGATTAAGGACACGAGAGGTATTATCGATGCCATTCTGAACGGCGATGTGCTGAAGGCACCGACCAAGAAGATTCCGTTTTTTGACTTCGAAGTTCCGACCGAGCTTCCGGGCGTGAATCCGGCCATTCTTGATCCGCGAGACACCTATGCGGACAGCGAGGAGTGGAACAAGAAGGCAAAGGATCTTGCAGAGCGCTTTATCAAGAACTTTGCGAAGTATGAGGGCAATGCAGCCGGTAAGGCATTGGTTGCGGCAGGTCCGAAGACTGAGGCATAACTATATAGACGAAAAGGAAATCGTGTATCGGCACGATTTCCTTTTTTTTGCGGATATGTGGCAGAATCCGTGAGATAAATGTTGGGATTTTCCCAATCGGAGTAAGGCAGCGATTTTAAATCGTGGCCTTGGTTTATTGACATAAATTAATTATGTAAACAAAACGAGACAATTTAGCATTGTCCGAATTCAGATACAAGCGGATGCCGAAGGCACACGTTTTTTAACAAAAAATAAAAAAGAGAAAACATAGATACGAAACATTGCAAAGCGCGTGTGCATCTGTATATTTTAAGAGAAGTTTAAGAGTTTAGAATTGAGCTATACAAACGGAGGACAAGGAATGAGCAAACGAGGGAACAGGTCAAAGCGCTTGCTTGCGATGATGCTGAGTGCTGCCATGACAGTGCTGAACATCTCGACGGCAGTACCCGCTTATGCAGCGCCATCCGCAGAGGAATATCGGGAAGACGCAGAGCTGATCAATGACTTGGCTCTCCCGAAGTCTTTGCAGCAGCAGTTGCAGACAAAGGGAGCGAGCCCTTCTGACGCTACCGAGCAGAACAAGGCAGCAGAGGATATCCTCGCGGGCACAGCGCGCTGGGGGACACCGTCCAATGCGGCGCGCGTGTTACACACCCAGCTCGACGGCGTTGAGATTGAAGTCAGTGCACCGGCCGGTGTGTTGCCGGAAGGCTCGACACTCCGCGCGCGGAAGCTGACTGAAGCAGAAGAGCAGGAGGTGCTCGCGAAAATCAATGAGCACGCAGCGGCGAGCGGCAAGACGGCAACCACGCAGTTCCTCTGCGATCTGACGGTGTTAAACGCAGCGGGAGAACCGATTCAGCCGGATACCGCGAAGGGTACGCTGGCGGTTTCCTTCCATAATATAAGTATTGTCTCCGCAGAGAGTTCGGAGACAGCGCCGGAAGAAGAGAAGCAGACTGAGAAGGCGGGCGTTTCCGTGCTTCATATTGATGAGGCAGGCGAGAAGGTTGACACGCTCCGCGAGGGTCTCGACGAGAACCTGCCGGTCTTACAGGCGGCGGCGGAGCACTTCTCCCCGTTTGCTGTCGTCAACTATCAGACCGGCAATACCCAGCTCGGCGCGTCGTTCAAGCTTCTCGACTACGACGGAGATACAAGTCGCCAGAGCTATAAGCTGAAGGATGTGACGGTTCTCGACGCTACGGGGAACGGCATCACTTCGATGAACTTCCAGGTCGATGTGGGACACATCAACGACATGCCGGACAACGGCAGTGTGACCGCAAGCAAGTCCTATCAGAGCTTTACGGATGTCAACCCGGCAGGGAGTCATCGCTTTTACCAGTTTATCTTCCCGACGGCACTGACCGTGACGGAAGCAAAGGATTTCATCGAACAGCAGATGAAGTTCTATCTGCCGAGCGCAGGTGCAAACCAGCAGTTAAAGATTACGCTTGGCAACGGTCAGAACAATTTCCCGACCAATGCGACAATCAAGATTTCCAAGATGACGATTCCGAACCCGATGCCGGGTGACAGCGCCGAGCACTACTATATGTATGTCGAGCCGCAGCCGGCAGGACTGGTCAGCTGGGCGGACAGCTATAATACGGCAAAGCAGAGCTATCTCGACGGTATGCAGGGTTATCTCGTCACCGTCACCTCCCAGCAGGAGGATAAGATTCTCGACCAGATTACAACGCCTTCGACAGGCGCGTGGTCCGGCGGTGCGCGTTATGAAGGAATCAACGATGCGAGCTCCGTGCCGGCATGGTCGGATAACTCGGTGGCAGGGCGAACGGGAACAGTTTTTGCAAACCAGAACGTCAATGCCTGCCTGACCACTACGCCGACAGCGGCGAGACGTTTCCGCTGGGAGAACGGCCCCGAGGCGAATATTGAGTACTATGAACAAGAGGGCGGCGGTGCAAGACCGGGCGGTAACGGTCACGGACTGGTCACAGCGTATTCGAATGGTGCGGCTGCCTATTCGAATTTCCGTCCGACCGGTGAGCCGAACTCCGCGGTAGGACACGGTCAGGCAGTCAGCGGTTTTGAGGCGGCGATGCAGGTACATAATGCGGGCTTCTGGAACGACCTGCATAACCGGAGTGACTACACCGGCGGCGGTCTCGATGTCAAGGGCTTCTACATTGAGTTTAGTGGTTACAATAAGACCGGCGATACCGGTGATGATCCGGTTTCGCTGAATACGACATATACCGCAACCGCAACCCTGAACGGACAGACGTACTACTTTAACAATGCAGACGATGCGGTCGCATGGTCGCAGCAGAACAACAATGCGCCGATTACGCTGACCGGCAATACGACGCTTACGACCAATGTGCCGGCAGGCGTGAGCATTGACCTGAACGGTCACACACTCACCGTTCCGGCGAGCAGCACGGTAGTAAACAACGGCACCATCAATGCGACGAACCCGGCAAGTAATCTGGCAGTACAGGGTTCGAACGGAAATCTCAGCAACGGCGGCAGCGGACAGATTACGCGGAACATTACCATTCGCATGAATGACCGCACCGTGACCGCAACCGAGCCGCTCACCTGGAGCCCTTCGGATGCGACTGTCACGGGTGGTCTGATTGGAAACGACCGCGTGAGCGCGCTCACCGTGAACTTTGACAACAGCTCGACCGCAGATGTGCATCCGACTCTGCCGGTTACAGCTGAAAATCCGACGACTCTGGACAACGGCACTGCGGGCAGCGCAGCACTCGGCACCTATACGATTACCTATCTGCCGGGCACCGTGACCAGAAATCCGCATCACTATACGGTTAAGTTTGTTGCAAACGCACCGGCGGGTCAGACCGCAACGGGCACGACGCCGGATCAGACCATCACCGGCAATGCGGCGGCAAACCTTACGAACGGCTTTGCGGTGAACGGCTACAGCTTTAACGGTTGGACCGGTTCGAACGGCCAGACCTATGCGAACGGCGCGACACCGAATCTGCTCTCGACACAGAATAACGGTGTGGTTACGATGACCGCAAACTGGACGGAGAACAGTTATCCGATTCAGTACACAGACAATGTGAATACGAGTTCCCGCACTGCGCCGGTCACAAATCCGAACACGGTCACGAGTTATAAGGTGACGGATGCAAACATTCCGCTGCTGCCTATGACATGGACCGGTTATACCTTTGACGGCTGGTATGACAACAGTAGCTTTAGTGGTTCCCAGATTACGCAGATTATGACCAATGCGAACCCGGCGGGCCCGAGACACTATTACGCAAAGTGGACGCCGAAGTCGTATCAGGTGAATTATCATCTGAATGACGCAACGCCGGCAGGTCATCCGGCGAATAATCCGAATGCGACCCTTTTCGGGCCGACCTATACCGTCGAGACCCCCAATTACACGCTGCTTGCACCGACCCGCTCGGGCTATCCGTTTGAAGGCTGGTATCTGGATGCGGCACTTACGATTCCGGCACCGGCGGTCATTGACACGACCCAGGGCGATACACATCCGACGCTGGATCTCTACGCAAAGTGGGGGGCGGCAACGCCGTATACGATTACCTATGTCGGAAATGATACGGCTGCGCATCCGATGAACAATCCGAGTGCAAACCGCCCGGGCTTCAGCGTCACGGATCCGGTCATCACGTTGCAGGATCCGACCCGCACGGGTTATGACTTCCAGGGATGGTATGCGGATCCCGGTTTTACAACGCGGGTTACGACGATTAACCCCGCGAGTGCAACGGACCATACCGTTTACGCAAAGTGGAGCGCCGCAAAGAACTATACCGTGCAGTGGGATTTGAATGACGGCACCCCGGCAGGTCATGCGGCTGCCAACCCGAATACAATTTCGAGTTACACGGTCGAGGATGCGGATGTCGCAATCGCGCCCGCAACCCGCACCGGCTACACCTTCCTCGGCTGGTTTACGGATGCCGCGCTCACGAACCCGGCGCCGGCGACGCTCCACACGATGGATGCCGAGAACAAGCATTACTATGCGAAGTGGAGCGCAGCGGAGATTTATCCGGTCAACTATGTGTTAAATGACATGCCGTCGACGCCGGCGACCAATCCGGCGGTCAATCCGACACACTATACGGTTGAGACAACGCCGTCTACACTGCAGGTTGTCCCCCCGCTCCGGAACGGTTTTACCTTTGAAGGCTGGTATGACAATGCGTCGTTCACCGGCGCACCGATTACACAGTTCTCTGTGATGGATGCAGCACCGAAGACGTATTATGCGAAGTGGAGTAATGCCGTCAGTTATCCGGTCAATTTTGTTCTGAATGACACGACGGCAAATCCGGCGACGAATCCGAATACGGTTTCGAGCTATACGGTTCTGACGCCGGATGTCTCGATTGCCCCGGCAACGAGAACGGGTTATGACTTCCTCGGTTGGTTCGATAACAGCGGCTTTGCGGGTAGTCCGGTTACGATGCTTCACACGGCCGACGCTGCACCGAAGCAGTACTTTGCGCAGTGGAGCGCGCCGAAGACCTATACCGTGCAGTGGGATTTGAACGACAGCACCCCGGCAGGCCATGCGGCGACGAACCCGAACACGGTGACGAGCTACACGGTTCTGGATCCCGACACAGCGATTGCCCCGGCGACGAGAACGGGTTATGATTTCCTCGGCTGGTACGATAACCCCGGTTTCGCGGGTACACCGGTCACAAATCTCCACACGATGGATGCGACCGACAAGCATTATTATGCAAAGTGGAGCGCGGCAAAGAGCTATACGGTGCAGTGGGATATGAACGACGGCGCACCGGCAGGCACGAGCGGCACAAATCCGAATACGGTGACGAGCTACACGGTTGAGGATCCGGATATTACCATTAACGATCCGTTCCGAGCAGGGTTTACCTTCCAGGGCTGGTTTGAGAACCCGACCTTCATGGGAAGCGCGGTCACGAACCTCCACACGATGGATGCAGTCGACAAGCACTACTACGCGCGCTGGAGTAATCCGAACGACTATCAGATTTATTATCATGCAAACGATACAGTTGCACACCCGGCGACGAACCCGAACACGGTGACAAGCTACAATGTCCTTAGTTCCGACTTTACGCTCGCTCCGGCGACGAGAACCGGTTACACCTTCGAGGGCTGGTTTAGCGATGTAGCGCTCACGCAGCCGGTCACGGGACTTCGCGTCCAGGACCTTGAGGACAAGAACTTCTATATGAAGTGGAGCCCGGCGATTGTCTATCCGATTACCTATGTAATGAATGACAAGCCGTCGAGTCCGGCAAGCGCAGTGACGCCGAATTCTTACACGGTTGAGGACGCCGATTTTGCACTCGGTATTCCGACCCGGAACGGCGCGACCTTCCAGGGATGGTATGACAATGCCGCGTTCAGCGGTTCGCCGATTACGACCCTGCACACGATGGACGCAGCGCCGAAGACCTACTACGCAAAGTGGCAGCTCACGAATTACAATGTGAACTACAACTTGAATCCGGGCGGCGGCATCGGCACGCCGACCAACCCGACAAACAATGTCCCGAGCTTCACGGTTGAGGATGATGTCCCGCTGACGCCGCCGGTGCGCCGCGGTTACACCGGCAGCTGGACCTCGAACGGGCAGACGATTACGAGCATTCCGGCAGGCACGACGGGCAACCAGACCATCACGGCAAGCTGGACGCCGAACC
>NZ_CALEYG010000004.1 GCF_937924975.1 uncultured Stomatobaculum sp.
CTGGCGGTCTATCTCTTGTTTTCGGTTGCTTGCTTCCTTACCGTACATGAGCATTGGCGCCGGGGTTATCGTTGCCGTAGCCTTCCAGAAGGTTGATTGCCCCCCAGATACCGAGTCCTGCACCGAGTGCCACCACAAGAGTCTGCAATACACCGACTGCGCTGTTGAAAAATGCCATCTTGTTTTCCTCCTTTGTTTTGCTTTCATTTGTCTTTGTTTGGCTCATCATTGACCTGAAACCATGGCTATCGTCCGATTGAACCCCATTCTTGATTGTTGTCTGCTGAACCGCAGTAGGCTTGGTTCCGGACATGCCCTAATCTCAGGAAGATTACCTGTCAGCCGCCATCTCTCTGGAATCCTTCCCGGGAGGCTTTACTGACGGCGCATCAGCCTTCCGTTCGGATAAGTCCGAGAGCACGGAGCCTCTGGATTTTTCCTTATAGGCTTCCAGGAGTAACTTAAGCTGTGCATTCGTGACATCATGCGTCTCACGACCCCAGATTGCCTTACCGGCTTTATCGATTCCGATCTTTACGGAGCGGGAAAGTCTGGTGATGCCATACTCGGGAAGCTTCATCCATACCCCTTTGCCGAACTGATTGTCATGAATCTTTCTCGGCGAGATCACAAAGGTCTCCCAGGGGCGGGAGTCCCCCTTATCCGGGTTCGGAATACTTACTTCCACAAGTTCCTTTCCGTTCCTTGAAGTAAAGGGCTCTCCGACAAGCCCCCTGCCAAACTTGATGGTTACCTGATCCGTCTGCTCGGGAAGTGTTTCATCGTGGGGCATCGCCTCTTCGGCCTCCCGGACAAAATCCGGCATATCATCGGGCATTGCAAATCTCTCCTCTGCCATTTTGCTGTTCCTCCTTATTCCGTGACCTCAACAACAAAAAACTCATCCTTCGGGTGGAGCTTTGCCCTGGTATCCAGGAACTTCTCCATGTCAAAGGTGAGTTTCTTATCATAGTCGGCTGTTAATTTGTAATTCGGGTGCTGCGTCAAATCGTACTTCTCCGACAAGAACGGACGGACACCGCGCAGCTGTAACACGCATTTGCCGCCGTCCAGAACCGCAAGCTCATCCCGGCTCATGAGCTCCTTTCCAAGCTTCTGATAATTGGTTCCGTAGCTTGGGCTGTTGCCCCGCGTATCCGAGGTGTTGAAGGTATCGATGGTTTCCTTGCCGAGCACTTCCGAAAGCTCTTTCAGCGTTGTGGGTTCGGAGCCGCCAAGGAATACCTGGCTGTCCATGTTGCCGATAATCGTGTCGGCGTTGTCTTTATAGATTGCCTTTAGCTGAGACCTTGCCTGAAGTACCAGGCAGGCGCTGATTTCGCGGGAGCGAATCGTGGCGACCAGCTTTTCCAGATTCGGAATCTGGCCAATGTTCGCCGCCTCGTCAATCAGGCATCTCACATGGACCGGAAGTCTGCCGCCGTACACATCATCCGCCTTCTCACAAAGCAGGTTAAAGAGCTGGGTATAGATCATGCTGATTAGGAAATTAAAGCTGCCGTCCGTATCGGACATCATCAGGAACAAAGCGGTTTTCTCATCTCCGAGGGTATCCAGTCCAAGCTCGTCATACATCGTGATCTCACGGACTTCCTGAATATCGAAGGGCGCAAGTCTTGCACCGGCTGAAACGAGTATCGACTTAAGCGTTTTGCCCGCCGCAAGCTTGAACTTGGCATACTGTCTGACAGCAAAGTGATTCGGCTTCCTTTTCTTCAGATCCTCAAACATCAGATCCACCGGATTCTGGAACTCCTCTTCATCCTCCCGAACCTCCATGGCATTGATGAACTCGATGAGAGTCGCAAAGTTCTGTTCCTCCTGCGGTGCCTCATAATGAATGTAGCCAATGAGAGCACAGTAGAGCAGTGCCTCTGCCTTGTCCCAGAACGGATCTCCTCCCTTGCCTTCTCCCTTGGTATTCGCCATCAGGGTTGTGGTCAACTTCAGGATGTCCTTTTCCGAGTGGATATAGGCAAACGGGTTATAGTGCATCGACTTTTTGAAGTTGATCGTATTGAAGAACCGGATGCGATATTTGGCCTTAACAAAGGCATTCCCCACCTCAAGAAGAGTCGTTCCTTTCGGATCGGTTAAAACATAAGAGCTGTGAAGCTGAAGGAGATTCGGCTTAATCCAGAACCTTGTCTTACCGGAGCCGGAACCGCCGACAATCAGCACATTTTTATTTCTCGCATTGGCAGGATTCTTTGGTCGGTTGCTCATCATGAGCCGCTCTGTCTTGGTGAGAAGCACATTGTTTTCAAAAACCGGATCCATGAATGGCGCAATGTCATTCGGGCCGCCCCAGCGGGCAGAACCGTATTCCGCATTGCGCCTGTATTTCTTTGCATTTTTGCCTTTCAGATGAACGGCAAGTTTAAAACACACGCCACAGATTAGACCTATCATCAAGTCCGGCGTGTGAAAACTCGGAAGCGGAGAGGCAAACGCTATGCCAAGCGTCGAAAAAAATGACAATAGCTTTTCCGATGCATTGATGCCTTCCGCCATGCGCCATGCCTCCCCCAAATTGGTACAGATAAGACCGAACACGATATAGGGGATATTCAGAATCAGGCGTTTCCTCAACTTTCCGCTATCAAGCCTCATCGTGACTGCTCCCTCTGCCTGTCCCTGCTAATCACCTTTGCCGGAATGTCCCTAATCGCGTCCATCAGCTTGTGCAATGTCTTCAGCACGCTCGGACGCTTGTTTTTCGCAAAGACCTCTGCGGAGTACGCATTGAAGGCGGCTGTCATGGCATCCGCATCCCGCGCCTTAAAGAACACGAGATACTTCGGCGGATTCACCGACTTATCCCTGGTAATGGCATAGTCCACACCGAATTCTCTGGCATGCTTTTCAAAGCCCTTCAGGTCTGTTCCTGCAATGTCGATGTTGGTGACGCCCTGATTCTGACCGACCAGCTCCCGTATGGTCTGCTTGCCTGTCGGCGGAAGATTCCGTTTGGCTTCGGCCTTCGCCTCACTTTCCTTCAGCTTCCGAATGCCCCACAAAGCCAGGCGAAGCGTGATACGGGCTGACAGCTTTGTCGTACTGATTGCCAGATTGACTGTCCTGTTCTCGACCTCTTCCTGCAAGCGTCATCACCTCCTTTCTTTAACGTTCATCGTGCCCGGTTTTCCTCGGTTTCGATTTAGAGCCGACCGTATCGGTATCCCTTGTCTTGGCAGCCTTCCTTGTTTCCTGTTCCTTCTTAGGGATGGGAAGCGCCATAATATGATTGCCCATACGGAGAAATGCCTCAGGCTGATGGAAGAGCTTCTCGAACTTGTTAATCTGTGCCTGTGTCAGAGAGGCGAAGCTTTCCTCGGTGAGACCGGTCACCAGAAAAGACCCGGCAACTACGTCATAGACCTCGCCATTCTCATCGCGGAGCGCCCGGTTGAGCGGCAGGCCGTTCATCTTGCCTTCCTCATTTACGATTAAGCCGACCTTCTCCTCAAAGGAATAGACCACCTCGATATAGCCGCCAACGGCCTTCTGCAGATCCGAAAGATCAGATCCGATTTCAACGACTTTCGGATACCGGTTCGGCTCTACCAGAAGTACGGTGAGACTCTTAGGCTGTTCCGGTTCATCTTCTGCAAAGAGCGCCTCTGCCAGCATGGCCTCACGGAGTTCAAAGCTGCGGGCGTTCTCAAAGATGTGTGCCTCACTGTCATAGTGAAACACGCTGTCGGAAAGCCGGTCCGCCGGAGCAACTTCAGCTTCATTGATATCGCGCACCATCTGCTCAAGTTGCGTCAGTGCAACGCTGCCATCATCTGCAACTAAGAGAACTTCATGAATAGAGGAGGGAAGCACATAGAAATCCCCGCCGATTGTCTCAACCGCTCGGTCAAGAAATCCCGGGTATTGGATTACCGCAGCTCCGTTCATGCCGCCCTCGACCGTTGCCACCCAGAGAGGAGAAGGCTCATCGGAACGGAAATCGTCAGTCCTGTCACCTGCCATCTCCTGCAGGACCTCATTCATGTTCCGAAGACTTGCCGGATGATTTTTAACGGCTGCGTCAATCGCATCCGCCGCCAGCCGCTCCTTGGTGATGCCGTAGCTCTTTAGCATCGTATCGGTCACCAGAACGCTGGACGTTCCACGTTCATTGCTGCCTAAGTCAAAGCGATAAACCACTGCCATGTCCTCTACCGTCTCGTGGGGAACCTCGGCAAGTTTCTCTTCGTTCCCCTTAACCGGAATCATCTGAAGCATCAAAGTTTCCTTCATCTGCTCATAGTTGCCAAGGACATTCCAGTCAAGCTGCGGCATGTTCTGAGAAGCCTCCCGAACCGCACTCTCAATCAAGTCCATCACCTGATGCTCGGAAGCACCGGTATTGGTGCGCTCATAGTAGGCATCCAGATTTAGGCTTGCGCTCACCTTGCTGCCGGGAATCGTTACCATAAGCCCCTCATAGGACTCTCCCTGCAGCTTTTTCATCTCCCGGGATCCGAATTCAAGATTCGGAAAGCGTTCGCGCATTTCATCCATTACGTTCTTCCTGAAAACATCAAAATCCATGTGTCAGTCCTCCTTTTCCAGCAGGAAGCCGATTGCTTCCGCGTTGTTTTTCGCATAAATGGTGTGAGATGTGAGGTATGCCAGCGCTTCACAGAACTCCACTGCGCTTAAATCCATGCAGGCATCCATCTCATCCTCATCGACGATAGGATGCGCAATATAAAGGGGGCCGGTCACCAGGACACTTCCGTCCTTACGCGCACGGGCATATTGCAAGCATGGTGCGCAATGTTTGTTTCGTGCTGCTTCCGTCCTTACGCGCACGGGCATATTCCTTCGGGTACATCGCCATCAACTCGTCCGTGATGAAGTAACTGATAAAACCGGACATGCTGTGATTCAGCATGATTTCCTCAATCGCCTCGACCTCCTCAATCAGATGGAAGCTATTGTTAAGTTCCGCATAGAGGACGATGGCCTCCTCTTCGTAGATATCCTCATCTTCTTCGTCTTCAGTCACATCGTCCGGTTTCTCCGGAATCTCCCCGGTTCCGCTGAAGAATTCATTCCACTTTTCGGTGAGAACCTTTGCCTTCTTGATCTGCCGGTAATGACGCATGGTCTCTGCCATGCGCGCCATTGCTTCTTTCGTCATCCGCTATCGCTCCTTTCCTGCCGGTTTTCGGCAAAAGAAAAACGCCCTCGATTCCTCAAAGGCGCTGTTCACTGGGTATTGCATTATCGCTCCTGATCCCGGCCTTTCTTTTTCTGCCACTGATCAAGAAGCTTCAGAATGGTGTTCTGCATCTGCTGCGTGGTGTAGGATCTGGGAAAGTACTTCCGAAGCTGCTCGTTCCGGAAGGTAACCCGCTCAAGATCCCCTTTCTTTACTTCATTCATGATTTCTCTTGCAGCATCCAGAGTGAAACCGCCTTCCTGACTCAACTTTTTCAGACGCTGTGCCTGGGAAAGAGACGGGGCTGCCTGTACCTCATCCATGGCCTGAATGAACATTTCCTGTTCCTCTGCCTTCAGGTAAGAAAGCTCAACTGCGGGGTTGAAGGAAATCTGCTTCTGATCAACCATATCTAGGACTTCGGGGATGAGATTGGTGAGCCGGATATATCTCTTAATCTGGGACCTACTTTCACCAGCGTCATCACCAATCCTTGATGCTGCATCTAACTTCGGTCCAAGTTGGACCGAAGTTAAGTCTGTTCTCTCTCCCTGATGCTTCATGGCTTCCAGCTTCATCTTGTACGCATAGGCTCTCTCGCTGGGCAGAATGTTCTCTCTCTGCAGGTTGGAATCCACCATGAGCACTGTAGCTGCATCGTCATCCATACGGCGAACCAGCACCGGCACTTCTGTGAGTCCCGCAAGTTCTGCTGCGTGCGCCCTCCGGTGACCGGAGATAATCTCGTAGCTGCCATCCTCCAGCGGCCGTGCAATCAGAGGCGTCAAGACGCCATATTGGGCAATGCTCTCTGTGGTCCGGAGCATGGCTTCGTCATCGACCACCTTGAAAGGATGCTCCTTAAAGGGCACCAATGCGCTGAGACGGATGCTCTGCACACGCTCAAGCTGACTTTCCGCGCGGCTCTCATCTGTCTCAAAGATATCATCGTAGCTGGTCAAGCTGATGTTTCCGCCTCTTTTCGGCATTTGCCATCACCTCCTTTGTCAGACTCTGATAAGCTTCGGCGACCTTGCCTCCGGGATCATGTTTGAAAATGCTCACGCCCTCGGCGCTGATTTCTGCCGCCCGGACGGAACGCGGAATGTCCGCATCATAGACCTTCAGCCTTCCGCCGTAGGTGTCACGGATCAGGGCGCTAATCTCTTTTGCGAAATTCGTGCGGTAATCCACCATGGTCAGCAGTATCCCTTCAATCCTGAGCTTCGGATTAATCTGGCGCTTCACCTTGTTGACTGTCTGAAGTAACTGTTCCAGACCTTTGGCAGAAAGATAATTGGCCTGAACAGGAATCAGCACCTGATCCGATGCCGCAAGTGCATTGACGGTAAGCATCCCGAGAGAAGGCATACAGTCCAGCAAAATGAAATCATAGCGATCCCTCACGGTCTCCAGATATTGCTTCAAAACCGTTTCCCGACTCATGGCATTGACCAATGAAACCTCAAGACCTGACAGCGTGATATTTGCGGGGACAAGCTCGACGCCTTCTTCATGCGGTAGGATCCCCTCCTTCGGCGCAAGCGGCTGATCCTGCATGACCTTTGCCATCAAATCCGTCAAGGTGACCGGAAGGTCATCCGGTCTGGAATGTCCCAGCGCAATCGTAAGAGAGCCCTGTGGATCCGTATCGATTAACAGCACCCGCTTCCCTTCTCTGGCAAGACCGATTCCGAGATTTTCACAGGTGGTGGTCTTGCCGGTTCCCCCCTTCTGATTGACGACTGCCATCACTGTGGCTTTCGACATTAATTGATCACCTCCCTAAAACTGGCCTGTGGCCATGTCGTTGTTTACCCACGCCTGATAAAAGGGGCGGATTGTCGCAGGCGCATTGTAGAGCGCGGTCAAGAGATACTGTCTGATATTCCGCACTCTGGTCGTGTTCTCCGAAAGGCACTTCAGAACATAGCGGATATGTTCTGCGTTCAGCTTCATGAATCGACTCTTTACTACTGCGAGCGGCTTATCATCACCGGCGATACGGATAACGCTTCGCTTGGAACAGCAGACATCCACCATGAGATCCAGAATTCCGAGAATGGTTTCCTCTTCTCCAAGATTCTCCCGAATCAGCACGTCAATGGACAGCGATTCTCTGAAATAGCGCTCATACTCGTTGCGTTCACACATTCCATCCTCATCAAACCCCAATCGGATGGGATTGATATCGTTATTCTCAGTATTGTTATGATTAGTATTGATTCCTCGTGATTTCGGGTAATCTGCAGTTGTGATATTCACGGCCTCGGAATCGTGGTTTTCACGATTCTGAATTTGTGCCATCATAGGGCCTTCGACACCGGTAATGAAATTCTTTACGAAGATCAGATTCGGCTTTCCGAGTCCCTGCCGTTTACGCTCAATCAGACCGCATTTCTTTTCAAGCTCATCCAGAAGCTTCGTGGCTTTCTGGTCGGCACAGTTCATGTCTGCCATGATCTGTTCGATGGTGTAGATGATATACACCCGCCCCTTTTCATCTCCCCACTTGTTCTTGACAGACAGATCCAGCTTGTCGAGCATGATGCCGTACAGGATTTTGGCTTCCGCAGACAGCTGCTTAAACTGCTCCCTTGTAAAAAGCACTTTGGGAACCCGGTAGAACGAAAACTGTTCCGCCTGGGCTCCGTAGAAATAATCAAACAAGCATCATCACCACCTCTTTTCAGGAGAACCCGTCCCGCCTGAGCGGCTTCTTGCGGAATACATTCTTCTCCGCGCCGAAAGGACAGCTGCCGAACTGACAGTTACGGTACTTGAATTCCGGACGGCAGAAGCTACAGCGGGCACAGCTAACAGGCCTCTCCTTTGATTTCCGGCCTACCTTTTTGGCTTCCCTTGTCAGCTTCTCATATCGTCGGAAGAGTTCTTCATTCCTGCTCATTTTGCGCCCCGTCCTTCTCCCTGCGCATTTCTCTGCTTGCCAGTAGCCACCTGTCCAGCTCCTTGTAACAGCAGGCGCTGACACAGGGCTGCGTTTTCGCATAGCAGCAGCCCTCGCATTTCTTTTCCTGCTCGCTCTTCACGCTCTCGGCCAGATAGTAGCAGTTCCGCTCTTCCAGAATGCAACCGGCCTTGCGGTTTTTCCAGAAGAAGCAGCACCTGCAGCTTTCCGGCTTGTCATCGTAGTAGCGAATGCCATCCACCAGAATGACTCTTCTTCGTTTCTGTTTGTTTCCTCTCAAGCTGATATCCTCCTCTCTTTGCTACGCCTCCGGAAAATCCGGAGACGACAAAGCCCCGCAGTGAATTTTCTTCACTACAGGGCTATGTAAGATATCGTATTGGATGACTGTGAGAGGAATCGGGCTAATCAAGGCGCGTGCCTTTGGAAATCTAAAATCCTCGGGACTTAATTTCTAACACCTTTAGATATTCTCCGTATATAATTGCCATATTTCTAATTTGTTTTTCCGGTTTGAGCACCGGTAAACACTGCTGCGCAGCGAAAAACTCACGACCTCCCGCTATTTTTAGCTTGCGTCCCCTCTGAGGACTTACTCCGGAATTAGAAAAAAAGCCTGTTTTTTAGATTGCATCTAATCGGATCTCTGTTTTTTTAGATGAAAACAGGGGAAGATTGTGCAATCTTCCCCTGTCCAGACGTGTCCCCGGGCGGATTTGAACCGCCGACGTTTCGCTTAGGAGGCGAACCCTCTATCCAGCTGAGGTACGAAGACATATTGGATTTTCCTTTATTTTCAAGGCTTTGCCGTGATGGTCAAGAAAACCATGAATCAAATGACTCTGCTCGCCGCACTTCGGCGCTCTGAATCCCCCTTTCCCGTTTCGAACTCCGAGCAAAAAATTCGAAATTCGATTTGGCGCATGATAACATTTTTCTTAGGAGGCGAACGCTCTATCCAACTGAGCTACAGAAACCTATGCTTCACATTATAAAAGCTTTGCGCGGGAAGCACAAGCGGAACAAAGAGGATCTTAGCGGATGATTGTAAGATGAACTAGGACAATAAAAAGAGCCGATGACGAACTCGTGGTATGATGAAGCTACCACACACCAACACAC
>NZ_CALEYG010000005.1 GCF_937924975.1 uncultured Stomatobaculum sp.
GGCGGCGCAGCGGGCATGATGGCCGCTGCGGCCGCCGGAGCTGCGGGCGCGCGCGTCACGCTGCTCGAAAAGAATGAAAAGTTAGGAAAAAAAATCTATATCACCGGCAAGGGGCGCTGCAATCTGACAAATGCGGCGCCGATGCGGGAAGTGCAGGCGCAGGTTGTAAGCAACCCGCGCTTTCTCTACAGTGCGTTTCAGGCGTTCACCAACGAGGACACGATGCGCTTCTTTGAGGCGGCGGGCTGCCCGCTCAAGGTGGAGCGCGGCGACCGTGTATTTCCGGTCAGCGATCACGCCTCGGATGTGATTCGCGCGCTCGAGCGGGAGATGCAGGCGGCGGGTGTGCATGTGCGCCTGCACGCGGAAGTGCGCGAACTCCTCTTCGCGGGGGAGGGCGAGACGCGCGCGGTCGCGGGCGTCGTGCTGACAAGCGGCGAAGAACTTTCGGCGGACGCCGTGATACTCGCGACCGGCGGTATTTCCTATCCGGCGACCGGTTCGACCGGCGACGGCTACCGCTTTGCGGAGGCGGCGGGCATGGCGGTCACGGAGCGCTACCCCTCTCTCGTGCCCTTGATTTTAAAAGAGCAGGAGAGCTGCGCTGCGTTGCGGGGACTCTCGCTAAAGAATGTCACGATTACACTGAGGGACGGAAAGAAGAAAGTTTATGAGGGCTTCGGCGAGGCGCTCTTTACCCACTTTGGGATGAGCGGTCCCCTCTTGCTCTCGGCGAGTGCGCTGGTCGGGCCGCTGCTCCGAACCAAAAAGGAACTGGAACTTCGCATTGATTTGAAACCGGCTCTTACGGAAGAACAGCTGGAGCAGAGACTGCTGCGCGAGTTCGATGCAAACAAAAATAAGAGCCTAAAAAACATATTGCCGTCGCTCTTTCCGCAGAGCCTCATTCCGGAAGTGCTGCGGCAGAGCGGCATCTCCGGGGAGAAGAAGGCGCGGGACATCACAAAGGCAGAGCGCGCCGCGCTTCGCCAAGCGACCAAGGGACTCTGCTTTACGGCGACCGGTCTCCGCGGGTATAACGAAGCGGTGGTGACGAAGGGCGGTGTCTCGGTGCGTTCTCTCTCCCCGACAACGCTGGAGAGTAAGACGGTAAAGGGACTGTACCTTGCGGGCGAGCTTCTGGATCTCGATGCGATGACCGGCGGCTTTAATTTACAGATTGCCTGGTCGACCGGCATGCTCGCGGGACAAAGCGCGGCAGAGCCGAAATGAGCGGGAGGAAAAGATGGATAAAATAAAAGCACTCGCAATCGACGGACCGGCCGGCGCCGGCAAATCCACGATTGCGCGGGCGGTAAGCCATAAACTCGGCTGGATTTATGTGGACACCGGGGCGCTGTTCCGGGCGGCGGCACTTTCGCTGCTCGAACAGGGAATCTCCCCCGAGGACAGCGCTGCGATAACGGCGGCTGCACCGGCGCTTAGGCTTGACCTGAGCATTGCGGACGGCGTGCAGCATGTGTTTGTCGACGGGCGCGATGTGAGCGCTGAGATACGCCGCGAGGAAATCGGCAAGGCGGCGAGCGCGTTTGCGCGCCACGATGCGGTCCGGGCGCGTGTTCTCGTGATCGAGCGGGAAATTGCCGCGCGGGAGCCTGTCGTCATGGACGGCAGGGACATAGGTACGGTGGTCTTGCCGAATGCGCTTGCCAAGGTCTTTTTGACCGCGAGCGTCGAAGTGCGTGCCAAGCGCCGCACGGTGGAACTCAGGGAGAAGGGAACAGAGGCGGATTTCGAGGAAGTGAAGCGGGACATTGTAGCGCGGGACGAGCAGGATAAGAACCGGGCGGTCGCACCGCTTCGGCAGGCAGAGGATGCCCTCCTTCTCGACAGCTCGGCGCTCACAATCGCGGAAGTCGAAGAACAAATCCTTGCCCTAGTCAGAGAGAAGGAAGCAGAGTGACAGAGCGAAGAAAGAGAGAAGTGATACTCGCCGAGAGCGCGGGCTTTTGTTTCGGCGTCCAAAAGGCGGTCGAGACCGTGTACCGAGAGGCTGAGGAGAGCAAAGATACGGTATACAGCTACGGCGCCATCATCCACAACGAGGAAGTGGTGCGGGATCTGACCGAAAAGGGCGTGGTCGTCTTTGAGGACGAGGATGCCGCGGCGAAGGTGGGCGCGCTGACAGAGCATGCGGGCACGATTATCCTCCGCTCGCACGGCGTGGGGCCGGAGGTCTACCGCCTCTGCGAGGAGAAGAAGCTTCGCATTGTCGACACAGCCTGTCCGTTCGTGAACAAAATTCACCGAATCGTGCAGACGGAGAACCAGAAAGGGCGCCGCGTCCTGATTGTCGGAGATCCGAAGCACCCGGAGGTGGAGGGAATTCGCGCCTGGGGCCGGGCGGATACGGCGGTGATTCGGGATGAGGAAGAGTTCCTCGCTCTGCAAATTCAAAAGGATGTGCCGCTCTCCGTGGTCGCGCAGACTACGTTCCGATTGCCAAAGTTTAAAATGCTGGTTGATAAAATCAGAGAGTTAGGTTATGATATAGCTTGTTTTAATACGATTTGCAATGCGACGCAGGAAAGACAGGCGGAGGCGAAGAAAATTGCTTCCGAGGTCGATGCTATGATCGTGATCGGAGGGAAAAACAGTTCCAATACGAGAAAACTTGTGGAAATCTGTTCTGCAGTTTGTCCGCATACGTTTTACGTCCGGACCGCGAGCGAATTAGATCCTGAGCTTTTGGCGCCCTTTCAGCGAATTGGTATTACAGCGGGGGCATCTACCCCCAAACATATCATTGAGGAGGTTCAAGCCATTGTCAGAGCAGAGTTTTGAACAGATGTTGAATGAGTCTTTTAAGACGATTCACACGGGAGAAGTTGTATCGGGAACAGTACTGGATGTGAAGGAGGATCAGATCATCCTGAACATCGGCTATAAGTCGGACGGCGTCATCACCAGAAACGAGTACACGAACAACAACAGCCTCGACCTCCGGACTGTCGTACATGTTGGTGACGAATTGGAAGCCAAAGTCATGAAGGTAAATGACGGCGACGGACAGGTTTCCCTCTCGTATCGCAGACTCGCGGCGGACAGAGGCAACAAGCGCCTGGAAGAGGCGTTCAACAACCACGAGGTTCTGAAGGCGAAGGTAGTCCAGGTGCTGAACGGCGGACTGAGCGTGCTGGTCGACGAGGCGCGCGTGTTCATTCCGGCAAGTCTGGTATCGGATTCCTACGAGAGAGATTTAAATAAGTATGCGGATCAGGAGATTGAGTTCGTGATTACCGAGTTCAATCCGCGCAGAAGAAGAATCATCGGCGACCGCAAGCAGCTCATGCAGGCTGCAAAGGCGGAGCTGCAGAAAGAGCTCTTTGCGCGCATCAAGGTCGGCGATGTGGTCGAGGGCACGGTCAAGAATGTGACGAACTTCGGCGCATTCGTGGATCTCGGCGGCGCAGACGGTCTCCTGCACATCTCCGAGATGAGCTGGGGCAGAATCGAGAACCCGAAGAAGGTTCTGAAGTCCGGCGATCGCGTCAGAGTCTTCATCAAGGAGATTTCCGGCACGAAGATTGCGCTCAGCTTAAAGTTCCCGGATCAGAATCCGTGGATCGATGCGGCTGAGAAGTACGCACAGGGCAAGATTGTCAGAGGCCGTGTGGCACGCATGACCGATTTCGGCGCTTTCATCGAGCTCGAGCCGGGAGTGGACGCACTGCTTCACGTCTCCCAGATCGCAAGAAAGCACATCGACAAGCCGTCGGATGTCCTTGAGATCGGCGATGAGATCGAGGCAGAGATTGTCGAGTTCAATGCGGAGGACAGAAAGATTTCCCTCAGCATGAAGGCACTCGAGAACATGCAGGGCGATGAGGTTGTCTACGAGGACACTGCGCCGCAGGATGAGCAGTAAGACAGAGAATTGAGAGAGGCAGGGGGCTGTCCCCCTGCCTCTCTTGTTATATATAAAGATAGAAAAAGGGATACAAAATGGAAGGCTTACAGAGAAAAAAGACAGGGGAATTTGCAAGCTTTTCGTACACGGAGCGTGGCAGAGAGCTCGCGGAGCGCGTCTCGGCGCTGCTCACGGAAGCCGGTTATCGCTGTGTCGGCGCGGAGGTCGACGAGGCGTTTCGTCGCTGCGATTTACTGGTTTTTGTCGGGGCGAGCGGCATTGCAGTCCGAAAAATCGCCCCCTATGTGCGGGATAAATTTCAGGATCCCGCGGTGCTCTGTCTCGATGAGTACGGCCGCTTTGTGATTCCGCTGCTCTCGGGCCATGTGGGCGGCGCCAATGCGTTTGCGCGCTTTTTGGGGCGGAAACTCGGCGCGGCGGTCGCCGTCAGCACGGCAACGGACCTGAACCGGCGCTTTGCGGTGGATGTTTTCGCCGTACAAAACGGGCTCCGGATCGGAAGTCGCGAGAAGGCGAAGCGCGTGAGCGCGGCGCTGCTCCGCGGGGAGGAAGTCGTATTTTCGACCGACTTTCCGCTGCGGGACGCGGAAAAACTGCCCGCCGGGCTGGTCGCGAAACCGATGTCGGAGGGGCAGCTCTGCATACGGATCAGCGCGGCACCGCACCCGGAGGCGGAAAACTGTCTCGTGCTGACGCCCCCGATTTATTGCCTTGGCGTGGGTTGCCGGAAGGGGATGCCGGTCGAAGCGTTTCGCAGCGCGGCAGAGTTGTTTCTAAAGGAACAAAACATTACAAAAGAGGCTCTCTTTTCGCTTGCGAGCATTGATTTAAAGCGGGAAGAGACAGCGGTTCTCGCGCTCGCAGAGGCCTTTGCCGTGCCCGCTGTATTTTTTACGGCAGAAGAACTCCGCGCAGTCTCAGGAAGTTTTGAGAGCTCAGCCTTTGTCGAAAAGACCACCGGTGTCGGCGCGGTTGCCGCGCGCGCGGCCGCAAGCTGTGCGCCGATTCGGGTTGCGGGGAAGACAGTGGTAGGCGGTGCGACCTTTGCGCTCTACCGGCGCGACTTTACCCCTGTCTTTGCGGAGAGCGAAGATACGGCAGGATTTCTCTTTCTCGCCGGTGCGCGCTATCAGGGCAAGCACGCCTTTGCCGCTTCACTGCAACGGGAGGGGCGCATTGCGGCGTATCGCGAGGTCCCGAAGCAGTGGATCGACTGCCTCACGGCGGCGGCGCTCCGGGAGGACAACGCGTTTTTTACGGCAGAACTGGAGCGCGCTGTGACTGCGCTCGCAGCGGAGGCGAGAAGTCGCCGGGAGGCACTGCTTCTCGATAGCATCGGCGGAGGTCTGGTGCCGACAGACCGTGGGGAGAGAGCCCTGCGCGACGCGGTGGGCCGCCTCCAGTGTGCGCTCGCGGCAGCGGCGGACGAAGTGTATCTCCTTGAACTCGGCCTTGCGAGACCGCTTAAGAAGTTCGGGGAAAGCGTAGAGAAATTGTAAGAAGTTTGCAAATCATTTGCATAGCGTCTCCGCTATAATAGCAGGAGGCAAAGGAGGTAATACAGCAAGATGAGAAACGAACAGAAATGGACGCGGCGTCTCAAGGCGCTCGCGCTTACGCTCGGCTTCAGCGCGCTCTTTGCGCTGCCGGCATTTGCGGAAACCGCAGAGATTCATGCGAATGCGACCAAGGATCAGGTGACCGTGAGCGGCACCGTGAGCGGAGACAGCACCTCCGAGGACGGCAAACTCTATTTTTTTGCGCTGGATCCTTATAACGACAGCATCAAGGAGGCAAAGCCCGTTGCAAGTGCGCCGTACGGGGCGAACTTCTCGTTCACGGCGCCGCTTCAGGACGGCACGCCGGACACCAGACTCTACGATCAGTTTGCGATTGCGGTCTGGAAGAACGGCCGCTATTACGACATCGGCCGCCGCGCCTATATCACGAACCCGGAGGTAGTCGCAAAGAGCGATAAGCCCTATGAGCAGCCGCTCACCAAGAAGGGCCTTCTGGTACAGCTTGACATGTTGAGCGATGCGTTCGAGCTCGGCGTGAAGCACGTGAACGTGAACTTTAACTTTGCGCAGATTACTGCGGGTACGGGCATTGACTACACCTACGAGGGCAAGACCTACCACTTTGACAAGAATCAGATTGCCGAGTACGACAAGAATATCAGCGCTTTTTCAGGCAAGAGCATGATGGTCACGGCGATTGTCTTAAACGGCTGGAACGACAAGATGCCGGAACTCATCTACCCCGGTGTCAAGAAGACGGACGGCGCCCTCTATTACGGCTTCAACACGGCGACCAAGGAGGGCTATGAGACGACCCGCGCGCTGATGAGCTTCCTCGCACAGCGCTACAACGGCGAGAACCCGGCTTACGGTCGCGTCTCGAACTGGATCATCGGCAACGAGATCAACAACGGCAGAAACTGGAACTACATGGGCAAGATGGACATCGACAAGTATGTGACCGAATATGTCCGTGCCTTCCGTGTTGCCTACACGGCCATCAAGGCCCAGCAGGCCAATGCCCATGTCTTTTTCTCGGTTGACATGAACTGGAACGACCCGAATGCGGACCAGAAGACAAAGTATTCCGCAAAGCATATCATTGATAAGATCAACGCCGAGATCAACCGGAACGGCAATATCGACTGGCAGCTCGCCTACCATCCGTACCCGTATCCGCTGACAGAGCCGGAGTTCTGGGACGACCACACGACCGGTCTCATCACACAGGATGAGAGCTCGAAGATTATCAATTTTGAGAACCTGCATGTCCTCACGGATTATCTGAAAGCGTCGAATTTCCGGAACCGTGCGGGCGAGGTGCGCCACATCATCCTCTCGGAGCAGGGCTTCAGCGCGAAGAGCGCCGCGCGCGGCGATGTCGAGACGCAGCAGGCAGCGGCCTTTGCCTATGCCTACTACATTGCGGACTCGAACCCCTATGTCGACGCGCTGATTCTGAGCCGTCAGGTGGATGCGCCGGTTGAAGTGCGAAGCGGCGCAGCCTTCGGTCTCTGGGCTTGCCGCATGGACGCGGGTGATGCGATTATCGCGACCAGAAGAAGAAAAATTTGGGCGGTCTTCAGAGACATTGACAAGAAGGCAAAGACCCTGGAGGCCTCCGAGTTTGCGAAGCCGGTGATCGGCATCCAGAAATGGTCGGATGTGGTTCCGGACTTCCGCTGGAGAAGCCTTGAGAAGTAAGGAAGAGAACTTGACTTTTTGCGGCCCTGCGCTTATGCTGGTTCGGAATTGAATCATCAAATGCAGTGAAGACGCACAGTAGCACCGGCAGAGCGCACAGAGAGCGGAAGAGAGCTGAGATTTCCGCCGTGACACCGGAGAGCGAACCTTCGCGTCGGAGCAGCGGAGCTGAACGGGCTTGCCTCAGTAGGTTTCGACGTCTTTCCGCGTCAAGGAAACAATGAGCGGTCCGCAGGATAAGCGGATAATGCGGGTGGTACCGCGGGTGAAAGAACTCGTCCCGGATACAGAGAGCTTACTCTCTGTATCCTTTTTTATTTCCCCGCGCAGTCAAAGAAAAGGAGAGAGGCATGGACAAGAAGCAATTTGAGGATTTAAAGCAGCGCTTCGCCGAGAGAGCCGAACAAATGCAGGAAAAGAATTCCGAGACCCTGTATGCGCTCCGGAAGGAATTCCTGGACCGGAAGGACGGCCTGGTCAGCGGACTCATGAAGCAGATGAAGAGCGTACCGTCGGCAGAAAAGGCGGACTTTGGCAAGGAAGTGAATGCGCTGAAGGACTGGGTGCTCGAAAAGCTGACCGCACTCGAAAAGCAGGCGAGAGAGGCAGAGTTAAATCACCGCTACGAGACGGAGAAGATTGATGTCACTCTGCCGGGCACGGAAATTCCGCGCGGCAACCTCCACCCGGACACGCTGGTCCGAAATCAGATGATCGAGGCATTTGCGGGCATGGGCTTTGAGGTCTATGAGGGCGCGGAGATTGAAACCGACTACTACAACTTCACCGCACTCAATACCCCGCAGGATCATCCGGCGCGTGACATGCAGGATACCTTTTACTTGAGCGACAAGTTCCTGCTTCGCACCCAGACCTCGGCGGGTCAGATTCATGTGATGGAGCGGCAGAAGCCGCCGATTAAGATTCTCTCTCCGGGCAAGGTGTTCCGCTCGGACGACGACGCGACGCACTCCCCGATGTTCACCCAGATGGAAGGCCTTGTGGTCGACAAGGGCATCACGCTCTGCGATCTCCAGGGTATGCTCGACAAGTTCGTTGAGAAGTTCTTCGGCGCGGGTGTGAAGACCCGCCTCCGTCCCTCCTACTTCCCGTTCACGGAGCCCTCGGTCGAGGTCGATGTGAGCTGCTTCTCCTGCGGCGGCAAGGGCTGCCGTCTCTGCAAGGGAACGGGCTGGATCGAGATTCTCGGCGCGGGCGTGGTGAACAAGAAGGTGCTCGAGAACTGCGGCATCGACTCGGATGTATACTCCGGTTTTGCTTTCGGAATCGGCATCGAGCGCGTCGCAATGCTGAAGTACGGCATCGGTAACATTAAGTATCTGTTCGAGTCGGATCTCCGTGTGCTCCGGCAGATCAATGAGTAAGGAGGCAGAGAGATGATAGCGCCGCTCAGTTGGCTGAAAGAATATGTAGACATTGATTGCACCCCGCAGGAACTCGAGGAGAAGCTCTTCTCCTGCGGCTTTGAAGTGGAGAGTTTGGAGGAAGTCGGCGCGCGGATTTCACGCGTGGTCGTGGGTCTCGTGACAAGCTGTGAGCCCATCGAGGGCACGCATTTGCACCTCTGTGAGGTGGACTGTGGCAGTGAGGGAAAGTTCCAAATTTGCTGCGGCGCGGACAATGTGGAGACAGGAAAGAAGTTTCCGATCGCTCTTATCGGCGCGACGGTCTGTGAGACCAACAAAGAGAGAACGGAGATTGTCGGCACCGCGACCATTCAGGCGGGCAAGCTCCGCGGTTACGACTCCTTCGGCATGCTCTGCTCCGGCATGGAGCTCGGACTGAACGAAGACTTGTACCCGGGCGCAGGCTATAACGGGCTCCTTGTGTTGCCGGAGGATGCGGTTCCGGGCGCGGATGTGAAGCCCATCGTGGGTCTCGACGACTGGCTCTTTGACATCGCAATCACGGCAAACCGCCCGGATTGTCAGGGCATCTACGGCATTGCGCGAGAAGTGGCGGCCGTCCTCGGCAAAGAGATAAAGCCCCTGCCGCTTAGCTACCGTGAGGAGAAGACCGAGCCGCATACGCTTCAAGTTGAAGTGGAAGCGCCGCAGTACTGCCCGCGCTATGAGGCGCACGCGGTGAAGGATGTGAAAATTGCACCCTCGCCCGCGTGGATGCGCCGTCGTTTAAGCTTGGTCGGCGTGAGCGCAATTTCCAACATGGTGGACATCACGAACTATGTGATGCTGGAGCTCGGACAGCCGATGCACGCGTTTGACCGCCGCGATCTTGCGGGCAACCGCATTGTGGTGCGCACGGCAAAGGCAGGCGAAAAGCTTGTGACTCTCGATGAGCAGGAGCTGACGCTTACCGAGAGCAACCTCCTGATTTGCGACGGTGAGAAGCCGGTCGGCCTCGCTGGCATCATGGGCGGTCTCAACTCGGAGATTAAGGATACGACGACCGCGGTTGTCTTTGAGGCGGCAAAGTTTGCACGCGACAACATCCGCCGCAGCGCCCGTGCGCTCGGAAAACGCACCGATGCGAGCGCGCACTTTGAGAAGGGAACGGACGAGTACACGGTGGAACTCGCGATGCAGCGCGCCCTGCATTTGACCGAAGAACTCGGCGCCGGCACAGTTACGGATGAGTGCGCAGGCAAGAATACGGGCAACAGCATTGAGAAGCGCCCGCTCACGGTGAGCCTGGCCCGCGTAAACGGCGTGCTCGGTATCGAAGTGCCGGGGGAGGCGGTTTGCCGCATTCTCGCAAACCTCGATATGGAGCCGGAGCTCGAGGGCGATGCACTGCGCCTCAAGATTCCCGCTTACCGCGAGGACATGGAGAGCTATCAGGATGTCGCCGAAGAGGTGATTCGCTTCTACGGCTACGAGCACATCGTGCCGAGCTTCTTAAAGAGCGCGGAGGTCACGAGCGGCGGTTTGAACGAGAGACAGCGCCGTGAGCTCAAGTTAAAGGAGACCCTCGCAGGCGGCGGCATGTACGAGGCAATTCACTATTCCTTCTTCTCCCCGGCGGACTTAAAGCTGTTCCGCTATCCGGCGGACAGCGAGGCACTCCGCGCGATTCGCATTCTAAACCCGATCAGCGAGGAGCTCTCGCTCATGCGCACCGTGCTCTCGCCCTCCATGGCGAATGCCGTCATGCGGAACCAGAAGGCCGGCAATCTGTCCGGACGCCTCTTTGAGCTCGCAAAGGTATTTATTCCGAAGTCCCTGCCGCTCACGGAGTACCCGGAGGAGAGAACCCATCTGGCGCTTGCCTTCTTCGGCAAGGAGGAGAGCTTCTTCACCCTGAAGGGTGCTTTGGATCTCGCGGCCGAGAGCCTGCATGTCAAGTTCCGCTATGAGGCTTCGACCGAGCCGTTCACGCACCCCTACCAGACCGCGGCGGTTTATGTGGGCGAGGTGAAGGTAGGGTATCTCGGCAAGCTGGCTTACGACATTGCCGGGGAACTGAATCTCCGCACGGATGCCTATCTCGCGGAATTGGACCTCGATACCATTGAGAGCCTGCCGCACGAGCCGGTCTACTTCACGCCGCTCCCGAAGTTCCCGGAGGTACAGCGTGACCTGGCACTCGTCATGGACAAGGCAATCAGCTGTGAGCAGGTCGTGAATCTGATTCAGAGCTGCAGCCCGCTGATTCGCGAGGTGAAGCTCTTCGATGTCTACGAGGGCGCACCGATCCCGCCGACGAAGAAGAGCCTTGCGTTCACCCTGACCTTCCGCCCGGAGGAAAAGGCGTTTACGCCGGAAGCGCTTGACAAGCTGACACAGGAGATTCTGGAGAAATTAAAGACAAGCTGCGACATTACGCTCCGCGTCTGAGTGAAAAGCGTTTAATAAGAAGAACAGTTATCGCCCGATGCGGAACAATAAGAACCTGTCCGGCCGCGGGCGAAGAAAAAAGCTGCGTGCATCTGCACGCAGCTTTTTTCATAAGCTTTCTTATTCTGCCCGTATTTTATACAAAGCCCACTACAAGAAGGTCAGATCGCATGCTTTCTTACCACTTCCTTCAACCATACTGTTTCAAGGAAGCGGTAAGCAGGGAAAAGCCTTGTACCGCAAGGGCTTGAATTATCAACTCTTTTTGTCCGCTTAGCCCCAAAATCTGTCATTATGAGGTGTATCATCTTATCCGAATGGGGATATAACAAAGCATTTTAGCTTAGATTACAAGAGTCAACTGAATTCGGATAAAAAACTGCGTAACCATCCGCATCACAGGGGTCAGGACATGCGCCCGTACGGAGAGAGCGAAAATATATGAATGCCGCCACAGGAGGCGCATCACCCAGTCTGAAAGGCGATCGAGCGAAGCGTTTCGGTTCAGGCTACGGAAGAAAGGTGCGGGAAACAGTATGTTTGCGGGAAGGCGCAAGAAGCAAACGGTTTCAGTCCTTCTTCTTCGGATTTTTCGGGAACCAGCCCTTCTTAACGCGCACCTCCTGCTCAAAGAGTTCGAGAATGCTCCAGAGGCAACTCACGCCGAATACGGCGGTGAGGGCGCTCGGAACCGTGCCGCGGAGAAAGAGGGAGATTGCGAGAGCTGCGATGCCGAGCAGGGCAAAGAGCGGCCAGATTTGTTTGCCAAAGTAGTACTCGCCCTTCACGACAAGGGGGTGAAAAGCGCCTATCATCAAAAAGGCACCGCAGCCGATCAAGAGACCGTTATAATTCATGGGATATCCTTTCTCTTCGCAAAAAGCGAGGCAATGAAAGTGATTTCATGTGTCTAATCCGGTTTGACAGAAAGAGAATAGCAGAGCACGGAGAGAAAAGACAGTGCTGTGGCAACAAAAAGAAAAAATACGAAAAGCAAGGGATAAGAAATTCAAGTGGCAAGAAAACAAAAAACTCCTCGTCTCCGAGTCGCTGTGATGCGGACTTTATGAGACGGGGAGTTCGGGAAATTGCATCAGGCTCAGAGCATCAGCTCATAGTAGCGGAGCGAGGTGGTCTCCCGGAAGCCGTTTGCCTTATAGAGGCGGACTGCCGGCGTATTGGAAGCCGTGACCTGCATGGTCGCCTTTGTGTAGCCGAGCTTCTTTAAGAGTCCCAAGAACTGCGGGAAGAGCTCACTGCCGACACCCTGTCCCACCAAATCCTTGCGCACAGATACGCGGTGCAGATACGCGTTGTGATCCTTCATCGGCGTCACAAAGCAGCGGAAAGCCGGGCGCTTCTCATTCGGACGGAAAATCTCGTAGGCGCGGAAGCCTTCCGCCGAGGGCTTGGACTCGCGGAAGCGGTAGCGCGGATCCGGGGTCTCTTTGTCCTCGAGGCTGCAGGCCATCTCGGTCTCCTCCTCGGCGAGGTGAGCACCGATCGAGAGCAGAACCGGCAGGGCGTCCTTGCAGGCGCTGTCCACGGCAAAGCGGACAATCGGCGCCGAGCCCTTTAAGCTCTTGCCCGGGAACGTAATCTTTGCCTTTTCCCAGAGGCGGTGGAAATAGCCCTGTCTGCGGTGGTCCGGGTCCGTAAAGGCATAGACCTCAAAAATCTGGTCGCCGAGGCCGCAGAGCGCCATTGCGGCGCAGAGCTCCTTGGAGTCCTCGTCCGCATAGGCGAGAAGATACTTGGTACCCGGCTCGCGGAGCGGGAAAGACATCGAAAAGGCTTCCTTTTCATGGCAACGCTTCAGGAGAGCCAGGATTCGATCCTGCTCCCCGTGGTTGAATCGATCTTGTTCTGTTAATTTCATAGAGCTCCCATCTGCATCTTCTGCATGACATATCAGGTCATAAATTTTTTCCATTATAGCATAGATTTGCGCCCTGTGCGACGCGGAGAAAAGCTGTAAGAAAACCGTAAAGAGGCATCCCGCATTGCACGGCGGGGCAAAAAAACATATAATGGGAAAAATATGTTTGTTGCCGCCGACAGGAGGAAGCGATGATTACAACTTTGCTGAATAAAATCAAAGAGACCAAGGCACCGGTTTGCGTGGGGCTGGACCCTATGCTAGCATATATTCCGGATGAGGTAAAGAAAGCTGCGTTTGCCGAGAAGGGCGAAAATCTGGAGGGCGCTGCCGAGGCCTGCTGGCGCTTTAACGAGGCCATCCTCAAGGCAACGGCGGATCTGATTCCGGCCGTGAAGCCGCAAATTGCGATGTACGAGCAGTTCGGTGTTCCCGGCCTCATCGCCTATGAAAAGACCGTCCGCTTTGCGAAGAAACTCGGGCTCATCGTGATTGCCGATGTGAAGCGCGGCGACATCGGTTCGACCTCGGCGGCGTATGCGGAGGGACACCTCGGCTGCATTACAATCGGCAATCAGCAGTTTTTCCCCTTTGACGCGGATATGGCGACTGTGAACCCCTACCTCGGAAGCGACGGCGTGAAGCCTTTCCTTGAGGTCTGCGGGCGCTGTGACAAGGGTATTTTTGTGCTTGTTAAGACCTCAAATCCCTCGAGCGGCGAGCTGCAGGATCAGCTGATTGACGGCGAGCCGCTCTATGCGCGGGTTGCGGATCTCACCTCCGCCTGGGGCGAGTCCCTCATGGAGGGCGCGTGGTCCAATGTCGGCGCGGTGGTCGGCGCAACCTACCCGAAGATGCTTGCGGAACTCAGAGCGCGCATGCCGCACACCTTCTTCCTGATTCCCGGCTACGGCGCCCAGGGCGGCAAGGCGGAGGACCTCGCGGTTGCCTTTAATGAACGGGGCGAGGGCGGCATTGTGAACTCTTCGCGCGGCATCATTGCGGCGTGGAAGCAGGAGAAATATCAGAACTTCGGCGCGGAAGCCTTCGCCGACGCAGCGCGTCAGGCGACGGTCGACATGATTCTGGATCTGCAGCGCTGCATCCGCTTCTGAGACAGAGAATGGGAGAAGCACAACATGACGAAAGTGAGAGAGCGCGCGTCCGTACTGGGACAGCGCGCGTTATGTCCGAACGTCTATGACCTTCGGCTCCTGGCGCCGCAGATTGCGGCCGCGGCACACCCGGGACAGTTTGTAAATGTATTTCTGAATAACGGTGCGCACATCCTGCCGCGCCCCATCAGTCTCTGCGGCATCGACAGCGAGAACGGCATTTTGCGCCTCGTGTACCGCGTGACGCGGGAGGGAAGCGGCACCGAAGAGCTCTCGCGCTATACCGCGGGCACCGAACTTTTGCTCCTCGGCCCGCTCGGGAACGGATTTCCGACGGAGCTCGACAACGTCGCCGTGGTCGGCGGCGGCATCGGGATACCGCCGCTCCTTGAGCTCCTCTGGGCGCTCCCGGGGAAAAAGACCGCCCTTCTCGGCTATCGCAGTAAGTCCCAGCTCTTCTTACTCGAGGACTTTGCGGTCGCGGCGGATGAGGTGAAGATTGCGACCGAGGACGGCAGTCTCGGCATCCGGGGCAATGTCGTTGATTTGCTCCGCGCGCTGCCGGAAAAGCCGAAGGCAATTTTAAGCTGCGGTCCGCTGCCCATGCTCCGCGCGCTGAAGGCCTACGCGGCGGAGGAAGGCATTCCGCTCTGGGTCTCCATGGAAGAGCGCATGGCCTGCGGCATCGGCGCCTGCCTCGGCTGTATCACGGAGAGCGCGGAGGTCGATCCGCACTCGAATGTCAAAAACAAGCGCGTCTGTGCCGACGGACCGGTGTTTCGCGCAGAGGAGGTGGCGCTTTGAACATCTCGACGGAAGTGAGCCTCGCGGGAATCACGCTCAAAAATCCCGTGATGACAGCGAGCGGTACCTTCGGCGCCGGCGAAGAGTACAGCGAATTTTTGGATTTAAATAAGCTCGGTGCGGTCGTGACCAAGGGGGTCGCGGCCGTTCCGTGGGCGGGAAACCCGACGCCTCGCATCGCGGAGACGCCGGGCGGTATGCTGAATGCGATCGGCCTGCAGAATCCCGGTGTGGATGTCTTCCTCAAGCGGGATTTGCCCTTCTTAAAGCGGTTTGACACCCGTATCGTGGTCAATGTCTGCGGTCACAGTGAGGAGGAGTATGTCGAGGTCGTGGAACGGCTCCGCGAGGCGCCGGTTGATTTTCTTGAGCTCAACATCTCCTGTCCGAACGTCAAAGAGGGCGGTATTGCCTTCGGCACGCAGGCAAAGGCGGTCGAACACATCACCCGCCGCGTGAAGGAGAGGGCGGCGCAACCGTTAATCGTCAAACTCTCGCCGAATGTCACGGATATCACCGAGACCGCGCGGGCGGCAGAGGCAGGCGGTGCGGATGTGCTCTCGCTGATCAACACGCTGACCGGCATGAAAATTGACATTATGCGGCGCAGCTTTGTGCTCGCAAATCGCACCGGCGGTCTCTCGGGACCTGCGGTGCACCCGATTGCGGTGCGCATGGTCTACGACTGCGCGCGCGCGGTCAAGCTGCCGTTAATCGGCATGGGCGGCATTTCGACCGCCGCCGATGCAATCGAGATGATACTCGCCGGCGCGACGGCGGTTTCGGTCGGCACCGCAAACTTTTATAATCCTTGCGCTTCGGAGGAAGTTGCGGCGGGGATTGCCGCCTACCTCGAGCAGACAGGAACCGAGGATATCAGAGAACTGATCGGCGCAGTGCGCTGAACAAGGGGGAGACGATGGAACAGTACAAGCAGGAATTTATTGAGTTTATGATTTCGTGCGAGGTCTTAAAGTTCGGAGACTTCGTGACCAAGAGCGGAAGAAAGACCCCGTTTTTCGTGAACACCGGCTTTTACCGCACCGGAACCCAGTTAAAGCAGCTCGGTGCCTACTATGCGCGCGCCATCCATGCGGCGTTCGGCGAGGAGGCGACCTTGCTTTTCGGACCGGCATACAAAGGCATTCCGCTCTGCGTCGCAGCGTCCATCGGCATGAGCGAGCTCTATGAGAAGGAAGTGGGCTATGTCGCAAACCGCAAGGAAGTGAAGGATCACGGCGACAAGGGGATTCTCCTCGGCGCGCCGATTCAGGATACGGATAAGATTGTGATTGTCGAGGACGTGACCACGGCAGGCACCTCGATTGAAGAAACCATGCCAATCATCAAGGCGCAGGGTGCCGCAGAAGTGCTGGGACTTGTGGTCAGCGTGGATCGCTGCGAGAGAGGCAAGGGCAAAAAGAGCGCACTCTCCGAGATCTCGGAGCGCTACGGCATCAAGACGACGGCGATTGTCACGATGAAGGAGGTCATTGAACACCTCTACCGGCGTGAAGTGAACGGCAAGGTGATGATCGACGATGCGCTGATGGAGAGAATCGATGCCTACTACCGTGAATACGGTGCGGAGGAGGACTGAGCCTGTCCATGGATAAAATCCGATGGAAACATCGCCTGCTCGGAACCCTGCTTTTTGTCATTTATCTCGCAGGGCTCAGTTATTTTCTCTTTTTTGCCGAAGCACTCGGCAGGCAGGGGAGGAGCAGTGCGAATCTGCGCTACAACATTGTGCTGTTCCGGGAAATCTGGCGCTTCTGGCATTACCGCCACATACTCGGCTACCGCGCTTTTATCCTGAATACCTTCGGCAATGTCTTTGCCTTTGTGCCCTTCGGCTTTTTTTTGCCGATTGTGAGCGGAAAGCGCCACAGCTTTTTCCGCAGCCTGATTGCCGGGGTGTTGTTTTCGGGGCTCATTGAGACAGTGCAGCTTCTGACCCGGCTCGGCAGTTTTGATGTCGACGATATTTTTTTGAATACGATCGGCGTTGTCGCGGGCTATTTTATTTTCCGGCTGTTTCTGAGGAGGTTAAATCGTGCGTCTGCCTAATCCCTTTCGAAAAAAAGAATATAAATTTCTGACGCCGGTTGCAAAGAGTGACGACTCGATTCTGGAGCGCCCGGAATTTTTGCCGAAAGAAGAGCAGGTGCGCCGCAGCAAGCAGCGGCGCCCGAAGAAGAAGGGCAAACAGAATCAGCAGCTCTCTTCGCTGATCAACTACCTGAAGAAGCCGCACTCCGAGACCGGGCTCACGGCACTTTGCGGCGGCGTTGTCGCCGTGCTCTTTACGGTGCTTGCCTTTTTCAGCATGCTACAGGCAGCGGGACAGCCCTCGCTCACGGTTGCGGCGGCGGTCATGAGTGCCATGCTGGTCTCGCTCTACGGTATTTACCTCGCAGTGACCGCACTCCGCGAGAAAGAAAAAAATCAGCTCTATACTTGGATCGGGCTCTCGCTCTGCGGCCTGGTGCTGGTGACTTGGTTAATCGCCCAGTTCCTCGGGCTCAGCAGCTGATGGAGCGGGAAACGCTGCTCGGGGAGCGGCTTCGGCTCGCAAGAGAGCGCCTTCTGGAGATACCAGCGGAGCGCTTTGCGACCGAACGCTTTCGGGGCTTTTTCGGTCGGGAGGCGCTTGCTCTTCTGGCGGTCGCAGAGGAGAGCAAAGAAGCGCATTGCGGGGCACTTTGCCTCGCATTACCCGGCAATACGGAAGAGGAGGCCCTGCTCTCGGTGCTGTCGTCCGTCTGTAGCCGCGCGTTTTCGCCGCAGTGCGACACGGCGCTCAGGGTGCGCTGCCTCGAATTGTTTCTGCAGTGCTACGGGCTGCTTGCCCGGGGCAGTGCGCCGGATGAGGTACGGACAGCGATCTATTACGATGCATTCGATTACGCGGAAGAAGATGTGCGGCAGCGCTTTTCGGGGCGGGCAGAGGGACCCTTCGGTCTGACAGTCACCTTACCCGGGGAGTTGCCCTGGTATGCGGACCGGTATCCGGAGATTGCCGCAGCGCACGCCGAAGATTTATCGCTTTTTCTCGACAAGGCGCTCCGGGACAGACTGCGCCCGCTCATCCGTGAAACAGCGGACGAAACGATGCGCGAAAAATGCCTTGCGGCAATTTTGCGGTATCAAAGCGAGCGCGGAAACAACACGCGATATTCCGCGCGGCAGCAGCGCTGGCTTATCGAGCTCTATGCGCCGGACAGCAAATAAAAATTGGGATTGAGCTCAAAGAAGAGCGCCGATATAATACAAGTGAAACGAATCAATAAGGAGGGTGCAATGGCAAAAGTCGGAATTGTAATGGGCAGTGATTCGGATATGCCCGTGATGGCACAGGCGGCGGCATTTTTGGAGAAAATGGGGATTGAATACGAGATGCGCATCATCTCGGCGCACCGCGAGCCGGATGTCTTTTTTGAGTGGGCAAACGGTGCCAGAGAGCGCGGTCTCTCGGTCATCATCGCGGGAGCGGGCAAGGCAGCGCATCTGCCGGGCATGTGCGCGGCGCTCTTTTCGCTGCCGGTCATCGGCATCCCGATGAAGACCTCGGATCTCGGCGGTGTAGATTCGCTCTACTCGATTGTGCAGATGCCGAGCGGCATTCCCTGCGCGACGGTCGCAATCAACGGCGGCAAGAACGCGGGCATTCTCGCGGCAAAGATTCTCGCGGTCGGCGACAAGGCGCTCGAGGAGAAGCTGCAGGCATTTCAGAAGGAAATGCGCGATGAGGTTGTCGGTAAGGACGAGAAACTGCAGCGCGAGGGTTACCAGAGTTTTCTCAAGTGAGAGGAGCCGCAATGGATTACAGAAATTCCGGAGTTGACATTGAGGCGGGTTATGAGTCCGTCGAACTGATGAAACAGTATGTAAAGCGCACGCTGCGCCCCGAGGTGCTGGGGGGCATCGGCGGCTTTTCGGGTGCCTTCTCCCTTGCGGGCATCAAGAACATGGAGGATCCGGTGCTTCTGTCCGGAACCGACGGCGTCGGCACCAAATTAAAAATTGCGTTTTTGCTGGATCGCCACGATACAATCGGCATTGACTGTGTCGCGATGTGCGTGAACGATGTCGCCTGCGCGGGCGGTGAGCCGCTCTTTTTCCTCGACTACATTGCCTGCGGCAAGAATGTCCCGGAGAAGATTGCGACGATTGTCTCCGGTGTCGCGGAGGGCTGTGTGCAGGCGGGTTGCGCGTTGGTCGGCGGCGAGACCGCAGAGCACCCCGGACTCATGCCGGAAGACGAGTACGACCTCGCGGGCTTCTCGGTCGGCGCCTGCGACAGAAAGGATCTCATCACGGGCGAGGATCTGAAGCCGGGCGATGTCCTGATCGGCATTGCGTCGAGCGGTGTCCACTCGAACGGCTTCTCTCTGGTCCGCAACATTTTTGAGATGAGCAAGGAGAATTTGACGCGCTTCTATCCGGAACTCGGTGCGACGCTCGGCGAAGTGCTGCTTGCGCCGACCCGCATTTATGTGAAGGCGTTAAAGAGCGCGAAGGAGGCGGGCATCCGCATTCACGCCTGCAGCCACATCACGGGCGGCGGTTTCTACGAGAACGTGCCGCGCATGCTGAAAGACGGCATTCGCGCGGAAATCCGGAAGGACGCCTATCAGGTTCCGGCTATTTTCCGCCTGATGGCAGAGAAGGGCGAAGTCAGCGAACACGTCATGTACAACACCTTCAACATGGGTGTCGGCATGGTGGTCGCGGTCGATCCGGCCGATGCCCTGAAGACCCTCGAAGCCTTCCGGGCAGCAGGCGAAAAGAGCTTTGTGATCGGCGAATGCAAGGCAGGCGAAAAGGGCGTCGACTTATGCTGAGAGTCGGCGTGCTGGTGAGCGGCGGCGGGACCAATCTGCAGGCGATTCTCGATGCCGAGAAGAGCGGTGTGATTCGCCATGCGAAGGTGGTCTATGTGCTCTCGAACAATGCCTCCGCTTACGCACTGCAGCGCGCAGCGGCAGCGGGGATTGCGAACGAGTGCATTTCCCCGGCGGATTTTCCGGACCGGGAGGCCTTTCACCGCGCCCTGCTTGCGGCGGTGGAGCGCGAAAAGCTGGATCTCATTGTGCTCGCGGGCTATCTCGTGAAGATTCCGGATGAGATGATACGCCGCTACCGCGGCAGAATTTTAAACATTCACCCCTCGCTGATTCCGAGTTTTTGCGGCAAGGGCGCCTACGGTTTAAAGGTGCACGAACAAGCGCTGCAGCGCGGCGTCAAGGTGACAGGCGCGACCGTGCACCTTGTGGACGAGGGACTCGATGAGGGGCCGATACTTCTTCAGAAAGCCGTCGAGGTGAAGCCGGGCGACACGCCGGAGACTTTACAGCGGCGCGTTATGGAAGAAGCAGAGTGGATTTTATTGCCGCGTGCCATTGAAGAGACGGCGCGCGAGGCAAGCGAGAGAGAGGACAGGGCATGAGAGTACTGGTAGTCGGCGGCGGCGGCAGAGAACATGCGATTTGCCGGAAACTGCGGGAGAGCGGACGGCTCTCAAAACTCTACTGCGCGCCGGGCAATGCCGGCATCGCGGAAGTTGCGGAACCGGTGCCGATCGGCGCGATGGAATTCGAAAAAATCCGGGACTTTGCCCTGCGAGAGAAGATCGATCTTGTTGTAATCGGCATGGACGATCCGCTGATCGGCGGACTCGCAGATTTTCTGGAAGAAGCGGGACTCAAGGTCTTCGGCCCAAAGAAAAACGCGGCTGTGCTCGAGGGCTCCAAGGCCTTCGCCAAGGAACTCATGAAAAAGTATGAGATTCCGACGGCTGCTTACGAGAGCTTCACGGACTACGAGGCGGCAAAGCGTTATCTCGAGACCTGCAAGATTCCGGTTGTCCTGAAGGCGGACGGACCGGCGCTCGGGAAGGGCGTTCTGATCTGTGAGACCCGCGAGGCAGCCGAAGAGGGACTTCGGGAAATGATGCTTGAGCGGAAGTTCGGTGCCTCCGGCGACAAGGTGGTCATTGAGGAGTTCATGACGGGCAGAGAAGTCTCCGTGCTCTCCTTTGTGGACGGCAAGACCATACGCATTATGGCGAGCGCCCAGGACCATAAGAGAGCCAAGGACGGCGATCAGGGTCTCAATACGGGCGGCATGGGAAATTATTCGCCGAGCCCCTATTATACGGATGAGATCGCGCGGTTTTGCGAAGAAAAGATTTATCAGCGCACGGTCGATGCGATGGCGGCGGAGGGGAGACCTTTCCAAGGCGTTATCTTCTTCGGACTCATGCTGACGCCGGACGGCCCCCGCGTGCTCGAGTACAATGTGCGCTTCGGCGATCCGGAGGCACAGGTCGTGCTCCCGCGCATGGAGAACGATCTCCTCGAAGTCATGCTCGCCTGCGTCGAGGGAAAACTCGATGCGGTACAGCTCAAGTTCTGTGACAGGGCTTGCGTCACAGTCGTGCTTGCGAGCGAGGGCTATCCGGTAAAGTACGAGAAGGGGCTGCCGATTTCGGGACTTGAGAGCCTGAAGAGCGAGCCGGATGTCTATTGCTATCACGCGGGCACGCGCTTTGACGACGAAGGGCGCGTTGTCACGAACGGCGGCCGGGTGCTCGATGTCACGGCGCTCGGCAAGACGATACGCGAGGCGCGCGAGAGAGCCTATGCGGCTGCGGAGAAAATTTCGTTTGCCAACAAGTACATGCGGACGGACATTGCCCTTGCGGGTGTCGCGGCCGAAGAAGCGCAGCAGACGTGAATGACTGATAAGAAAAAGCCAAATCGCAACAAAACTGCGGTTTGGCTTTTCTGCTTTTCAAAAAAGGAGGCGGCATGAATCAGGAACAGCGGAAATATTTGAGTTTGCTGGCAGAGAAATTCCCGACACGCCAGGCCGTATGCACGGAGATTATCAACCTCGCGGCGATTATGAATCTCCCGAAGGGCACCGAGCACTTCATGAGCGACATTCACGGTGAGTACGAGGCCTTTTTGCATATCATGAACAACTGCTCGGGTGTGATTCGCGAAAAAATCGAGATGATTTTTGCGGATGTGCTGAACGACACCGAGAAGCGGGCACTCCGCACGTTGATTTACTATCCGAAGGAGGCGCTGCAGCGTCTGCACAGCGAGGGCAGAATTTCGCCGAAGTGGTACCGCGAGACGCTCCGGCACATGATCGAAATTGCGCGCGTGCTCTCCTCAAAGTATACGCGCTCCAAGGTCAGAAAGGCGATGCCGAAGGAATTCGGCTATATCATCGACGAGCTTCTGCACGCTCTGCCGGATGAGGACGGCAATCAGCTTGCCTACCACGAGCGCATCCTGGATACAATTGTCGGCATTCAGAACGGCGACGAGTTCATCATTGCACTCGCCGCATTGATTAAGCGCCTCGCGGTAGACCACCTGCACATTGTCGGCGACCTCTTTGACCGCGGCGCCGACGCCGATAAAATCATTGAGTTGTTGCTCGACTACCCCTCGCTCGACATCCAGTGGGGCAATCACGATGTGCTCTGGATGGGCGCTGCCGCGGGCAATGAAGCCTGCATCGCGAATGTCGTCCGGAACAATGTGCGCTACAACAATATCCGCATTTTGGAGAGCGGCTACGGCATTTCTCTTCGCCGCCTGCAACTCTTTGCCGAAAAGACCTATGAGGGCACGCCGGCAAAAGCCATGGTCAAAGCCATCAATGTGATTATGTTCAAGGCCGAGGGCGAGCTGATTCTTCGCCACCCCGAGTTTGAGATGCAGGACAGACTCCTGCTCGACAAGGTGGACGCGGAGAAGGGAACCGTCACGATTGACGGCGTTGAATACGCGATGAACACGATGGAGTTTCCGACCGTCGACTGGAGCGATCCCTACCGGATGACGCCCGAAGAGCGTGAAGTGATGGACGACTTAAAGCGCTCGTTCTGCCAGAGCCCGCAGCTTAGGCGCCACATCGAATTCCTCTATGCGGTCGGCAGCGTCTACCTCAAAATGAACGATAACCTCCTGTTCCACGGCTGCGTGCCGCTGACCGAGGACGGGCAGATGGAGGAGGTCAATTTCTTCGGGCAGTTCCTGCGAGGCAAGAGTTATTTCGAATTCTGCGAAAAAGCGGCGCGCCTCGCCTATAATACCGGCGAAGCGCGTTATGTGGACTTTATGTTTTATCTCTGGGGCGGCCCGAAGTCGCCGATGTGCGGCCGCGTCGTGAAGACCTTCGAGCGGAGTTACCTGGACGACAAGGCGAGCTGGAAAGAGCCGCAGGACCCGTACTACCTGTTCCTCGACTCTGAGGCGACGAGCCGCATGATACTGCGGGAGTTCGGCTTAAAGTCCGACCTCTCGCACATCGTCAACGGTCACACGCCGGTGCACGCCTCGGCGGGTGAAAATCCGATCAAGGCGGGCGGCAAACTGATTGTGATCGACGGCGGCTTTTCGCGCGCCTACCATAAAACCACAGGCATCGCAGGCTATACGCTGATCTATAACTCCCACGGCATGCGCATCAAGAGCCACATGCCCTTTGAGTCGGTGGAGCGCGTGATCAGTGAGAACCTGGACATCGAATCCCGCGCAAACCAGTTTGAGATCGAGCCCTATCGCGTGATGGTCGGTGACACCGACATCGGCAAGCGGCTCGCCGCGCAGATTGAAGATCTGAACGAGCTTCTCACTGCCTACCGGGACGGTTCCATCTTAGAGCGCGTCGAGTGAGAAATCAGAGCTCCCCGCGCTTAAAGCGCTGAATCAGCTCGTTGCCGACACTGGCGGTCGTCGGATTGTCGGGGATTTCATCCCGCGGCACAAACGAGGCCTCGCAGAGTTCGTTCTCATCGAGGCGGATGCGGTCGGAACCGTCGAGCTCCGCGGTATAGGCGAGCATCAGCGAGTCGGAGAAGGACCAGGGCTGTACGGCATAGGGACGGATGTTCTTGACCTTGAGCCCGGTCTCTTCCATGACTTCACGTTCCACCGCCTGTTCCGGGGTCTCACCGACTTCCACAAAGCCTGCAACCAACGCCTTCCGGCGATAGTCGGAGGCGTTTTTTGCATAGCGGGTCAGGAGCAGGCGATCGCCGTCCCGCACCGCGACAATGATGGCAGGGCTTATTTTCGGGTATTCTATGAGACCGCAGTGCTTGCAGCACATCGCGCGCTCGTGTTCGGAATGTGTCATCGGCGCGCCGCAGCGCCCGCAGAATTTCCGCTGGTCGTAAAAGCGGTATAGCTGTGTCGCGGTAATCGCGGCAAAGGCGAGATAGCGGGGGCTCAGGTCCCGGAGCTCCGTCGGGCCGAGAAAGCGATAGCCCTCGCCGAGTTTTCCGGCGGGCAGGGCGCTCGCAGGCAGCAGAAAGAAAAAGTCCTCGTCGATCGCAAAGAGATAGCGCGCCTTCTGACAGAGGGACGGAAACGGGAGACTCTCTGTCTCGAAATCGGCGAAGCGCGGCAGCGTAAAGCCGTCGTCCGTTGCCCGGAAGAGCACACCCTCCCGGGCGACCAAAACAAGGAAAGAACGCCGCGCGGGCGTTCTCTCTGTGTGATAGCTTACATCATAGTGATGCGGTGCAATATCCTGAATCATGCTTATTCAGATACTCCTGTCTGATACTGTTCCAACAAACCGGTTTTGACATTCCAGAGCTTCCGCGAGAGATCCACATAGGTCTGGTGCGGGTACTCGAAGCGCTTTGACTCCTCCCAGAGGGTCGCAAGCTCTTCCTTGCAGTGCTGCCGGATGTCCATGACCTTCGGGGACTCGTAGACACAGCTGCCCTTTTCAAAGACAGGAACCAGGAGCTCTTTCATGCGGTAGGAACCGCCGGGGAGCAGCGTCTTTTTCCAGGTCTCGATCGGGTCGAAGAGTAGCAGCGGATCATCCGCAGAGAACTGTTCGTCCGCGAGCGCAATGAGGTCTGCGACTATCATGCCCTGCAGGTCGTAGATGCGATACACTTTTTTGTCGCCGGGATTGGTGATTTTCTCGGCGTTTTCCGAAATTTTGATTTTCGGCAGGAAGCGCTGCTCCGTCTCGCTCCAGATGGCCGCGAGTTTGTAGACGCCGCCGAAAGCCGGGCAGTCCTTCGAGGTAATCAGGTTGGTGCCGACACCCCAGGAGTTGATGGTCGCGCCCTGCGCCTTCAGAGAGCCGATCAGGTTCTCATCGAGATCGTTGGAGGCCGAGATAATCGCATCGGTGAAGCCCTCGGCGTCGAGCGCGGCCTTGACCTTTTTCGAGAGGTAAGCTAAGTCGCCCGAATCCATGCGGATGCCGTAGCGCTTCGGGTGTATGCCTTTTTCGCGCAGTTCCTTGAAAACCTGAATCGCATGCGGCAGGCCGCTGTCCAGCGTGTCGTAGGTGTCGATTAAGAGGATGCAGGCATCCGGATAGAGTTTCGCATAGGCGCGGAACGCAGAGAGCTCATCCGGGAAACTCATAATCCAGGAGTGCGCGTGCGTGCCGCTCACGGGGACATCGAAAATCTGTCCGCAGAGTACATTCGAGGTGCCGACACAGCCGGCAATCATCGCGGCGCGCGCGCCGTAGATACCGGCATCCGGGCCCTGCGCTCTGCGGCAGCCGAACTCCATCACACCGTCGCCCTGCGCCGCGCGCACAATGCGGGCTGCCTTGGTCGCAATGAGGCTCTGGTGGTTGATGATATTCAGAAGCGCGGTCTCAATGAGCTGTGCCTGCATAATCGGCGCGATGACCTTGACGAGCGGTTCGCGCGGGAAAATGACCGTGCCCTCCGGAATCGCATAGATATCGCCGGTGAAGCGGAAGTCCCGCAGGTAGTCGAGGAAGGCGGGCTTAAAGATGCCGAGGCTCTCCAGATAGGCGATATCCGCCTCCGTAAAGTGCAGGTTCTTTACATAGTCGATGAGCTGGTCGAGTCCCGCGCAGATTGCATAGCCGTTGCCCTCGGGGTTCGCGCGGTAAAACATGTCGAAGATAACGGTCTTGTTGACATCCTCGTTTTCAAAATAGCCCTGCATCATCGTGAGCTCGTACAGGTCTGTCAGTAGGGTCAGATTTCGCATTTGTTTTTGTGCCGCGTCAAGCCTGTTTCTTGCCCTGGTTCGCGACTGCCTCCATCTTTTTCTTCAGTACTTCCTGGTCGCCGAGATAGTAGTGGCGAATCGGCTTAAAGGAATCGTCGAACTCGTAGACGAGCGGGGTGCCGGTCGGAATGTTGACACCGATAATATCCTCCTCGGAGATGTTGTCAAAGTACTTGACAAGAGCGCGGAGAGAATTGCCGTGTGCCGCGATGATGACGCGCTTGCCGGCCTCCATCTCGGGGCGAATCACTTCGTTGAAGTAGGGAACCACGCGCTCAATCGTGGTCTCCAGGCTCTCGCAGTCGGGGAGCAGCGCCGGGTCCACATCGCGGTAAGCCGGGCTCTTCTTTGCACTTCTGTCGTCATTCGGATCCAGCACCGGCGGCTTGGTCGAGAACGAGCGGCGCCAGATCTTGACCTGTTCCTCGCCGTACTTCTCGGCAGTCTCCGCCTTGTTGAGACCCTGGAGGGCACCGTAGTGGCGCTCGTTTAACTTCCAGCTCTTCACGACCTCGAGCCAGTCGCGGTCCATCTCGTCCAGAATGTGGTTCAGCGTGTGGATTGCGCGCTTTAAGTAGGAAGTAAAGCAGATGTCGAAATCATAGCCCTCTGCCTTTAAGAGCTGACCGGCAGCCTTTGCCTCCTCGTGGCCCTTGTCCGAGAGGTCCACATCCATCCAGCCGGTGAACAGATTTTTCTTGTTCCACTCACTTTCGCCGTGTCGCACCAATACGAGTTTCATCATCGCAATCGCTCCTTTCGTAAGCCCTGACTCCGCGTCACAGTCGGCGTATTTGCCAGGCTTTAGAGCATGATAACACAAAGCGGCGGGCTTTTCCATGCGCTATAGTGAATGGGGCAAAGCGCATTGAGTTTTTGTGCCGCTTTTGTTAGAATTAGACATTATGACGAAAACGGAGGCTGCTATGGGCAAAAAATTGCTGTTGATTAACACGGGAGGCACCTTTTCTTCGGTGCCGAGCGAAAAAGGACTTGCACCGGGCATCAACCTCGAGGAAATTATGAAAACCATAGGTCCGATCGGAGAAGGGCACAGCTTTGAGTTAAAGGACTATGCTTCCCTCGACTCGGCGAACATCACGCCGGAGGACTGGGTCGCGATTGCGAATCTTGTCGCGGCGGCCAGAGAGGACTGTGACGGTGTGGTCATCATCCACGGCACGGACAGCATGTCCTACACATCCTCGATGCTCTCGTTCATGCTCCAGAATATCGAGATGCCGGTCATTCTGACGGGAAGCCAGCTGCCGCTCCGCGCGCCCCTGACCGATGCGATCGATAACCTCCGCTGCGCGATTACGGCGGGTTTAAGCGGCATGCTCCGCGGCGTCTATACGGTCTTTCACCAGAAGCTCATTCTCGGCTGCCGCACCTCGAAGGTGAGAACCGTCTCGTTTAATGCTTTTGAGTCGGTCAACTATCCGTTGATCGGCGAGTTCAATGCGTTCGGCATGCAGGTCTTAAAGGAGCCGCTCCGCCGCGCGGCGTTTCAGCTCTCACCGGAGTACTCGGAGAACATCGCGGTGTTAAAAATTTTCCCAGGTATGCACGCGGATATCTTCCGCTATCTCTACGACAAGGGCTGTGAAGGTGTGTTTGTCGAGGCCTTCGGTCTCGGCGGCGTGCCCTTCCTCCACAATAATATTCTGGAGGAAATCGACCGGGCGAGCAGCAAGGGCATGAGCATCCTGGTGGGCAGCCAGTGCCGCTACGAGGGCAGCAATCTCGATGTTTACGAGACCGGTCTTCGCGTGCAGGAGAGCGGCGGCATCCCGGTCTTTGATATGACCCAGGAGGCGACAGTCACGAAGCTCATGTGGGCGCTCGGGAGAAGCAAGGAGAGAGAAGATGTGCGGAAGAGTTTCTTCACGAACTATGTGGATGAAGTCACTTTGCCGCGCCTTCGCTGAGGGGAAAGCGTGTTTCTTCCTTGACATAGAAAATAAGGCTGATTATACTGAAAAAAACCTATAGCCAAAGGCGTTGACAAAGAGAGTAGGCACGGAAAACAGCGACAGAGAGCCGGGGACGGTGGAAGCCCGGCGCCAAGTATCCGTGTTGAAAATCACTTTTGAGCCGCTCTCCGGAGCCGCGGCATAAGCTGCGGGGTAGGGAGAGACGTAGGCCCCACGTCACGGGGAAAAGCAAAATACAGGTGGTACAGCGAAAGCAGAGAGCGTTCGTCCTGAGAGGGGCGGGCGCTTTTTCTTTTGAGACAGGAGGATGGAGCAGTGTACAGAAAAGTCCCAACAGACATGAACTTTGTGGCACGCGAGGGCGAAGTCGAGAAGTTCTGGGCAGAGAATCGGATTTTTGAGAAGTCCGTCGAGCAGCGCGAGGGCTGCGAGACCTATATGTTTTACGACGGGCCGCCGACCGCAAACGGCAAGCCGCACATCGGCCACGTCGAGACCCGTGTCATCAAGGACATGATTCCGCGCTACCACGCGATGAAGGGACAGTATGTCCCGCGAAAAGCGGGCTGGGACACCCACGGTCTGCCGGTCGAGCTCGAGGTCGAGAAGGAAATCGGCATCGAGGGCAAGGATGAAATCGAGGCGTACGGCGTCGAGCCCTTCATCAAAAAGTGCCGCGAGTCCGTGTGGCGCTACAAGGAGATTTGGGAGCGTTTTTCCGGCAAGGTCGGCTTCTGGGCGGACATGGAGCACCCCTATATCACCTGTGACGACAACTATATCGAGTCGGAGTGGTGGGCCTTAAAGGAAATTTGGAAGAAAGACCTGCTCTACAAGGGCTTTAAGGTGGTTCCTTACTGCCCGCACTGCGGAACGCCGCTCTCCTCGCACGAGGTCGCACAGGGCTATAAGGCAATCAAGGACAGAACCGCGATTGTCCGCTTCCGGGTGAAAGGCGAAGACGCGTACTTCCTCGCCTGGACCACGACGCCCTGGACCTTGCCCTCGAACATCGCGCTCTGCGTCAATCCGCACGAGAGCTATGTGAAGGTCAAGGCAGCGGACGGCAATACCTACTATCTCGCGGAGGCACTGCTTGAGAAGGTGCTCGGCGAGGGCTATGAAATCCTTTCGCGCTATACCGGCAAGGAGCTCGAGCATAAGCCCTATGAGCCGCTCTACAGCTGTGCGGCGGAAGCGGTAGCGCGCCAGCATAAAGAGGCGTTCTTTGTCTACGCGGACGAGTACGTCACGATGACCGACGGTACCGGCATTGTCCACATTGCCCCGGCCTTCGGTGAGGACGATGCGCGCGTGGGCCGCGCTTATGACGCGCCCTTCGTTCAGATGGTCGATGATAAGGGAAAGATGAAGCCTGAGACCGGCAAATTTGCGGGCATGCGCTGCAAGCCGACCGAGAAGGAAATCGAAGAAGGCGCTGTCTCGGCAGATCCGGAAGTGCTGAAGGATCTCGAGGAGAGAGGACTGCTCTTTGCATCCCCGAAGGTCGAGCACGACTATCCGCACTGCTGGCGCTGCGGCACGCCGCTCATCTACTATGCGCGCGAGTCCTGGTTCATCAAGATGACCGCGGTGCGCGACGACCTCGTGCGGAACAATCAGAAAATCAACTGGGTGCCGCAGTCGATCGGCGAGGGGCGCTTCGGCAACTGGATTGAGAACATTCAGGACTGGGCGGTCTCGAGAAACCGCTACTGGGGCACGCCGCTCAATATCTGGGAGTGCCCGGACTGCGGCGAGAAGCTTGCGGTCGGCTCCCGCGAAGAGCTGGCAGCGCTCTCCGGCGACGAGAGCGCAAAGACTGTCGAGCTGCACCGCCCCTATGTGGATCGCTTTACGATTCCCTGCCCGAAGTGCAGCGGCAAGATGAAGCGCGTCCCGGAGGTGGTCGATGTCTGGTTCGACTCGGGCGCCTGCCCCTACGCGGAGCTCCACTATCCCTTTGAGAACAAGGAACTCTTGGAGCAGCAGCTTCCGGCGTCCTTTATCTCCGAGGCGGTCGATCAGACCCGCGGCTGGTTCTACTCCCTCCACGCGGAGTCGACGCTGCTCTTTAATAAGCCGGCGTTCACGAATGTCATCGTAATGGGGCTCGTGCTCGATGAGAACGGCAATAAGATGTCCAAGTCGAAGGGCAACGCCGTGGATCCGATGGAGGCGCTCGATACCTTCGGCGCCGATGCGATTCGCTGGTATTTCTACACCGCTGCGGCGCCGTGGCTCCCGAAGAAGTTCTCGGAGGATGCGGTTCGCGAGGGTCAGAGAAAGTTCCTCGGCACGCTCTGGAACACCTACGCGTTCTATGTGCTCTATGCCGACATTGACCGCTTCGACCCGACCAAGTATACGCTCGACTACGAGAAGCTCTCGGTCATGGACAAGTGGCTGCTCTCGAAGATGAACAGCATGGTGCGGGATGCGGACAAGAATCTTGCGGCGTATAAGATTCCGGAGACCGCCGCGGTGCTTCAGGAGTTTGTCGATGACATGTCGAACTGGTATGTGCGCCGCTGCCGCAACCGTTTCTGGGCAAAGGGCATGGAGCAGGACAAGATTAATGCGTTCATGACGCTCTACACGGCGCTGGTCACGGTCGCGAAGGCGGCTGCGCCGATGATTCCGTTTATGAGCGAGCAGATTTACCAGAACCTGGTTCGCACGGTCGATACAGCCGCGACGGAGTCCGTGCATCTCTGCGATTACCCGGTTGCGGACGAGGCGCACATCGACGCGGAACTTGAGAAGAGCATGGACGAGGTGCTGAAAGTGGTCGTGCTGGGTCGCTCGGCGCGCGAGGCTTCCGGCAGAAAGAACCGCCAGCCGCTCTCGATGCTCTACGTGAAGGCGCCGGAGACGCTCGGCAGCTTTTATCAGGACATCATCCGCGATGAGCTCAATGTAAAGGCACTCGAGTTCACGGACGACGCGGAGCGCTTTGTGAATTACCTCTTCAAGCCGCAGTTAAAGACCGTGGGACCGAAGTACGGCAAGCATCTGAATGCGATTAAGGAGCACTTAAAGGCGCTCGACGGTCAGAAGGCCATGGCGGAACTCAACGCAAACGGCAGTCTCGGCTTTACCCTGCCGGACGGCACGGAAGTATCGCTCGGCAGAGAAGATCTCTTAATCGAGAGCGCGCAGTCGGAGCGCTATGTCTCCGCGCAGGACAACGGCATCACCGCGGTGCTCGACATTGAACTCAATGAGGCGCTCATCGAAGAGGGCTTTGTGCGCGAGCTGATCTCGAAAGTGCAGACCATGCGAAAAGATGCCGGATTTGAGGTCACGGATCACATTGTGCTGAACATCCGCGGCAACGCAAAGATTGCCGCACTCGCCGCGAAGTACGAAGAATTGTTGAAGAATACGATTCTTTCCGATGAGATTCATAGTGAATCGGACGAAAATCGTGAAGATTTCACGAAAGAGTGGAATTTGAACGGCGAACTCGTTACACTCTCGGTGAGATGTGTCAAAGCGCAGTGAGAAATGGAGGAGATTGAGTTGGCAGGAGTTATCAAGAAGTTGGATAAGGAGACGCTGAAGCAGGCGATTATCAACAACCTGAAGACGCTCTACCGGAAAGATGTCAGTGAGGCGACGCTGCAGATGGTCTATCAGGCAGTCGCCTATGCGGTTAAGGAAGATGTGATTGACAACTGGATTGCGACGCAGAAGGCCTATGACAAGGCGGACGCAAAGAAGGTCTATTATCTCTCGATGGAGTTCCTGGTCGGCAGAGCGCTCGGCAACACCATGCTCGCCCTCAAGGAAGAGGATGCGATTCGTGAGGCAGTCGAAGAACTCGGCTTCGATCTCACGGAAATCGAAGATGAGGAGAGAGATCCGGCGCTCGGCAACGGCGGCCTCGGTCGTCTCGCTGCCTGCTTCCTCGACTCGCTCTCGACGCTCAACTACCCGGCGTACGGCTGCGGCATTCGCTATCACTACGGCATGTTCCGCCAGAAGATTGAGAACGGCTACCAGAAGGAAATTCCGGATGATTGGTTAAAGAACGGCTATCCGTTTGAGATTAAGCGCGACGAGTATGCCTGCGAGGTCAAGTTCGGCGGCTATGTCGCGACCCGCATGGAGAACGGCAACCCGCACTTCTATCAGGAAAACTACCAGTCGGTTCGCGCGGTGCCCTACGATCTTCCGATTGTCGGCTACGGCAACCACATCGTGAACACGCTCCGCATCTGGGACGCGGAAGCGATTACGAGCTTCCGCCTCGACTCCTTTGACCGCGGCGATTATCAGAGAGCGGTCGAGGAGCAGAACCTCGCGAGAACCATCTCCGAGGTTCTCTACCCGAATGACAACCACTACTCCGGCAAGGAGCTCCGCTTAAAGCAGCAGTACTTCTTCATTTCGGCGTCTCTTCAGACCGCAATCAAGAAGTTCCTGCAGGGCCACGACGACATCCGCGAGCTCCCGAACTATGTCGTGTTCCAGATGAACGACACCCACCCCACGGTCGCGGTGCCAGAACTCATGCGCATCCTGATGGACGAGCAGGGGCTCGGCTGGGAAGAGGCGTGGGCAATCACGAGCAAGGCTTGCGCGTACACGAACCACACAATCATGACCGAGGCGCTCGAGAAGTGGCCCATTGAGCTCTTCTCCCGCCTGTTACCGCGTATCTACCAGATTGTCGAGGAGATCAACCGCCGCTTCCTGCTCGAAATCGAGCACAAGTTCCCGGGCGACCAGGCGAGAAAAGACCGCATGGCAATTATCCACGACGGTCAGGTGCGCATGGCATTCATGGCCTGCGCGGCTTCGTTCTCGATTAACGGCGTCGCGAAGATTCACACCGAAATTCTTGAGAAGCAGACGCTCCGCGACTTCTACGAGCTCTCGCCCGAGAAGTTTAACAACAAGACCAACGGCATCACGCAGCGCCGCTTCCTGCTCCACGCGAACCCGCTGCTCGCCGACTGGATCACGGAGCGCATCGGCGACAAGTGGATTACGGACCTCTCCGAGGTGAAAAAGCTCGGTGTCTATGTGGATGATGAGAAGAGCCGCCAGGAGTACATGAACATTAAGTACAAGAATAAGGTGCGCCTCGCGAACTACATTCTCGAGCACAACGGTATCGTCGTGGACCCGCGTTCCATCTTCGATGTTCAGGTCAAGCGTCTGCACGAGTACAAGCGCCAGCTCATGAACATTCTCCACGTCATGTACCTCTACAACAAGATCAAGGACAACCCGGATATGCCGTTCTATCCGCACACCTTCATCTTCGGCGCAAAGGCGGCAGCAGGGTATCACCGCGCGAAGCTCACGATTAAGTTAATCAATGCCGTGGCGGATGTGATTAACAACGACGCATCGATCAACGGCAAGATCAAGGTTGTCTTCATCGAGGACTACTGTGTCTCGAGCGCAGAGATTATCTTTGCGGCGGCAGATGTCTCCGAGCAGATTTCGACCGCAAGTAAGGAGGCGTCCGGCACTTCGAACATGAAGTTCATGCTGAACGGCGCACCGACTCTCGGCACGATGGACGGCGCAAACATCGAGATTGTGCATGAAGTCGGCGAGGACAATGCGTTCATCTTCGGTATGTCAGCGGACGAGGTCATTCACTACGAGCAGAACGGCGGTTACAACCCGATGGTTATCTTTAACGCGGACCAGGAGATTCGCCGCGTGCTCATGCAGTTAATCAACGGTTTCTACTCGCCGGATGATCCGGAGCGTTTCCGCGACATCTACAACTCCCTGCTCACCGGCTCGAACGGAGACCGTCCGGATGTCTATTTTATCCTCAAGGACTTCCGCTCCTATGCCGAGGCGCACGAGCGTGTGGACAAGGCTTACGCGGACGAGGAGAATTGGGCAAAGATGTGCATGCGGAACACCGCAGCGGCAGGTCCGTTCAGCTCCGACCGCACAATTGAGGAGTATGTGAGAGATATCTGGCACCTGAAAAAGGTCGAGGTAAAGCTCTGAGCCTTTCTTCCGAGAGACAAACAAAAAACAGCGTTCCGGTTCATTCCGGAACGCTGTTTTTTTGCGGCGTGCTTATACGCCGAGCAAATCGAGGAGTTGTGTGAGATCCTTTTTGCCGAACTGCGGCGGCTCGTCGTTTACGAGGAAGCAAGGGACGCTCATAATATCGTACCGCTCGCGGAGCGCCGGGAAGCGGTTCAGGTCGAAGACTTCCGTCGTGACATGCGGGTTCAGCGTCGCAAGGCGCTGCGCGCTCGTCACAAGCTCCGGGCACATGGTGCAGGAGAGGCTCACGAGAATCCGAATCCGGATGTCCCTGTCGATTGCGGCAATGCGGGACAAGCTGTCCTCGGAGACCGGCTGCCCCTTGCTCCCGGCATTGTAGAGTCCGAGCACGAACGAAGTGAATTCGTGGCCGCCCGGCACGCCGTGGAAGCAGAGTCCCGCGTAGTTGCCGTTCTCGCGAAAAATGCGGACATAGGGCAGAGCAGTGTCCGTATCGCGCGCGGCGAGCGGATCGGGCGCACTCGCTTCCGTGAGCGTCAGTTTGTCGCTCAGCGCGGTGAGTGCGGTCAGATACCGGCGAAGCTCTTCGGAGAGTGCGCTCCGATCGGTGTAGAGCTTCAGCGTCAGGTTCTCTGTGAGGCGTGAGAAGACCGTCTCGAGTTGGGCGAGCATCGCGCTGTCAAACGGTTCGTCCCCGACAGCTGCGTTTGCGGGTGCCGACTGACTGTCAGTCACCGTATGGACAGCCGCGCGGCGGGTCTGAATATCCGCTTTGACACCCGTCTCTTTCTGGCGCTTTGCGATGTATTTTTCGAGCTCGGTCGCCGCAACCGCGCCGTCGCCGGTCGCAGTCACGACCTGGCGCAGGTTCTTTTCGCAGACGTCGCCCGCGGCGTAGAGGCCGTCCAGACTGGTTTTCTGATTCCGGTCGGTCGGTACATATCCCTGCGCGTCAATCTCCGCGAGGCCCTTGAGGAGCGAAGAGGAGGGCGCGTAGCCCGCAAAGACAAAGACACCGAAGCTTCCGCCGTCCGCGGGGCTGAATTCGCTCACCTCGCCGGTCTTTGTGTTCCGGTAGCGAATGCGGCGCAGCAGGCTGTCGCCGGTCACCTCCTCGACCTCGGTGTCGTACTTTATCGTAATTTTTTCATGCTGCTTCGCGGGCTCGGCGACCTTTGCGGCGCAGGTAAAATCCTCCTCGCGAATCAGGATGGTCACATGGGACGCGTACTTCGTGAGGAACACAGCCTCCTCCGCAGCGGCAAAACCGCCGCCGACCACAAAGACCTCGCGGCCGGTGAAAAACTCACCGTCGCAGGTCGCACAATAGGCAATGCCGTGCCCCTTATATTCCGCCTCGCCCGGAAAACCGATCATGCGCGGATGCGCGCCGGTCGCGAGAATCACACCGTGGGCGCGGAACCCCCCCTTCGGCGTTCTGACGACAAAGAAACCGTCTTCTTGTTTCAGTTCCGTCGCTTCGGCGAGCAGAAATTCCGCGCCGAAGTTTTCCGCCTGGCGGCGCATCTCGGCAGTCAGTGCCTCGCCGCTCATCGGCGCGGCACCCGGGTAGTTCACAACCTCGGCGGTAATCGTAATCTGGCCGCCGAACTTTTCCTGTTCCAGAATGAGGACGCGGTAGCAGGCTCTCGCAAGATAGAGACCGGCGGTCAGCCCCGCAGGGCCGCCGCCGATGACTACCGCGTCATAGAAAGAAGTTCTCTCTTCTGACGTCATGGATATTCCTTTCTCTTTACAACGCACCGACGAGATCCAGGCTCGGCTTCAGGGTCTCCGCGCCGGGCGTCCACTTGGCCGGACAAACCTCATCGCCGTGCTCGCGGACAAACTGGCAAGCCTGCACTTTGCGGAGCAGCTCCTCCGCATTGCGGCCCACATTGCCCGCGTTGACCTCGTAAGCGACAATCTTAAGATCCGGATCCACAATGAAGGTGCCGCGCTCTGCGAGACCGGCCTCCGGAATCAGGACTTCAAAGTCGCGCGCGAGCGCCTGGGTCGGATCCGCGAGCATGGGATAGGTGATCTTCGAGATCCTCTCGGAGTGATCGTGCCACGCCTTGTGGACAAAGTGCGTGTCGCAGGAGACCGAGTAGATCTCACAGCCTGCCTTTTGGAAGGCGGCGTAGTTGTTCTCGAGGTCCTCGAGCTCGGTCGGGCACACAAAGGTGAAGTCCGCCGGGTAGAAGAAGAAGACGCTCCACTTGCCGCGGAGATCCTCGCGGTTCACGGTCTTAAAGCTGTTGTTCTGAAACGCCTGTGCGCTGAAATCGCTGATTTCCTTGCCGATAAGGGACATGTGGTTTTCCTCCTTGTATTAACAGTAAATGTAAACTTAGAAAGAACTCATAAAGATTAGATGAGTTAAAATCATCTTGGGTACAGTTTACCATGTCTTACTCAAATGTCAATAATAATTCCTGTTTTTATTTGAATGTATACTTTCCGAGAAATCCTTGTCCGGCCGCATCATTTGTGGTATTATATCGGAAAATGTGTCCGCATTCAGGCGAATTGCGGCACAGGCTGGAGGAACGGGATGATTATTTTAAATAGAATTTTATCCATTGTTTTTGTCATTGTCTGCGTGTTTCTCTCCGGTGTCGTTCTGATGCAGGAGGGCAAAGATCAGGGACTCGGTGCAATCGGCGGCATTGCGGATTCTTACTGGGGTAAGATTCGCGGACGCTCGGTGGAGGGAACACTTGAAAAGCTCACGGCAGTTGCGGCGGTGCTGTTCCTCGCTATTGCATTTGCGCTGAACTTGATAAAGTAAAAGAAAGGAAGCTCCCGCAGAACGCGCGGGGGCTTTTTTTCACGGTCTTTTTGACGACAGATTCCAAGAAAGAGGAGAAAGCGGGAGCGTATGACGCACGAAGAGTTATTGAAGAAGAGAGAACAGGTGCTGCTCAAGTTGATGGAAGACCCGATGTACCAGCCCATGCGCCTCCGGGAAATCGCAATGTTTCTGGATGTGCCGAAATCCAAGCGGCGGGAACTCGAGGAGACGCTGAACGCGCTCGTTGGGGAGGGCAGAATCCGCATCTCGAAGAGCGGCAAGTACGGAAAGCCGGAAAAGGAGGAGAAGGAGGGTATATTCGCGGCAAATGCGAAGGGCTTCGGCTTTGTCCGCATTCCCGGGGAGGAGCACGATGTCTTCATACCCCGCGACAAGACGAGAGGCGCGCTGCAGGGCGACACCGTCCGCATTCTGATTCCGCGCGGGCAGCAGCTCGAGCGCCGCGAGGGACGCGTCGTGGAGGTGGTGGCGCGCGGTGTGAGCCGTTTGGTCGGCTATTACCGGCGCGAAAACAACGGCGGCGTCGTGATTCCGGACAACGCGCGCTTTGCGGCGGATGTCGTTGTCCCGAAGAAGGAGTCACTCGGTGCGGAGACGGGCCAGAAGGTCGTGGTCGAAATCACGCGTTATCCGAAGGAGAAGGGCGAGGCACTCGAGGGGCGCGTCACCGAATTGCTGGGCCGGGCGACAGCGCCGGGTGTCGATCTGACCTCGATTGTGCGCAGCTTTGACATTCCGGACAGCTTTTCCGAGGAATGTCTGATTGAGGCGGCGCATGTCGCAAAGCGCGGCAGGACAGAGGAGACGGAGCTCAGCGGGCGCCGGGATCTTCGCGCGCTCTGTACGGTCACAATTGACGGCGAAGACTCGAAGGATCTGGACGATGCGATTTCGCTCGACCGCCTCGAAAACGGCAACTTCCTGCTCGGCGTCCACATTGCGGATGTCAGCGAATATGTGAAAGAGGGCGGGGCGCTTGACCGCACGGCCTTAAACCGCGGTACCAGCGTGTATCTCCCCGACCGCGTGATTCCGATGCTGCCGGTCGCGCTCTCGAACGGCATCTGTTCGCTGAACGAGGGCGAGGATCGCCTCGCGCTTTCCTGTCTCATGGAGTTTACGCCGACCGGCGAGCAGGTCAGACATGAAATCTGCGAGTCGGTGATACGCTCCGACCGCCGTCTCACCTATACGACAGTCAATCAGATTGTCACGAACCACGAGCCGGAACTCTGCGAACACTATGCGGAGCTCGTGCCGATGCTCGAGGAGATGGATGACCTCGCACGCGTGCTCCGGGAGCGCCGCAGTGAGCGCGGCTACATCGACTTTGATTTCCCGGAGAGCAAGGTGATTTTGAGCCCCGCCGGCAAGCCGCTCGAAATCCGCGCCTATGAGCGGAACGAGGCGACTCGCCTCATCGAGGACTTCATGCTTGCGGCCAATGAGACGGTCGCAAAGACCTACTGTCTGAAGCATGTTCCGTTCGTGTACCGCATTCACGAAGCGCCCACAACAGAGAAGCTGCAGGTATTAAAGACCTTTGTCGCAAACTTCGGTCTGAATCTGCCGCTCAAAAACGGAGAAGTCACACCGCGCGAAATTCAAAAGCTCCTGCTCCGCGTCGAGGGCACCGAGACTGAAGATCTGGTGAGCCGCATGGCGCTTCGCACCATGACGCAGGCAAGCTATTCGGTGGACTGCGTCGGGCACTTCGGTCTGGCTTCCCGCTATTACACGCATTTCACCTCGCCGATCCGCCGTTATCCGGATCTCCAGATACACCGCATCATCAAGGAGAATCTGCGAAACGGCGTAAATGCGAAGCGGACGGAGCACTACCGCGCCATTTTGCCGGGCGTCGCCGAGCAGGCGAGCAAGACCGAGCGGAGAGCGCAGGAGTGCGAGCGGGATGCTGTGAAGTTCAAAAAGTGCGAGTATATGGAGCAGCACATCAATGAAGTATTTGACGGCATTATCAGCGGTGTGACGCGCTACGGCATCTATGTGGAGCTCAAAAACACCGTGGACGGCATGATACGGGTCTCGGAGCTGCGGGACGACCGCTATCAGTTTAACGAGGAGAAGGCCGAGCTGGTCGGTGAGTTCACGAAGAAGCGCTATCGCCTCGGCGAGCCGCTCCGCGTCCGCGTGACCGGCGCCGACAGGCTGCTCCGCACCGTCGATTTTATCCCCGAACCGGCACTTCCGGCGGACGAGGAGGATTAAAGGAGGAAAAGAGGAGAGGCATGGGAAAAGAGAGCAAAAAACTCATCGCAAACAATAAAAAAGCCCGCTTCGACTATTTTATTCTTGAGACTTTTGAGACCGGAATCGAGCTTTTCGGCACGGAGGTCAAGGCGCTCCGGATGGGGCACTGCTCCGTCAAGGAGAGCTGGGTCGATATTCGGAACGGAGAAATTTTCATTTACGGGATGCACATCAATCCCTATGAGAAGGGAAATATTTTCAACAAAGACCCGCTCCGCGTGCGCAAGCTCCTCATGCATAAGAGTGAAATCCGCCGCCTGATCGGCACAATCAAGGAGAAGGGGCTCACGCTTGTACCGCTCGAAGTGTACCTGAAGGGCAGACTCGTCAAAGTGGAGATTGGCCTCGCACAGGGCAAAAAGAAGTATGATAAGCGCGCGACCATCGCAAAAAATGACGCAAGACGGGATTTGGAGCGAAATTTCAAGGGAAGTGTGCGATATTAAAACGATAGTCGGTGAGAATTCGAGTTTTCAGACAATGTTTTTCGCCACCAGGGCGAAAAACGCTAAAAAAAAGATAAACTTCTTTAAGAATCGCAAAAAGCGCTTGTTTTTCAAAAATAAAACGCTATACTTGTCTCCATGGCAGGCGGGATTTTCCGCAGGCATATAAAGGAGGATAAAATCATGAAGAAGAATGTAGTTCGCGCACTGGTGTTAGGAACTGTTGCAGCAGCAGCTCTTGCATTCACCGCTTGTGGTGGCAGCAAGAAGGAAGAGACTACTGCAGCGAAGCAGGAGTCTTCCGTCGAGACCAAGGCCGGCGAGACCAAGGCTGCGGAGACCAAGAAGGACGAGACCACCAAGGCCGGCGAGACCACCAAGGCAGGCGAGACCAAGGCTGATGCTTCCAAGAAGGATGACAAGGCAGCTGATGCTAAGGAGTCCACGATGGTCGGCACCCTTGACGAGGTGAAGGACTTTGCATTCACGCTTGTCGATGAGAAGGGCACGGCTTATCAGTTCACCTTCGAGCAGGGCAAGGCACCGGAAGGCCTTTCCGATGTCAAGGCTGGCGACAAGGTCACCGTTACCTACACGGGCACGATTTCCGAGACGAACCCGTTCGAGGGCACGGTTGTCTCCGTCAAGAAGGCTTGAGAATCATAGAAATCGCGAACAGCTCCGGGCAACCGGGGCTGTTTTTTTGTCCGGAAACTTCTTTTGGCAGAAAAGTTTGACGCGCTGTGGTACACTGTAACTGGCAGCAGAATCACCAAAGTTCAACTGTCACAAGGAGTAAAACGCATGAATATTTTCAATATCATCGGGCCCGTGATGATAGGGCCTTCGAGCTCGCATACGGCCGGCGCGTGCCGTATCGGGCGTGTTGTCAATAAACTCGCCGGTGATGCCCGCATTGTCCGCGTGCGCATTCAGCTCTCCGGTTCTTTCGCGCGCACCTATCAGGGACACGGCACGGACCGCGCGATTCTCGCCGGCATTCTCGGCTACTACAGCTGGTCGGAGGAGCTCCGCGACTCGATGCGCATTGCGGCGGAGCGCGGACTCTCCTATGAGTTTATCCCGGAAGATATTCCGGGTACGCATCCGAACACGGCGCGCGTCTACTACGAGTGTGACAACGGCAAGCAGGGCATGGTCGAGGGCGCGAGCATAGGCGGCGGCAACATTCAGATTACCAACATCGACGGCATGGAGGTGAACTTCACCGGCGATAACAACACCCTCTTAATTCTGCACCTCGATCGCCCGGGCGTAATTGCGGCGGTCACCCATTTAATGTACGAGAAGTACGGCGACCTGAATATCGGCAACTTCCGTCTGAGCCGGAAGGAAAAGGGCGGTGAGGCACTCATGATGCTGGAACTTGACCAGATGCCGCCGGAGAGCGTGATTGAGGATCTCAATCACATTAAAAATGTGGAGCGCGCCATTCTGATTCGCGCGCTTGGCTGACGGAGGGCAGAATGATTCAGTACAATTCCATTCAGGAAATCGTGGAGGCGGCCGAGAAGGCAGACCTTAAAATTAGCGAGCTCTGTCTGAAAGACCAAGCGCAGCAGCTCGGCATCACGGAAGAAGAGCTGTATCGGGAGATGGAGAAGGACTTTGACGTGATGATTGAGGCGGCGGACTGGGGACAGCAGCCCGGCAGAATATCGCGTTCGGGCTTAACCGGCGAAGAGGGCTACCGCATGAAGCAGTACGCCGAGCAGAAGGGCGGCCTCACGGGGACACTGATGACCAAGGCCATGGCGCGCGCGCTGGCGGTGAGTAACTGTAACGCAGCCATGGGGCGTATCGTCGCGACGCCGACCGCCGGCAGCTGTGGCATCTTGCCGGGCTGTCTCGTGCCGATGTACGAGGACAGAAATTTTTCAAAGCGCGATGTGGTCATGTCCATCTTCACGGCGGGAGCCTTTGGTATGGTCATTGCGACCAATGCCTGCATTGCGGGCGCACAGGGCGGATGTCAGGCGGAGTGCGGCTCTGCGGCCGGCATGGCGGCGGCTGCGCTGGTCGAGCTCATGGGCGGTACGCCCGCGCAGTGTGCGGATGCGCTCGGCATGGTCATTGTAAATGAGCTCGGCCTGGTCTGCGACCCGGTCGCGGGCCTGGTTGAGATTCCCTGCATCAAGCGAAATGCGGCAGGCGTGATTCTGGCCTACGCCTGCGCCGATATGGCACTTGCCGACATCGGCTTAAAGATTCCGGCGGATGAGTGCATACTCGCGATGAAGGAAGTGGGTGACCGCATGTCGTCCGATCTGAAGGAGACCGCGGGCGGCGGCCTTGCGACAACGCCGACCGGAAAGAGACTGAGGGAGCAGGTCTTCGGAAAAGAGTAAGCCGGAGAACGCGAACATAGAACACACGGATAACAGGAGGAAGATATGAAAAAACTTGTGACATGGACCCTTGCGCTGAGCCTTGCGCTTCCGCTCGTTGCCTGCGGTGGCGGCAAAAAGGCGGAGACAAAGAGCGAGACCGTAGCGGCAAGCGAGGCGAGCGGCGAGGCAGAGAAGCCCTTTACTATCCAGCCCTTTCAGGCCGTCGACAAGCAAGATTACGGCATCCGCGTCGACGGGTATATGACGGATGAGATTGGCAATGGATTTATTTCCTTCAGGTTGCAGAACAAAAGCGAGACGATATCGAATCGCTTCCTCTTGGATTCCTTCACCGGAGACGGCATCCGCCTCTACGGCCCTATCAATCAGGTCGTGGAGCCGGGGAAGGAGGTTCCGGTGCAGCTCCCGATCCGGACGAACCCGAACTATAAGCTCCAGGATTTCGGTGACCTCGAGTTCCGCTTCCTAGTTCAGGATTCGAAACTCTCGGTCTATACGCCGGAAAAGGATGAGGTGTTCCACATCTACCCGAACGGAGAAAACAGCAAGGTTCACTATACTTGGAAGGAAAAGGAGGGCGATAAGCTCCTCGATGAGAACGCGTATTTCAAGGCGACGAACACCGGTGTCACGAAGGACAAGTACGGCAATTATGTCCTGAACCTCTATCTCGAGAACCGTTCCGATAAGCTGATTACCCTGTATATCCAGGGCGGCGCAGTCAACGGCATCCCGATTGAAATGAATAACTTCTATGTTGTGGGAGCGGGACAGGCCGCGTTTATCCCGATTTTCTGGGATCATTCCTATGTTGAGGACACGAAGGTCGAGGCGATTCAGAATCTGAGCTTCAACCTCTTTGTGGATGAGGGGAATACCTTCGTGATGTCGGAGCACCCGGCGCTCGAAAAAACCTATACCGTGGAACCGTAAACCGTAAGGCAGTCCCGAGGGGCTGCCTTTTTGTATCGGGCGACAGGCAAAGGCTTTGTCACAGGCGGACGGAAGATTAGATGAAGGGGGGCTGTATTGTAAAGTCAGCCCCTGCGTGCTATGCTTTTCGGTAAAGAGACAGGTATCGCAAAACGGAGGAGACAGAGGAATGAAGAAAAGCACAGCACTTGCACTGGCATGCATCGCAGCACTTTCCTTGGCGGCTTGCGGCGGTAAGAAAGCGGATTCAAAGAGCGCAGAGACCACTGCGCTTACAGAGAGCGGGGCTGAGAGCGAGAAGCAGGAAAAAGGGGAGAAACCTGCGTTTCAGATTGCCCCGTTTCAGGCAGTGGACAAGGAAGACTACGGCGTAAAAATCGACAACTACGGAAAGCTCGGAGAGGATCAGGAATATCTGCAGCTCACGCTGCAGAATAAGAGTGCGGACAAGAGCTATGTCTTTGTGCTAAAGAATCTGGAGGGCGACGGCATTGTGCTCAGTACGAGCGGAATCAGCGAGACCGTAGAGCCCGGACAGGAAAAGCAGGTCAATCTGATGTTCCAAAAGAACAGCAGCTATAGCTTGCAGAGTTTCGGTGATTTGACCTTCCGCTTTGCGATTCGGGACAGCAATGCGCAGAATCAGAAGGGGGAGACGGATGTGTTTCACATTTACCCCTACGGCGAAAACACGGAAGTGAAGTATGTCTTTGCGCCGAATGACAGCTACAAGCAGCTCGATGACAATGAGATTTTTGAAGTTGTGGTAACAGAGTGCAAGCAGGACCAATTCGGAGATGAGAATGTGTTTTTCTATCTCCGGAATAAGACAAACAAGCGGCTCTATATCAACAGCGATAAGGGGAGTGTGAACGGAGAGACGCGCAGCACAACGCGCTACTTTGATGTAGGTCCGGGGCAGTCCCTGCTCGGGTTTATCACCTATCAGGACCTAACAATCCCGGAGGCGGAGATTAAGGAGCTTCAGTTCAATCTGCGGGCGCAGGATGTCGACAATCTTGCGGGCGGACCGCTTCTGGATAAGACCTATACCGTCACGCCGTAAACAGGAAAGCGGCAAAAGAGCAGCCGGAGGATGGCTGCTTTTTTTGTTGGAAGAAATATCAAATTATAAAACTTAAGTATATAAATACTTGTCTGAAATGTAGAGGACATGGTATGCTTTTTTGGAAAAGTTGCGTGCACAGCCGGAACCTGTGCCGCGGCAGCGGCACACGGAAAGGGACAACAGGAGGAAGGCAGATGAAAAGACACCGGAGCGCGGCAATCCTGCTCGCACTGGCACTCTCCGTGAGCGCCTGCGGACAAAAGGCAGAGAAGCGGGCGGAGACAGCGGAAACCACGGCCTTAGCGCCTTTCACCGCGGCGGATCGGGAGATGTATTCGATTGCTGTGGATGGCATACAGGCCGAAGAGGACGGGGCGTATGCGGTTCTCGTGACCTTAAAGAATAAGACAGCGGATAAGACCCTCAAGTTTTCGCTTGAGCACGCAAGCGGTGACAAGCTCGTGCTGGACAGCTATCTCGGCGCAGAGCTTGCGCCCGGCAAGACCGTCAAAGAGAACATTGCGTTTCGCAAATCGCCGTATTACGCATTCTCGGATTTCAGCGACATCCGGCTCGATTTTGAGGTGGAGGACGAGGCAGATCCGCTTGCCCGCCGCAATCAGCCGGACGAAGTGCACATCTACCCCCACGGCGGGAACAGCGGTGCCCGCTTTGAACGGCAGGTGAAAAAGCACGATAAGGTGATTGCGGAAGATGATACGTTCAAGGTGGTCTTCCTTGGCGGCGAATTCAACGACAGAAAAAACTATCTGATGCACTTTTATCTCGAGAATAACGGCGAGAAAGAGATGCGCTTTGCAATCGACTATCCGTCGCTGAACGGCAAAATGATTGCGAATGTCATGACCGCGTATCTGGAGCCCGGCGAGCGGCGCTTCGACACGTTGCGCTTCAGCAAATCGAAGATCGAGGAGAATCAGATTACGGCGGTGCACGACGCAGAGTTTTCGCTCAAGGTGACGGACGGAAAAAACATTTCGAGTGCGCTGCTCTTTGATGACACCATTCGTTTGAAGCCCTGAACAAGGCAACGAACCCGGCAGGAGGTACAGCATGAGAAAAAAGTGGCTGACAGCGGCACTCGTTCTGGCGCTCGCGGTAACGCTCGGCGCCTGCGCGCGTAAGCAGAGCACAGCGCAAAAGAGCGGTGCGGACAGCGAAAAGCACGCGACAGCGCCGCAGACAGAGTCCTTTCTCGCAGTCGATCAGGAATGGTATGCGATCACCGTGGAGGGCATCGAGAAGGGAAAGCGCGGTCGGTATATTGTGAACCTAAGCCTTGAAAATAAGACAGACGATAAGGAGCTCTTATTCCGGATGCTAGCGGTGAGCGGCGACGACCTGCGCCTCGAGGCCTACTGCACGCCGAAAGTGAAGGCCGGAAAGACAGTCAAAGAGCAGGTGGTGTTCCGCGAGAACCCGAACTATGACATGTGGGACTTTCAGGACTTAAAGTTCACCTTTGATGTCGAGGACACGGCGGATATCGGCGCGCGCCGCGATACGCCGGATGTGTTTCACATCTACCCCTACGGCAAGGGGAGCGGCACGAGCTTCGTGCGTCGTGCCGGAGAAAATGAGCAGGTGCTCGAAGAAAATGAAAATTTCCGGGTGACCTTGTTGCATACAGGGTTTGAGGATGGCGCTTACTGCGCAAACCTGTACCTCGAAAACATCGGTGACAAGCCCTATTTCTTCGAGTTTGACCAGGTCTCCGCCGATGACTGCATGATGCATGAGAGTTTTGACGAAAATCTGGATGTCGGAGAAAAGGCCTTCCTGACCGTGAGCTGTGAGGAAGAAGAGCTCAAGAAGTATCAGCTTACGGAAGTGAAGAAGCTCGAATTCAGGCTACGAGCCGGGGAGGGGCGGTACTTCTTTGACGAACCGACATTTGAAAAGACCTTTACCGTGACGGCGGGGGAGGAAACATGAAGTATACCGGTCAAAATGAGGCCAGCATCAACGCCTGGAAGGAAAAGTACGATTTACCCTGGATGAAGCCTTTCACTGAGGCAGAGTTTCGCGCGGCGGCGCGCGGAGAGGCCATGCTGATGCTCACACCGAACCGGAAGGTGCCGTTTTCCTGGTATGAGGACTGCAAGGGAAAACAGGTACTCGGCCTTGCGGCGGGCGGCGGCCAGCAGATGGCTGCCTTGTCGGCCCTCGGCGCAGCCTGCACGCTGTTGGATTTTTCGGAAGAGCAACTGCGCGCAGACCGGCTTGTGAGCGAGCGGGAAGGATATTCCATCAAGCTCTGCAAGGGCGATATGACGGAGCGACTTCCGTTTGCGGATGAGAGCTTTGACATGGTAGTGAACCCGGTTTCCAACCACTATGTCGAAGAGGTGCTGCCGATATTCGCCGAGATATACCGCGTGCTGAAACCGGGCGGCGCCTTCCCTTTAATCCGCTGAAAGATGAGGCCCTCAGACAGGAACTGCTCGCAGAGGATATGGCGCTGGTCTTTTCGCATACGCTGGAAGAACAGATCGGCGGACAGTTAAAAGCGGGTTTTCTTCTCAAAGACATATTGGAAGATACAAACGAAGCCGGGCCGTTTTTCGAGTACAACGTCCCGACCTTCATCTTGACCAGGGCGGTCAAGGCGTAAGACAGACAGAGCATCACCTCCCGTCACGGCATAGGGCAGCGCGGGAGGTGATTTTGTTTGAGCAGACTTTTACGGCCACTGCGGAGTGACACGATTTCGGGCGCTGCGCCGACCGGAATGTCGGAAACGAACAAAGCTCCCGCCTTATGATATGTACCCTCTTTACTGGACACGAAAGTGTCACGGTAAGGAGGGTTTTATC
>NZ_CALEYG010000006.1 GCF_937924975.1 uncultured Stomatobaculum sp.
CAGTTGTGGTGCCTAACGATAGTCAATGTGTCCAGAATTCTGGGTACATATCATTATAGGACGGGAGCTTTGTTGTGACAGGGAAGCGTGTTTTCACAGTACGTCGCCGAGTTTTGCCTCTTTGATGCCGTGCTTTTCCGCGTAGCCCGTGAGAATCAGGGTCAGGGCGCCGTCGCCGGTCACATTGCAGGCGGTGCCGAAGGAATCCTGCAGTGCGAAGATGGTCAGCATGAGCGCCGTGCCGGTCTCGTCAAAGCCGAGCACGCCGGTAATCAGACCGAGAGACGCCATGACGGTGCCGCCGGGCACGCCGGGTGCGCCGATTGCGAAGACGCCGAGCAGCAGACAGAAGAGCACCATCTTGCCGACGGACGGGAATTCGCCGTAGAGCATCTTCGAGACTGCCATCACGAAGAAGGTCTCTGTCATTACGGAGCCGCAGAGATGGATATTCGCAAAGAGCGGAATGCCGAAATTCACGAGGTCATCGCGGAGGGTGGGTTCCGATTTTCTTGCGCACTGCAGTGCGACGGAGAGTGTCGCGGCCGAAGACATGGTGCCGACTGCGGTCATATAGGCGGGACCGTAGTGCTTCAGAATGTTCAGGCCGTTCCGGCCGGAGTAGACACTCGCGATGCCGTAGAGCAGGGTCAGCCAGAGGTAGTGGCCGATCATCACAATCACAATGATAATCAGGAAAATCGGAAGCTGCTTTGTGATGCTGCCCTCATAGGCGAGGGTGCAGAAGGTGGTGCCGATTAAGAGCGGGAGCACCGGAATCAGGAACTTCGTCACGATCGAGAGCACAATCTTCTGGAACTCTTCGAGCAGGTTGGTCGTGTACTCCGAATGGTTCCAGACCGCCGCGAGACCCACTGTGACCGAAAAGAAGAGAGCGGTCATGACGGTCATGACAGGCGGAATTTGCAGCTGGAAGATGACATCCGGGAGTTCGCGGAGTCCGTCCACGTTCGGGTTAATCGAGAGATGCGGCAAAATCGAAAAGCCGGCAATCGTCGAGCTGAAGGCAGCACCGATCGAAGAGACATAGGCAATCAGCAGCGCGACACCGAGCATGCGGGACGCGTTGTTGCCCATGCGCGTAATCGAAGGTGCGATGAAACCGATGACAATCAGCGGGACACAGAAACTGATGAACTGGCCGGCAATGTATTTGACGGTGACAACAACATTGAGGATGCCGGTGAGCAGTGCGGAATCCTCCATCGAGTTCATAGCGAGTCCGGCGACAAGACCTATGACGAGTGCAAGAACCAGCCGGAACGGCAGACTGTGTAGAAAGCCCTTCTTTTCCATAACAATTCCCTCCTTATGTTTGAAGCTCAGACGCAAGCATTGACATCAACTTTGTCAATCATGACATTCAGAATCTCGTGGTCGGTGGGTTTCATGCCGACTTTTCCGATGTAGCCTATATTCCGTATGGTCTCTTCGACATCTTCCTCTACGATGCCCTCGCCGGGCTGGAACTGCTGGTCGCGCATGCTCATCTGGTAGGCCAGAATCGCCGCGTGCACCGAAGAAGCAATCTTCGCCGCACAGCTCGGTTTTGCGCCGTCGCAGACAATGCCGCCGACATTGCCGAGGGTATTGGTAATCGTACAGGCAATGCGTCTTTCATCACCTCCTGCCATGTAAGTAATTGCCGCGCCTGCGCCGCAGGCTGCACTGACGGCACCGCAGAAAGCGGAGAGCGGGCCGATAAAGTGTTTGATGTAGATAGACACCAGGTTGCTGACGAGCAGCGCGCGGTACAATTTCTGTTTGGAGACTTGAAACTCCTCTGCGTAAACCAGAACCGGAAGGGTCACGGTGATACCCTGGTTGCCGGAGCCGGAATTAATGACGACCGGCAGGGCGCAGCCGCTCATGCGGGCGTCGGAACCGGCGGCGGCCCGTGCAATCGCCCGGGTCTTTACATCGCTGCCCCAGCTCTCGAGCATGGTTTTGCCGATGCGGGCGCCCCAGCCGTTGTCGAGTCCCTCCTGGGAAATGGCCCGGTTATAGCGAATTTGCCGTTCAAGAAGGTCGCTGACTTCCGAGAGATCCACCCGGGCGGCGTAGTCGAGCAGCCCCCGCAGTGTCATTTTGCGGCGGTCGGCGCTTGAAAGCGAGGCATTTTCCGGGTAAGCGGCGGCATTTGCCTGCTCAAAGACCGTGACGCCGTCGCGCGCCATGCGGACAATGTTGGTGTGGTGCTCCGCAATCACGACTTCCGCCGTGTGCGTGCTGCCGCGGACTTTCGCGGCGATGTAGAGATTCGGAACATCTTCCGCGAAATTGACCTCACAGAAACCGGCGTTTACGAGCTCCCGACAGCGTTCCCGCGCGCTGTCATCCGCGGCGGAAATGACTTCGAGCTTCTTGTCCGCCTGCCCGCCGGTGATGCCGAGGGTCGCGGCGACCTTGATGCCCTTTTGCCCGCCCGAGTTCGGCACGGTGACGCCTTTTACGTTTTTGATGATGTTGCCGGAGCAGTCCACTGTGATGTGGAGCGGCTCCTCCCCCAACAGTTCCTTCGCCTTTGCCGCGGCATAGGCAATCGCAATCGGCTCGGTGCAGCCCATTGCGGGCACCAGCTCTTCTCGCAGGATTGCTGTGTAATTGCTGAACGATTCTGGATTTTCAACGAACATAACAGGCCTCCTCTCACAATGATAATACCACTGATATTATCAGAATCAAGTGATTTTGACGAAAAAACCTGTAAAATTTACAAGAAAAATGGCGAAAACATAAAGAAGCCCTCTTTCCCGCGGGAACGGGAAAGAGGGCAGTCAAGAGAGCAGGCAGGGACAGGCTTCGGTTCAGAGTCCCATATACCCGCCGAAGTCGCGGAGGTCATCGCGGATGTCACGCACGAGTGCCGCCGGATCCTTCCGGGCGAGATCGGCAATGATTAACTCGTGGTGTTTTGTGTCATAGGAGAGGAGTCGGTCGGCGCGCCGGTTCCAGTAGAGCTGGGAGTAGGCGCGGAGCAGGCGTGACATGCAGCGCTTCACATTCATCGTGATAAAGGTATTGCCGCAGAACTCCATCAGTTTTTCGTGGAAGTCCATGTTGAAGCGCCAGTGCTGAATGGGGTCCACATCGTCCCGCTGACAATTCCGGTTCAGCTGCGTCAGCAGTTCGATTTCGGCTTCGCCGAAGCGCTTATAGTTCTCGCGCAGCGCGCCGCTCTCCAGAAATTCCCGGTACTGAAGCATTTCATAGATATCGATATGCGTCAGGCGTATGACTTCGTAGCCGTAGCGCGGAATGCTCTGGACAACGCCGTCCGCGCAGAGCGCAATCAGGGCATCCCGGACGGGAGACTTGCTGACTTCGTATTTCTCAATGAGTTTCTTCTCGTTCAGAATATCGCCGGGCTGATATTTGCCGGAGATAATCTCTTGAAGAACCGCATTGTAGACCATTTCCTTGAGGTTTGTATATTTCTCCATGGTTTTCGCTTACCTCCCTCATGAACTTTATTATACCGAAAACAGCGGAGAGTATGAAAGGGGAAATCTTTTGCGGAATGCAACTTCAAAAAAATACCCGCTATGCGGGTGGAGACAAATCGTTTCACAAAGAAATCACCTTTCCGCACAATAGAGGTGTCCAAGCCGCTACAGAGAAAGGAAAGGTGATTTCATGCCAAAGGCGAATCGTGCCGCACATACCAAATAGCTGTGCAAGTACCGTATCGTCGTTACGCCAAAGTATAGACGAAAAATAAGCTACAATCAATGCAAGAAGGATTTGGCTCAAATCCCACATGATCTTTGCGCATACAAAGGTGTAGAGCTTATAGTAGGACCTTTGATGCCGGACCATGTGTACATAGGAATGAGCATACCCCCGAAGATTCGTGTATCGTTTTTCATGGGATATGAAAGGGAAAAGCTCGCGTTGCGCGGAAGGCAAAGGGGAAGTGAGAGCAAGCGTTTTGATGCGCAGACTTCTTGGTTAGGCAGTAGGCGGAGATAAGGCGAGGCGTAAGTGCTTGGCACAGCGGGGATATCGGTGCGGCAGGCAACAGAGAAGTTTTAAGCGGCACTATTTTGGAGGAATGAGAAGAGAGGAACCGAGTTTCGCTTGTTTTTGCGGGACTCTGCTGTATACTGAAACATAGTGTTGTCGCGGCAAGTCTTGCGCGAAAAAGAGAAAAGATGAAGGGGGAAAACAGAGATGGGTTTAAAGGATTTGCTGAAGAAGGCGCTGACGGGGGCGTCCGATGAGGACAACCGGAAGAACAAGGCAAAAATGCGGGAGATTTTCAACTCGCTGGTTGCGGACGGAGATGCCTACACTTTGATTTACTGCCATATGGAGGTTCCGCACAATGCTGTGGTCGTGGAGGTCAATGTGCACAGCAATTACATTGTGGGCTACAAGCCGGGCGAGGTTGTGATTGTGCCGGTGAACGCGCAACTCACCGAGTGGGGCGAGGCCGAGGTCTTCAACAAGGAGAACGGCGGCAAAATTGCGTCCGGCTGGACCGGCTATTGCTCGGCATCCAAGGAAGGCGTTCACTATCAGTTCGAGCCTGTCACCTACGAGCCGGGAATCAAAGCTTCGGCCAAGTACTCCGTTGCAATTACCCAGTCCATGGAGGAAGTCACCGCATTCCGCAAGTTCTTTAAGGCAGGTCTCTGAGGCAGAGTACAGGGTATCGCAGTACGAGGCGACAGTGTGCGCCGAGATAAGGTCGCGTGACATTCGGATGGAATAGAATCGAGGCGGATAGCAGCCGGGTTCGGTTTTGATTCGGACACACGGGACCGAAAAACGGAATCAATGACAGGTATCGAACAGGTATCGAAAAAGCCCCGGGACTTTCGTCCGGAGCTTTTTTTGCGCCTTACGGTCAATCCGCTTGTGCGTGCGAAGCGACTACGGACAAGTTGTCCGTAGCACGATGAATCGGTGCAGGCGACGGCAGAGCGGTGACAATTCTGGGCGAGGCAGTTTTGCGAAGAGAAAATCCGGAAAAGACATTGTGATGCATGTTGTGTGTTTGCGCCACTTTCGTCAGGAGGCGAAGAGCGTGTAGCGGTTTCCGGTGACCGAAAGCAGACCGTCCTTCTCCATCGCGGTGAGCTCACGGCAGAGCGAGCTCCGGTTCACATTCAGGTAGTGCGCGAGTTCCGACTTGTTGAGGGGGAGATCTACGGTCAGCGTGACAGTGGCTGTCGGCGGCAGCCCGGGTAGTGCCTGAAGTCCTTCCGGACGGAGTTGCAGATAGGAGAGTATTTTCTCCCGGAGCGTGTCTTTTGAGAGAATGTCAAGTGTCTGCATGAGCTGCCCGTTTTTCTTCGCGAGGAGCTCATACATATTCTCGGTCATGATGCGGTGAAAGCGACAGTGATGCTCACAGCTTCGCATAATTTTTCCGAGCGGCAAAAAGAGAGCGGTCGCATTTCTGGCGGCGAGAAAGGAGACATGGGCCGGCGTCTTTTTCTTGCGGAGCGAAAAAGATTCGCCGAAGAGATCGCCGGGCAGCATGTAGTTTAAGAAAGACTGGTGGCCGTTCTCATCTTCCTTCAGCATGAAAATCATGCCGGAGAGCAGCATCCCGACATAGGGGACACTGTCTTCATCGAGAATCAGGAAACTGTTCCGCGGGTAGGAGCGGATGTAGCCGTCCAGACAGGGAAGCAGTGCTTCGAGCTCACCGGCGGAAAGTCCCTCAAAGAGCGGAAAACGGGTTAAGGCCTCTAAGCTGAATTCAGTAGATTCCATTGTGATACCTCATACAAGACAAACAAAAAACTGTTGCATAGGAAACAGTTTGCTTTTTGTTTTAGTATAAACTGAATTGTAAAAAGATGGTAGAGGGCGGAGAAGATTGTTATAGAATTAACAATGTCGCCGTCCCTCGGCTTGTGTTTCGGAGAAAGGAAGATGATGGAGAAGAAAAAAAATCGGCTGTACCTGGCACTATGTCTATTGTTCGGAATTCTGTTCTGCGTCGCCTGCGGCGGACAGCAGCAGACGGAGACGACGACAGCCGCGAAAGCGGAGAGCAGCGCTCAGGCCGCGGAGAGCACCGAAGCGTCAGATCTTTCGGCGGATTCGCGCGTGGTGGCACTGTCCCGCTCGGTCGGCGAGATGTGGCTCCTTGCCGGCGGAAATCTGGTCGGCGTGACCGACGATGCGATGGATCTCGAGGGACTCTCGAAGGAGTGCGCTTCGGTCGGCAAACTGTCGGCGCCGAGCGCGGAGGCGATTCTCGCGCTGCACCCGGCACTCGTGCTGACGGCGCCGGACATTCCGGCGCAGCGCGAAGTGCAGAAGACGCTTGAGGCGGCCGGTATCCGCTGTCAGGCGGTCGATATTAACAACTTTGCCGATTACGCGTCGGTGATGCAGAACTTTACCGCTGAGACCGGTCGCGCGGATCTCTACGAGAAGAATGTCACGGCGGTGCAGCAGAAGATTGACAGCGTCAAGGCAGCGCTGCCGGGCGAAGTCAAGGGGAAAACCTTCCTCGTCATCCGGGCTTCCGCGGCAAAGACCAAAGTGTTAAAGTCCGATCACTTCGCGGTTGCGATGCTCGAGGATCTCGGTCTCACGAATGCGGCACCCGAGAGCCTTTTGGATCAGCTCAGCATGGAGGGCATCACGGAGGCAAACCCGGACTACTTATTCGTGATTTTTCAGGGAGAGCCGAAGGAGGCAGAGGCAGTCTACCAGGAGTTGATCGGCGGACAGCCTGCCTACGATCAGCTGAAAGCTGTCAAGGACGGCCACACGGCCGTATTGCCGAAGGACTTGTTTCAGTATAAGCCGAATGCGCGCTGGGGCGAGGCTTACGCAAAGCTCTCAGAGCTCCTCGGGGGTGCGGCGGAAAAGCAGTGAAAAAAGGATCCTTTGTGTCCGCGCTCCTTTTCGGGCTTGCGCTGACCCTGCTTTTCACCTGGTTTTCGGTGTTCTTCGGCCTGCGCGGCGCTGCGGGAGATGTGCGGAGAATTCTCTGCTATGTGCGGGTGCCACGCACCCTCGGTGCGCTGCTCTCCGGGGCGGCGCTCGGCGCGTCGGGCTATCTCATGCAGGAAGCGCTGCACAATGCGCTTGCTTCCCCGAGTGTCATGGGCGTCAACGCGGGCGCGGGACTGTTTGCGCTGCTCGCCGCGCTCTTGTTTCCGGCAGTGACGGCGGCCCGCTTTGTGCTGGCCTTTCTCGGGGCATTGCTCTCGATTTCGCTGGTACTGCTGATTGCGAGAAAGGCGGGCTACAGCCGGAGCGTAATTGTGCTCTCCGGCGTTGCGGTCTCGGCGCTCATGGGCGCGGCGGTGAACGGCATCGTGACGTTCTTCCCGCATGCGGTTGCGGACAAGCAGGCCTTTACGCTCGGCGGCTTTGCGGGCTTACAGTATGACGGACTCTTATTTTCGGCGGTCTTTATCCTGCCGGGGCTTCTCGCGGGCGCCCTGCTCGGCGGCGGCATAGATCTCTTTTCGCTCGGCGACGAGGTCGCACAGGGGCTCGGATTATCCGTGACAAAGCATCGCTTGCTCACGATGGTGACCGCGACCGTGCTCGCGGCCGCGGCGGTCTGTATCGGCGGACTGATCGGATTTCTCGGCCTGATTGTGCCGAATGTGCTGCGGCGCTTTTTTGCGGGGCAGATGTCGGCGCGGCAGATGTTCACGCTCTCAGGGCTCTACGGCAGCGCCCTGCTTATCGCGGCCGATTTTCTGGCGCGGCGTCTCTTTTACCCCTACGAGCTGCCGGTCGGGCTGCTCTTAAGCCTTCTCGGTGCGCCGTTTTTTATCTGGATGCTGATGCACAGAAAGCGTGGCATATGATTGAAGTCAGAGAGCTGACGGCGGGTTATGCCGCAGCGGGAGCGAGGGGCGAGCCGCCCGTCATTTCGATCGCGGCGGAGACTTTTTCCGCAGGCAAAATAACGACTGTGATCGGGAAAAACGGTTGCGGTAAGTCCACGTTTTTAAAGACACTCGTGGGTCTTTTGCCGTATCAGGGCAGCATACGCTGCGACAAGCGGGAGCTAAAGACACTCTCGCCGAAGGAACGCGCGGCCTGTATCGGCTACCTTCCGCAGACACTCACAGCCCCGCACATGGATGTGCGGACGCTGGTGGCACACGGTTGTTTCCGCCGGAAAAAGATGTTCCGGTCGCTCGGAGAGAGCGACAGAGAGCAGATTGCGGCGGCACTCCGGATTGCGGACCTCGCGGCGTACGGCGACAAGCAGGTGCCCGCTTTGTCCGGCGGCGAAAGGCAGCGCGCGTTTCTCGCGATGTTGATTGCCCAGGACCCGGCTTTTTTTCTGCTCGATGAGGTGACATCCTATATGGATATTGCCCACCAGAAGGCGACGGTCGAGCTGGTGCGCTATCTCGCGGCGGCGGGCAAGGGCGTGCTGATGACCTCGCATGATCTCGCGCTCAGCTTTACGGTGAGTGACCGGATTCTCGTCATGAACGAGGGACGCATGATACTCTCCGGGACACCGGAGGAACTGCTCGAAGAGCGGGATACCCTGCGGCGCTGTTTCGGCATTTGCCTCGGGAAGACAAACTCCGGGAACGCCCTCTACGCATATGAATTGCAGAACTAACATTTTTCCACAAGGAGGAATTTCAATGGGTTACATACTGACAGAAGAAGGATTTCAGGACGCTCTGAAAGAACTTCGGAAAGAGTACCGCATTTTTGCACCGGTCCGCAAAAAGGGGGCGGGGCGCTTCACGGACATTGACGCCGTGATTTATGATGAAGTGGAAGAGGGAACCCCGATTGAACTCGAGGCGAAGTCCGATTACTCCGCCAAAGAGGCGTTGACGCCGCTCTCGGAGACGCTGTTCTTCTTCACGGAGGAGCAGTGTAAGGAGGCGGATATCGACACGAGACCGGTGCTCCTTTTCCTTCGGAGTTGCGATTTACAGGCGATGAAGCGCCTCGACGACATGTACTTACACAACGGGCGCGAGCAGGACTGGTTCTATCAGAGACGCCGCGAGAAGCTTCACTATGTGCTGATCGGCTGCGGACACAGCTATGAGAACTGCTTCTGTGTCGACATGGGAGCAAACATCACAAAGGACGGCTACGCTTTCTCGGTCGATAAGATTGACGAGAGTTACCGCATCAATGTGCTCGAAGAAGCGGTGCGCGGCGCGTTTGCATCGAGCAGCGAGCGACAGGAGGAAGTGGTGCCGCGCCATGTGACCGAGAACGAAGTCCGCGTCACTGTGCCGGAGAATATCCCGATTGAAATCGTGAAGCATCCGCTCTGGGATGAGTACAATACCCGCTGCATCGGCTGCGGACGGTGCAATTACGCCTGTCCTACCTGTTCCTGCTATACGATGCAGGACGTCTACTATACGGACAACGGCAAGGTCGGTGAGCGCCGCCGGGTCGGCAGCTCCTGCATGGTGGACGGCTACACGAATGTGGCGGGCGGCGGTCAGTACCGGAAGACACAGGGCGAGCGCATGCGCTTCAAGACGCTTCATAAGATTCGCGACTTCCGGAAGCGCTTCGGCTATGACATGTGTGTGGGCTGCGGCCGCTGCGACGATATCTGCGGCGAGTACATCAGCTTCTCCAACATCATAAACAAGGTGGCAGCTGCGGTCGAAGAGATGGAAAAGGAGGGCAGCAAGAATGCGTAATCCGTATATTCCCTATCCTTCCAAGATTTTGGAAGTTATCCGGCACACGGAGAAAGAGTTCACTTTTCGGATGGAATACAAGGGTGAGGAGCCGGTAAAGCCCGGACAGTTTTTCGAGGTTTCGATGCCGAAGTACGGCGAGGCGCCGATTTCGGTCTCGGGCATCGGCGAGGGCTTTGTGGATCTCACCATCCGCAAAGTGGGCCGCGTGACCAACGAAGTCTTTGAGAACTATGAAGGCGATACCCTCCTGCTCCGCGGTCCCTACGGAAACGGCTTTGACACCGAGCTCTATCAAGACGGCGAGACCGTGGTCGTGGCGGGAGGCACGGGTGTGTCTCCGGTGCGCGGCGTGATTGAGGCGCTCAGCGAGATGGAGAATGCCAAGCAGAAATATGTGATTGCAGGCTTCCGCAGCCCCGCGGACATGCTGTTTCGCGATGACCTTGCGGATTGGAAGGACAAGCTGAATCTGATTCTGACCGTGGACGGTGCGCCGGAAGGGTACGAGGGCAACATCGGCCTCGTCACAAAGTACATCGCAGATCTGCCGCTCGCGGATCCGGCCAAGGCAAAGGCCGTTGTGGTCGGCCCGCCGCCGATGATGAAATTTACGATCATTGAACTTCTGAAGAAGGGCTTTAAAGAGGAGAATATCACGGTCTCCTACGAGAGAAAGATGTGCTGCGGTCTCGGCAAGTGCGGACACTGCCGTGTCAGCGACACCTACATCTGCCTCGACGGACCGGTGTTCAACTATGTGGAAGCCAAAGAGATGATTGACTGAGTCAGAACGGAGAGAAGAAATGGGAGCTTTAGATATCAATTTAGGAAAACTGAAGAAAAATGCATTCCGTTACTCAAAGGTGCGCGGGGAGACGGCTTCCAGAATCCGTATTCCGGGTGGTGTCATTGACGCGAAGTCCCTGGGACGTGTCGTTGAGATTGCGGAGAAGTACGGAAACGGTCAGATCGACATCACGAACCGTCAGGGTATTGAGATTCCGGGCATTCGCCTGCAGGATATGGACAAGGTCAATCAGGAAGTGCAGCTGATCATCGACTCGCTCCGCATCAACCAGCCGGAAAAAGGCAAGGGCTATCCGGCATCAGGCACGCGCAACGTGATCGCCTGCCCGGGCGCGAGACTCTGTCCCTTCGGCTGCTATGACACGACGGCGTTTGCGCAGAAGATGGAAAATGAGATTTTCCCGAACGACCGTCATGTGAAGGTGGCCTTCACCGGCTGCTCGAATGACTGCGCAAAGGTGCGTCTGGCGGACTTCGGCATCATCGGTATGACCGAGCCGCAGTACGACCCGAACCGCTGCGTCGCCTGTGAGCAGTGCATCAAGTACTGCAAAAAGCGCTCGGTCAACGCGCTCTCGCTCGTGAACGGCAAGATTGTCCGCGACACGAAGAAGTGCATCGGTTGCGGGGTCTGCATCACCTACTGCCCGACCAGAGCGTGGACCAGAAGCAAGGAGCACTACTTCCGTCTGGTGCTGCTCGGTCGCACCGGCAAGCGGAACCCGCGTCTCGCCGAGGACTTCATCAAATGGTGTGACGAGGAGAGCATTCTCCGCATTGCGGCAAATACCTACGCCTACATCGAGGAGTACATCGATCCGGATGCGGTTGAGCACAAGGAGCACATCGGCTACATTGTGGACCGCACCGGCTTTGAGAAGTTCAAGGAGTACATCTTTAAGGATGTGACACTCAGTGAGAAGGCGGAAGTCGCGCAGCAGGTCTACTGGGGCGGCAAGCACTACGACCGCTACGGCGGCTGATTCGATTCCGGGAAGAAGAGCAGTCCCGCGTGAAAACGCGGGACTGTTTTTGCTTGAGTGTTTTTGCTACAATCAAAACAGGTAAAGAAGTGAGAGAGGAGCCGCAAGATGGATCGAGACCAATTTTCATTTGTCATATATATGATTCATGCTTGTGCGGATCGCTGGAAGGTAGAGCCCGCAGAGGTATATCAGGCGCTGAAAAAGAGTGCTTGTTTGGAACGATATTTGCTTCCGAATTATGACATCCTGCATACCCAGAGCTCTGCGTATATCATTCGGGACATTGAGGAATATCTGAATGCGCGTGAGGTGAGCATATGATTGTATATCACGGATCTAATCAAATTGTGGAGCATCCGGATGTGAGCTATTCCGATCGCAACTTGGATTTCGGCCGCGGCTTCTATGTCACTACCGTAAAGAAGCAAGCGGAGAAATGGGCGAGACGTAAGGCCGGATTTTCGAAAGGCAGCGAAAGAGCTATCCTGAATGTCTATGAAATGAAAAATGGACAGATGGGGCTTGTATTCAAAGATTTCGGTGATGATTTAGAAGCTTGGATTGATTTTGTGTGCAGTTGCCGGGACGGAGCGCAGGAATATTGCGATTTTGATGTAATCCTGGGAAAAGTAGCAAACGATAAGGTCTTTCGAGTTGGGACATGTATCAAAGCGGTATCTGGGATAAGGAGAGGGCTTTGCGAGAGATACGTGTGTATCCGGGGTATGATCAGATTGCTTTTATCACGCAGACTGCTGTAGATTGTCTTTTGAAGTTTTGCTCTTCCGAGGAGGTGAAGGTATGAGCGGAGATGTATTGGAAAAATATTACCGGGAAGTACTCGAAGAGCGCCTGATTTCACATCTTGCCGCAGTAAAGGGCATCACACTGGAAAAGGCAATGGATTGTTATTACCGTAGTCGGCTGGCGAAAAAGATTCACCAAGGACTTGATGACGTGCAATATCTGGATTATAGGGTATTGGTTCGTATTCTTTTGAATACGGAACCGGAACTGTTTGCGGCATGACGTAGTACAGCGCGGCAAGGGCTGGGATAGCCGTAGAAAGAGGGGTTTCAAATGGCAATACATGAGGGACTCAGAAAGAGAAGAAGTTATTATCAGTTGAATAAAGAGCTTCCGGTCTCGGAGGAGGCGGTGCGGGCGCTCATCGAAGAGACGACAGAGCTCATTCCGGATGCCTTCAACATGAAGAGCGCACGCGTCGTGGTGGCGCTCGGAGAGAAGCAGGATGAACTCTGGGATCGGATTTACGAGGCTTTTCAGGGTAAGGTCGCAAGAAAAAAGATTGACGGCTTCAAGGCAGCGGCAGGGACAGTGCTCTATTTCTGCGAAGAGAATACCGTAAAGGCTTTGCAGGAGAAGTTCCCGCTCTATGCGGACAATTTCCCGGTCTGGGCAAATCAGGCGAACGGTATGCTGCAGATTAACATTTGGAGCGGTCTCCGTGAACTCGGAATCGGCGCCAACCTCCAGCACTATAATCCCGTAATCGATGAGACGGTGCGGGAGCTCTTCGGCCTCCCGGACAGCTGGAAGCTGCTCGCGCAGATGCCCTTCGGCGGCATTGTTGAAGAGCGGGAGCCCAAGGCGAAAGAGAAGATTGAAGAGAGAGTGAAGTTCTATCGTTGAAGGCGGAAGTTTGAAGAAACCGTAAACCGTTAAGAAGCCCTGAGACCTAGTCTCAGGGCTTCTTTTGCGGATACTGTGCGGCGAGGCGCTGCACCTCGGAAGTCATACGGTCTACGACAGCCTGCGGCGCGACGATTCTCACATCGCCGCCAAGTCCCATAATCCAGCCGAGGAAGAGGCGACTCACCGCGACGGTGACATGGCAGCGGAAGTGCGCATCGTCAATCGGCATAATCGGAATCTCTTTTCCGAAGCGGTCTATCAGGATACCGACTTTCTCATTGGTCGCCTCGAGCGTCACAATGATCTCTTCTCCGCCGTTCATGCCGAAGAGACTCTTGGAATAGCGCGCGGTGTTAAACTGACGAAAACGCTCGAGGCCCTGTCTCCTCTCTTCAACCACAGAAATCCGTTTCATCTTGTCGACGCGGTAGTGCTTGATTTTATCGCTCGCGGCCTCATAGGCGACGAGATAATAGTATTCGCTGTCCCAGACGAGCGCCCAGGGACTGATCTGATACCAGGTGCCGTTTCTGCGAAGCTCCATTTCCTTTTTCAGGTTCCACTGAAAGTACTGAAAGCGAATTTGACAGCCTACATTGATGGCTTCGTGGATGGCATCCACATTGTAGTAGACGCTCGTGTTCATGCTTTTGATGCGATCCGAAATAATGACCTGGCGCTGCAGTTGCTTTGCCTCATGCCTGCTCACGAGGGACTCGAGTTTTGCAATCAACTCCTTGGATTTTTTTTCGGTGATAAATTTCGCTGACTGCACGGAATCCACGAGGAGTTTTAGCTCCGGGAGTTCAAAACGCCGAGACACAAGGCGGTAGAGCGTATTTCGCCCGGCTTTCACGGTATCAATGTCCATGCCGAAGTCCCGGAGTTCCTGCAAGTCGAGATACAGGGTCTTTCGATCGGCATTGACGCCGCAGGCAGCGAGCTTATCAATGATTTCCGCCATGCCGAGCGCGTGCTCGGCATCGGTTTCTTCCGTAAAAAGTTTGGCGAGATACAGGAGCTTTTGCTTCTGATGATCCCCGCGCCGCTCATTTCCTGCCATAGATTTTCTCTCCTCCGCGCGCCGCACATAGCTGCGGCTTTTTCTGTTTTCAATATAGCAGAAGCAAGGGTGCAAGGGAAGGATAAAGTCCGCTTTTCGGGACAGAAAACAGAGGGGGGAAAACAAGAAAAGAGGGGAAAGCGGAGCGTTTGGCACGGAAGGAGCGGGGCACAAAGGCAAGAGACGCGAGCAAAACAAAAAGGAGAGGAAGAGAAAAGTCGGGTGCCTAGGAGAGGAAGGATGAAGTCCGTTTTCCGGGACAGAAAAAGAAGGGGGAAAACAAGAAAAAGGGGAAAACGAGAAAAGAGGGGAACAGGAGAGTTTGGCGCGGAAGGACCGGGGCACAAAGGCAAGAGGCGCGAGCAAAATAAAAAGGCGACGAAGGGAAATGCTGGGTATCGAGGAGAGGAAGCAAGAATGAGACCGGGGGGCGGAAGAGCAGGCGTAAGAAGGCAGAGCGTGAAGAACAGAAGGATACGAGCAGAAAGCGAGGCGCAAAGGAGAAAAGCAGCAGAAGAAAATCAGAGGGACAAGAAAAGCATAAGTGGAAAAGCAGGGGGAAAAGGCACAGAGAGAAAAATACCGCGCCGGTTGACAGGGGAAAAACGGAGTTATATAATCCTAACATATAGTTAAATGTCACAAACTGCCGCCGACAGCTGACGCAAGTTCTCAAAAAATCGACCAAAACAGTTCACACACGGCGGGTGTGCAAAACAAAAGGAGGGTACACATGAGTCAGAAGAAGACGAGTCTCGAAATCAGAGATCTGGTGACAATCGGTGTGTTCGGCGTGATTTATTTTGTCTGCATGTTTGCGGTCGGAATGATGGGCGTGGTGCCCATCCTCTACCTCTTTTATCCGATGGTGTTCGGCGTGGTGGGAGGCCCCATAGTCCTGCTCTTTATGGCAAAAGTACAAAAGCCCTGGGCACTCGTGATTTTTGGCATGATCACACCGATTATCATGTTTCTCTTCGGACATACGCTGTTGGTGCCCGGCATAGCGCTTGTCACGATGCTGGTCGCAGAGGGAATACGGCGTATCGGAAAGTACCGCTCTCTGCGCTATAACATGCTTGCCTATGTGGTCATGGCAACCCTTCTCTGCAGTTCTCTCCTGCAAATGCTCGTGATGAAGGCGCGTTATTTACAGCTCACCGAGGCGGAGATGGGGAGAGAGTATGCAGACGCCCTTGAAAGGCTGATCAGTGTCCGAAACATTGGCCTCGTGTACCTCGGTGCTGTGCTCGGCGGCATAGTGGGTGCATTTCTCGGGCGCAAGCTCTTAAGAAAGCACTTTGAAAAGGCGGGCATTGTCTGATGGAGCGGCAGTTAAAACCCTGGGAAAGTCTGCAAAGTCCCTTCAATCCGAATCCCATAACGAAATTACTCGTTATGGGGTTTTTCGGCTTAACCATCGTGCATCCGCTCTGTCTTTATGCGGAGTGGAGTATCGTTCTCTTACTCTCGCTCTTCTATCTCTTAAACGGCGACCGGAAAAGCGCGGTGCAAAACACAGTCATCTTTGCGCTGCTCTGCGCCTTTCCGAGTTTTCCGAAGCTGTACGCGCTCCCGATTCTTTTAAAGATGTTTTTGACCGTGCCCTACATGCTACGCCTACTCTACTTTCCCGTGGCAAGCGGTCGTTTCCTGATGAAGACTTCGGATGTGGGGAGCATACTGGCATCCATGGATTTTCTGCACATTCCTGAGAGTATTTCCATCCCGGTTGCGGTCATGTTCCGCTTTTTCCCCTCTTTTGCCGAAGAGAAGCGTAACATTGCGATGGCCATGAAGATACGCGGGATTCGGACGCGGAACCCGCTGCGCTATCTCGAGTATGTCACCGTGCCGCTTCTCATCATCTCTTCCAACATCGCGGAGGATATCGCAAAGGCGGCGGAGTGTAAGTGCATCGAGAATCCGGTGCCGAAGACAAGATACACGCCGGCGCGCTTGCAGCCGGTGGATGCCGTATACGCGCTCTCCATGGGCGGGCTCATGCTGCTCGGCTGGACTGTGTTGCGCTAGGAGGGAAGCCATGCTTGAAATCGAGAATTTTTGGCTCTCTTACGGAGAAGGGGAGCCGGTCTTAAAAGATATTAGTCTTACGCTCAAAGCCGGGGAATGCTTAGTGGTCACGGGGGAGAGCGGCAGCGGCAAATCTTCACTGATTCACGCAATCAACGGCCTTGCTTTTCACTATAACCAAGGCGAGGGCAGGGGACATATCCGCTTCGAAGGGGAGAGTATCGAAACGCTGCCCATCTATCAAATCGCACTTCGAATTGCGAGTGTGTTTCAGAATCCGAAGACGCACTTTTTCAATGTGAATACGACGCTGGAGCTGCTCTTTTACATGGAGAACATGGGGCTTAATCGCGCGGAGATGGATAGGCGCATGGAGGACTTACTGAAGATATTCCCCATAGAACATCTCCTCGGACGAAATATCTTTGCGCTCTCCGGCGGGGAAAAGCAGATTTTATCAGTCGCCGCCTGTTATCTCGCGGGCTGTAAGCTCATTGTCATGGATGAACCCTCCTCCAATCTGGATGAGGCCTCGATCGCGGTTCTTCAGAAAATGCTGCCCTTGTTAAAGGAAAAGGGCATAGCCCTTCTCATTGCGGAGCACAGGCTCCACTATCTAACGGTGCTCATGGATCGCCTGATTATCTTAGAAGAGGGGAGGATAGACGGAGATTTTTCGCGGGAAGCATTTCTCACTCTTTCCGAAGAGGCGCTTGCAGCTATGGGACTTAGGAGCAGGGAAAAGCCCGTGCTTCGGCTCCCCGCGTGGAAAAACGAGGGAGAGCTGACCGTGGAAACGCTCTGCTGCCCCTTCCGGCGGGGCGAAGAACTAAAGCTCAGTCAGGTCTCCTTTTCCTTCGGAAAAATCTTTGGCATCATCGGTGAAAACGGCTGCGGAAAATCTACGCTGCTCCGCGCAATGACGGGATTGGCGACACCGAAGAAGAGCCGCATCACGCTTCGGGGAAAGCCGCTGTCCGGGCGTGAGCGCATTGCACGCTCTGCCCTGGTCATGCAGGATGTGAACAGTCAGCTGTTTGCGGATTCGGTCGAGGAAGAGTTGCGGCTCGCATGGAAGGGGCGAGGACTGAGAGAGAAGACAGCGGGGGGGATGCGAGAAAAGGCAACGGAAGAGGAGATACAGCGTGCAATCGAGAACTTACTGCATGCACTCGGACTCTCTGCGTTCAGAGAGCGGCATCCCATGAGCCTTTCGGGCGGACAAAAGCAGAGACTGGCACTTGCGACCTGCCTCCTGCAGGACGCCGACTTTTTCTACTTTGACGAACCGACCAGCGGCATGGACCGGAAAAATATGCTGCGCATCGCGGCGCTCTTAAAACAGCAGCAGCGAGAGGATCGCATCCTCTTTGTAGTCTCTCACGACACTGCCTTTTTGCAGGAGGTCGCGACCGAATGCCTTGACCTGGAACTCTTCCGGAAGCGAACAGGGGAAGCGCGGAATTAAGCAGGCGTGGCCACCGAAGCACAGAACTTGCATTTCCAATGGTGAAGATAGAGCAAATTTTCATTCCGACGCCCTGTTGTCTGCTTACGAAATACAGCTTCCAACGGGCGTGACGTAATGCAACGCGCCTCTCCCGGAGGCAGTCCGTATTTTTCTGTAATGGTGTCCGTTTTTCGGGACAAGCGGGGTGGTAGACTGGAAACATAAGAAAAGCAGAGGAGGCAGAAAAATGAATCCAATCTATTTCACCATTGCCGGAACCAATTACTACTACGGGAACGAGTATTTTAAGCCGGAGATGAAGGTTCAACTCATCAAGGAGCCGGATAACAAGGCGGACAAGGAGGCAATCCGCGTGGAGCTCGAGGGACTCGGGAAAGTGGGCTATGTCGCGAACAGCCCGCACTCTGTCATCGGAAACAGTTACAGCGCAGGGCGACTTTACGATAAAATCGGGGACTCAGCGGAGGGAAAAGTGCTCTATGTCCTGCCGCAGGGAGTGCTCTGCTCGCTTGTGCAGGAAGAGAACAAAGAGAAACAAGAGCAGGGGGAAAAGGTGTGACTGAGAGGTGGATGAAGACCTTGCGGAAGAATATCGCGCAGCGCGTTGGGAGGGCGGATTTGAGACAGCAGTCTTCGACTACCAAGCTTGGTTCAGGGAACAGCGGCTAAGGCTCAGTTACGTGCCTGAGCGGGAAATCACGGCCGTCTATCGCGGCTGGATGATGAAACCGGAACAATATGCTGTCTTTTATCGGGAGCTGCTCTCACAGAAGATACGACTAATCACAACGCCCGAAATGTACGAGAAATTGCATTTATTCCCGCGCGTATACCCAGAGCTTTTGCCGAATACCGCGCGCATGCTCACGTTTCCGCTGCACGCCGAAATCGATGTGCGGGCATGCCTTAGAGAGTTTGGTCGCTTTCTTGTGAAAGATTATGTGAAGTCCGTGAAAGGCAGCGAGTTCCCCGCCTATTTTGACGAGAACTGCTCGCAGGAAGCATTCAATGTATGGATGGAGCTTTTTTACCGTTACCGCGGCGACTTGCTGACAGGCGGAATCTGTATCAAGGAATTTCTGGAACTAAAGCGCTATGAAGGCAGAACCAACGAGTACCGTGTGTTTTATGTGAACGGTGAGCCGATTCGCATAAGCCGCAATTCCGGGCAGGAGGGGACGGTGGCAGTGTTTTTTATACCCTGGATTACGCCGAACTGTCCGACGGACGCTTTACGATACTGGAATCCGGAGACGGCTCGGTTTCGGGGCTTGCCGAGGGGGAGGATGCAGCGAACTTTTATCGCTGTTTGTTCAAACACATTCAGGCTGTACCGTAACAGAGCAAAAACACGAACTCTGCCGGAAACATTCCGGCAGAGTTCGTGTTTTCATGCTTGTTCTCGTAGGAAAGAGATCGCTTCGTGGACGGTAGAGAAAGTTTTGCAGTGTGTGCAAAGCCACTGATTGCGTTCATCTTCATCGCGAAGGGTGGAAGCGGAGCTTAGTTTAAGAAGACCCTGAGAGTGCGATAGATTATCCAGCACTTTGCGGCTGTTGCTTTCTTCAGTACTGTAGTTCTTTGCAATCTGTTCTATGGAAGGTACATGTGCTTTTTCATAGCTGGGGATATACTTTTTAAGATTAGAGACAATGTTATCTTTATCAGGCGAAGTTATACAGGAAGGTGCAGACGACTCAAAATGTAACAGGAACCAGTACTCAATACAGCCACTGGTCATGAGCAGACGAACGGTGACACCAGGTCTTTTGCGGAGCTTTCGCAATTCCCGGATAATTTTAATGCGCTGATTCCACCGCAGGACGTTCTCGTCTTGTTTGCTTTGTGTCAGAAGATTATAGTCTTCCACATCGAAGAAGAACCAGATTTCATCGACGGAATCAACACTGTTTCGATATATCGCATTCTTTTGAAAGAGAAGTTTGGTCTCTTCAAAGAGTCTCGTTGATGTCATTTTCCTGGTCTTTATGACAAAACTGTTTTGAAATTCATGCTGAAGAAAATTGGCATAGGCGACTTCACTCTCACCTTCGCAGAAGACATAGATGAACGGCTTGGTTTTTTTTGTTTGCGCGGCATTATTCCACCTCTTCCGGAGTAAGCGACGGAATGGCTCCATACTTGCCGAGTAAATAAGATTTTCGAATGTTTTCATTGGTCCGTGTGCCCAAATCACTGATGCTATAGAGTTCAGAAATCCCACTGAAAGGATCCTTGTCGACAAAGTAGAGTTGGTCTTTTCGCAGCAATTCCATGGAGAGCAGCTCCGTGTCGTGTGTGGTAAAGATGAGCTGTGCTTTTCTCGGATTGCTGTGTTTACTCTGGAATTTTGCCAGGATGTACTGCACGAGCAGCGGATGTAGCGTAGTGTCAATTTCATCGATAAAAAGGACAGCTCCGGTTTGCAAGGCATGCTCAATGTCAGGTGCAAGCGCCATGAGCTGTCGGGTACCATCGGACTCGTCGTCTAGTGTAAGTGGGAAATCGGAGTGCTCACCATTTTGCTTGATGCCGGGATGATAGGCGGTTGCTTTCAATTCGCGCAGAAGCATTTGTGTATCAATCGTGTCAATGTTTTTTCGAAGGGCTTGCAGAAACTGTGCAAGCGTTGTTTTAACATCATCTGGAAGAGTGTCGGGTAAGCGATCTTCCGGTAGTTCTTTGCGATTGATTTCAAATTTCATATCAGAGATGCCAAGGTCAGCTGCTTTCGCATAGCTGTTAATAGCGCGAAGCATGTCGGGGTTTTCCGCATATGCGAGCAGCTGCCGAGGGATATCGGGATAATCTCTGGAAAAGATAACCTGCTCTCGAAACCATTGCATTGCTCGGATACAGTCTCGATCCTTCATCGTAGAAGCGACCGAAAAGTATAGCTGATTCTCTGAAACTAGTTCAGCAATCAGTTTGCGAGTTGCCTTTTCCTCTGTAAATTTAAATTGTTGTCCTTCGCGCGAGAAGACAAGAGCCTTTTGACCGCGCGGGGAATGGTACAGGCTCTCGTGAACAATCGCATTGCGCGTGGCAGAGAAGGAATACCAGTATTTCTGCTCGTTTATGATGAAAATAAAAGAAAAGACGCTTGGCTTCTGATTCGAGTAGTCATTCAGGAGAAAAGGGTGTACGGGAACTTCAGCGCCGGCATGTTGTGTGCGCTGTGCATTGCGTATAAATTGTACAGCAAGCCAGAAAGCACGTATGACATTCGTCTTACCACCGCCGTTCTTGCCGAAAATAGCAACACTGGGGAGCAGTTGAACTTTACTGTTCACCGGAATCAGGCAGGACTTAAGTGCTGAGAGGCCGCTTGCCTCCATCGAGAGAACTGTCTCATCACGGAATGATCTGTAATTCTGAAAACGAAATTCAAGTAACATAGTGCTCACCTCCGGTTCAAGTATACCACAAAAATGATATATTGGACTAAAAAAAGCACAAATAATGATATAATTTGATTGATTTCATAGAAACCGCATTAAATTAAAAACTGACATGGTATGCCCCTTGTGTTAAACTAAAAGAGATTCATAAGCCGAGAGGCCGCGTAAAAGCGGAAGAGAGGAGATACGACAGCATGGAAAAGTTGACGATTGCGGAGGCAAAACGAATCAATGACACAATGGTCTCCGAGGCGCATTTAAAACTGCACGCGGCGAATGTGGCGGCTTGCATGGGCGCGATGGCAGCGTATTTCGGTGAGGACAGGGAGCACTGGGAGGCGGTCGGCTATCTCCACGATTACGACTATGAGAAGTTCCCGGAAGAACACCTTCTGCATACCGAGCAAGAGCTGCTCGCCGAGGGCGTCCCCGCGGAAGATGTGCGCGCCATTTTAAGTCACGGCTACGGACACCGGAACGAGGTCGAGCCGAAGAGCAAGATGGAGAAGAGTCTCTACACGGTGGATGAGCTGAGCGGCATCATTCAGGCGGCGGCGCGCATGCGCCCGAACGGCATTGCTGATATGGACATCAAGAGCTTCATGAAAAAGTTTAAGAGCAAGGGCTTTGCCGCAAAGTGTAATCGAGAGATTATCCTGAAAGGCTGTGAGATGCTCGGCATGGACATCAAAGAGGTCGCGGAAATCGCGATTGCGGGTATGAAGGAACACGCCGAGGAATTGCAACTCACCGGAAATCAGGCCTGAATCAGAGCCTTTTTTAGGACAAAACAGACAGGGTGGACAGCATGGGACAGAAGAGACCTAAAATTAAACTGACAGTCATTGACCGGCGCGGCAAGATGGGCTGTCACCGCGGGCACCGGATCGGACAGACATTTGACTATGATACAGAGCGAGGCGAACTCTGTCCGATGGCGATGCACTGTGCCTTTCCCTATATTGACATTCTTCGTTACGGCGGCAAATTGCCGGGACAGCCGGAAGGAGTCGCGGAGTTCTGCTGCTCCGATGCGGACACGATTATGGTATTCCGGGCGGAAATCGTGAAAGAGGAAGAAAAGCGACCGTGACAGGAAACGGTGAGGCACGGAAGTGAGCGAATACGGAAAAGTGTCGGCGATAAGCCGGCGCTTTTCTTTTTATGCGGCGGAAAGGGCAGACAAGGCAGGCAAAATTCTGCTAAAATGCAAGAAAATCTGCATCGACCGGATGCAGGATTTGTTGACGAAAAGAAGAGAAATTGCCGTTTAAGAGCGGAGAGGAGCCAGGGAGATGCGGAACGTATATTTTGTGCGGCACGGCGAGACGGTATGGAACATTGAAAATAAAATTTGCGGGGCGACCGAGAGTCCCCTGACCGAGCGCGGCAGGGAGCAGGCGCGCGCCATCGGGCGTGAATTGAGGGCGCGCATGGACGCAGGCGAGTTAACGCTTGACCGAATACTGTGTTCGCCCTTGAGCCGCGCGCGGGATACAGCAGAGGAGATCGCGACTATACTCGAACTGCCGCTTGCGGTGGATACGAGACTCAGGGAGCAGAACTTCGGCAAGTGGGAGGGAACAGCCCGGGACGGTGTGGGTTTTCAGCGTGCCAAGGAGAACTTTATAGACAGCTTCGGCGGCGGAGAATCCATGATGCGGGTTGCGCAGCGCATTTACAATCTTTTGGATGAGCTTAGAGAAGACAAGGAGACAAGCTATCTTCTGGTTGCGCACAACGGCATCGCCCGCATTGTGGAGTCCTATTTCCGTGACATGGGAAACGAGGAATTCGCTTCTTTCGGAATTCGGAATGCCTCGCTCCGAAGCTATACCTTTCCGGAAGAGAAGACAGAAGTCTGAGCGGGGAATATGCTTGACAATTTCAGAATAACACCATAATATCTTCATAAAAGCGTAAGAAAATCGATTCCGGAGGATATAGAAATGAAGAGAGCGAAACTCGTAATAGTATTTATTTTTGACTCCATGAAGGAAACATCCGAGATGATGAGAGAACTGCGGATTTACCCCATTGACCTTGTCATGCAATTTAATGAGGAGTACGAACCGACCAAAATATGATGATTGCAGTGATACGAAAGGCGCGGGAGAACAATGAACAGAGCACGAATCACCAAGGAAATGCTAAAGGAACTGCGCGGAAAATTTGAGAAAGATCACGAACAGGAAATGGATATGTAGAGGAAGGTGAGTGTATGCTGATTAGTCACGAGGTGGTATATGGTGGGCTGCTGGAAAATAATGTGCCGCCGACCGATGTCCCCAAGGCAATCATTCATGTCCCTGGAGAGTTTAAGGGAAAAAAGTCTTCCTTCGGCCTGACGGAGGAGATGCTGAGTAAGCACATCCTGCTTGTTGGCGGGACAGGCTGTGGCAAAACGAATCTTTTCTACCATATGGTTCAGCAGATCAAGGCAAAGCTGACATCTAACGATATCGTCCTTATTTTCGACAGCAAGGGAGACTTTTATAGCAAATTCTACTCTAAGGGGGACATCGTGATAGGTAACTCTGTCCAGTATCGCAAGATGTCCGAGCGATGGAGTATCTATGAGGAAATCATAGCCGACGGCAAAGACCCGATATCTGTGCTCCAAAATACGCAGGAAATCTGCAAGTCGCTGTTTGCTAATCTGGTAGAGAGGAATAGCAGCAATCCGTTTTTCCCCATTGCCGCCAGAGACTTGCTGGCCTCAATCATAATCGCCTTGATTAAGAACGGTGTCGTACCGAACAATGAGGACTTGAAAGAATATATTGATTCGGCCTCGGTGGAGACATTGCGCAAGCTGCTTGAGCAGCACGCCGATCTTGTTTCCGTCGCTTCCTATATCGGCGGAAAAACCGGTACGCAGGCTCAGGGGGTGCTGTCTGAGATGTATTCAGTCACACGAGATGTCCTGACAGGGGTATTTGCGGATGCTGGAGATTTCTCGATGCGCAAGTTTATCCGGCAAAAGGGTGGGAAAATCGCGTTCATTGAATATGACCTCTCTATCGGCGATGTGCTGTCTCCAATATACACCTTGCTTTTTGATCTTGCGCTCAAAGAAGCATTAGGCAGGACTGCGTCCCAAGGTAATGTCTATCTGATTGTTGACGAACTGAAGCTTCTCCCGAACCTTCGCCATTTGGAGGATGGTATCAACTTCGGCCGCAGCTTAGGCGTTAAGATTCTTGCAGGGCTTCAGAGCATAGATCAGCTGAACGCGAATTACAGCAACGAAACCAAAGCGAAAAACGCCGTATCCGGTTTCTCGTCTGTATTTGCATTCCACCAGAACGACTATACAACCAGAGAATATGTGTGCCAGCTCATGGGACGAAATATGATCTTGGAGTCGTTTCCAGAGGCAAATGGCAGCAATCATTATGAGAAGCGCGAGGGATATGTCGTAGAAGATTGGGATTTGACGGCCCTCACGGTTGGCGAGGCGGTAGTCAGTCTTCCCTCGCATTCACCATTTAAATATAAGTTCGATATTTTTCAGTAAAGGAGGTCGCGGCTAGTGGGATGGTTCGGCACTACTATGGGAATAATGGGCGGAGTCGCACGCGGGGCAACCGCTGCTTCGATGTGGACCGGCAATATGATTTATACCGGTCTGCAGAATGCCCGCACAAAAAAGGAGATCCGCGCTTTATACCAGCATGCAGCAGACGCTAACTTTCAGAACCGTGCGGTCGCCGTGCTTCCCGGCATCAACAAGCAGCAGCTCCTTTTAACCGCTGGGGAGCCAGACGACAACGATGTCTATGATTATCAGTCTCAGACGCCAACGCCTGCGCTTGATTACATCTGGGGAGAAAGTGATAACCCTACAAGCGTTATCGTTTCTGGTGGGCAAAATAAAGAGCGAGTTTTGGCACTGATACCGTTTGTACATAAGGCACAAGCAGAGAACACGTCCGTTATCGTACTGCACACAGGCAATAACGAGCTGCAGCAAATGATAAAAAACCATAGCCGTGACTATGAATTCATTTCCCGTAAAGACTGTTTTTACGACGTTTTCCGAGGGCTGCCTGTCGATGATATCGCGTTTCTGCTTTACGAAACCATGCCGAAAGACACAGCAACTCCGGCCGCTGAATCGTTGCTTCGTGCTTTGATTGAGGTTTTGCTCCTGACGGACGGCAAAATTACACTGCAAAACCTTTCTGCGTTCCCGCTGATTTCGCTGAAAGTCAAGATCGACGCCATGAAAAACTGCGGGCAGCTTACGGGTGATGATTACGATGAAATAAACCACTACTGCATGGCCGGCTCCTCGGATACTGACGCGGTTAGGATTTTTCTTAATCGGCTCAATCGGCAGTCCGAGGCAGTCTACGGTAAGCCGTTATCAAAGTTTTCAAACATCAAGCGGATGCTGAACCAAAAGGGTGTGATAACCATTGATGTGGGCAGTTCAGGCAATGAGCTGCTGGTATCTCTGGTACTCAACCACTTGTTGCTCCTGCAAAGCCAAGGCAAGGAATTTGCCGTACTCATGGACAACATCCCAATCTCTAAGCACGACAAGATAACCGATGTGCTCCGTGGGCATCCATATGCGGTCAGTTGCCAGGACTTTGTATCGTCCCTTTTCGGAGGTGAGCAGCGCGGCGATGATCTATTCTCAGAGATTACGGGCAATGTGAACACGACGGTATTGTTTCGACATGCCTCGGGAACCACCTGCCAAAAGTGGTCGGAGCATTTGGGAAAGTACAGAAAAATACGCATACGCTATAACATTTCCCAAAATAACGCCTTTATGAACACAAGCAATTCGCGGGGTCTGTCTGTTGACGAGACGGATGAACCTCGGATCAGAGCGGAAACACTCGGAAAACTGGCAGATGGTGTGGCTTGTATCCACAGCATCGACGGCGTACTGATTGCGGAAGTAAAAGATTAACAAGATTGGAGGACAGCACGTTGGAGGAAGAAAGAATGTTCGATGAGTCCCTATCCCCGGACGGCGAGGCGTTTCGTGCAGAGATGCAACCCGTTCCCGATCCTGAATACAGCCCCGTGTCTGACGAGGAGGCAGTGCCAGAAAGTGACCAGACCTCAGAGGTAACAGAAGCGCCCACAGAGGATGCGGTGGCCAGTGAAGCTGACCCAAATGCAAAGCCCCCTGCGGACACCCCAAAGGAAGCTTCGGAAACAGATGCCGTTGGTCTGGAACAGATCGGTCAAAAGCTAGAAGTCATAGCTAACACCGAACAGCGCATTTTCTCGGAAGTCCGAGAAATGCACAAATTGTATCATACGGAGTTCTCCGGACGGCTGAAGTCCATGCAGGATGAGCTGGAACAGTATCGAAAGATCGACAAAGGCAGAGTTTACGATGATATTCTCGCCGCCATTGCAAGGATTTACGGCAACAATGAGACGCTGGCAGATGAGGTTGCCGAGCCTAAGGCCAAAAAGAGTATCAAATATATGCTCTTGGATCTGGAGGACTTGCTTGAAGTTTACGGGATGGGCAAGCTGCGTAGCGCACCCGGCGAAAAGAGGAATCCGAGGCATTGCCAAATCCTCAACCGCATTCCGACAGATGATCCTGAGAAACATGATACGGTGGCAAAATCCTATAACTCCGGCTTCTACATTGGGAATCGGACGGTGATAAAGGAACTTGTAGACATCTATTTCTTCGAGAGTCCTGCCGCAAATATCGACACCGAAATTACTGAAACCGCTGACGGTTCAGACTCAGAATAAGGGGGAAACACAAAATGGCAAAAGTTTATGGAATCGACTTAGGAACTACTTATTCCGTCATTACCACACTGGATGATAACGGGATGCCGGAAGTTATTGCAAATCTGGACGAGGGCAGCGATCTTCTGGCGTCCGCTGTTTACTTCCAAGACGGCTCCGATCCCGTGGTTGGCGAGATCGCCAAGAATCAGAAAGATTTCGAGGGCGACCGAGTAGTAGAGTTCGTGAAGAGGTACATCGGGAAGTCGGATGCGCCTACATACGAATTTGACGGAGTCAAATACGACCCCATCACGATCTCCGCGCTGTTCTTAAAGCGTATGAAGGCTTACGCAGACGCTCAGGGGCATGACGTTAAGAATGTGGTCATTACCTGCCCTGCGTATTTTGGTAACGAGGAGCGCACCGCGACGAAGCAGGCCGGTATCATCGCCGGTCTTAATGTGCTGAACATCGTCAACGAGCCGACGGCGGCCGCGCTGAATTACTGCGTCCGCGAGTTTAAAGAGAACCGCAAGGTCATGGTCTACGATCTTGGCGGCGGCACCTTTGATATCACTCTCTTTGACTTCAGCGTAGACGATGACGGAAAGGCTCTGATTGATATCATCAAGAGCGGCGGCAATGACAGGCTCGGTGGTATCGACTGGGATGCCCGCATGTTTGACTACATGTGCAAACAGTACACACGTGAAAACGGCACTGAGATTGCCGACATGGATGAGGAGCTTAAGGCCACGATCGGAGCGCAGGTGGAGCAGGCCAAAAAGGATCTGTCAACGCTTGAAAAGAAGAGCTATACCATCAAATACGATAGGGATCGTACTCGCATTGAACTCAATCGGCAGGAGTTTGAGGAACTGACGCGGGATTTGGTCGAGCAGACGATGGACTTCGTGCATCAGCTTCTTTCCGGCGTTGGACTGGGCGCAGACGATGTGGATGTTGTGCTTCTGGTCGGCGGTTCGACCTTTATGCCGATGATCAGAAATGCTGTCGAGGGTCTCTTTCCCGGCAAAGTGCGCGTAGAGCAGCCCAACCTTGCCGTCGCAAAAGGCGCCGCCCTGTCCGCTGCCATCGAGTGGAATGAGCGGATTGTCGATATCAAAGAAAAGCTGCAGCAGGGCAAGGATATCTCTCAGGAAGAGCAGGAGGTCATCGCGGACATCCCCGATGAGGTCATTTCCTCTGGGGACGCATCAGATCTGCTGATCAATGTTCCGCAGCAGGTGAGCACGGTCAGCGATAAGCTCACCCGTTCTCTTGGCCCCGCCGTATTCGTTTCTGAGGACAGCTATATGATTGACAATCTGCTGTTCGTCGATGACGAGATTCCCGTAGAAGCTGAGGCGGTCTACCGCACCAGAGTCGATAACGCGCCCGAAATCGTTGTCAACGTGTATGAAAACGTTGCGACAGACCGTGTCAACAAACACGTGCTGCCCTGCTTTGACCAGGAAGGTAATGAACAGTATCCGGATCCGGAGCTTAAGGTAAAGCGCATCGGCAAAGTCCGGCTGCAGCTTCCTCCGAATACACCCAAGGGTTCTCCGATCCGTGTTGTGTTCCGCTCCAGTACCGTCGGTCTGGAAGTGACCGCCGAGAACATGAAGACCGGCGAAGCTACTACGGTCGAGATCAATCCCGACAACGGTTATACAGCCGAACAGGTCACCGAGGCAAAGAAGCGTTTCGAGGGGATCAATACCAGCGGTCAGATTTAAGAAGCTATCCGATGATTAAAGGTTGGCATCGCATCACTGTATTTGCGATGTGATGCCAATCTCTGTGGAAGGATAAATATTTAAGGGGAGCAGTTGTATATGGAGACTCCCAAGGTATTAAAACGGACAATTACACCAGATATTCGCGCTAGTCGGGAACGAGACATGGAAGCAGTTCTTGATAACTATCGTGAAAACTCAAGGGATCACGGTGTTACTGATGAAGCGGCCATCGAGCGATTCGTATCCGAGGAACGTGATAAGATACAGCAAGAATATGAGAGCCTGAACAATGGCGATTGTTCGGCAAACATCTACCATACATCTACCGATTGGGAGGGCATTGCTTCTGAAATGAAGCAGCAGGAAGCAGAAGAAGAAAATGGGATGTCCATGTGAGAATACACGTGATCTGTTGGTGACGTCCGAAACAAAATGACGAAACGTGAAATGCAAACCTGGATATGAATTTGCATGAAAAGGAGGTGCTGTTATGACTTGGACTTGCCCTAAGTGTGGCAAACCCAATCTGATGTCGCAGACGCATTGCAACCGCTGCGGAACGTCTCGACCGGGTAACACATATCACCATAAGGTAGTGTTACCGCTTAAGAAGAAGTGAAATGTTACCCGCCTGATGATGGTCGACTGATTGTCGACCGAAACAAGATCATCTTTCATTGAGGTGCTTTTGTCGCGGGAAATTAAAAATGTGTTTGGGAGAAACAAGAAGTATCAAACAATAACCATGTATAGGAGTGCAACGATATGAGCACATCAGTCGGAATAGATTTAGGAACCACATTCTCTGCCGTGGCCTATATTGACCCCAAGTCTAAACTTCCTCAGATCATTCCTAATAGCGAGGGTAGCAAACTAACCCCCTCGGTCATTCAATTCCTCGATGGCGAGATCATTTTCGGCAGTGAGGCGGAAGATGCCTATAACGCCGGCGAGGAAGACTGTGTTGCGACCTTCAAGCGGGAGATGGGCGAGAAAAAACCATATTGCTACATTGACGGCAAACCCTATACATCCGAGGACTTGTCGGCGCTTTTGTTGCGGCACTTGAAAGAGGAAGCAGAGGCTGCTATCAGCGACACCATTAAAGATGCCGTTATAACGGTTCCCGCCTATTTTTATTCCAAGGAACGCGAGGCGACCATCCGTGCGGCAGAGACTGCAGGACTCAAAGTCAAGAAAATCATTGACGAACCGAATGCCGCAGCTATGGCATATGGATTGAACCACTGGAGAGAGAACGCCAACATTCTCGTTTATGATCTGGGCGGCGGAACTTTTGATGTGACACTTGTCCATATGGGAAAGAACGGCGTCCTTTCCACGATCACGACCAGAGGCAACCATAAGCTCGGCGGGCGCGATTGGGACGCCAGAATCCAAGATATCCTTGTTTCCCGTTTTGAGAGTGAAACTGGCCTCTCGATCCGAGACGACCAGGAATTACTGTCTATTGTCGGAGGAATGTCCGAGGGAGTTAAAAAGCAACTCTCGGCGCAAAATATGCAAACGGCGAAAGTGGCCGCATCATTCCCCGGATATGGGAGGGTCGCAGTAAACATTACAAGAACGGAGTTTGAAGAGAATACGGCGGATCTCCTTGACCGCACTGGTGCTTTGTGCCTTGCTGTCTTGGAGGAGGCTGGACTCTCGCAGCGAGATGTTACCGATGTGCTTCTGGTTGGCGGTTCAACAAGGATGCCGCAGGTACCAAACTATCTTCAAAAGCTGTTTAAGAAGCGTCCCCTCTCCCACGTCAATCCAGATGAAGCAGTGGCGCTCGGAGCCGCAATTCAGTCCTCCAAGGAGAATGAGTCCTATGCAGCACTTGCGGTTCAGATTGTGGACGGAAAGAAAACCACCGACAGATCCAGTGCTGGTCTCAGTACGCGCGTCGCTGTTCGTGCGGAAAAGAGACTCAACAGTCTCAGTATGCTTTCGCTGCGGGAAACCACTGCTCATGCAATGGGCGTAATTGCTATTAACGATGAGGGCAATCGTTACTACAACGAGATTATTATCCCGGCCAACCACCCGCGCCCCGTCCGAGCGGCCAAGCGGTTCCGCTTCTATACCTCTCCTCGGTCAAATAACGAACTTGCCATCTATGTTCTGCAGGGAGATCGTGAGAATCCGCTGGATTGCCAGATCACATATAAGTATGTAGTTACCGGAATTCAGCATGTCAAGCGCGGCGAGAAGATTGGCACGGTTATTCGCATCCAGTATAGCTATGACGTAAACGGTGTTATACATATTCAAGCCCGGCAGGAAGATTCCAATGTTGATCTTCCCATCCGACGGGAAAATGTTCCTGCAGATGTCGCCAAGTTTGGGCAGCCTGTTACCACTGAAAACAAGGATCAGGGCTTCAACGTCGGCCTTCAGCTTGGCACGAGGAGCGGTCAGAGCGTGGTTCATAAGTACAAAGCCGTTACCTTCAGCAATGTTGAATGGAGACAGTACGACAATATTCTGATGCATCCGAGTGGGGCGCAGTTTAACGAACCGGCGATTCATGTGATTGCCAACGAGGAGAATATCGAATTCCACGGATATAACGTCAGCGCGATGAATGAGGGAGTGCGGTACACGATTGATCCGTCCGATGATTTTGAAATCGAATGCGACATCAACACGTCTACTATCAGCCCACATCCGGGCGGATATCTGGAAATCTCACTGGGACTGATTTCTGCGTATCTGAACGAGAACGGCGGTTCTATACTGTTGGATGGGGCAAGCGTGGCAACGGTCGGTCCACAATTTCACCTAAGAATGTCGTTGACAGACGGCGGACAGTATGAGGTCGAAATTGACGGAAAAGTCATTGGAAGAAAGTTTCAAGCTTCCGAAAATGAGATTGATATACGATTTGGCTTTATCCATGATTCTCATTGTTGCCAGTTGCTTTCTCATGCATATGTCTCTGACATCTCCATGATGCAAGCAGCCGGAGGCGACGGAGATGACAATCCTGATACGGACACTTGGAATGACTGATAGACGGATACAAGCGCACTGAATTGTTGTGGGGAGATTTGACGTGGCAGAGTTTGATTTATTTGGTTTGGTGGGGCTGGCATTTGATCCGCCTGAGACCAATGCTGAGCAGGTAAAAAAGAAAATTGAACAGAAAAAAGCAGAGCTTGGCTCTGCGCTTGGGAGAGAAACGCAGCAGACAAACCGAGATGCCATTCAAGCGCAGATTGACTATCTGGACGGTGTCGTTGCACAAATCTTGACGCCTGATGGAAAGAAGCTGGTTGATTCTGCCTTTAAGCCCCTTGCGGATCAGAAAACCGCAGTGGAGCTGAGTTCTCTTACGGCTACAGTCGAATTGCTTGCAATGACTGGCGGCCATACCGTTACCGAGGCTTCGATTCGTCATTACAAAAAAGAAAGTCGGCTGTCTATCGAGCATGTCAAAAAGGTGTTTTCCGACGCAGGGTTTGAGATTATCGATAAAGACCCGTTGGCGGCGTTTCCCAAGTTCCCTACAAATGTAGATCGCATTTATTCCGAGCTGGATGCGTTGAGGAAAACCAAAGATCCGAATCCGAACGGTGAGGATACTTCCGTCGTTGTCGATCTGTATTCATTCGCGGCTTATATCTCCAAAGATACTGAAAACATTGCTTTGTACAGAGCGATGGAAACGAAAGAGCTTTGGGAGATATTCGCCCCCGCTTCTCGCAAATACTCACAGCGGAATGATGATCTGGGAAAGCTGTGCGGCTCCCTCTCGGCGGCTGCAAAAACTTATGTATTCAACTCGGATGAAAACCGTGCGGCGTATGATCGGCATCTGGTTTACCATTCAGAGGAACTGACTAAGCTGTTTGCCACGATGAAGAAAGCTCCGCAAGCAACTCTGCTCAATTCAAAATTCGCGGACCCTTGCATTAAGATCATTTGCAATTACTTCCCGGATTATGATGTTGCTCTGGCAATCTACAATACGGAAGCCGGATTCACGGACAATTACTATTGGCCGATAGCGTGGGTGTATACGATCAAGTGCAGCTATTGCGGCTCTGTGAGCGAATTCGAGTCTGAGGCCGACGCACTGAAAGCGAATGCCTGTAGAAACTGCCACAAGCAGCTTTTCAAAAAGTGTGACAAATGTGGAAAGTTAATCCCTGTATTCAAGGACTCCTGCCCGCATTGTGGGTACATCTTTGCCAGCGCCGCGCTTTTTTCAAAGTTCTACCAACAGGCCGAGAGTGCATTTAGGAAAAATGATTTTGAAAACGCCCGAAAATATCTGTTTCAAGCGCAGTCGGCGGCTCCGGGTGAAAAAGGGCGCATCGATCAGCTCTCGGTCCAGATTGACAAGGCAGAGGCCACGCTAAAAGAGCCGATAAACCGACTCCACCAGCTCATCGCCGAGCGCAAGTATCAGACCGCCCGCGCCGAACTCGGCGGGATTATAAAGAGATATCCGAGTCTGAATGACTCGGAGTTCGAAAGGATTATCACGGGAGAACTCTCCAAGGCTGACGCGCTGTTCGCCTCGACAGGCAGAATGTCAGCATCGCAGAAAGCGGATACCTGCGTATCGATTTTGATGCAGTGCGCTGACCACGCGCCGTCGCTTACGTTCCTTCGCGCCAACGCGCCGGCACCCTGCCGTCTCTTGAATGTCACGCCGGTTTCCGACTCCGGGGTAATCAATATCAGTTGGAACCGTACTACAGAGCAAGGTGTTACATATCGGCTGCTTAGAAAGAACGACGGAAAAGGCTCCACGTCGGAAATAGATGGAGAAATCCTCTTGGACGATACCACAGCGACATCGTATGTAGACAAGATCGTTAAAGCAGGAAGGACATATTCGTATTCTGTGTTTGCTGCGAGAGCTGATGTGTTTTCAGCCCCGCTCTCCACATCGGGGATGCTGTACGCCGACGTGAGGAACTGCCATGTGGTGCAACACGGCTCCAGTATCCGCATCACTTGGGATTCTCCCGAAAACAGCAGCGGCGCAACAGTATATCGGATGCAAGGCGGGCAGACATCTATACTGTCCGAATCGGCACACGGAAGCTTCGAAGATACTACCGCTCAGTTTGGAACGACCTATAAATACAGGGTTTGTGCAAACTACGGACGACAGGATAAAAGTCCCGGCATCGAGGCGGTTATCACCCCTCTGGTTATCATTGACTCTTTCTCGATCCGTGTCGATCAGGTTAAGAACAACATATACAAAGTCACCTGGAGTATCAAGCAAAAAGGGATTGATCTTAGGATTCAGGTCAATAACAAGCTGGTTGCGGAGGCCAAGTCCGATGATGGATCGGCGCAGGTGAGCCTACCCAAGGATACATACTGCACAGTTAGCGCGGCGGCTTATTCCGGCGGCAAGTGGTTGAACAGTGAAAACAGAGTTGGTGTCAACACATACTCTGCTTGTGGGATCGATAAAAAGGCGACCGAGATCGAGGAGAATCTGATTTCCGGCAGAAATGGAATCAACTATCGCATTGATCTGAAAATTCGCATGGTCGGCAATATACCATCTAGCGTGGTTGGGTTCTATTATACCGTGCGAACCTCGTCAGCATCGGACAGATGGGCAAAAGCAGACGATATTGGCAAAGCATCCGATATTCAGAGAATCACTGTGGATGCCTATGAGAAACGCGGATACATTCCTTTTCAGGACTTCGTGGTCAATGAAACCGCTTTCTTTATTTCCGTGTTCACGATCCATGAACTCAACGGAAAAGAGTTGGTTTCCGAGTCTGCCAAGCTGAAGGTGGAGCGGCCTTTACTGGCGAATCTGTTTTGGTCTGTCAGCTATGGGATGTTTGACGGTCTGAAGCTTCATATTGAAGTGGAAGGAAACAGGCCGATTGAATATGTTCCAGAACTCTACTTGTGCGTCTGCGATTCCGGTCAGTTTATTGCGGCGTATGACGACAAGAATGCTCAGATCATGATGAAAGTTCCTGCGGACGATCTGGATTCACCGCAGAAAAAATACAGCAGGACTTACGCAGTCAAAACGGACGTAACGAGTAAGTACTTGAAAAAGTACAAATATTTTTTGTTTGAACCCTCAAATAGCGGCAACGACAGCATTTCACTTCGGTGGAAACAAGGATTTTCAGGAAAGGTATAGGTGTTATCATGGCGAAGTTTACATGCCCCTTCTGCATTCGCGAATATGACAAGAGCAAGGTGCTATATGTCTGCCCGGATTGCGGCAAGTCCACAGACCCCGGTTGGTTTGCTCGTGAGCCGATCAAGTGCAAAACATCGGGTTGTGGAGGGTTTGCTACCCTGCGGAAATGCCCGTCCTGTGGGCAGGTTATTCCGAAAATGGCACTGGAAACGCCGAATCTTCCGTTCAGCATTGTGGGCGTTTCCAACTCTGGCAAGACCAATTATATCACGGTGATGCTGCATGAGCTGGCGCGGTCTTCGGGGCTGCGCCTTGCGTTGGGGCATCAGACCAAGTACACTCTGGATCATCAGAATATGAACCAAGATCTGATTTATGAGCAGCATACCATCCCGGAGGCTACCAGTCCGGGGGAAAATATGCCGCAGATCTGGTACATAAGGAATCTTGAGAAAAAGCGTGGCAACGATGTTCCCACCTATACGTTCACGATTTTTGACGGAGCAGGCGAAGATCACGAGAACAACCTTGACCCCACCTCCACAGTTTGCCGCTACATCAACGCTTCTAAGGCGATCCTTCTGGCGATTGATCCGCTGGTTCTTCCCAACATTCGTCGCGGCGGTTTGGTTGACGCGGACGTCATGAGGAATTCCCTCGGTGGAGCAGAGAGCGTCAGCAAGAATTCCGAAGATGTTATCAACAGCGTGGCGGCCTACATCAAAGCCGCGCGCGGGATCAAGACTACGAAGAAGTTGGATATTCCTGTGGCAGTCGTTCTGACAAAGTTCGACACCATACTGAACCATCGGGCTTTCGGGCCGCAGGCTTTGATCAAGAAAAGCAGCCTGACCGTGAGAAACGGCATGGTCGATATTTCGGAAATTAAGCAGATTGACTCAGAGATGCGTGACTGGCTGGAGAAGATTGGCGAGAGCGCATTTATCAACGCTTTGGACTCCCACTTCAAGGAATACTATTTATTCGGCGTATCGAGCTATGGTGCGCCTCCGGTGGATGCGGATACCTTGCCCGAGGAAATCAAGCCGCACAGGGTTCTCGATCCGATTCTCTGGTTGTTTAAACGCTATAAATTTATTGACTAATTCGGTTGTTCACCGGTCTACCGGTTATCAATAACAGCGCAGACGAGGAGGAAGCGTATGTATTCGGAAATCATTCATACTCGATGTGGAGACGGCATTGATATCAAGAAAAACCAAGCTTCCGTGCCTGGCGGAGGGATTGGCGGATTTAAGGTGTATTCCTGCACGTGCAATGTAACGGACGATGATTTTGTCGATCTGCAGTTTTTGGACAAGGTTCTGAGTGAAAAGCAGTCCTATGCAGATCCGGCTTTTATGGACGATGCGTATCTGTACTATGTTCCTGATATCGGGAATCGGATACTCGTCAATTTTCATCCGATTCATTTTGACAGAACTGTAAAAGGTGGCAGTTATCCGCGTCGCCCCGGCAATTTCATTAACCAAGGGTTCATGGGAGGGTTTGACGACCTTTATCCATATGAAACCTTTGGCAATCATTCCGTCTGGGATGCGCAGGAGCGAGGTGAAGCCTTCTACTACGAAAATGCTCCAACGCCACTTCCCCAGCGAGACAACCTTTCGGATGAAATTGGGAATATCGGCCTTGACGATATTGCGAGCTTCGTGGCGGACGGGCGTCGCGACGTGTTGAAGAGTGCCATCGCGTTCCTCGTCGGCCAATATGATCTGCCGCCCGAGGAGAGAAAGTTCCTCGTGATTCGAGATGAGGATTCTAGGCATCTTGAATTGTGGATTGCCGCCATTGAGAGCGCGTTCTCTCCGCGAATGGCATCGGGGCTGTCCTTTGCTACGCGCCTTGATAAATTTACGAATAACAATAAGTACACCGTAAATCTGAATGGCCGCTATCAGCCGATGATCGATTTGCAGAATCCAGATCAAAAGCTGCGCTACCGTGCGATGATCGTGGGCGTTGACGGACGAGATAGAACGAATAATGCGGCTGTGAGAGTGCTGCCAAATTCGCCTTATGTGATTTTAGACGGAAAGACCAAGACGCTGTCAGCACAGGTGGAAGCATCTAATCCATTCTATCACTTTGTAACGGGGTTCGATGACGGGCACAGTTATTTCTGCAGGGAGTTCATGCAGACGGTGGATCTTTCGTCGCCATCAAGCGATGTGATAAAGCTGTTTGTCGCGTACTCGAAACTGGAGAGCTATGGGTCGTTCCCCGTGCTTAAGGACGTGGTCAGCGGGCTAAACACCCTCAGCCACCACCGCCTCATCAAAACACTCTATCTTGAAAATCTCTATGAAAAGATCAAGGCAAACCTTTCCGAGTATCTAAAGGAAGATGCTGCGCTGGCGTTCTCTGTGCTGAATTGGCTGAACAAGGCAGCTGCGGTCGTCGGAGATACCGCCGCTGCAGAGAGCTTTCAGCGGATCGTCTGCCAGTCCTTTGCATCAAATGTCTTTAAATCGCCTCGGAGTGAAAAGACAGCGGAGCTTGTGGAGATCGTTGGAGCCAGCTCCTTTGTGCAGGAAGCGGCTGCTCACCTTACATCGGAGGCAACGGTTCAAGAGTTCCAAAACTATATGCTGGCATACAAATCTGATGACTGGGTCAGATTCTCCGAGATTTTCGTAAGCAACTTACGAAATATGCGCGGCGTCAGAGAGATGCTGTCCAACTCAGCGCGAGAGGTGTTTACAAACAGCATTAAGGCTCTTTACGGCGAGAGAGACGGACAAGGTGCGCTGAAGGTCGCCGACTCCTATTACAAAATCAATCCGACAGACACTGTCGATACCCTCTTGTCGGATGCGGGAAGCTCGAGCGATGCAAACTACATCGGATTTATTCTGCAGCTGATTTGCAGAATTTCGCCGGAAACGGTTTCCTCTGATCGCGCCCTCTCGAATTTCCGGCATCAGCTTCAAGGCTACCGCTTGGACGGCTACTTCTTCAATGTACTGGCGTTCAAAGCAAGACAGCTTACCCGACCGCAGGAGATGGAAAGGTTTCTGGATGATGTGCTTTCCGACAGAGAATTCGCGGGAATGGACATGTCGCCCATTTTGAGTTCCTTGGATAAAAATCTTGTCGTCTCTGACAAAGCGGCCGCTAAAGTGGCTGCGAAGATTCAAAACAATAACACCGGACGGGCGAACTGCGTTAACTCAGCGCACATCTGCGCTTTGAGCGTCATAGATGACAAGCGGTTGGCGGAGTCGGTTCTTTCTCTTGTGAACAGCTTGATTGCACAAGGCTTCCCCTCGGCCGAGGATGCAGCCTATGCCGATATGCTGATGAAAAAGCTGTTCGCCAGCAAAGTCTCGGAGGAGGTATTTGCTGTTATTGTTGAAGCCTCTGAGAGATCACGATTTTATGCGGACCGGATTGTTGGAGAAGCATTCCAATATCTGGGCAGTCGTCAGGAAGGTATTATTGGCGAGGTAATTGCCGCCGCCTCCAGAATGAACGGCGGGAATCTTTTCAACGCTTTGGTTGAAAACTGTGCGGCTGTGAAAAAGTTCGATAAAGGAATGTCCGCAATCAGATCAACGCTGAGAACCAAAGGAGAGCAGCAATACTTTGCCTTAGTTGAAAGAGATGCGGCAGCGTTGCGAGATAAAAACAAAAGCGGGTCGATATTTGGGAGGTTCTTCTCGCATGGCTCATCTGGTGATTCCAAGTCTAGTCGCTGGGGAAAAAAGTAAAGGGTGCGGTGACGTATGGAAGAACTGCTTGGCATTATTGTCGCGGTCTGTGTTGTAGTATGGCTGCTATATCTGTTGGTCGAATATGTAATCATGCCCATAGCATCCGTCTTGCTAACCGTTAGCGTAGTTGTAAGCACGGGCTATGCGCTGTTTGTTTCCCTGCACAGCTTCATCTCCGCTTTCAGAGAAAATCTGAATCCATATAAGACATATGTGGATAACCACGCTGACGCAACACAGGGGATAAAGCGAAATTACTGTTTTGGCCCAGGATTTCACCAAATATCTCAGATCGTCAGCGGTGCATTCAAAAATCTGGCAGATTACCGAATCAAGCTAAAGGCATGGAAAGATAAAGCAATTCGGCATAGCTGGATCATTGATATGTGGATATATATCGGGTACGGTCTGGCGATCTTCTGCGCACAGGTTTTAGGCTGCATCTGGGTAGGCGTCTTTTCGTTTATCCTCGCCACAGGGATCATTATTGGGATGATCGGATTTTTCCTGTTCTTCTCAATCCTCTGGCTATCCGACCGTGCTGTACTAATCAAAAATTCGATACATACCCGTTGTCCAAACTGCAAGCGCAAATTTGTAGTTCCGACCTTTGAATGCCCCACCTGTGGGCTGGAGCACAAGAATTTGGTTCCTGGGCCATATGGCGTCATGAAGCGTAAATGCTCATGCGACACCATTCTGGCAACTACGTTTATTGGCGGTCGATCCAAGTACAAGGCGCATTGTCCCTTTTGCGACACGGAGCTATTTTCAAGCGGCTCCCAGCAGTACGGGATTCAGCTGGTTGGAGGGATTGGCGCGGGGAAAACCACATTCCTCGCAGCTTTTTGGAACGAATATAGAGCTTGGCTGAATCGGCTGCAGGGAATCTCCTATGAAGCAACTCCGTCTGAAGCCTTCAAAATTTTAGATGAATGGTTTGAGAGTGGAGCCGCCGAAGCGACGACGGAAACCAACGCAAGCATGTACAGTATCCTCCACTCTACTGGGAAGAATACGTCGATCCAGATGACAATGTATGATATTGCCGGAGAAGTGTTCAATTTTTCCGAAGCTGATTTGCAGCAACAGCAATTCCGCTACTGCGAGGGATTTCTGCTGGTGATTGATCCTACCGCCTCGGCAAACTATGTTTCCGAAACGATTGGGAACTTTATCAACTCTCTGGATGAGATTATGGGCAAACACGCTACAAAATCGGCGGCAGTACCGGTAGCGGCCATCATTACAAAGTCGGATTTGTACAAGCGAGAAATCGGGCTTCCACGTATCCGTGCGACATATAAGAGTGCGGAAGCATCTGCATCAGAGCCATATGCATATGCCGACCATCTCAATAACGTTTGTCGCACATTCCTTTTGGAGCATGGCTTTGATAACGCAGTGAATCTAATCGAGGCGGAGTTCTCGAATATCAGATATTTCCCGGTCAGCGCAATGGGTCACAGCATGGAAGACGGGCAATACGAGCCTTGGGGCGTCCTCGACCCGGTCTTCTGGCTGATGGGGCATGAAAACTGCCCTTTGCGTGAAATCGTAACACAATCGTGAGGAGGTACCCACAATGGAAAAGTTCGGCTTTGTCTTAGCGACAAAGATGTTGGTCGATGGTAAGCGCAAGGTTCGGTATATGTACCATGAAATCGCCTCGAATCCGCAAGACAGCGGTTGGCGTTTCTTTTGTGGGGACGAGGATGAGGAGTATGTAAACAACCCCGAAAATATCGGTGTTTACGATATCAACACGATCCTCGAGCTGGATAAGAGCGTCCTGCCTTACCTCAGCTGCGCAGTCGGAACCGCTTTAGAGCGGGAGGATGAGAACGCCACCTTTGTGGTGTCGAGCGGCTTCGGCGCGGATGAAGAGTGTGATTGATTATGGCACTCCATCGTCCATATATCCGGCAAGAGGTGCGGAAAGAAGTAGAGCGCAGGGCCGAGAAAAACGAAAAGGGTCAGTTTTTGGACGCCCATACCCATAAGCCTATCGAGGGTCAGTATGATCTGGGACATAAGGCGGGACATGAACACTGGCGCGAAGCGGAGCAGGCGGAGCAAGAGGGACTCACGCAAGAGGAGTTTAATGATCGGATGAATAATCCCGATTTCTATCAGATCGAAGACCCGCACGAAAACCGATCTCATGCCCACGAGATGCCCGCCGAAGAGCAGAGTGAGGAACAGGGCGAAGAAAACGGTCAGGAGATGTGACCAGCAAGAAGGCAGGAGCGAGGAGTATTTATGGAAGACCTGAAAATCAAATTAGAGGAGTTATCCTATTACATTACTGCGGCCACATCCAAAATCGGAGAATGGTGGGGTGCGATCCCGCCGTTTATCCAAACTGCCCTTAAAATAGCGATGATCGTGGCCTGCATAAACATCATTTTTAGTTTGATAAAAGCCATCATCGCGAACAAATCCACATGGAAGCCAAAACCTGATTGCGAATTGATGTTCAGCTTCTCAGGCGGTTCTGGTCAATATCAGCGCAGCCATATCTACTCCGATGCGCATAAGCTCCTATTTGATAAGACGTGGTCCTACATCAGCTTCGCAGGACTGGCGTTTCGGTTGGGGAACATAGAAAACACATCAAAGACCATAACGTTTCTGATTTCCCTGGCTTACATCCCGCTGGCGATCCTTGGCATGACAGAAATGTTGTTTCGGGCTGTGTTTGGCGTAGTATTTTATTTCATCGTCAATCTGATATATTTGCTGTTCCTCCTGTTACTGGGGATTATCAATCTGGCGTTGATGCCTATATTTAACTTGATAGACAAGTCAACATATGAAACGCAGCACTGTCCGACGTGTTACTCAACTTTCCGACTTCCGGCTTTTGAGTGCCCTCACTGCGGAAAGATTCATAATAAACTGTATCCGGGACGGTGCGGGGTGATTTGGGCTAAATGTTCATGCGGTCATTTTATTCCATGCGCATCCATGTCGAAACGGAAGAAGCTGGCTTCCTACTGCCCCAACTGTAACCAGATGCTTGCGGGCGCGAATATCAAATCACTGACTGTCCAAATTGTCGGGGGAAACTCATCCGGGAAAACAGCTTATATTGCGGCTTTCCAGCACCTTTACAGGAATGCGAATAGTGCGCAATCGGCAGGCAAAATCAAGGTTTCTCCATCGGATGATTTTGATCTGCTGGAGACGCATTACAGAACTGGCAGAACCGAAAAATCCTCGACAGATGCTGTGCATGCGTATTATGTCCTCCATGAAGGGAGCGGCCATTCTGACCAAGGAATCGTCCTCTATGATGTCCCCGATGAAATCATTTTGAGCGAACAATATGAGCGGAACCCCTTGAACTTCGGATATAGCGATGGAGTAATCATCATTGTCGATCCGCTGAGTGTTCGCTCGGTGAGGAAAGAGTGTGAATCCGCGTTGGGAGCAGGATATGCGGACGGTTATTCTGATGACTCCACAGAGGACATCATTATCCACTTCATCAATAAATATTCGGAGGTCGCCGGACGCAGAGCCAGAAAAATGAGCGATATGCCGGTAGCGGTTGTGATTGCCAAGGCGGATATATCTACCATTAAACAGAAAATCGGAATGGTAAAAATCAAGGCCAATTACAAATCCAATGAATCCCAGTTCAGAAATTTTGATGAGGCACGGGATACCATGTGCAGGCGCTATCTCTCTGATATCGGGTTGGCAAACTCCTTAAATAATTTGGAGAGCGTTTTTTCGCATGTTTCATATTTCCCGGTCAGCGCCATAGGACATGCCGAAAAGGAACAGGCACCCTTTGATCCGTGGGGCGTTATTGAGCCGGTCGACTGGATCGCCAGAGCAAGTCAGAACAGCATACAGAATGTAACGAAGCAGATCGTGGGGGAGCAAAATGACATCGGTTAGAAAAACATCGGGAACTACTGTAACTCTGTGCATTTTTATTGTCACCATCGTAGTTCTGACCAGATTGTCCAACAGGTGGGACAGCGATTTTATCTCTCAGATGAATCTGATTCTGAGCTCGAGACCTCGCATAGGGGCGTTTCACTCTATTGTTTTAGGTGTCTCGTTTTGGCTGCTGCTGATTGCCTCCACTTTCGATGCAGTTTTTCGCGAAAAGAAAGGGTTGGACATACTCAGCGCTTTTGGAATCCCCATCATCTTTTCCAGTTGCATAGCAATATGGGGATTGGTCGTAATATCCTCCTATGTCGACTTGCGCTGGTTCTGGCTGTTTTACTATGTTGTCATGCTTATTTGCACGAAGCTGTCCTTTAACAAGATATCCAAGGCCAAGGGCGGCGGACCAACGAAAATCAATGATTTTTTTAAGACCCCACCATCAAAATGCGATGCAGAGGTAAGTATCGTAGATCGGTACGTTCTGTTTTCCGCTAAGGCGGTTCTGCTGGTCTTGTGGTTCCTACAAATCATTATGATCATTGCTTTTTGCGTTCAGTACAGGGAGATTTTTCCCTTTACCTGATATACCAATACTGTCATCAGCTTATTAGAGAGGAGGTCGATTCATGGAATCCAAAGAAAATGTTCAGCGGAGAAATCTGGAGGAGTCTGGGGAGGTTTTGCGGGAGCACGAAGGCTACTCCAAACAGTCCAACGACGACGACTCGTCCCAGAACAAGTGGGAAGAAGCGATGAAAGACGTTCCATCCTATGAGGAGCATATGGAACAAATGGAAGAAGAGGAAATGTCAATGTAACGGTGGCGGTTAAAACCCCACGATTTACGGAGGAGGAATCACACGATGCCGAAGATTGATAAAGACGGAAGAGAGTATATCGAACAGGACGGCAAACGGTACTACCGCAACTTCTGGGGCGAGTGGGAAGCAGAAAAAGATTGGCTTGGCAACGATAAGGTAGAAACTGACTGGATCGGCAATCCGAAGATCGAGACTGATTGGCTGGGGAGGCAGAAGGTTGAGACAGACTGGTTGGGTAATCCCTATGTTGAGCCGGAGAAGAAAGATGATTCCGGCTGTTATCTGACAACAGCATGTATGCGGGTTCTTAGTCAATCCTTCAACGACGATTGCGACGAGCTCGGCACATTAAGAGCGTTTCGAGATGCCTATGTGAAGGAGCGTCATCCGGAAGCGGTCGAAGAGTATTATCGGGTCGCTCCGAAAATCGTAGCCGCAATCAGTCAGAGGGAGGATAGCCAGAGCATCTACCAGAAAATCTATGAAGAACTGGTACTTGGGACGCTGAGACTGATTGAGCAAAATCTGTGCGAGGAAGCTTATACCCTCTATCGGGATTACAGCTTGGTGCTTAACCGTACTTATTGCTGACTATCACTATACCAATAATAAGCGAGGGACAGGAAATGAATATCACAAAATACGGGATTTCTGAATGCTGCGGGTACGGTTTCTTTAGTTGTGACTCATATGAAAAACATAGCGTATTTTTAACGAACAGAAGAATTGTCGCGGAATCCGAAATTACCACTGAGTCAGCACAAACATTGGAATGGACACCTGATGTTTTACATGGACTTCAGCTTGATGCAACAAACTATAGTCCAATTTATGTTGTCTTTGATAGTGACACTGGAACATGGAAAGAATACTTTTCTGGTATGACGGTACATTTGGTCCCACCTTCCTACTCTTTTCCAGAGGCTGTTCTTAATGTTGACAACATGCCGAATTACTGTGATATTTTATCTGTTTCAAGACCATGGGAATGCAATGCAACTGAATTTGCAGAGGGTATCTCTAAATATTCAGACAAACAGATAAAGGAGATTGTTGCCCAACTGAATACTTTGCGTTCCAGTGCATCCGAATGGAAGTCTAAATTCGATGCTGTGGTCAAAGCTGTTAAGGATGAGCGGGCCGCAAAGGAAGCCGGACTTTCCAGTGTTGAGTCCAAATTAGCCTCTGGCTTTGGGAAGTACGGAAACGATTCCTCTGGCGGCAACCAAGGAACATCCAATACACAAACGGCCAATCCGCAACAGGAAGCCAAGCCCGAACAGCCTCCCGCTCAAGAGGAAAAGCTCCAGTGGATCCGACAAGGTCGGTGTGCCTTTTGTGGCGGTGAGTTCAAAGGACTGTTTTCCAAGGTTTGTCGTGAATGTGGAAAAGCAAAGAATTACAGATAACCTATGGTTCCGATATATGAGGTCTCAAATGCAGAGTTATCTGCGCTCAAGTGTGAACGCATAGCACAGGAAGTGGGAGCGGAGTCTTACACCGAACTTTGGCTTACGCCGGACGGGAAAAGAATCATTAAGCTGTTCGCAGAAGAAGACACAACCAGAGGGTTTTTTGACGAAGATATAAAAAATGACACTTCAACCCTGATTGCGTTATCAAGCGTTTCGCATTGCTTTGATGATTGGTTTGTGTTGCCAAAAAATGATTTACCAACGGCAATCTCGGATAATTTGTTATTCCAGGCCATTTATCTGTGGCAGGACATTGAGCCAAGCAAAGCCTCTCTCGATGGTCGACTTCAAAAGAATTGAGCGACAAGTCTATGATGATATCATCTTCGCCAATAATAAGTTCGGATTTTCCATTGCTGATTTACATGAGGATATTATCATTTTAGGATACGATGGGAAAATCTATCATATTGATTTGGACGGAGGGCGTTGTGGAGACGGTAAGGGGCGGCGATCTTGCTATATTGTTTTTGAAAGTGAAAGGCTGGCTTCCTGTTCACCTAAGTACAAGTTCGACGGAAAGGGTAAAATAATCCCCTATGTGAACAGTGATTTGCTCTGTCTGGTGCATATTATCTTTAATCACCTGCTGCAGACGAATTTCTGCTTTGCAGAGATGATGTCCGAAGATCAGGAGCGATATTTGAATTACATAACTGAGTGCTGCAATGTCGCTGATCTTGCCGCCGTTTATAAAAATCTTTTTTCGAGTGAGGACAACTATTTTGACATACAGATTATCCAGTTCTTGCCGGATGATATAAGCACATTTTCGTATGATACTTTTATCCAACGCACATATAGATTTAAAACGCAAGATGATGTAGATGATGTAATGGCATTTCTACAGCTAAATGAAACGCATCTGCAACAGATTATTCCGGGAAGAGGCCTGCTGACCAACAAATTGCTTAACAACTAACACCGGATTCTGGAGGTAGCCCATGTTTATTTGGATGACCGGATTACTGAATATGAGCAGGATGTGGTATACTGAAAATCAACGAAAATGTTTCTTTGAAAAGGTGGATGCTTTATACATAGAATATTGCGTTCAATTTGTTAATGAAATGATACCACCCGCCGAAAGTCGAGAGATAGAACAAAAAATCAGAGCAGGAATTAACATCGAAGAGTGGTGGAACAGCAAATTCTTCTCAGAGTGCAGTGCCAAATACTTTGAACAGGAAAAAGTATATCCAGCGATGTTCGATGATTTAGAGAAGAACGGGTACTATTGGGAAGAAATCTATACTGATGCATCAGATGAAAACATAGAGGATTGGTATAAATGCTCTATAGTAAAATCACTGTTGCATGAATTTGTCAATGATGAGGAAAACCCATATAAGCTTAATGATCAATTCACTGACAAGGAGATTGCATGCTTTTCCTACACAATTTGCTCAATTATTGTTAATCACCTAAAGCAACACCTTCATATTGACTATGAGGATGCGGATCGATTGTTAAAAATACTATACTGCGGCGAGTTCGCTCAAAACGAATGGCTAAATCTGGCAAATGGTGAAAACATCAAAGAAATGAGACACAGACTAACAGAGCGTTTCCTATATAGGTTTTTGCTGAAGGATTATGATATGGGAATAGAACCCATGCTGTTTTCAGAGTTTTTACACGATGAGATTCTGTCGCCAATTTATATTGAAATTTATGAATCCAGATTTGAAATATTAAAAACGGGGAGAAAATATTTGGCGGAGAATGCAGAAAAATGCTGGACACCGAGCGAAATGGACAATTTTTATAATTTCATCATGGACAATGTTACAATGAATTTTGAAGCACCAGACTTTAATGCATACAGGCCATCGTCGGATGCCCATTAAGCGTACAAGGCTATAGTGTAACCAAATCTGTACACTGTAGCCTTGACTCTCATTATCCAAAGGATGATAGGTTCATCTGTCAATTTAACGTACTGGTGAGATACTCCCTGATTTCGGTTTCAAGCTGCTCCCTGGATTTGATAAAGTATGATAAGTTGCGCAAATTGAAAATCATATAAAGAAGACATGGTTTGCAGTCCTCTGGTAGAATGAAGTTGCGAGACAACACTCAGAAAGGTGACTACAAACCATGTCTGATAAGATTGTACAGTTCAACGAGGAAGTTATCAAGGGGCAGCTGAAAGAACTGGTCCG
>NZ_CALEYG010000007.1 GCF_937924975.1 uncultured Stomatobaculum sp.
GTGAGCACCGTATAGCTCGTGAGGTTCGCAGCCGGGTTGGTCGCCGGGTGCCCCGCCGGGCTTCCGTCGTTCAGTGTATATACAATCGGATAGGAGATCGGCGTGCTGCTCCACTTTGCATAATACTGTTTGTTCTCGGCATCCATGGTGCGAAGGCTCGTAACCGGTGTTCCCGTGAGGCCCGCGTTGTCATACCAGCCGAGGAAACCATAGCCGGTTCGCGTTGCCGGATTGATTGTGATATCCGCATCTTCGACCGTGTAATTCGAAACCGTGTTCGGATTGGTCGCCGGATGTCCCGCAGGGGTGCCGTCATTCAGGTTCCACTGAACCGTATAGTTCTTTGCCGCGCTCCACTTCGCATAGAAATGCTTATTTGCCGCATCGCTCACCGGGAAACCCGTGACCGGGGAACCCGTGAATGCCGGGTTCTCATACCAGCCTTCAAAGTCGTAACCGGTGCGCGTTGCCGGAGCCAGGGTGATGTTCGGGTCGAGTACGGTATAACTCGTGACCGTGTTAGGATTCACCGCCGGGTGTCCCGCCGGTGTTCCGTCATTCAATGTATATACAATTGTATAGCTGTCGGCCGCACTCCACTTTGCGTAGTACTGCTTGTTCTCGGCATCCATGGTGCGAATGCGCGTTACCGGCGTACCCGTTAAGCCCGCGTTGTCATACCAACCGAGGAAGGTATAGCCGTTTCGGGTGGCCGGGTTGACGGTGATGTCCGTATCTTCGACCGTGTAGTTCGAAACCGTGTTCGGATTGGTCGCCGGGTGACCCGCCGGGGTACCGTCATTCAGGTTCCACTGAACCGTATAGCTCTTTGCCGCACTCCACTTTGCATAGTAGTGCTTATTTTCGGCGTCTGCGGGATTGAAACCCGTAATCGGCGTGCCGCTGAGACCCGCGTTGTCGTACCAGCCCTCGAAGTCGTAACCGGTTCGCGTTGCCGGCTGCAGCGTGACAGGCGAATCCAGTACCGTATAGGTACTCACCGTGTTTGGATTGGTCGCCGGGTGACCGGCGGGGCTGCCGTCATTCAGCGTATACGTGACAGTGTAACTGTTGGCACTGCTCCACTTTGCATAAAAGGTCTTGGGCGCAGCATCCATCGCCGAGAAGCTGTTAATCGGAGAACCCGAGAAGCTCGGATTGTCATACCAGCCCCCGAAGGTATAGCCGTTTCGAAGCGCGGGCACCACGTTGATATTGCCGCCGCCGTTTGTGAGCACCGTGTAGCTCGTGAGATTCGCAGCCGGGTTGGTCGCCGGGTGCCCTGCGGGCGTGCTGTCATTCAGCACGTAGGTGATCGGGTAGGTAATCGGCGTGGTATCCCACTTCGCATAGTAGCTCTTATTCTCCGCGTCCATGGTGCGGAGGGTCGTTACCGGTGTTCCCGTGAGGCCCGGGTTATCGTACCAGCCGAGGAAACTATAACCGGGGCGAGTCGCCGGACGCACGGTCATATCCGCATCCAAAACGGTATAACTTGCAACTGTATTCGGGTTGCTTGCCGGGTGTCCCGCAGGTGCACTGTCATTCAAATTCCATTGCACCGTATACGTCTTTGCGGCACTCCACTTTGCATAGTACTGCTTATCCGCGGCATCCGCGGTGCGAAGTGTCGTGACCGGGGACCCGCTGAGCGCGGCATTCTCATACCAGCCGAGGAAATCGTAACCGGTTCTGGCAGCGGGCTGCAGGGCAAGATCCGCATCCAGAACGCTGTAGCTCGTCACGGTGTTCGGATTGTTTGCCGGGTGCCCCGCGGGCGCACTGTCATTTAAGTTCCACTGCACGGCATAGTTCTTTGCGGCACTCCACTTTGCATAGTAGTGCTTGTTCTCCGCATCGCTCGTCGAAAAGCCGGTAATCGGGGACCCCGTAAGCGCCGCGTTGTCATACCAGCCCTCGAAGTCATAACCGTTCCTTGTTGCGGGGGAGAGCGTAACATTTGCGTCCAACACCGTATAACTTGTCACGGTGTTCGGATTGGTCGCCGGGTGTCCCGCAGGCGTCGCATCGTTCAGCGTGTAAGTCACCGTATAGTTGTTTGCGCTGCTCCACTTTGCATAGAAAGTCTTTGCGGCAGCGTCCGACGCGGGGAAGGTGCTGATCGAAGAACCCGAGAAGCTCGCGTTGTCATACCAACCGAGGAAGGTATAACCGTTTCGAAGCGCGGGTAAGAGGCTAATGTTGCCGCTGCCGTTTGTCAGCACCGTATAGCTCGTGAGATTCGCAACCGGATTGGTTGCCGCGTGTCCCGCCGGTGTGCCGTCGTTCAATACATAGTTGATCGGATATGAAATCGGTGTCGCATCCCACTTTGCATAGTAGTTCTTGTTTGCCGCATCCATGGTGCGGAGGGTCGTGACCGGAGTTCCCGTAAAGCTCGGATTGTCGTACCAACCGAGGAAGCTGTAGCCGTTCCGCGTTGCAGGCTGAATTGTGACATTCGCATCCGTAACGGTGTAGCTTGCCACCGTGTTCGGATTGGTCGCCGAATGTCCCGTAGGGGTACTGTCATTCAAATGCCAGTTCACCGTATAGCGCTTCGGTGCACTCCACTTTGCATAATAGTGCTTGTTCGCCGCATCGCTCGTTCGGAAACCGGTAATCGGAGAACCCGAGAGCGCAGCGTTGTCGTACCAGCCCTCAAAGTCATAGCCGGTGCGCATTGCGGGAGCCAGGGTGACATTCGAATCCAACACCGTATAGCTCGTAACCGTATTCGGATTGGTCGCCGGGTGTCCTGCCGGGGTAGCGTCATTCAGGCTGTACTGCACCGTATAGCTTTTCGGCGCACTCCACTTTGCATAAAAGTTCTTAGGCGTCGCATCCATCGCAGAGAAGCTGCTAATCGGCGTTCCCGAGAGCGCGGCATTGTCATACCAACCGAGGAAGGTATAGCCGTTTCGGAGCGCCGGAAGCACGTTGATGGTGCCGCTGCCGTTCGTGAGCACTGTGTAGCTCGTTAGATTCGCAGCCGGATTGCTCGCCGGGTGTCCGGCCGGTGTGCTGTCATTCAGATGGTAGCGAATCGGATACGAAATCGGCGTTGTATCCCACTTCGCATAGAAATCTTTATTCGCCGCATCCGCCGTGCGTATCGTAGAAACCGGGCTTCCCGTAAAACCGGGGTTATCGTACCAGCCGAGGAAGGTATAGCCGGGCCGCGTCGCCGGTCGAAGCGCTGTGTCCGAATCCAGCACCGTATAGTTGGTCAGCGTATTCGGATTGTTTGCGAGATGTCCCGCCGGTGTGCTGTCATTCAAGTGATAGCGCACGGTATAGCTGTTTGCACTGCTCCACTTCGCATAAAGGACGAAGTTGTGCATATTCGCGGGACTGCTCGTGTTGATTCCGGAAATCGGAGTTGTGAGTCCGGGATTCGTATACCAGCCCAGGAAGGTATAGCCTCTTCTCGTCGGATTCGCAAAGTTGATGTTCGGGCTGGTCACATTGAAGCTGCCGGGGTTTGTCGCCGGATTGCTTGCCCGCTGCCCGGCGCTGTCATTCATATGGTAAGTAATGCTGTACTGCAGCGGCGTGCTCCACTTCGCATAGATGCGGGTCGGATTGCTGTCGCCCTGCTCCGTCTCGATGACCGCCGGTGCGGGCGTCGTGAGCCCTGCGTCGCGATACCAACCGAGGAAGTTGTAGCCGGTTCTGGTAGGCGCGGCGAGCGTGTGATTTGCAGTCTCCACCGTATAGGAAGTGAAGCCCGCATTCGGATTCACCGCAGCTGTGCTCGGCGTATCGTTGAGCTGGTAGGACAGCGTGTAATTTTTCGGCGTCCACTTTGCATAGTAGTGCCGATTCTTCGCCGGAATCGCGCTCGTAATAAGCTGCGTGACCGGCGTTCCGCTGAGCGCGGCATTCTCATACCAGCCCTGGAAGGTATAGCCGGGCCAGGTCATGGGCGCAAGCGTCACATTCGGGTCGCTCACACGATAAGAAGTCGCCGTATTCGGATTCACTGCCTGTGCCGCGGTACGCGAACTCGGATTCACATTGGTCGTATATTGAATCGCATAGTTCTTCGGCGACCAGTTGGCCGTGAGTGTAATCACCCCGTTGTTTGTTTTCGTCAAATCCTTCGGCGTCGCACCGTTCCCGTACGTCTTTCCGTCGGATGCGGTCCAGCCCGCAAAGTCAAAACCGTCGACGCTGAAGAGATTTGTGAGATCCACATTCACACCGCCCATTACCGTGCGATCCGGCATAGAACCGCTCGCCGTGCGGCCCGCCGGGGCGTTTGCGGCAAATTTAACGGTATAGCGATGCGAATCTCTGGTCACGGTACCCGGCAGGTAGGTAATGATATAGGTACCGAGGGCTCTGCTGCCGTTCGTGCCGTTGTCAAAGCTTGTCGGGTCGGAAGCGGTCACCGGCAGGGTGGGATTTTCCGCTGCCGTAGAGCTGTTGTCAAAATCCACATGGATGGCACTGACACGGTCATTTCCAATCAAGCTTCCGGTGACAACCGCGTCCGTGAGCGCCCATGTGAGCGCATCTCCCGCCGTCACGTGTCTATCCTTCATTTTGACGGTGAGTTTCCGCGTGATTTGTCCGTTTCCCGCATTGCTGATATTGCCGTTGGAGCCCTGAACCTGGAGCTGACTCGAGGGATCCGTCAAATCGATGGTGCCGTTGTTCACAACATTCGCGCCCGCGGGAACGGTAATGGTGTTGCCGTCCGGATTAATGCTGACACCCGCCGGAACATCACGGGTCAGCGTCGTATCGCCAAGCAGGGTGAGCGGCGCATTGCCGTTCTGGCCGGACCATTCCACCGCATCGTCCAAGTTGCTGAAATAGTAGGTCTGACCGTTGCGCTGTGCGACTACCTTTTGAGATGTTACCACAGGAACCGAATCATTGCTGTTCTGACCGCTCTGATTATAGCGGCTGAACTCTACGAAAAATCCGCGTACACCGCTGTAATGATTTCTCAAGTCGTTCCATTTGGAACCGTAGTGTACCTGCATACAGCTCTCGTAGCCCTGTAGCAAGAGACGAAGGGAGTTGGGCTCTCCGGGTTTCCAGTTGGTGTACGCACCGTGGAGAGCGCCGAAACCTTGCATGGTATACTCGATATTGGTCTCCGGACCGGACTGCCAGCGAAACGTGCGGTCCTCGGCTGGGCCGGAATTACCGCTGACATTCTGGTTTGCGAACACGCCCGGTGCAGGCAGGGAATTGTTGTACCAGTGGGGGACGGAGGACGCATCGTTGATTCCGCGAAAGCGAGCGCCGCCGGACCAAGCCGCCTGCGTGGTAATCGCATCCAGAGCCAAATCCTCATCGCGAGAGGTGATGGTTACCAAATAGCCCTGCATGCCCTCCAGGTAATAGCTCTTTGCGCTGTTATAGCTCTCTGCCCAGCTGATTGCATTGCTCGGCACATACATATAGTAGTGCTCCGCACTGTCCCCGGCGACCGGGTTCGGAATGGTGCGCTTTGTGATTGTGATGTCAGCCGATGGCGGCAGACTGTTTTGTCCGTTACCCAGATTGATCTTAAGCTGCTGGCTTGCACCTGCCGAGGGCAGCTTAAACTTTAAGTTCTGCTCAATAAAGTCCTTTGCCTCAGCTGTGGTCAGCGGTGTCGTAAAGACAATCTGATAAAACTGATGGTTCGTCAGGATATCCGTAATAGTACGGTAACTCTTGCCGGAAGCGGTCGTCCCGGTTTTCGGCAAGGTGTAAATTCCGCCGTTATCGACTTCGAAGTTGATGGAGCTAATGCCGCTGCCGACGGTATCCTTGACTGTCACTTCTTTTAACTTATAGCTGGTTCTCGAAGCATCGCCGTCATAGTCGATCAACTTAAAGTCAATGCCGAGCGTTGTGCTTCCGCTGCGATAATTGATCACCGCAAAGGGAGAAAAGTGTTCGGTCTCAGCCTGTAAAATCGGAAGTTCTTCGTCGAGTCCTTCCTCAAGGGTTTCAACCTGATTGAGCTTGTCGTCGATGTGTAGCACGGAGACACCTTCGCTCTTCGCGTCTTCGTTATCTGTTTTCATATCCGACACTTCGGCGGAGACGATACTCACATTCCGGAAAGAGACCGAAAGCGCCCCCTTACTGCTGTCCGGCTGAATTTCCTCACCGGCTGCATTTAAGACACTCAAATCGCAGAGGAATTGGGCAGTCGCCGTCTTTCCCTCTGTGTCCGCATGCTCGGCTATCTTGGCGAGCACTTCTTTCTCTTCTTCTTCCGTGAGGTGACGCGCGCGGAGGTTTGCTCCCTCCGGCAATACACCGGCAGGTGCCGTGACTTCAATCTCTACCCCATCCAATGTTGTATGCAAAATTTGCGCGGCATTGGACGGTGTCCCCCAGCGAACATTACCCGCAAGAATATCTCCTACCGTCTTCGCTTCCGCAATGTTTTTGCTTGCATCGGAAGGCGTTGCATCGGAAGGACTCGCATTGTACCTCCCTTGCAATTCACGCTGAAGCCTACGCTGTGCATCCTTGGACAGCGCCAAGTCGTTCACCAGTTCAGCGTCCTCTCGAAACGCTTCCTCGGAGGTTGCCGCAAAGGCAGGCATTGCGGTGGTCATATTCAAAGTCAGCATGGCAGTGCTGAGTAAACCTGCGAGTAAGCGCTTCGGCCAGTTCTTTCGGTGTCCCATATCAGCTAAGCTCCTTCTTGTTATCCAAGAATAATGATATACATGTATTTTTATATTCTATCGACACCTACACATAAAAGGCAAGGACTTTTTTGACAGCTGTTCATATTTTTGGTTCACTGAACGCAGTGCGATCCAAACAGAAAACAGCAAATCTCGGGAGTGTTTGCTCTCCCGGGATTTGCTGTCAATACGGTTGTTTACTGCTCGTTCTGATACTCGGCCGGAACCTCATTGAGGAGTTCCAGCGATCTCTCTTCGTTCAGCGTGTCGCACATGTCGAGGAACACGGACAGCGGAACATTCTGAATCTGCTTATTCGAGCCGCGGACATTGATCGAAACCGTCTGCTCCGCCGCCTCGCGGTCACCCAGAACCAGAATGTACGGCGTCTTGAACTGCTTATAGTTCTTAATCTTCTCCTTCATGTTCCGGTCGGAGTAATCCGCCTCGGCGCGAATGCCGTTCTTCTGTAAGAGATCGAAGACGCGCTTTGCGTATGCATTGTGCTCCTCGCGAATCGGCACAACGCCGACCTGAGAGGGCGAGAGCCAGAACGGGAAAATACCCTTAAAGTTCTCGATGATGATGCCGATAAAGCGCTCCAGTGAGCCGTAGATTGCGCGGTGAATGACGACGGGCATCGCCGTAGTACCGTCTGCCGCCTGATAGCTGAGGCCGAAGTTATGCGGAAGCTGGAAGTCCAGCTGAATCGTTCCGCACTGCCACTCTCTGCCGAGTGCGTCCTTGATCTGCAAGTCAATTTTCGGACCGTAGAAAGCGCCGTCGCCCTCGTTGATTTCAAAGCCGCCTTCACCGTACTTGTCGGTGAGAATCTTCTTGAGAGCCGCCTCCGCGCGGTTCCAGACTTCGATGTCACCCATGAAATCGTCCGGGCGCGTGGAAAGTTCTGCGCGGTAGGTCACACCGAAAGTCGAATAGACCTCATCCGCAATCGAAATGATATCCGCAATCTCCGCTTCAATCTGATTTTCCGCAACGAAGGTGTGGTCGTCGTCCTGACGGAATTCCTGGACGCGGAACAGGCCGTTCATCTGACCGGACTTTTCTTTGCGGTGAAGCACATCATATTCCGAATAACGAATCGGGAGCTCTTTGTAGGAGCGGTTCTTCCGCTTGAAGGTGAGCATCGCGTTCGGGCAGTTCATCGGCTTCGCTGCCATCGTGTCGAGATTTTCACGATTGTAAAGCACAGAACCCGCCTGAATCTTGACGGTCTTCTTCTCCCCGTCCTCTTCCGAGGCATTTTCAAGCACGCCCGGAATCTCGGCATCGGCTGCGAGCCAGCCGGAGACGCCCGGCACCATGAACATGTTGTTGATGTAGTGTGCCCAGTGGCCGGAAATCAACCAGAGTTTTTTGTTGTTGATGAGCGGTGCGGAAATCTCGGTATAGCCGTGGCGCGCCTGCACCTCGCGGCTGTACTTTAAGAGTGCCTGATAGAGCTTCCAGCCCCGCGGCAGCCAGTACGGCATACCCGGTGCGGTCTCATCGAACATGAAGAGTTCCTGTTCTTTGCCGAGTTTCTTATGATCGCGCTCCAGGGCTTCCCGAACCAGCGTGAGATATGCCTTCAGCTCTTCCTTGCTCGGGAAAGCATAGACATAAATCCGCTGTAAACGGTCTCTCTTCTCGTCGCCGCGCCAGTAAGCACCGGAAACCGACTTAATCTGAAAAGCCGCACCGAGAAGCTCCTGCGAATTCGCAACGTGCGGACCGCGGCAGAGATCCTGGTAGTCATCACCGGTCGAGTATACGGTGAGAACCGCATCCTCCGGGAGATCGTCAATCAGCTCGGTCTTGAACTTCTGATCGTGAAACAGTTCTCTCGCCTCGTCGCGGGAGTACTCCTTCACGCTCCAATCCTCTTTGCGCTTCAGAATCTCGCGCATTTTGTTCTCAATCATCGGGAAATCATCCTGAGTCAGATTTCTCGGCAATACAAAGTCGTAGTAAAATCCATCCGCAATCTGCGGTCCGATTGCATACTGCACATTCTCTCTGCCAAAAATTTCAATGACCGCTTTTGCGAGCACATGTGCCAGAGAGTGGCGATATACCTGAAGATATGCTTCTCTATCCATTTCCTTGTCCTTCTTAATCCTCTTACTCCTGCTTTGCTTCAGCCTTCAAATCAGAGGGGCGGAGCGTCAAATCAATTCTGTCTTTCACGGGGTCGACTTTGATAACCTTGACGGTCACTTCGTCACCGATATTCACGACATCCTCAACTTTGTTGACACGGCGGTCAGCGAGCTTCGAAATGTGAATCATACCGTCCTTATTCGGCGTCAGGTTCACGAAGGCACCGAACTCCAGAATACGCACGACTTTGCCGGTGAAAATCTGCCCCTCTTCAATCTCGGTCACAATGTTCTTGATGGTCTGCACCGCCTTGTCGATCTGCGCTCTGTCGAGACCCGCGACATTCACGCTGCCGTCTTCCTCAATGTCGATGGTGACACCGAACTCATCAATAATCTTGTTGATGGTCTTGCCCTGCTTGCCGACCACATCGCCGATTTTCTTCGGATCGATCTTAATCTGCACAATCTTCGGTGCGTACTGGCTCACATCCGGGCGAGCCTCCGAGATGACCGGATTCATAATCTGGTTCAGAATGTACATTCTCGCCTCACGCGTCTTGGCGATTGCCTCTTCGATAATCGGGCGCGTCAAGCCGTGAATTTTGATGTCCATCTGGATGGCATTAATGCCCTTCTCGGTTCCGGCAACCTTAAAGTCCATGTCGCCGAAGAAGTCCTCCAGGCCCTGAATATCCGTGAGCACCAGATAATCATCGTCCGTTTCGCCGGTCACAAGACCGCAGGAAATGCCGGCCACCGGGCGCGCAATCGGAACACCTGCAGCCATCAGCGCAAGGCTCGAAGCACAGACAGATGCCTGGGAGGTGGAACCGTTCGACTCCATAGTCTCGGAGACGCAACGGATTGCGTAGGGGAACTCCTCCTCGCTCGGAATCATCGGAAGCAGTGCTCTTTCCGCGAGAGCACCGTGACCGATTTCTCTTCTGCCCGGGCCTCTGGAAACTCTCGTCTCACCGACGGAGTAGGACGGGAAGTTGTACTGGTGCATGTAGCGCTTATTCTTGACTTCGACATCCAAGCCGTCGATTTTCTGAACCTCGGAGAGAGGTGCCAGCGTGCAGACATCCAGAATCTGGGTCTGCCCTCTCGTGAACATCGCCGAACCGTGAACGCGCGGCAGAAGGTCAATCTCAGCCGCAAGCGGGCGAATCTCCGTAATCTGACGACCGTCCGGACGCTTGTGGTCCTTCAGAATCATCTTGCGGACGGTCTTCTTCTCATACTGATACATTGCATCCGGAATGAGCTTAATCCACTCCTCGTTCTCGGCAAATGCTGCCTTGCAGCGCTCGGTCAGCTTATCGACCGCGGCATCCCGGCTCTGCTTATCATCGTTGAAAACAGCGACTTCCATCTCTTCCTGCGGAATGACCTCGCGAATTGCGCTAAAGAGCTCCTCCGGAATCGCAGCCGACTCATAGCTGTGTTTCTCCTTGCCAATCTCTGCGCGAATCTTTGCAAAGAATTCGATGAGCTGCTTGTTGACCTTATCCGCCTCAAAAATCGCATCAATCATGACCTGCTCCGGCACTTCCTTTGCGCCCGCTTCAATCATGATGACTTTCTCTGCCGTGCTTGCGACCGTAAGCTGAAGATCGGAAACTTTCTTTTCCGCGTTGGTCGGATTTATTACGAACTTGCCGTCAACCAGACCGACCTGCGTCATCGCACAGGGACCGTCAAATGGAATATCCGAGATGGTGACCGCGAGTGCGGTACCGAGCATGGCCGTGAGCTCGGGCGAGCAATCCGGATCCACGCTCATTACAAGATTCTCGAGCGTCACATCGTTCCGGTAATCCTTCGGAAACAGCGGACGCATCGGGCGGTCAATGACGCGGTCTGTCAGAATCGCATTCTCGGAGGGCTTGCCCTCACGCTTCATGAAGCCGCCCGGAATTTTACCGACGGCATACTGACGCTCATTGTATTCGACGGAAAGCGGAAAGAAGTCGATGCCCTCTCGCGGCTGTTTCGAAGCGGTTGCCGTGGAGAGCACAACGGTATCGCCGTAGTGCATCAGCACAGCGCCGTTCGCCTGTGCGCACACTCTTCCGATTTCTGCCGTCAGGATTCTGCCGGCAAGTTCCATGCTATAGCTCTTAAACTCTTTGCTCATGTTTTCTCCTCTTCTTCTCCCGTTCTTCTCCCGATTCCGACTCTCTTTGTTCTTACACAACAACAGGGTGGAATAAATTCCACCCTGAGCAAGAAAGTTTCCTGTTTATTACTTTCTGAGTCCGAGCTTCTCAATCAGAGCGCGGTAACCATCCAGATCCGTCTTCTTCAGATAGCCGAGCAGGCTTCTTCTCTGACCAACCATCATGAGAAGACCTCTTCTCGAATGGTGATCCTTCGGATTCGCTTTCAGGTGCTCGGTGAGCTCCGTGATGCGCTCGGTCAGAATTGCAATCTGAACCTCCGGCGAACCCGTGTCGCCTTCTTTTCTGCCGTATGCCTTGATGAGCTCTGCCTTCTTCTCTTTCGTAATCATGTTTGTTCTCCTTCTTTCTTGGTCTGACCCGAAACTGCGGCTTCGGCGGAGTACCCCGAAGTCATAGCCTTGGGCGCTAAACTACGCGGTTATACTAGCATAAAACAGGATAAACTGTCAATCAATCGAGCTCAAATCTGCCATGATTTGCTGTTTTAATGCAGTCAGCGATGCAAATTTCTTCTCCGGTCGAATAAATTTGAGAAAGCGTAGGCGAATGTGGGTGCCGTAGAGGTCACCCGAAAAATCCAGAAGAAAACTTTCGAGGCGCAGCCGATGAGAAAGATGGTCCTGTTCCACGCTGGGATTGGTTCCGACATTTGTGATGCTCCGAAAAGTTCTGCCATCCGGCAGCACTGTCTCCGTCTGATATACCCCTTGGCGTGGCAACAGTTTTTCGGCGTTCAGAAGCAGATTGATGGTCGGAAAGCCGAGAATACGATTGCCGATTCCGTTGCCGTGCTGCACAACTCCCTCCGCCGTATATGGCATGCCGAGAAGCAGGTTGGCTTTTCGGATGTCTCCGGCTGCAAGTGCCTCGCGCACCAGCGTAGAGCTGATTTCTTCTCCGCCCGCAGTCTCTTTGGAAATAATGTAGACTGAAAACCGCAGTCGTTCGCCGAGTGCCCGCAGCTTTTCCGCATTCATGGCGCCGGCTTTTCCAAACCGTAGGTCTTCTCCGCCGACAATGGCCCGCATGCGCATTGCACCGAGCAGAATCTCCCGCACGAAATCCTCACCGTCCATCGCGGCTATCTCCGCATCAAACGGATACTCCACAATATAGTCGATACCGGCTTGATGCAGCTTTTCGCGTCTTTCCTCATTGGTCAAAATCTGCGGTCGGCGCTGCCCGGAAATCACGGCGGCCGGCGGCGTTCCAAACGTAAAGATTGCCGTCTTAAGCTGTTTTTCCCGCGCAATGTCCAGCATAGTCGCAATGATTTTCTGGTGTCCGCGGTGTTCGCCGTCAAACTTTCCGACCGCAACCACTGTGTCCTCCGGGAGATGAAATGTTTTTTGATTGATCCAGTCCTTCAAGCGTCACCTCGCTCCAAAAACATTTTCTCCGCCCAATACTGCCTGCCTCTTTTTTGAAACAGTCCGACAAAACTGCCGTCACTAAGGTAGAGGCGAACCAAAGCGCCCTCGGCGTCGGTCGCATCCGGAACAGCGTTCTCCCCCACCGCATTGCCGTTTCTCAGTTTGGCATCCGCTTCGGGCAAGGCCTTCCGCGCAGGGTAAAGCGCAAGACAGTCTTCTACCGAAACAATCTTGGCTTCGATTTCACCGGCCTGCATCGCCGCTTCCAGTTCCGAAAGAGTATAAGCATCTTCCAGCCGAAAAGACCCCACCCTTGTTCGGAGCAGGGCTTCCATGGCGCCGCCGCAACCAAGCTTTTCGCCGATGTCATGGCAGAGCGTGCGGATATAGGTTCCCTTTCCGCAATCCACTGTCATCACTGCGCGCGGAAGGGCGATTTCTTCCAGACGAATATCCGAGATATCCACCCGATGTGCGGAGCGCTCCACCGTAATCCCCTGACGTGCAAGATCCACAAGCTTCTTACCGCCCTGCTTCTTGGCCGAGTACATCGGCGGTATCTGTTCGTAGCCGCCTACAAAGCTCTGCGCCGCGGCGCGGAGTTCTTCCTCGCTACAACACACTTCTTGCGTGCGGAGTACAGTCCCTGTCATGTCCTGACTGTCGGTCTCCACCCCGAGCAGAAGCACGGCGCGATATGTTTTGGTCCGGTCGGTCAGAAACTCCACCAGCTTGGTCGCGCTGCCGAGGCAGACGGGTAAAACGCCCTCCGCCGCCGGATCCAGGGTCCCGGTATGTCCGATTTTTTTCTGATGCAGGATACCGCGGAGTTTGGCGACTACGTCATGTGAGGTAAAGCCCTTTTCTTTTCGCACATTCAGGATGCCGTTAAACATGGAGCTGCGCCTCCGCCGCGCGAACCACTTCCTCCATGATTTCTTCGGCACGTTTTCCGACAATGGTGCAGCCCGCAGCTCGAATATGGCCGCCGCCGCCGTACCGCATGGCGATCGCGGCAACATCGACCGGTTCCAGCGAGCGGAGTGAAAGTTTCCAGCTTCCCGGCTCCATCTCAGAGCAGAGAACCGCACATTTCACACCGGCGGTGAGCCGGAGTTGTTCCGAAATCCCGTCGAGATCGGCATGTACCGTTCCAAGCCGACGCTGCTCTTCCTCCGTAACAATCGAATAAATCACGGTTTTATCGGCATTCTCGACTGCATGCAACAGGGCGAGACCCATGATTTGATTTTGCACGAAGGTCTTTCGATAAAATGAACCGTCAATAATTTCGCCGAACGGAATTCCTTTTTCCATCAGTTCCCCCGCAATACGCATGGTGCGTGCCGAGGTAGAACCATATTTGAAGACACCGGAATCCGTCACGATTCCCGTGTACAGCGCTGCCGCAATGGGCTCGTCCACCCGATCGGAATCAAGCAAAGTATATAAAAGCTCGCAGGTAGAGCTCGCCTCGGGTTCGCAAATTGTGGTTGCGGCAAAATGCGGATTGGTGATGTGATGATCGATATTCAAAGTATCCTTTGCGCCGTCAAAGAGTCGCTGGAAGTCGCCAAGCCGTCCCTTATCAGAGACATCCAGTGCGACGGCAAGATCCGGTGCCGGCACAGCGTCCGCATCCGTTACAATCTCAGAAAAGCCGCTGAGATAATTAAATTTCTCAAGCGGCTTTTCCAGACAAACTGTAACTCGTTTGGACGGCGCTGTCTTTTTCAGATAAAGGTACAGCGCAAGAACAGAACCCACGCAGTCCCCATCCGGGCGCACATGTCCCAGCAGGACAATGTTCTCCGCCCGTTCGAGCTTTTCCGTCAAAATTGCATTCATGGTTTTAATCCTCTTCTGTCTCCGCCTGCTCAGAGAGATGCAAGTCCTCCAGCACCTTGTCGATATGTGCGCCGTAAGCCATGGATTCGTCCAGAACAAATTTGAGTTCCGGTGTAATGCGGAGATTTACACTGTGGGCGAGCTCACTGCGGATGAAACCTGCGGCGCTCTTTAATCCGGCGAGCGTATCTGCCGCTTCCTGTTCGCTGCCAAGCACGCTCACATAAACAGTACAATAGCGTAAATCCGCTGTGACGCGTGCATCGGTCACAGTGGTCATCGCCGAGATACGGGGATCCTTAATGCCGTTCATCACGACATTCTGGATCTCCTTTCTCACCTCAGCGTTGATTCTTGTGTTTTTGATACTGCCTTTTTTCATGCTTTTTCCCTCGGCACTTCGACCATCGCATATGCCTCGACCTGATCGCCCTCTGCGAGATCGTTGAACTTCTCGAAGACAAGACCGCACTCGTAGCCTGCCGCGACTTCCTTGACATCATCCTTGAAGCGCTTCAGCGATGCAAGCTCGCCGTCAAAGATCTGATCTTTGCCTCTTGTGATGCGGGCTTTGCAGCCGCGCTGAATCTTACCGTCGAGAACGTAGGATCCGGCAATCGTACCGACTCCGGAAGCCTTGAAGATAGCACGAACCTCTGCGTGTCCGATGACTCTCTCCTCGTAGACCGGTGCGAGCATGCCGTTCAGGGCGCGCTCCACATCATCGATTGCCTGATAGATGACCTTGTAGAGGCGAAGGTCTACCTGCTCGTGCTCGGCGGTCGACTTTGCCGTCGCATCCGGGCGCACATTGAAGCCGATGATAATTGCATTGCTTGCGCTTGCGAGCGCCACATCCGATTCGGAAATCGTACCGACGCCGCTGTGAATGACCTTGACCTGTACCTCGTCGTTGGAGAGCTTGGAGAGCGACTGCTTGACAGCTTCAACCGAGCCCTGTACATCTGCCTTCACAATAATCGGCAGTTCCTTCATTTCACCGGCCTTGATCTGACCGAAGACATCGTCCAGTGAGAGTTTCGCCTTAGTTTCCTCGATGAGCTTATTCTTACCTTCGGAGATAAAGGTCGCCGCGAAATCTTTTGCCTCTTTATCCGTGTCCATGGCAACCATGATTTCGCCGGCGTTCGGAACGGCGTTCAGACCCTGAATCTCAACCGGCGTAGAGGGCTTTGCCTCCTTGACGCGCATACCTCTGTCATTCAGCATGGCGCGCACCTTACCGGAGCAGGCACCTGCCGCAACGTAGTCGCCGACATGCAGGGTGCCCTTCTGCACCAGAATCGTGGCAACCGGTCCCTTGCCCTTGTCGAGCTGTGCCTCGATCACCAGACCTCTCGCGTTGCGGTTCGGATTTGCCTTCAGTTCCTTCACGTCTGCCGTGAGAAGAATCATATCGAGAAGGTTATCGATGCCTTCGTGGGTCTTTGCGGAAATCGGGCAGATAATCGTACTGCCGCCCCAATCCTCCGCGACCAGCTCATACTGCATAAGCTCCTGCTTGACGCGGTCGATGTTGGCATCCGGCTTATCAATCTTGTTGATAGCAACGATGATTTCTACATTTGCCGCCTTCGCGTGGTTAATTGCCTCGATGGTCTGCGGCATCACGCCATCGTCCGCTGCAACCACAAGAACCGCGATATCCGTCGCTTCGGCACCGCGCATACGCATTGCCGTGAAAGCTTCGTGGCCCGGCGTGTCGAGGAAGGTAATCAATCTGTCGTGTGCCTTGACCTGGTAAGCACCGATGTGCTGCGTAATGCCGCCTGCCTCACGGCTTGTGACCGAAGTCTTGCGGATTGCATCAAGCAGAGAAGTTTTACCGTGATCGACGTGACCCATGACAACGACGACCGGCGGACGGGGAACCATGTCCTCGGGATTCTCATTTTCCTCACGGAGCAGCTCCTCAATGACATCGACCTTTTCTTCTCTCGTGCAGAGAATATCGTATTCAAGCGCGATTTCCTCGGCCTTCTCATATGAGATTTCCGAGTTCATCGTATACATTTCACCCTTCGCAAAGAGCTTTTTGATGAGATCGGAGGCCGGACGTTTCATCATCTTCGCAAGCTCTCCGATGGTCAGCGTGTCCGGAAGAATCAGCTCCTTGATTTCCTCTTCTACCTTCTCGACCTTCGGTTTCTCCGGCATGATGAACGGATGACGCGTCGCCTTTCCGTTTCTGCCGCCGGACTTAAAGCCGTCTTCGGTCTTATGGCGCTTGTCATTCTTATCTTTGAAGTTATTCTTATTCGGTCTGCTGGAGACTGTCTTCTTTACCAGTGCGCTGTCACCGGATGCCGCAGCGCCCTGTGAACCGCCGCGATTGCCGTAGCTGCCGTTCCCCTGACCCGGTCGCGCACTGAAGCCGCTCTGGCCGGTACGGGGACCGCTGCCCTGGCCGTTGCGATTGCCGTAACCGCCGCTCTGGCCGTTTCGGTTGCCGTAGCCGTTACCCTGTCCATTTCGGTTGCCGTAACCGTTGCCCTGGCCGCTTCGATTGCCGTAACCACCCTGGCCGTTCCGGTTGCCGTAGCCGTTACCCTGGCCGTTCCGGTTGCCGTAACCACCCTGGCGCTGCTGGCCGCCGTTACGCGGACCGCTGTTGCCCAGCGCATTTAAACGGCTTTGAATCGCGAGTCTGGTCTCTTCCGCACTTCTTCCCTGCGGAAGGCGACTGGAAACTGCCGTTTTAATCGGCGGCCGGGAATCTGCCGGCTTTTTCTGCGGTGCCGCAGTCTCGGGCTTTTTCTCGACAGTCTCCTTCGACTTCTCCGCAGTCTTTTCGGTCGCTGCCTTTTCCTGCGGCTTTGCGCCCTCGCTGCCGCTATTCTTCACGCGAATCTGCTGTGCGTTTTCCGGTCGGAAAACGGCCGTGAACTTCTTTTTCTTCTTGGGCTGTTCTCCCTGCATTTCTGCTCTCTCTGCCCCATCCTGCTGTGTCTTGCTTTTATCCACTCTCGATGCCTCCGTATTTTTCGGCTTGAAATAATCTCGAATCAGGTCAGCTTCTTCCGCCGTCACATTGGACATGGGGGCTGCTTTCCTCCCATGTTTTTCCAAGAACGACAACAGCTCCCGGTTGCTCTTACCGATTTCTTTTGACAGATCGTTAATTCTCATGCTGCATTCCTCCGATCTGTTCCAACTTTGTCAGAACTGCTTTGGTAAAGCCCTCGTCCAAGAGTGCCAGCGAAGCCCGCTGCTCTTTTCCGATAGCTTTTCCGAGTTCCCCCATGGTTGAGAAACAAACAAAGGGGATTTCATAGAACTCGCATTTATTGCGAAACTTCTTTTTGGTCTGTTCCGATGCGTCCTCCGCGACGATGACCAGCGTCGCTCGAAAAGACTGTATTTCCTTTTCTGTCATGAACTCACCGCTCGCGAGCCTGCCCGCGCGCTGTGCCATGCCGAGGGATCGCAACACCTTTGTTTTTAACAGCTCAGTCTGATTCACATGGTCCATCATTCAGCTCTGTGAACTCCTTTTCCAACGCTGCATATACACTGCTTGTGACCTGCTCGTGAAAGGCGCGGTTCAATCCGTTGGTTTTACGGCAACGCTGCAGGCAGGCGTTGTCCCGACAAAGGTAAGCTCCCCTGCCGTTCTTGCGACCGCTTGCATCCGGATGAATGCTGCCATCCGGTTCCCGTACAATCCGAATCAACTCCTTCTTGGGCTTTTTCGCGCCGCAGCCGATGCAGCTGCGCATCGTCTCCTGCTTCACGCGTCAGGCCTCCTCCTCACCGGGCTGCTCCTCGGCACTGTTTCCGGCATCTCCCGCCTGGTAGTCAATGCCGTACTCCTCGAAGAGGCCCTCTTCTCTCGCCTGCGTCTCTGACTTGATATCGATTTTATAGCCGGTCAGCTTCGCTGCGAGGCGTACATTCTGGCCTTCTTTGCCGATTGCCAGCGAAAGCTGATAATCGGGGACGATGACAATCGCCTCTTTATCTTCTTCATCCGCAAGCACCAGAATGACCTTTGCCGGGCTCAGTGCATTTTCAATCAGAAGTGCCGGATCATTGTCCCACTTGATGATATCTATCTTTTCGCCGTGTAATTCATCGACGACCGCGCTGACACGTGCATAGTTCACGCCGACGCAGGCGCCGACCGGATCCACGTTTTCATCGTTTGAGTAGACCGCCATCTTGGTTCTGGAACCCGCCTCGCGGGCAATTGCCTTGATCTCGACGGTACCGTCTTTGACCTCACTGACCTCCTGTTCAAAGAGGCAGCGCACCAGATCCGGATGAGTTCTCGAAACCGCAATGCGGGGTCCCTTCGGCGTGTCCTTGACTTCGACCACATAGAGTTTAATGTAGTCGGTCGGATGGAATACCTCGCCCTTCACCTGCTCCGACTCCGGCAACACGGTATCGCATTTTCCGAGGCTGATAGAAATGCCGTTGCCGTTGACATTCAGCCGCTGCACAATACCGGTCACCAGATTATGCTCTTTTTCAAAGTAATCGTTATAGATGACCTTCCGCTCTTCTTCGCGAATCTTTTGCAGAATCACATTCTTTGCGATACCGGTCGCGATGCGGCCAAACTCCTTCGATTTAATTTCAACCGGGACCACATCATCGACCTCGTAATGCGGATCGATCATCTTGGCATCGGCGAGGGAGATATACAGCGGTTTTTCATCCGCCCGTACCTTGGAAGGCAACTCCTCCACTACGATTTTTTTCTGGATTACGCGATAACGGCAGCTGTCTCTGTCGATATAAACTTCCACATTGTCGGAAGTCCCGTAATTATTCTTGCAGGCACTGAGCAGAGAGTTCTGAATCGCCTCCAGCAGTGAGTCTTTGCTGATATTCTTCTCCTTTTCAAGGAGTTCAATCGCCTCTTTCAGCTCATTGCTACTCTCTACCGGCTCTTTACTTGTTTTTCTCATGATCTTTGTCGTGTCCTCCGAATTTGCTCTTTAAAATTTGGGCGCAAGTCGTATGCCGGCAATCTCGCTGCGCTGAAAGGTTCTTTCTCCTTCTTCCGACTGCAGTGTGACAGTTTCTGCCGTATGTCCGAGCAGCACACCCGAAAACTCTTTCTGACCGTTCAACGGCTTGAAGAGCTTCAACTCCACGTCCTTTCCCTGCTCTCGCACAAGGTCTTTTTCTTTCTTCAGACTCCTAGAAAGGCCCGGAGAGCTCACTTCCAGAATATACTCATCCGGAATAAAGTCTTCTCTGTCCAGCCAGGCGGAAACCGCGCGGCTGATTTCTGCGCAGTCTTCAATGCCGATACCGCCCGGCATATCACAGAGAATGCGCAAATACCATGTGCCCGCCTCCCTCACATAATCGACGTCCACCACTTCAAATTGTTTCTCACGTTGTAGTTCTGCGAGAAAATTCTCCGTACGCTCTACATAGCTCTCGCGCTTGCCCAAAGAAGACCTCCTTTTTCAGTATGACATAAAAAGTGTGGACCGCTCGGCCCACACTTCTGTCATTTACCTGTGTACATTGTAAACTGTAACACGTTTGCGTCTGAAACGCAAGAAAAAGCAAACGTTTATTTTGTAAGTTCCTCCATCAGCGTATTGCTGCGCGCGATAAACGCATTCATACGATCCGGGCTTAAGCTGCCTTGCTGAATGCAGGCAAGGTCATAGAGCTGTTCGCAGAGCTGCTTCGTGAGCCCCTTGATCTTGGCCTTACGCTCGCCATTCCCGTTCGCTTCTCCGCTTTCGCCCGATGTCTCATTTCCGGCGGCTTCGGCTTTGTTACCGTCGCGTACCACAACCTGTTCCTGAAGGTACTGTACCAACGGATGCTTGCGGTTTAACACCAGTGTCCGCCCTGCTGTTCCGAACATGCCGTCACTGTCAGACATACCGTACTGCCGCATCATATCCTGCATACGTCTGGATTCCTCTGAGAGGGTGAGCATCGCCGCAACTTCGGCATTCTTAAAGCTCTCCAGCTTCACTTGCAGAGTTGTCTCACCGATGGCTTTCTGCACCGCGGAAACAAGCGCTTTTTCTCTGGTTTCCTTCGCCTCATCCGCAGCCTCTTCTTTCTCACACAGTGCCTCGTTTAAATCCGCATCGATTCGAAGGAATTTTAAATCTTTATTTTTTGCTTCCAGGCTCTGAATAAACGGCATATCAATGGCATGCGGAAAAATAACCGCGTCTATATTTTGGCTCTTGAAAAGATCAATGTAGCTTCTCTGCTGCTTTTCATCCGTCACATAGAAAATACGGTTCGGGAAACGCGCCTCATTTTCCTTGAGACAATCTTCCAGAGTCAGATATTTCTTCTCGAGATTTTTGAAGAGCACCGCATCCTTCACCTTCTCCTCGAATTTTTCGTCCTTCAGACAGCCGTACTGTACAAACGGTGCAATGTCGTCCCAATACTTTTCATAGCTCTCTCGCTCGGTCTTACACATACCGGTCAGTTTTTCTGCGACCTTTTTTGTGATGTAAGCACTGATTTTCTTCACAAAGCCGTCGTTCTGAAGGGCGGAGCGCGATACATTGAGGGGCAAATCCGGGCAGTCGATAACTCCCTTTAAAAGCAACAGGAACTCCGGAATAACCTCTTTGATATTGTCCGCGATAAAGACCTGATTGTTGTAAAGCTTGATTTTCCCCTCGGCAGCCTCATATTCGAGGTCAATGTGCGGGAAGTACAAAATGCCCTGGAGCCGGAACGGATAGTCCATATTCAGATGAATCCAGAAAAGTGGCTCCCGATAATCCTGAAACACCTTGCGGTAAAATGCTTCATACTCCTCTTTGCTCACCTCGTTCGGGTGTTTTCTCCAGAGCGGATTGGTGTCGTTGATCGGTTGCGGTCTCTTCTGAATTTTCAGCTGTTCCCGCGCCGGAGAGACTTCGACAATCTCTTTGTTTCCGTCTTCTCCTGTTTTTTCCTCTGTCTTAGCTTCTTCGACAATGGTCTCGAGGACCACATCGTCCTCTCGCCGGTCTGCCGGGTCAATCAATTCAGTTTCGGGAGCCGCATCGACATCGGTCAGATAAATCGGAACGGGCATAAAACCGCAATACTTCTCGAGCACTTCCCGAAGACGCGCTTCGGAGGCAAACTCCTGACTTTCCTCCGCAAGATAAAGGGTAATCGCAGTCCCGTGTTCCTTTCGGGTACCGTTCGACATCCGATACTCGGTACCGCCGTCGGACTCCCAGTGCACCGCTGTTTCGTTCTCGCGATAAGACTTGGTCTCAATCACCACACGGTCGGCAACCATGAACGCGGAATAAAATCCGAGACCGAAATGTCCGATGATTTGATCTTCTGTTGCCTTGTCTTTGTAAGTCTCGATAAAATCCTGTGCGCCCGAAAAAGCAATCTGGTTGATATACTTCTCCACTTCTTCGGCACTCATGCCAACACCGTTGTCAAGGAAACAGATACGCTTCTCCTTCGGGCTCACTTCCACCTGAATCTGATAGGTCTCATTCTCCGGTGTCCGGTACTCTCCCATCAGTGCAAGCTTCTTTAATTTGGTTACGGCATCACAGCCGTTTGAGACCAGCTCTCTCACAAAAATGTCATGATCGGAATAGAGCCACTTTTTAATAATCGGAAAAAGGTTGTCACTGTGAATCGATAAACTTCCCTGTTTGTTTTCCATTTGTATCACCCGCCTTTACTTTTGCATCTATTATACTACACATAGAACACATGTCAACGAAAAAAGAGGAGAAACTCGCGCTTCTCCTCTTTTCCGTACTTATGCCGCGTCGTGTGTCTGAGCTGCAAATTTTGCAAGAACCTTTTCAAATTCTGCATTCTCGCCTTCACTGTCATATTGTACACGTAATATCTGATTCAGATCCATTCCCATAAGACCCAGGAAGGACTTGCCGTCAACACAAACATGGTTGTAACAGACATCAATCTCAAAAGAGCAGTTTTCAGCAGCTCTGACAAACATCTTGATATCCGCAACCGAGTTTAACTTGATGCGTTTCTCTTGCATTCCCAACCTCCTATCAAGTAATCCTAGGAACGTTTCCTAAGATTGGGTGCATAATAGCACACAGTATTTCTCAATGCAAGCAAAAAATTATGAACACCTTGTGAACTCTGAGGTTATTGTGTACTCTCTTCCGAAGCCGCGGCAGTTTCCTCTGCTGTCTCGACGCCCGGTCCCCGGTCCTCTTCCGATTCGAATGCTGTGACTTCTTTTGCCTTTCGGATAATACTGCCGGAACCGCCGCGCGGCGTCGCTTTTACCCCGGAACTCTGCGTTGCCGCAGTGGTGCTCTCTACAGCTGTTTCGCCCTCGGACATCTGCGTTTCTTCCGCATTTGCCGGAACATCCGTCTCTGTTCTCACCGCTTCGGTATTCACCTCGGCATTCGCCGCGCTCGCCACTGCCATCAGCGTCTTCGGCTCTTCGTACTTTGTATTTGAAACCAGGAACGATACGCCGTGCACATAGTGCGCATAGTAGGCCTCGGCATACGGAATACGCACATGACTCATAGAAAGATCCGAAAGATTATAGCGCTCCCAGCGTATGCCCCATTCAATAGCGGCAGCGGCCGGGGAACTCCAGTTGGTTTTTGCATAGCGAGACACGAATTCGTGCTCTCCGGGCTCCTGCAGCAGAAACTCAAGCTGCGTGATTAAATCATCATAAGGCTTCCCGTGGTCGCGACAATATGCTTCCAGACGTTCACGGCGGTCAAAGCTCCATTGTCCGAGGCCATATCCGTAGTGCGTTCCGGCTTCCTCCAGCGCAGGATTAATGCCGCTCTCCTGTTGGAAATTACCGAGTAGACCTGCAACGGAACTCTCGGTCCATCCGCGCGCCTTTAGATAGCTCCGGATCACATCCGCTGTCCCAAGATTCAGATAGAGCTGATGTGCGCCGTCGTTTTCATAGGTGAAGCCCTCGAAACGAGAACCGGGTGCCGCCACCAGATAGCCGTTTGCATCCACATAGTAAGAATCCGGCGTCATGCGGTCCTTTAAGATACGACCGGCTGCATCGACATAGCACCAATTCGCACCTTCCTGAACCCAAGTATCCCGGTATAGTGCGCCGTCCGGCGCAGCATAGTATTCCCGATCTCCCTGATAAAAGCGCCCTATGCTCATTGCACCGTCCTGCTCCAGGTGATAGCGTGAACTTCCGAGCTGGAGAAACTCACCGTATTCCATGATACCTGCGGCATTCAGATAATAATAGCGGTGATCGGCTCCGAGAATCCACTTTCCTTTCTCTCGTTCACCCGCTGCATTGAGATAAACCCATCCGGCCTGATCCTGTTTCCAACCGGTGGTAACTGCGCTGAGCAGAATCGCCGACGCGCTCGGTGTCTCGCTGTCCGGAGTGATTATTTGAACAGCCGATGTTGCGCGTCGAGCCTCCTCTTCCGCCCGTTTCCGGATGTCACGTTCCGACGTTTCGCAGAGTTTGCGCACGCCAAAGGGCAAAACCAGAAAGACGCCGACCAAGCAAGATAAAGCCAGGGTGCGGCGATGCTGTTCCAAATGATTTTGAACCCATACTTTGATATCTTCTCTCATAGTCCCTTTCTCGTACCTCAATACTTCGACAAGATGCAGGATGCGGGAGTAGTATGTCATTCGCATTTTTGCTTTGCAAGACAGGCGCCGCTTTTTTAAGAATTTGTTGCAAAAATATGGCGTCAAAATATCTGGCGTGTTTGGATTCTAATTCCGCTGCCGTTTGCATAGACTTGGCAATATTACTCTTTTACGCCTATAATTTCAAGCTTTTTCATATATTTTTTCAGATTCGTCACTGACTTTCTTATCTAGTATTGTTAAAATCACGAAACCATACTGACAGCCGCGTATTATGACGCAAAATATGCGTATATTGCTTCACAAACAACAAAAAAGCGACAGACATAACTGCCTGTCGCTTTTGCGCAGAGGAAGAGAGGCTCGAACTCCCGTCTTCGGTTTTGGAGACCAACGTTCTACCACTGAACTATTCCTCTGTGTCCAAGAGCATACTCTTAAGCACAGAAGCTATTATAGCCGGTCTGTTTCTCTGCGTCAAGCATTTTCGAATAAAATCTGTTCAAAAAAGCAAGTGCATAGCTTCCTGAATGCTGGAGACACCGCAGCAAGCAATGTCTCCGACGCCGCGACACTTTTCCGCATTAGACTTGGGCAGAATACAGTGGGTAAATCCAAGCTTTGCCGCCTCACGGACACGATACTCCGCGAGCGGGACCGCTCTCACCTCGCCAGATAGCCCGACCTCTCCGAAGATCACGGTATCTGCCGCTACCGCTTTGTCCCGGAAGGAAGAAATCATCGCAATGACGGCCGCTAAATCCACGGCCGGTTCATTCATCCGCATACCTCCCGCTATATTTACATAAGCATCGTAGCGCGACAGCGGCAAGCGACAGCGCTTCTCCAGTACCGCCATCAGGAGATTCACGCGATTATAATCGATTCCCGCCGCTGTGCGGCGCGGCATACCGAATGCGCTCTCTGTCACAAGCGCCTGGACTTCCAGCAAAATGGGGCGGCTTCCCTCCAGCGAGCAGGCGACAACAGCGCCGCTCGCACCGAGTGGCCGTCCCTCCAGCATATAGGCAGAAGGATTTTTTACCTCCTCTAGTCCGCGCTCCGTCATTTCGAAGACACCAATTTCGTTTGTCGATCCAAAGCGATTCTTGACCGCGCGCAGAATCCGGTAGGAAGAACTCTTTTCGCCCTCAAAGTATAAAACGGTATCCACCATATGCTCTAATACTCTGGGCCCCGCTACCTGTCCTTCTTTTGTCACGTGTCCGACAATAAAAATCGCAATTCCGCTCCCCTTCGCGAGTTGCATCAAAGCGTTCGTAGATTCTCTGACCTGGCTCACCGATCCCGGCGCCGCACTGATATCGTCACAGTACATGGTTTGAATGGAGTCAATGATTGCAATATCCGGTTTTTCACGAAGCAGGACTTCACGGATGGAATCCAGGTTCGTCTCGCTGAGAAAACGGAGATCACCTTCCAGAGCACGGAGACGTTCCGCCCGAAGTTTGATCTGCCTAAGCGATTCCTCACCGGAAATATAGAGCACCCTTTTGCCGAGTACCGCAAAGTTTCTGCAAACCTGCAGGAGAATGGTCGATTTACCGATGCCGGGATCACCGCCGATAAGAACCAGAGAGCCCTCTACGGTGCCGCCGCCGAGTACACGATTTAATTCCGAAAACCCCGTGTCAATCCGACACTCCGCTGTTGCATCGATTTCGCGAAGATCCACCGGCTTTAAGTTGACGGCGTGTGCGGCCTGTGATTTGGCACGCAGCTTTTCTTTCGGCGCTGTCGGCTCTTCTACCAAAGTATTCCACGCCTTACAGGCGGGGCACTGCCCCGCCCACTTTGGCGATTCGTAACCGCATTCCGTACAAAAGTAAGCTGTGCTTCGCTTCAATCGTTCACCTGCTCCTTCCTTGCGGAAGACTTGCGCCTTGTCTTTCGTTTTGTCGTAAAGACAAGGCCTGCTTTCTCGCCCTCCGCCACGGTCGGGCAGGTCACGAGCACCTCATCTCCCGCTTTCACCTGGTCATCCAGCATAGCCTCTGCGAGCTTGTCTTCGAGCTCATTCTGAATGGCTCTTCTGAGCGGACGTGCGCCGTACTTCGGATCATAGCCTTTTTCAATCAAGAACTCCCGTGCGGTATCGTCAAATGACAGTTTGATTTCCATCTGGTTCTCGCCGCGCTTTTCAACATTTCTGAGTAAAATATCCACAATCTGCTTCATATTGTCGCGGTCCAACTGATGGAATACGACAATCTCATCGATGCGATTCAAAAATTCCGGCTTAAAGAGACGGCGAACTTCATCCATTACGCCATCTTTCATGTTCTTATAGTCGGTCTCTTTGTTTTCACGCGCCGCAAATCCCAGGGTCTTTGGCGAAACAATGCGAGATGCCCCTGCGTTGCTCGTCATAATCAGAACTGTGTTCTTGAAATCAATCTTTCTGCCCTGTGAATCCGTGATATGACCGTCATCCAGCACCTGCAACAAAATATTGAAGACATCAGGATGTGCTTTTTCGATTTCATCGAACAGAATCACCGAGTAGGGATTTCTTCTCACCTTCTCCGAGAGCTGGCCGCCTTCCTCATAGCCGACGTAGCCGGGCGGCGAACCGACAATTTTCGAGACGGAGTGTTTTTCCATGTATTCACTCATATCAACCCGAATGAGGGCCTGTTCCGTGCCGAACATAGCTTCCGCCAGCGCCTTGGAGAGTTCGGTCTTACCGACACCGGTCGGGCCGAGGAAAAGGAAGGAACCGATCGGGCGGTGTGGGTCCTTCAGGCCGACCCGTCCGCGCCGGATAGCGCGGGATACCGCACTCACTGCCTCATCCTGCCCAATGACACGCTCGTGAAGCACAGACTCCAGCTTCTTCAAGCGCTCATTCTCCTCCTCGGTCAGTTTCTTGACCGGAATTCTGGTCCAGAGTGAGACCACATCGGCAACTTCGTTTTCACCGACCACGAGCTTTTTATCTCGTCTCGCCTGAATCCACTCTTCCTTAATCTTGGCGATTTTCTCTTCTTTCTTCTCCTGCTTCTTTTTTAACTGACCGGCACGCTCAAATTCCTCGGCGCGAACCGCCTCTTCCTTCTGACTTTCGAGTTTGGTGATTTCTTCCGAGAGCTTTTTGATTTCAGCAGGTTCCGCATAATCCGCAAGACGAAGGCGGGACGCCGCCTCGTCAATGAGATCGATTGCTTTGTCCGGCAGGAAACGGTCGGAAATATAGCGTGCCGAGAGCTGTACCGCCTCCTTGATTGCCGTATCTGTGATGCTGACCTTATGGTGCGCTTCGTAGCGAGGCCGCAACCCTTCCAGAATCCGAACGGATTCATCTTCCGAGGGTTCGTCCACTGTAATCGGCTGGAATCTGCGCTCCAGAGCGGCATCCTTCTCAATATGTTTTCGGTATTCCTCAATGGTCGTTGCGCCAATCAGCTGCAACTCGCCGCGCGCCAGAGACGGCTTCAGAATGTTGCTGGCATCCATGGTGCCCTCTGCCGAACCGGCGCCGATGATGGTGTGAATCTCATCGATAAAGAGCAATACGTTTCCGGCCTGCATCACTTCCTGCAGGACCTTTTTGATGCGCTCTTCGAACTCGCCGCGATACTTGGATCCCGCAATCATCCCCGAGAGATCCAGGGTCACAAGGCGTTTGTCCGCCAAGGTTTCCGGCACTTCGCCGCTTACAATCAACTGGGCAAGTCCCTCGACAACCGCTGTCTTTCCGACGCCCGGCTCTCCGATCAGGCAGGGGTTGTTCTTCGTTCTGCGGCTCAGAATCTGCATGACACGTTGCATCTCAGTGCTTCGTCCGATCACCGGATCCAGTTTGCCCTGGCGCGCAAATTCCGTGAGGTCGCGCGAATACTGATCCAAGGTCGGTGTCGGCTGTGCGGATCCGCTCACGACGCCGCTGCCCTGTGTTTGCTGCGGCATATCTTCCGGCGCGTGTTTCTCACCCATGGCATGCATCAAATCCACATAGAGTTTCTGAATGTTGACCCCCATCGTATAGAGCAATTTGCTCGCAACACAATTCTTCTCTTTCAAAATAGCGAGGAGAATGTGCTCGGTGCCGACCTGCGGTGCCTGGAAGCGCTCTGCGGCCGCCTTGCTGTATTCCAGCACTCGGCGCGACATCGGCGTATATTTCGGCTCTTCCGCAAGTTTGACGCGCTCCACAGAGGCGAGCATCTTATCCATCAGTTTGAGAACGCGCTTTTCTGTCGCCTCATTTGCGATCAATACCTGTCCTGCAACACCGCTTCCCTGGCGAACCAGGCCGAGAAGCAAATGCTCGGTTCCGATGTAGCTGTTGTGCAGTTCCTCAGCTGCGCGGTGCGCATACTCCAACGCTTCCTGCGCCTGTTCGGAAAAATAATCTGCCATAAAAACTCCTTCCTGTTGCCTGTTTGCGCAGTCTCAACGCTCGAGCAACTCGGGTAATACTCTTCTCAAATAATTTGCACGGAGCACATCAATCTGTTCGCGGTCAACCGGTCCCTTTTCCGCCGCAATCAGATTGGAAGGCTGCACTCCCAGATACAGCGAGTAAATGCTGATATCCTGTTCGGTTTTTGCCAAGCCGTCGGTGATTCCTGCCATCACGGCAGAGAGATTGTGCAGTGCCTCCCGGATGGTGACGCGTCTCGCATATTTCAGAAAACCGTAGGCGCGGAACATACTGTCGACGCGTGCAAGTCTGTGCCTTTCTATCGAATGGACTCTAATCTTCTCTTCTTCATTGTTTAGGCGCATTGCCGTTTTCTGAACGAGCGCCATAATTTCTTCTTCCGATACGCCGAGTGTCCGCGCATTGCTGAGGTCAAAAAGATCGCCGTGATTTTCTTTTCCGTCTCCGTAGACGCCGCGGATGTTGATGCCAATCTGTCCCATTGACTCAAGAACCTTGGAAAACTGCTTACTCTGGGATAGCATCGGCAAATGCAACACAATATTGGCGCGCATTCCGGTTCCGACATTGGTCGGAAAAGAGGTTAAATACCCATAATGCGGGTCAAAAGCATACTCAAACTGACGATTCATATAGTCGTCCAGTCGGTCGATGTTCTCATAGAGTTCTTTCATGTGAAGGTTCGGACTCATGAGTTGCAGACGAATGTGATCGTCACCGTTCAAAACCAGAGATAAACTCTCGCTCTCCGATAAAAACAGTGCAACCGGCGCTTTTCGTTCCAGTATACTTGCGCTTAAAACACGGCGCTCCCGCATCGCCATACGACGTATCTCGGAGATTTCTGTCAGAAGGCAGTCATTCACATTTTCATGCTGCTGCATTGCAAGTTCCTGCAGTGCATCTCGCATGCGCTGTACCATCTCATTTGCTTCCTCATTGCGAAGACGACGCGGAAAATGATACTCGGCCCAGTTGCGTGCAAGTCGGATACGGTTTGAAACAAAGTACTTTCCGGACTCCATCCGGACCTGCTCATACCATTTAAGCATCCGTGTCCTCCTTTTCCAGAAGCCGAATCTGATCCCGGATTTCCGCGGCCTTTGTATAATCTTCCGCCCGGATAGCCGCATTCAGCTTGACGCGCAATCCGCGGATTTGAATGCGGCGCTCTACTTCCGGTGAAGTGACCGGAGAGACGGAAGCCTCCTTTTCACTGCCTTCGTTGACCGCCATATCCTGCGCCTCCGCGGTCGGGCGTATGCGCAAGCCGTATTTGGGATGCTTGCCCTTGTGTATGTCAGATCCCTGTAACTGCTTGATATTATCCCGCATGAGCACATCAAAAACCTCGTAGCAGGTCGGACAGCCGAAGCGAGAATCTCTCACAAAATCGGAATAGCGGGTCTTACAATCCGGGCAGACCACTCTGTCATAGTCTGTTTTCCGCTCTTCGCTCTGCCCCGTGAAAATAGCAGACAGCATAACGCCCAATGACAAAGTATCATCGGAATCGCCAAAATCTCCGCCGATATTCATCTTCCGCGCACAGGACTCACAGAGATGAAGCTCTGTTCTTTCTCCATTCATCCCGAATTCCCGGTACAGAATGGTCGCCTCTCTCTTCTTGCAACGCTCACATAACATGACTCACTCCTCCGCTTCACACTTACTGAAAGCGTCGTACAAACCGTCTACCAGTTGGTGGGCCTCACTGCGGCTCACACCGTTACAAATACCGCGCGCCAGGCATACGGAAAGTTCCCGTTTCATCTCCTCAATCACACGCAGTTTGTCCACATCGATGGAGATGACGGCACCTCTCCGCCGATCCAGTTTGATGAAGCCCTCTTGGCGCAAAATCGTATACGCTTTGTTGACGGTATGCATGTTGATGCCGACCAAATCTGCCATCTGACGCACGGAGGGGAGGGAATCTCCTTCGCGGAACTGCTCCATCGCGATGCCAAGAATAATCTGGTTGATCAGCTGGATATAAAAAGCTTCATCGCTGTTAAAATCAATACATAATTTCATATCCACACCTCTCTGCTCAAACTGTTACACTGATTATATAACAGCATTCCGATGCCGTCAATCGGAACCATGCCGAGAAAAAGAGCGGTGCAAGCTGCTCTTTTGCAACCTGCCCGCCCTTCGTCGAGAGATTAGAGATCGATATCCTCAAACACTTCATCTCCGGCTGTGTTCTTTTTCCCGTTGACCGCCTGTGCCTGCGCTGTGATAGCATCTGCCGTATTTCTCGCTTCTTCCAGCGTCTCTCTCACATGTTCGCTCATATCAAGCTGAGACAACACCCGCGTAGCACCGAGATCGTCCGCCGCAGAATCGGCAGCCGTATCTTCCGGCGGAACCACTGCGACCTGATCATCTGCCAGCACAATTTCTTCCGGTTGCTGCGGAGAAGGCTCCTCGGCTTCCGTTACCTGTTCCGCTGCGCCTGCGAGTACCTCTTCCGTATGGCTCTCGACTTCTTCGGAAGTTGTCTTCCGCAGGGCTTCCTGTTCCTGACGCTGCAGCAATTCTTCTGCCTCGCGCGCAGCCTTTCGCTCGGCTCTCCGCCGCTCTCGCTCGGCAAGTTCCGGCGACTTTCGACGTGCACCGCGAAGAAACGCATAGATAGCCGCCCCGATTGCGAGTACCAGCGCACAGGTGAGTCCTACGATCTTACGGTGCGAAACCTTGTACTGCGCCCGCAGCTGCTCCGCAGTACTCTGTCCCGCACCGTCGCCCGGAAAATAGCGCTGTAATGTTTTCTCCTGCAAGTCGAAGCGATAAAATCCCTTCTCCCCTTTACTGTTCATGCCGTAAAACACGCAATAATTCTGTCCCTGATCCTTCTGACCGATGTAGCCGTCAACGGTTTTTCCGTTCAGTGTGACTTGTTTGACCAGAAGCCCCTCCGGAACCGCAACGCCCTCCGACAGCGGAACAACCGACACTGCTTTGGCTGTCGCGCCGACTTGTACATAAGGTGACCAGGTTCTGCTCGTGTCATCATAAAAATAAAGATTTCCGCTTCCGCCGTCTGCGAGCAGATAAATGAGATGCAGATGCTCGTCCGGTCCTTTGCCTGCCTGCACCGTCCGATCTCCGTAGATAAAGCTCTCACTTTCATAGCCCGCCGGAAGCAAAGCCTGATCAAAGCTGTCTGCAATGGTATAACTTGTTGTTCCGATGGTCACATGTGTGCTGTCTTCAATCGGCGCTGTTTCCGGTGTTGTACCCTGCTGTTTGGTCACAACAATCGTATAGGTACCAAGCGCACTGTTATCGCTGCCGAGCACATTGACCTCAATCTTGTTTTCGCCGAGCTTTAAGTTCTCGTTTCCGGTCACATTGACCTTCGTTCCCTCTGCAGCCGGCACCGCATTGACCGCAATGCGTGTGACTTCTTCTCCGACTACCGCGGTGTAAGTCGTATTGCCTGCACTGAATGCCGGCGTCAAAGTGCCCGGATTCAGACTCAGATTGCTGAGCGGTCCGGTTGCTTCCGTCGGCGCCGCCGCGGTTTCGGCCGCACTGCTTCCCGCCGCCGCATCGGCCGCGGCAATGGTGATTGCCGCGCTCCCCTGATGCGCGATGGTTGCCTCTTGGCTGCTGTCCGCCAACTTGGCACTTTTCACCTGTACCGCTGCCGAACCGTCCTTTAACGCTTTAAACCGAAGGCTGTAGTAGACGTCGGACTGCCCCTCAGTGCCGCTGTTCTTGACCGTTAGCTCACCGCCGCTGCCGCTTGCACTGTCTCCGCTGACAAACTCCATCTTTTCGCTGTCATAGCTGAGAACAATGTCCGTATTGGAAATCGCACTGTCACCCTGCACATGCATGGAGACAGTAAATTCTTCGCCAACCTTGGCGCTCGGGTCAGAAAACTGAATGTTTGCGCTCAGGGCAAAGGCGCTCAGTTGTAACATTGCGCTGAACAGCGCGGCCGTTGTGCCACAAAGAACTCCCCGTGTCACGCTTCTTCGCTTCATTCTGTGCTTGCCTCTCTTTCCGTCCCGCTCACCGGGAAATATAATCTGTATTATTCTAGCACAAGCTACTGATTTTATACAAGCTACCCCTGCATGTCCGCTCAATATTTCTGTAGGGTTCCCATACATGGGTTACGTTCCTCATCTTCCCGTATTTCATACAAGGCCCGCCACAAGAAGGGCAGATAACATGCTACCTGAAGTTTTCCTCCAATGATACTTTTTCAAGGAAAATGTACGCAGAGAAAAGCCTTGTATATCAAGGGTTTGAAGCACTTTTCACCAACTTTTTTGTCCTATCACTCAAGGATGACGAACGGAAAAACTTGCTGTGTCACGGAAACAGCGATTCAGTATCATGTGAATCGCCTATACATCTATCAGCAGAAAATTGTTACAAACGACTCATCCCAAAATACCCGGAAGCATCTGTTTTTACAGATGCTTCCGGGTATAAGAGTTCGATTAATTCGGCAGTGCCGCAGCACTCTCCGGCATGTCCGTATAGACCGGAATCCGAAAGGTGTGCTTTTTCTGCTTGAGTGCTTCCGTATAAGCTTCTCCGAGCTTTCTTCCTTCCTCCGCTGCCGCCTGCACATTGGTCATATACTGGTGCTCGTAACGCCCTTTTGCCGTGACATTAAATTTCTTCAGATAGAACGTATCCTGACCGCTCTTCAGATAATTGTCACCGTAATATTTCGCACCGCCGATGATGGCCTTTTCCGGCGTATCCCAAGGTTTCCCGTAGGTCGCATCCACCTGACTTGCCCACCAGAGGCCGCGCTCGGTCGGCGTCTTATCTCCGTCTTGGAAGGCCTGCGCATTAAAGTAATTATAGAATCCCGGGAATTTCGGGTTCTTTCCGCTGATCAGACCGCTGCCGCCGGTTCTTCCCTGTTCCTGAATCAGCATTGCCGTCAGGACATACGGATTCACACCCGAACTGCTTGCAGCCGTCATAATCGTTGTGATGTAATCCACGCCGCTCGGATTCGATCCGCTGCCATCGCCGGACAGGGTTCCGCTGTTGCGGTTGTCCGTCTTACCTGTATTGGCGGTAGCACCGGTTGCGCTACGGCGGATGACCGCCTGCACATCGCCCTCGAACTGCTGATTTTCGTCCCCATCTTCCAAGAGCTGATAAGGCGCAACATCTTCCACGGCCGCAGGTGCTTCGTCTGTACTCTCGCCGGGAGCTGCGACTTCTGCGGCTTCAAATGCATCCTCCGTTTCTGCGGCGCCCGGCTTCTCGGCAGACAGGTCGACTTCCGTTGTCTCTCCGGTCACCGCGGACTCCGCTTCCGCTGCTGTCTCTGCTTCTGTTGCGCCATCTGTCTCTGTGGCGTCGGCTTGAAGCTCTGTGCTATCTGTAGCTTCCGCTGCTGCAGTTACAGACTGCTCCTCCGTAGATTCTTCGTCGGCCGAAGCAGTGTCTTCCGGTTTGACCAGCTTGTCATGCGGCGCTCCCGCAAGAATACCGATGGCCTTCTCTTTTTTGGCACTCCCTGTTTCGCCGCGTGTCACGGTAGCCGGTTGTGTGGCATTCTCTTTTGCTTTGCGCTGTTGTTCTTCCGCCGAAAGCGGTGCCGCCCCGACCTCTGCTTTTTTGCTGTCTCTCGGTGTGCCGGGTGCGGTCCAAGTCACAGCGCTCGGACTCTTCCCTTTCGCACTTGCAACCTGTGTGCTTCCGCCGCCGGAAGCTGTCGTCCCTGTGTTATTTCCGGAATCGGAAGCAGCTATATTGGCCGCCTTGGTTACACTGCTGTCAGTCGACTGCGCAGGCAACAAGCCGGTGCCGCCGCTACCGCTTAAAAAGGTGTTAGCCGCGAGCATACGAACACCCTCTTCATTCTGGCTATCCGGTTCATACCCCTGGGTTTGAAACTGAAAAATATAGCGACTGTCCAGAAAGTTTCTGGGATCCATGTAATAGCTGATGATATTTGAGTTTGCAGCAACCCAGGCACTTGTATCAAATCCCTTCCAGCTATTGGTCGCCGCATTATAAGCCACACTGTCTCTCGACTTCCAGCTGTCTTTGCTTGTTGTATGTACCAGGTTTCTACCTATCTTGCTCTCTTCCCGCACAACTTCTTGCCAGCTGAGCCCTGTCTTCTGTGCTTTAAATACCCAGTTTGGGTATTTTGCGTGAAGTTCTCTCAGTTTATCTTTGTAGGACTCCGGAAACCCTTCCGCCGCAAGCTGTTGCTCAAATTGTGCATCGCTCTTCTGTGCCGCAAAACACTGTGACGCCTGTATGGGTAAAAACGGCGTCAAAAGACTCAAAATCAAAATCCCGGCTTGCGCGATTCGCCTTGCTCTCTTTCCCTTCACTGCGCTTCATTCCTCTCTCTCATTCCCCGAGAAATACAGAAAACTGCCGCCCCGAAGAAAACACTCCAGTGCGGCAGTCGTTTTCATAGCTCCGATCAGACCGGATAAACGCCGTTAGCCGTATCTGCCTTGTTCATGTCCACACCGCTCTGCTGTGCCTGCCGATACTTGAAGAAATCAAGTGCGACCTGCGGGAACAGTGCATACGAAAGAACATCCTCTTCCTGCTGCTTCCACGGTCCGACCTCTTCCTCAAACTTCGGAAGCTGCGGCGGAATCAAATCTGCCGGACGGCAGGTAATCGGCTTCTCATCACCGATAATCTGCTTCTGAATCTCCGGATTCACCGGACGTACGGACTGTCCGAACTCACCCATCACAAGCTTTCTGGACTCCTTCGGAACCATCTTATAGCGCTGGTGCATGAGAACATTCATGACCGCCTGTGTACCGACAATCTGAGAGGACGGCGTAACCAGCGGCGGCTCGCCGAAATCCTTGCGAACGCGCGCCACTTCTTCAAGCACATCCGGGAGCAAGTCCTCTTTATGTGCTTCGGTGAGCTGCTTTAAGAGGTTGCTGAGCATGCCGCCCGGCACCTGATAGCGCAGTGTGTTGATGTTGACACCGAGCAACTTCGGGCTAAGCAGGCCGTTTGCGATGTACTTTTCACGAATCTTAGTGAAATACTTCGCAATCTCAGAGAGCTTCTCGATATTGAGTCCGGTGTCATAGGGCGTACCCTTTAAAGTCTGTACCATGACTTCCGTCGCAGGCTGGCTGGTTCCGAGCGCAAGCGGCGAGATTGCCGTGTCAATGATATCGGCACCCGCCTCAATCGCTTTGAGCAAAGTCATGGATGCCACACCGGAGGTGTAGTGCGTGTGGATGTCAATCGGGAGCTTGGTCGACTCCTTGAGCGCCTTCACAAGGTCATAAGCCTCATACGGCGTCAAGAGACCGGACATATCCTTGATGCAGATGGAATCGGCTCCCATCTCCTCGATGCGCTTTGCCAGCCCCACCCAGTACTCAAGCGTATAGGCATCTCCGAGGGTATAAGACAGCGCAATCTGTGCTTCCGCGCCCTCTTTCTTGCAGGCATTGACAGCCGTTTCCAGATTGCGAAGGTCGTTCAGGCAGTCAAAAATGCGGAGAATGTCAATACCGTTCGCCACGGACTTCTGAACAAAATACTCGACAACATCGTCCGCGTAGTGGTTATAGCCCAGGATGTTCTGGCCGCGGAACAGCATTTGCAGCTTGGTCTTCTTGAAACCCTGCTTCAAGAGACGCAGTCTCTGCCACGGATCCTCGTGCAGGAAACGAAGGCAGGAATCAAAGGTCGCTCCGCCCCAGCATTCAACCGAGCGATAGCCAATCTCATCCATCTTGTCGATGATGGGCAGCATCTCCTCTGTCGTCATTCTGGTTGCAAAGAGGGACTGGTGCGCGTCGCGAAGCACGGTCTCACAAATTTGAACCGGTTTTTTCTTCTCGTTATTCATCTATATTCTCCTTGCGCTTGTCTCACGCGAAAGATAGTTTCATGCTGCGCTCATTTCACACCGAAGATAGCCATGAAGGTTCCGGCTGCCACTGCCGTACCGATGACACCCGCTACATTCGGCCCCATTGCATGCATCAGCAGGAAGTTGGTCGGATCTGCCTCGGCGCCGACCTTCTGGGAGACGCGCGCGGACATCGGCACCGCCGAAACACCGGCCGAACCGATCAGCGGATTCACCTTGCCGCCGGTCAGCTTACACATCAGCTTACCGAGCAAAACGCCGGCTGCGGTACCGAAGGCAAATGCGACCAATCCGAGGAAGACAATCTTCAGTGTATCCGCCTTCAGGAAGGCCTCTGCACTGGTCGTTGCGCCGACCGAAGTACCCAGCAAAATGACTACGATATACATCAATGCATTGCTTGCCGTATCCGTCAGCTGTCTCACGACGCCGGACTCACGGAACAGATTGCCAAGCATCAGCATACCGATTAACGGCGCAGTTGTTGGGAGTATCAAGCTCACAATCACAGTGACGACAATCGGAAAGAGAATCTTTTCGAGCTTCGAGACCGGACGGAGCTGTGCCATACGGACTTTGCGCTCCTTTTCTGTCGTCAGCAAACGCATGATCGGCGGCTGAATAATCGGAACCAGTGACATGTAAGAGTACGCTGCCACTGCGATTGCACCGAGATACTCGCTCTGCCCCATCTTGTTTGCGAGGAAAATGGAGGTGGGGCCGTCTGCACCGCCGATAATCGAAATTGCGGCTGCCGCCTTGCCGTTAAAGCCGAGCAGAACAGCCAGCAGATATGCTGCATAGATACCGAACTGCGCCGCTGCGCCGAGCAAAAAGCTCATGGGATTCGCAATCAACGGGCCAAAGTCCGTCATCGCGCCGACGCCCATAAAGATGAGCGGCGGAAGAATTCCCCACTCATCGAGCTGGTAGAAGTAGTGCAGAAGTCCGCCGCTGCCGTCAGCAGACTTCGCCGGATCCAGCATAATATCAGGATAAATATTCACCAGAAGCATACCGAACGCAATCGGAACAAGGAGTAATGGCTCAAATCCTCTCGCGATAGCAAGATAGAGGAATAAAAGCGCCACTGCAATCATGATGAGGTTTCCGAATGTGATGGAGAAAAATGCGGACTGATGGATAAGATTGCTGAATGTATTGGTTAAATACGCCATCTTATTTTCTCTCCTCTTTGGGGTGCCGGACGGCACCGCCCGCTTAATTCAAAGTTGCCAGCACCTCGCCTGCCTCGACGGACTGATTGACACTCACATTGATGCTCGCAATGGTACCTGCCTCCGGAGCAACAATCTCGTTCTCCATCTTCATTGCCTCAAGAATCATGATGGTCTGACCTGCCTCAACGCTGTCACCGACCTTTTTCTCGACGCTCAAAATCTTGCCCGGCATCGGGGATTCGACCGTGATGCTGCCCGCTGCGCCGCTCGGTGCAGCGGCCGGAGCCGAAGCCGCGACCGGTGCTGCTGCCGGTGCCACGACCGGTGCAGGTGCCGGTGCCACTGCCTGCTGGAATACCGGAGCAGCCGGAATGGTTACAACCGGTGCGCCCTGCGCGGCTGCGGTGATACCCTCTTCAACCTGTACAACATAGACCTGTCCGTTCACGGTAATGGTATAGTTCTTCATGGTATTTTCCTCCTCAGTCTATCCTTAGATGTATGTAATTCCTGTGTGATATCTCTTAACGTCTTCTTCTCTTGCTGTTGCCGCGTCTTCTGAGAGATTTGACAACCAGACCGTCAGGTCCCGGATCCTCACCTTCTGCCGCAAGTGCTGCCGCTGTCAGAACTGCGAGCATCTGTGAATCTAGCTGCGGCTCTTCGTTTGCCGCAACGGCTGCCGCCAGCACAGCGACCGTCTCAGCCGGAACGGATTCGCTTTCAACCGCGGTCTCTTCCGGCGCGGAGATGCACTGCACTTTTGTGCCTTCCGGCACCTGAGCCGCTTTGACCTGCTCCGCACTGATTCGCTGGGAGACATTCTTGGCGCTCTTCGGCATACGCTGAATTGCAGCCACCTTCTCTTTGTATTCTTTTTCTTCCTTCTCGATGGCCTCTTTCCGGCTCACCCAATCATGGATGTACTTGAAACGACTGATCAGGAAAGCAATGAAAATCAATACCGCAAAGACGGTTCCCATTCCGATAATCAGATTGAGCCCGGCGCTCTCAAATTTCTCCGCGAGTGTTTCAACCTTGCTGAAACTCAGCTCGGTGATATCACCGCTCGAGACCTGATAGCCCAGGTGTGCAACGACCTCACGATTACCGCAGTGCGCCTTGACAGTGACCAGAATATTGTCGTCATCCACTTCTTTTGCTACGGCATCATCCACCGAGGTCACATCACCGACATCTTCCCGAATGGTCTGCCAGCTTTTCAAGCCGTCTGCCATTTTGGTTTCGCCGTTTGCCTCAAACTGGTCGATGTAGTTCTGCAGCATGGCCTCATCAAAGCTCATGACAGCACTGATATTCTTCTTAGCGCCCTGTTCTGCGGAATCCAGTATTTTCTGGTCAATCTTTGCAAAGGCAGAGAACGGAATCAGAACTGCCAACGTGAGGCACAGAGCTACGGTGAGAAGAAACTGTTTTATTCTCTGCTTCATCCCGACACCCCGCTCAGACCGTGCCATGTTTCTTGGCAGGAATTTCCTCATTCTTCGTGAAGAGCATCTCAAAGGCTGCAATAACACGCTTTCTCGTTGTTTCCGGTGCAATGATGTCATCGACATAGCCGCGCTTTGCCGCGCTCATCGCCGATCCCTGCTTCTCCAGATATTGAGCCTTCTTCTCCTCGAAGAAAGCGGTCTTATTCTCAGCCTTTTCAAGCTCGGAAGCGTAGAGAATCTTGACGGCTGCGCCGGCATCAATCAGCGACAGCTCCGCATTCGGCCAAGCATAAACAATGTCTGCGACCGCCCGAGGTGCAAATACGTTTGCGAGCAGGCCTTGTGCCGTGCCGTTCAGCAGTGTCACCTTCGGCACAGTTGCCTCTGCATAGGCATTAATCAATGCCGCAACTGCCTGCGGCAGACGCTTCTCATTGCAGAGTGTCTTCTCAAAGCCCGTGCTGTTCACGACCGTGAGGAGCGGAATGCTGAACGCATCACAGAATTTTGCAAAGCGCGCCGCTTTCTCGACGCCACGGAAACAGACTTCTCCGGATGCCGCCGCAATCGCACCGACCGTGCAACCGTTCAGACGAATAAATGCTGTCGTCACCGAGCAACCGTAGTGCTGTCCCGGCTCACAGACAAAACCGTCATCCGAAATTGCGCGAAGCACGCCCGCACCGGAAGCCTGCACGACCTCCGGAACCAGACGGTTCAGGCTGTCCTCGCAGTCACCGTAGGACTCATCATCCTCATTGCTGGACGGAAGCACCCCGACCAGTGTGCGAATGCCGGCTGCGATTTCCTCCTGCGTGCCGACAAAGTCCGCCGTACCGCTCTCTTCACTCCGGAACTCTGCCGATGCTGTGTCGAGTTCTGCTTCGGTGTTGCCAGAGATTGCATTCGGCGCATGGAAAAAGAGTTTTGCTTTCTTCTCCATGAAGGTGAAATCCGCCAGTGCGGCACTGACCGAAAGGCTTCCGCCGCAAAGTCCGTATACAGCCTGAATCTGCGGAACCACGCCGCTTGCCAGTGCCTGTTCCCGATAAAGCGCGCCGAAAGCAAACAGCGCATCCGTTGCTTCCGCCAGACGCACACCGGCGCAGTCGATAAGCCCGATAACAGGCGCTCCCATCTTCACTGCCAGGCTATATAACCGGCGAATCTTCTTCGCATGCATCTCTCCGACAGAGCCACCGAAAATATTCGGATCCTGCGCGTAGATGTATACGAGCTTGCCATCGATGGTGCCGTAGCCGGTCACGACGCCGTCCGACGTTGCTTCCTCAGAAGCTGCGCCGAAGTCTGTGCTCCGCGCCGTCACATAAGCGCCGATTTCCACGAAACTGTCCTGATCCAGTATCTCGCGGATTCTCCGGGCCGCCGTCGAATCATTGATATGACTCATATTGCAACCTCCGTTATACAATTTTAACCGATTGTCATCGGTAATATTTTAGAAGTTTTGCATAAAAAAAGCAAGTACTTCGGTGTTTCTGAGGTACTTGCCTTTCTCGATATCAGCTATTGTCTGATGTGCCCAAGTTTCTGCTTCGGGTCTTACGAATGTCGCGTGACGACGCTCACTTCTCCCGTTTTCGGCAGGCGCCGCTTTCTCTTTCGTCTGCCCTTCTCTGGGGTATTCTCAGGCCGTTTCTGTCTTTGCCGTCCCCGCGTGTCACTCTGGGCTACGGTCTCTGCCGTCTGCCTGCTCTCCTCCTCTCCGTTCTCCTCGGTCGGCT
>NZ_CALEYG010000008.1 GCF_937924975.1 uncultured Stomatobaculum sp.
CCACGAGTTCGTCATCGGCTCTTTTTTATTGTCCTAGTTCATCTTACAATCATCCAATTTCAACTTTTTGAAACTGGTCATTGACAACTGGTTCTCCATCGTTTAAACTAGTAGCACGTCGAAAAAGCAGCACTGCTTTTGTAAGGGCTCTATCTTAGGATTGAGCCCTATTTTTCTGTCCAAAAACCTGCAGGTACCACAATTATGGTATCTGCAGGTTTTTCTTTGCCTCTGGAGCAACCAAACCAATTCCATGAGGTTTACATCAGGACTCAGATTGTCTCATCCATCTTCTGGATTGTATCTATATGTAAAGTTGTCTGTATCATTTGCCCTATCAAAAAAAGGGGGAAATTCTACTACTTCCGATGCTCTACAATTTACTGGCAAGTTCCATCATATGAGAAGCCATTTCAATAAGATTCATACGAACAGAATCTTTATCAAGCTCATTCCCCAGAAGCAGATAGTCTGTGCTAACGTGAAAATAGAGCGCAATTTCAACAAGCAGTTCCAGCGATGGTTTCCCTTTTCCACGCTCTATATTGCCGAGATGTTCGAGACTGATGTTGAGTTCTTCGGCACTTTTCTCCTGTGTCTTACCTCGGGCTTTACGAAGTGCTTTCAAACGCTCTGCAAAATCAGCTTTCCCTAAATTGTACAAAATTATTTTCCTTTCCTCCTGACACGGGAGATTTGAAGGATCCACTCCTTCCTGCAGACAGATTGGAACCTTCAGGGCCTTACGAAAGCCAAAAAGATAAGGACACCGATATCGCTTTTCTCCGAAATCTGAACTATGCAATATGTATATCCTCAGCTCTTCATACATGCCAGGACGCAATATATTTAAGAAGTAGATTGAAATCATACATTTGTCTTGCTAAACGGTACAAAAAAGAAGCCACCGACAAGAAAGGGATCCTATGGATATAGGAATCCCGTCCTTGCCGATGGCCTCTCATGTATGTCTGGCTTAACTCATCGACTATTCAAGCATGTGACCTGAAATGGATTTACGCAGTCTGTTTCAACTCGACCATTCCCGTCTGTACGCTCATTCAATTTTGTTTGTTCTATCTCAGTTCAGTCCTGCCCCTCAGGCGCATACACATCGATACGATTGTGTCTGCGCCCCATTCGCTTCTGTACCATAACCGACTTGCAGCGTTTGCAGGTGATGCGGACTATGCCCTCGCGATCCTCCAAACCGTGATTAACCTCATGGCAGTTGGGACAACAAACGCTTCTCGGGCGTAATACACCCCGGCTCTCATGTGCCAATTACCTCGCTCCCCTCTCATTCGCTCGTTTTTCATACTGCAGGAATTGCGACATGCTCAAACTCTCTTACCAACGAAAAAGGCTTCTGTATCTTCCACATTCTTCGGAGCTGCTGCGTCGTTTCCCCGCAGTATTCGCATTCCATCCATCCGTCTGTCTCTTCGAGAAGCAACTGATGATTCACCTTGCCGCAGACCGGACATCTCATATCGTATTGATTCATGCTTTCACCTCCGTTTCATCGGATTACAGTGCCTTGATGACGTGCCTGGCGACTCCCTGAACAATCAGATCTTTCGTGCGTATCTCTTTACCGGGATAAACAGCTTCGTTCCTGTAAAGGAGAATCGCTTCCCGATTCTCAGCGTCAATGCCACCAAACACCTTCAATGTGCTCTCATTGTCCCCTAAGAGGGCAACAACGATATCACCAACCTTGGCCTCGCAATCCATCCTGATAACGACTCTGTCACCATCATCGATGCCCGCATCAACCATAGAGTCACCGCATGCCTCCAGGATATAAAACTCACCCTTCCCGAAAAGGGAAACAGGAAGGCTGATGTACTCCCGAATGCACTCCTCCTTTTCCTCCGCAGTTCCACACGGTATGGATCCGACAACAGGACAGGGGGCAGAACCGGTCGTGAACTTGTTGATCATCGGCGTGTTGATGGCACGAGACTGACCATCATACTCGATCATTCCGCGGTTATCCATTTCAACCAGGTAGCGATAAGCGGTTGTTTTAGGGATGTCCACGCCCTGAGCAATTTCATTCACCGAGGGAGTGACATGCTTTTCGCAGAAATACTGATCAACATAGGAAATGATGAGTTCCATCATCTCTGAGTTCATTTTCCTCATGGTCTCAATTCCTTTCAATCGATAACGGAACGAATCGTTCCATTAGTGGCATCATAAAACCCCTTGACGGTGAGGTCAAGGGGTCAGGTGTTTAACGGAACGCAGGTGCGCAGAATATTGGGCACAAAACTTTGACTACAGCTCTTCGAGAGCCTTCCGGAGCATTTCCCGATACGCAGTCTGGACCGATTCCGGGCCCAAAATCCTCATCTTACCGTTGAAGCCAAAAATCCAGCGGTAAAAGGTTGAACTGGTACATACAAGAATCTCTGTCCTAAAGTGCTCTTCATCAATCGGTTCTGTCTTAACATTCATGCCAAAGCGATCGATGAGATGCTTCATCGTCGACATATGACACAGGAGCTGAACCTCTTCCGGCTGATCCGTGTCAAACATACGGAAAACTCTCTTGCTGTACTGAGCAGGCGAATAGTCTTCCGGGGGTGACACCGCAATCTGATTCAGAATCTTTGGTTGCTCCGCAATGCGGTCGATGCGGAAGGTACGTACGGCCTGACGCTCATCACAAAATCCGCGCAGATAATAGTAGTCACCATCCCATTCCAGCGTATAGGGACTTACTGTGTATGGCGAACCACCATTGGTCGCATACCGCTTCTTATTCACATCATAGTCCGTGTAGATGAACCGGATTTTCCTGCGGGTATCAATCGCTTCATGGATGGCATCCACAATATAATACCCTTGCTCGTTCTCCGACTTGACGCGTCCAGATACATAGATATGCCTGCGAAGCTTCGCAGCATTTGCCACACTGGTCAGTGTGAGAAGCTTTGTAATCAGTTCATCACTCTTACGCTGCGTGATGAACCTGGAGGAAGAAATTGCATCTACAAGAAGCCTAAGCTCAGCCAGGTCATAGGTGTGACCATCATAGTAGTACTTGTTCTGCGTAGACTCATAGTGCTCAATGTGAAGGCCGCAATCGTGGAGAATGGCGAGGTCATCGCTAATCGTGTTCCGGGAAACCTTGATGGCATATTGCTCTTTCAGAATCTTGATTAACTCGGCGGTAGAGAGCGGATGTTCTGCGTCGGTGTGTTTAAGGAGATGTTGGTACAAATATAGGATTCTGAGCTTTGTTCCACTGTACATACATTTCCTCCGCTAAGAGAAAGATCTACTTAATAGATTCTGAAAGTCCTTATGAACTACTTCTTGATAGTGAAAAGATATTATTACCTAAAAATCGCAAGCGTAATTCACGATGTATATACTTATAAACTGTTCCCCTGCTCTACGAACTTCTATCCACTTACCAGAAAGCCATCCCAAAACACGCCAAGCTTTCCTCAACTTCCGTTATTACAATAGGGTGTCCTCCCTTAATACAAATATCGCGTATAACACTACTACTTGGGTGTCTAAACACATTGCCGGTTCCAGCCGAAATTATGTATATCCCCCCTCTCTTAACTAACGCGCTATTGTAATTTTTCTGAGATCCATGGTGTGGTATTTGCATCAATAATATTTCATCCCAATACCGTGAATATTTATCTTTCAATTTATCCATCACACTCTGACTTTTCATATCATAATCCCCAGTATACAAACATCCCGAGCTGTACAAGCACGCCGAATCTTCCAGACTCCTCAAATACCAATAGCAATCACACTCCCATACTATGTTTTTACAGCCACCTATTTTCGCATACATTTCTTCAATGTGCAGATCTACACTTCCTGAGTATAATGTCATAGAATGAGAGTTGAAATCTTTAGTAATATTTTTATATGCTTTCTTTATTTTCTCGATTCTATAACAATAATTGTTGAGATTTCGCCCCAACCACATCAATTCATTATAAGAGATTCCTAAACGATTCTCAATTTCCTCAATCAACATGTTGATTCTTCCGGACATGCTAAAATTGTAAGGGACATAGGTCCAAAATGGCCAACCAATCTCTTGGCATTTTAGCTTTTCATGAATCTTATTTGCAACATTCAGCCCTGACGGCAAAGTATAGTCACAAACCCCACGAATTCCATCAAGGAATTTAATATCCATCCCCAAATCGTGTTCTGATTCAGGGATATCAGGGATATCAGGGATATCATTTGGGTCAGCTGGAAGAATTCCAATCAGCTCCACGTCTTGTGAGTAATCACTTTCTATATCTCTTATCGCTTTTAGAGGTGAGTCTATAAACTTGACCGTAAACCCGTCATCCCCATCAACCATAGCTTTGATTTTCGACAAACACTTATCTGTTTCCGTGAGTACCGGGAAAAATATCCTTTTCACATCACAGATTTTTATCAAATCTGGTATCCCGCTTATGTGATCTTTATGCAAATGCGATATAAACACAGCATCTACTGTTTCCCCATACCGAAACGTATTCGTTATTTCTCTGTCTGTGATGCTCTTTCCCGCTAATGTTCCGCAGTCATATACTACATTTACTTTCTCACCTCTATAGTTAAAATGTTCACTATAAAAAGCTCCTTGTCCTACCGGATGAAATCTTCTTTCCATGTTCAACATATCCATTCCTTACTCTCTCTTTATTTTGTCGATCTAATCCGATTAAATACAGTCATCTATTACATTTCCTAATCTCTGTCGAAATTTGTAGTAATCACCTCTCCATGTCTTCATGCAAAACTACAACTTAATCGCTCCCTCTCCCTTTTCAAGGGCAAATCTCTGTTAAAGAAAGTGGGGGATCCGATTGTACACAAACTCTGAGACAGTAAAATTCAGTTCCTCATAAAAGTGACAGGATCTCGCTATATCATTTACAATGCGAAGGATGTAATTCAGTTAAACAATGAAGTCTTTCAACGCTAAACGATCTCGCTGTCCTAAGCATAGCGCCCATGTAACTCAATTTCAACACATCGTTATTCGGCGAATTCCTGAATTCCACATGTTACTAAGTAGTAAAAGATCTCGTCGTACAAAGCTTTAGTGGTCAACGCTTTTTGTAACACTACTGCTTAATGGTACACTCCGCTCTCTTGTCAAACGGAGTCAGTCAAGGTTTTTGGGTCAAGGAAACGATATGCCTCTAATCGATTTCTTTCACGAAGAATTCCGTCGCTTTTTTAAGAAGCTGTTCTCCTTTTCTAATTCGCTTTTCCACGCCGGAGATTACGAAGTTCTTCCATCATCTCGAACTGAGACTTCTCCTCATCATTCTTTTGGCATTCTTCGCGATACGAGCGCCCCCAGTTGGAAACAGTGGCTCTGAATATGCCGTACTCAGCCACATGTCTAGCAATCCTGCGTCCATCCTGAATGTGCGCGCGAACAACTTTTCGTCTGATATTCGAGTCATGTATCTTTTCCCTCTCTTGACATTATAATCTATCAGGCGAAGGTGTGACAAATTCACTGTACCACTACACTCCCCCCTATCAACTCACCTCATCACCTTGTTCAAAAGACTCTGGTAACTATCGACCACATCGTACACAACACTATGGCTACTGATAGCTTTGAAATGCTCACGGGCACAGTGAATCTTTGATTCTTCGATCAGTCGCAGCTGCATAGAGGACATAGACCCCTTGGTTTCAGCTACGAAGTAGATGTGCTTCACCTTACCCTCATAGAAGGCAATCGCCCAGTCAGGGTTATAGTGTCCTACCGGGGTAGAAATATAGAAGCCATCAGGCAGCTTCACATACACAGCTACATCGGTATTGGCATCCAATTCTGTAGCAAAGTCGCGTTCATTGGTGGAATCAAAGACGATGTGGTCATACAGGTGCTTCTTTGCCTTCATAGCATTGACATCGAGCTTGCCCTTAATGGTCGGATCGGTAAATACCTCTGTACCATAGTGTTCGTCCAAAACATCGTAGGTAATGTGTTGGATAATCGCTGTGGCTTTTTCATCATTGATAAGGGCTGCTGCCTTGATAATGAACTCCTCCGGGTTATTCTTGAACTGGTCAAATACAGACTTCCGGACTCCTCGCAGAATCGCAATAACATCCTTACGGGTCAGCTTTGTCTCTTCCACCAGCTTGCCAACCAGATCATATTTTACGCTGCTGTTAGCAGAAATCCGGGTTTGTGTACTATAGGAATCAGATGTCTCCTTCACAAATGCCAATCCAGATTCCAAAGTTTCTTTCGATTTGATTTCTTCCATGGCACCTGTCTCAACCTTGAAGAATATCTTAGATACTCTCAGCTTGGAATCAAGGGAAACGATGGCCTTTTGAATCAGTTCGTTTGTATCAAAGTCTACGATATATATAGACTTTGCGTTGATTTTAGACCAGAGGGCCTTAAATTCAGGCATGGCGAGCTTTTCCTCATCAACCTTAAGCTCAACATTGTTGCTGCGGGCATTTTCAGGCTGCATTGCTTTCGGATCATAGATAGAGTCAATGATATTCACGACAGAAGCCGCAGAATCAGCCACCTCTTCTGCAACCTGCAAAGTGCCATTGGCCTTATCTTCGTAATATTTCTCGGTAAGTGCGCCTCTCTTATCAATGTAGCGGTTGATAGTCAAGTCGTACATGATAGCATCAGCAGTATCTTTATCGACAACCTGCTCACGACCATTGGAGTCTGTGATAACCTTGCCCACAAACAAATCTACGGTAACTGCACGAGGACGATCTGCAACTGCATCAGCGATTTCACCCTGCAAACCTTTTGCGAAAGAATCATAGCTTTCGCTGGCAATGACGGTCAGGATATTGACATTATGAACATCGTTACCAAGAACATTGCTATCCTGGCGCTCACCATTCTGGTTGACGCAGAGGCGCAGACCACGACCTACTTCTTGGCGCTTACGAACTTCACTACTGCTTTGCTTCAAGGTGCAAATCTGGAATACATTCGGGTTATCCCAACCTTCGCGCAAGGCGGAGTGAGAGAAAATGAAACGAACCGGAGAGCGCTTCGGGTCTCTATCCAGAAGAAGCTCCTTGTTTTTCATAATCAGGTCATAGGCATCCACATCGTCCGAAGTGGTTTCCTTGCGTCCGACCTTACTGTTGACCATCTTGCCCTTTTTATCAATAGAGAAGTAACCGGCGTGGGTAGATTCCGCAAATATAGAGGCCAGGTAACGGAAATACGCATCTTCTCCTATACCCATTTGCAGATTTTCCACGATGTCCCGGTATTCTTCCTCGAACATATCTGCAAAGATACCGTTGAATGGCTCACCAGCTGAATCATACTTCCTATAATGTTCAACTTCATCAATAAAGAACAGAGAAAGAACTTTGATGCCCTTGTAGTACAACTGCCGCTCTCTTTCAATGTGAGACAAAATCGTTTCACGAATCTGGATGCGGCGCAGCTGCTCCTCGCTAACTTTACCGATTACATCGCCAGCATAGATTTTGATACCGTTCAGGAACTCTGCAGAATCATCACGACCGTCAATCGCCTTGACTACAAAGTTGTTGCGGTATTCTTCCATGCCATTGGACTGATCGTAGAGATTGAATCCAATTCCAACAGTCTTTGTGACTTTCCGAACCCCAGTAGCACCCTTAAAGTCAAACTGAATGGTTGCAGTCGGATCAGCCTTAGACAGATTGATGCTCTGCAAATAGACATAGCTTTCCGTCGCTGTACTGCCGGATTCCGTAATACCTTTGACAGCAATCTTCTTAACCAGGCGCTTATTGTAGGCTTCCATCGCATCCAGGCGATAGACCATGTTATAGATACTGTCAGACTTATGGGTGGCAGAATAGCGCAAGGTCAGCAGGGGGGCAAACTCACGCAGGCGCTCCTTCGTCTGCTTGCCTTCGACAGACTGCGGCTCATCTATAATAAGAACCGGATTGGTCCTTGCAATAATGTCGATAGGACGACGGGAGCGGAACTCATCCAGCTTCATGTAGATACGACGCGCATCTTTTCCCTTGGCATTGAATGCCTGGGAATTGATAATCATTACATTGATGGAGCTATCGGATGCAAACCGGTCGATCTCCGTCAACTGGGCAGAGTTGTAGATAAAGAAGCGAATCTTCTTTCCGTACTCTTCTGCAAAATGTTCCTGAGTAACCTCAAAGGATTTATAAACGCCCTCACGAATCGCAATACTCGGCACGACGACAATGAACTTGCTCCAGCCATAGTGCTTATTTAGCTCGAACATGGTCTTGATATAAGTATAGGTTTTACCAACACCGGTTTCCATCTCAATGGTCAGATTGTAACCTTCACCCTCCAACTTCGGGGAAGGTGCAATCTGGTAGCTTCTTTGTATTTTCTGAATCTGTTCCAGGATAATGCGATTGGACAATTCCGGCACAAGTGGCTGGTTACGCCAGCCGGTGAAATCTTCCCCTTCAGTCAAGGTGGTCTGATAATGACCAGAGCCTCTGTCCATCATGTAAGTCGGAGTCAGATAAGGCTGCCCAGCAAAGACATCTACAACTGCCTTTGCCGCATCTTCCTGGAACTTCTGGTGCTTAAATTGAAGTTTCATGCATCCTCTCCTCCGGTTTCTTCTATCCACTGTTTCAGTTTCTTTTGCAGTTCCTTCTTATCCGGCAGATAGAGATTATATTCAGAAGCATACACATTGCTGTTCTCCGGAAGTGTAATCTCTACAAGAGCATCATTCTTTTCCTTGCACAGCAGAATGCCAATCGTCGGATTTTCATCCGGCAACTTCTGATAACGGTCATAGTAGTTGACATACATCTGCATCTGACCTAAATCCTGATGAGTGAGCTTATCTATTTTCAGGTCAATCAGGACATAGCATCGGAGCAGACGGTTATAGAAAACCAAATCCACATAGTAGTTGTCCTCGTTTAGCGTGAACCGCTTCTGACGAGCTTCAAATAGATAGCCCTTGCCAAGCTCCAGCAAAAACTTCTGCAGCTTATCAATCAAGGCGGTTTCCAAATCAGTCTCAGAGTAAGCCGCTTTTTCTTCTAATCCCAAGAACTCCAGGACGGTCGGTTGCTTTACAATATCGGCAGGTTTAGTGATAACCAGCCCCTCCGATGCAAGGCGCATCACTTCGTCCTTCTCTCGACTCAGTGCCAAACGTTCATACAAGCTGGAATTAAACTGGCGCTGTAAAACGCGGATACTCCACCCCGAAGCGGCAGCTTCAATCTCATAGAATCTGCGTTCATCATTGTTTTTGATTCGCATTAACTGCAAGTAATGCGACCATGACAGAACGAACGGAGATATTTCCTCAAATTCCCGAAACGCTGCTTCGGATTTCTCGACAGCAAATTTCCGAAACACTGTTTCGGAAATTCGTTCCTGATAATTCAAATAAAACTTTCTTGCATTTTCAAGTGTATCCGCAGAAAATCCTCGCCCAAACTGTTCTGTCAGCGCCGCAGACAGATTTTTGATGACTTTTTTGCCATACTGCGCACGATTTTCACCTTGCTGCTGCTCTTCCACGATCCAGCGACCAAGGGAATAGTAAGTCATAAGCTGTACCAGATTTACCTGCTTCGCAGCGACTTTGCGGGCATACTGAATCAGGTCAATGGCATTCTGGCAGAGTACGGTCATCTCAGGAGAGAGGTTTTCTGGTTGCTTCGTAATTAAACCCTTATCCTTTTCCATAATCGTCCCTTCAATCAAATGACTTTCACCCTGGTGTCCGGAGCAAGCAGCTTGAAAATCTCAGTCACATTGATCTTGGCAGGGCTATTGGCAAAGCTGCTGTCACGGAATACGGCACGAAGCGGCTGACGCTTAGCAATTTCCTTGACCACGCTGTCAGGGACATTTTCATTGAAGCAAGCAATCAAATCGCCGTCGTTATAAGTATGAACTGTGCAGCCTTCAATAGTCTCGCTGTTGTATGGCAGAGACAGTGGTAGTCCCCATTCCAACAAGCAGCCAAAGAGGAGATCCAGATCAGTACGGTCAGATTTTACATTGGATTCAAGCATAGCAAGAAGGTTCTGATTATACTCATCAGCTGAATAGAAGATGTCGGTCATATTAGACTCATCCAGTTTGAAAACTCTAAAACCAACATCTACTTTTTCTGCATCAAATGTGCTTCCTGCGCGCCGAATTCTTTCTTTACCGATTTCACAGATGTTTTTGTACCCTGCCTTATACGCCTCACTGTTAGCTTCGGTTTTTTCTGGAAGTTGAATCATAATATGCTTTCTTTTAGCTCCATCCTCTGAATTTAATTGCATTACTGCATGAGCGGTAGTTGCAGATCCAGAAAAGAAGTCTAAGACAATATCTCCTTCACCTGCGACCTGGAGAACCAAAGCCTTTATTAAAGAGAGTGGCTTGGTGTAAGAGAAAAAGTTGTTTCCGAACAGCTCGTACATTTGGTGTGTAGACTCTGTATTCATTCCAACATTATCCATCCATGTAGATTGTGGATTAGTTGATGAATCAAGCTCAGACAAAAACCTTTTTTTCATAGGTCTCTTTGAAGGGGCCGAAGGAAAAACAATTCGATCTTCTTTGATCAACTGCTCCATTGACTCAGGAATATATGACCAAACTCGGTTATAGTTAGGTTTGTAGACAATACCTGTTTTGGGGTCTACCAAATCATAAAACTGATTTGGTCTCATATCTCCAGTCATTCCCACAGTTAAATCACCAGTCGTCCATGGTCCTCTTAGATCATTATCAGGATTTGAATAACCTTTGTAATCCTTGTCAATTCCTCTTAATGCCTTAAAGTTTGGCATTTTATAAGCAAGAACATACTCATGATCCGTTGAACATTTACTCTTATCAAGAGCAGAGGAAGACCTCCGTTTCCAAACAAAATTGGCAAGAAAAGAAGTACTGCCAAAGACCTCGTCACACAATTCTTTCAAAGTTGCATACTCGTTGTCATCAATACTGATAAAAATAACCCCATCTGAAGTCAGAAGGTTTCTGGAAAGCATAAGTCTTGAATACATCATGCTGCACCAATCGGAATGAAATCTTCCGTTAGAATCGGTATTCTTAAAAAGTCGATTGTCATCCTCATCATACATTCCCATTTGTCGATTTTCTTCATCTTGAGAACGCATAAAATCGTCTGCATACACGAAATCACTGCCTGTATTATATGGAGGATCAATGTAGATCATCTTTACCTTGCCAAGATAACTTTCCTGAAGCAGCTTCAAAACCTCCAGGTTATCCCCCTCAATATAGAGGTTCTCTGTGGTATCCCAATCTACACTCTCCTCCGGGCAAGGACGCAGTGTTTTGCGAATGGGCTTGTTGGCCTCTACAATAGCAGCCTTCTTTCCAACCCATGTAAACTCGTAGGCTTCATCGCCTTCGACTACCTCATCAGACAGCATCTGACGGAGCAGGTCAAAATTGATTGCCTTCTTAGGCTTTCCATTTTCGTCGACCGTCTCGGTTACACAATTAGGGAACATTGCCCCAATCTGCTCCACATTCTGAGCGGTTATATCCAGAGATTCCATTCTCATCTTATCCATTAGAATTCTCCTCCTCATCATCCTGTTTGGTCTCACCGCTATGAGGCGATACCCCAAAATTCATTTCAGACAGTCTCTGCTTTAATTCTTTTACAGCAGGAGGAATGTCAATTTTATATGTCGTAAGCTGTTTTTCAATCTCTCTCACTGCTCTTGTTGCTGAAGTAATCATATCTCTCTGTAGCTTAGTATTTTCCCTAATACTGGCAATCGTTTCTATTCCCGCTGCTTTCAAAGTGTATTCTTCCAATGAAAATCGACCAGTTTCAGACAGGGCATTTAAAACTTCTTGGCTAATAATAGGCTGGCTTGAGACAATACCGCGTAATGCTTCAGATGTAGCAAATAAATTGCTTGTATCCACCTGTGATTGCGTTGCAGCCAATGCCGAACTCAGAGTACTATTGAAATCCACTGGCGTAATCTCTTCGTTTTCTTTCTTAGCACCAATGAGCTTTCTGATAGCTGAATCAAGCTCTGAATTCACTTTTTTGAAAAGATTTCGTGCTGTCTTAAAAGTATTGTAATCTATATTGTGAGCGTGCATCACATCATTACGATATGTACGCAACTCACCAAATCGTTTGCACAGCGTCTTAACAAGGTTATTTCCAAGCAAAGTAGCCCATAAGGTGTTTTCCTCAAGCTCCCCAATAGCAGCTAAAAGTTCCGTTCGCGTAAACCGCCATGTTTTTTGATTGACGAGCTCTTTTACTCCCTTTACGAAGTTCACATCAGAGAAGAGTGTGGCAAATATCTCACCCAAATCTTTTACTTCAAGATCAGAAATCACCTTATGCGATTCGTTGTCTCCCTGAAGCGAACTTGCAAGATATAGGAGCTTTCTGAGTTTTCGCTCAAACTCATTCGCTATAGGGAATAAAGACTTATTGAAGTATCCCGAACATTCATTAGACAAAACTGTCGGGTTGTATTTCTCACAAATTTGAATGTTGAGAGGATCAAGTAACTTCGCAGCTTCCTCGCTTTCGCTATCAATACTCAAAGTGAGTGTCCAGCATTCACTGTCCTCAATCTCCTCGACCTCTTTAAATACTTTTTCTGGAATAACTAAGTTCTCCAGATCAGCTTTGTATTTGTCATTTGTAAAAAGGTACTCTTGGATCACTTCATCGCCTCCAATTCTTTCCGAAGTTTCTTTAGCTGGGTATTCATTTCCATCTGCTTATTCAGCTGCTTATCCTTGCGTATCTTTGCCTGCAAGCTATCAATCTGCTTCTGGAGCTGAGCCTTCTGCTCACTCCGTTGAACAGACTCTTGCAGAGCCTCTTGAACACATTCTGTCTGTTGCAATACATCGCCTGCAAGCTGACGGACAAAATTCTCATATACCTCATTCAAGTTCAAGCCCTAGGCTTTAACTGGCAGTTCGTCCTCGACCAACCAATCGGAATGATAGTAACTATTAACCTTAAAGGAATTGTTTCCCGTAACAGCTTCCTTGTATCCAATCCAAGCCTGATACTTGCCGCCGTATTCCAAAAGGAACAGGATATGATACGGAATTTCACGGTCTATTTTCCGCAGGACAGCCTCATTCACTGTCTGTGTATTCAGGCGAATTTCAAAGACCTTAATCTCGGTTACTGTTTGTCCCGCTGCGAGATTCATCGTTGATGCAGCTATTTTGTTGCGCCAGTAGATAATCCGAATATCATCAACAAAGCTCTTTTTCAAGGCAGGTGTAATCGTAAGGTTCTCATAGAACTTCTGCTTTGGCAGGCGCTTATTAAACTCTGTTGACTTCGGAAGTCCTAACAAAAGAATCCCTCCTTACTTCACTACCAAGAAGCAGATTAATTCAAAATCACTTAGTCCTGAAATGTCGGACATCAACGCCGAAGTTCCGCCGGCAGAGAAGTCGAACATCATCCAGAAGCTACTTCGGTTTCAGGTAATCGCAAATCACATCATCGTCCTGACTATTTTATTCTGGAATATTTTGATCTTTTATATATCTTCCAGACCTGATTCTTGCATCTTTAGGCTTTTCTGCATCTTCCGGAATAGCCCAGTATGAACCAATCTTCACTGCTCCAGGAATACGACCTTCTTTGCAAAGATCATTGATCCACCTGACAGAGAGACTCCATTTTTCAGATGTCTGTTTAATCGATAAATAACCCATAAAGTTCTCCATTTTGTCTGATAAAACAATATAACGCATCAAAATAAACATACTCCAAACTTAGCGGTAAATCAATCCAATCATCTACTCCTATTGCTCAAAATTTTTGTCACCTCGCTAATTTGCAAGCAGTGTATGAGCGTCCATCCGGACCTCATACGCCACTTGTTGGGATACTCCCAAGCCCTTAGAAGAACTCACTTCGTGAGGCTGCGCGTTCCTGCGGAACGCTTGATAGCAGAACCGGACACTGACGTGTTTCTCCGATGTCCTGGTCCCTAATCATCTCTGCTTCTTCTCTTCCCGTCGCTGTCTCTCTTCATCTGCTTCACGCTCCGCGGCATAGAGTGAGGCGATGTTTCTCTGCGCAATCCAGAATTCCTGCATTTCCTTTTTCACCTGCCGGTACTCGGCATAGGCTGCCTTTTTCTCTTCCAGTACCTGTTCGTATTCAAGGCTCAGTTCTTTAACCTTTGGCAGTTTCTTTATGCCAAGTTCATCAAAGGCCGCTTTCGCCGCCTTGTGTAGCATAATTTCTTTCCGGTGCTCCTCCAGGAAGCTCTTACTGTATCCGGCTTTCCGGTACGCTTCGTAAATCGTTCTAGTCTTTGAGTAGTTGATGATCTGCATTTTCAGCGCCGCGATTCCCGCCAGCCGCTTCTCAGACTCCTGAATTGCACAGAGCAGGCGGCCTCGTTTCTCCTGCTTTTCCGTTGTGAGTGCATTCAGTAGGTCAACACTATCAATCTTGTTGTCACGGAGAAACAGTAGCGTCTTTGACATCTGTTTGAGGTTGTAGACTGTCGCCCATCGCTTGAAGCCTTTGCCTTTGGACTGCAGTTTGCTCTGAATATCGATGAGCAGATTGAAAGAGTGTTCCTGCTTTTGGTGTGGTCTGCCTTCATGCTTTGCTTCGTCGGAGAGTGCCGAACGAATTTCCGCTTCTCTATATCCTTCCGGAAGTGAGGATAAGCGGACAAAGCGCTTCTGATTCCTACCCTTAACGGAAACATGTTTCCCCCGCTTGATTTCATAGCCAAGTTGCCGTAGCTGAAAGAGGACTGTCTCAAAGTCCTTCGGCTTCTTTTGAAGTATCCGGTCAATATCCCGGCAGATGAAGTCACGGATGCTTGTCCGTGTGGGGTATTCCGTCCGTTTTTTCCGCTCGCCGATTGGCTTCGCTTCAATCACCGATAAGCTGTTTTCTAGGCAGACAAGGTCACTTAAGCGTTGCAGTGCGAGGCCCGAAAACCAGAAGTTCTTGAACTTCCTTGTACCGTCAAGAGATGTCGAATTGAACACGATGTGATTATGGATATGTGCCCTGTCCGTGTGTGTCGCAACGATGAAAGCAAACTTCCCTTTGGTGAATCTAATCGCCAACTCCCGACCTATTCTATTTGCCTCCTCCGGTGTGATTTCACCGGGCTTAAAGGACTGTCGAATCTGATAGGCAATCACATCGCGTCTCTGGTGACGGCCTGTAATCTGCTCATACTTCCGTTTGGTCAGCATGAACTCTTCATCTACGGTAAAGGGATCACATTGGTAGCCGGTGACAAGCTCGCCTTTCTCGGTCTTGTCCGGATTCTTGGCATAGTCCGTCCGGTCACTGAGACTTCGCGCAATGGTCTTTCCCTTATTGGCATGAAGAGCAATGAGTCGTGTGGCTGCCATCTCTGTAACTCCTTTCCGTATCAGCTGCAAAAGAAAACGGCCCGGGAACATTTCTGTTCTCGGGCCTCGACTTTATTTGACTACTTAAGTGAATACAAATTCAACAAGTTTTCCGCTCAGTGCCTCCAGACCTGTGGCAAGTACCTGGGCAAACATGGAGCCTACAAAAGCAATCGCTCCAATGCCGAGGATAATTCCTACCTGCAGCCAATTTCGCTGAATCAGATAGTTGACAAGGCCGATACCGAGGATAACGTAAATCAGCCCGATTGCAAGCAGTCCAATCTCCAGAATGAGTCTGTAGAAGATTGACAGCGCGCCAACGACTGCCATGATAGGGAGTGCAATAATTCGGAACGGGAGTTTAATCAGCCACATATCGTTACCTCCTTGTCTGCTTTACAGTCAGTTTATAATGCCCTAACCCGTATTGCAAGGATGTCAACGAAGCACTCCGCTAATCTATGACGCTCACTGAATCGTCGCAAGTCTTGCCAGCATCTCCTTCGCGATTTCCCAGATTTCACTCTGCCTCGCCTGCAAGTCCCGGATGTCCTCAGCGTAAATGGATCCGGTCTCATTTGCCCGCTTTGCATACTGGTTCAGGTTATTGCTACAGCGCCGGAGCAAAGACACCATTTCCTTCATGTCTGTCAGATCCAGGTTGATACAGTAACCGTCCAGCGCCATCTTACGCACATAAGCACTGCGGTTGATGATTCCAAGCTCGGTCATTTTCTGCTTAATCCGTTCCATCTCTTCCGGAAGAAGGAGCACATGAATTTCCTGATTACGTTCCCGTATTGCTGCTCCTCACCGCACCTAAGAGATTCAGACCATCAAATTCAGAATCGGTCATGCCGCCAAGTTTCCGGATTACGGCATCTGTCAGAGCTGACAGTGCTTTCTCATCCGTTTGAAGCTGTCCCCGCATGAGAAACAGATTTTTGAGTGTTCCGCTTCTGTTTTTCTCACCGTAGAGAATCAACAGCGTTTTCTCGTCTTTTGTAAATACCATTGCGTCTCCTTCCCGCCTTCGTATCATCCGGCATCATGGGTATCATCAAATTTCAACCTGAACTCTGCTTTACCGTCGGCCTTTGCCAAGAGCAAGAGACTCGCATTGTACTTCTTTCCGCTTCGCTGGCTCTTGCAGTCCTTCCGGCGAATGCTCCCCCTTCTAAGGTAGCCTTCACAGGGTCTGTTTGCACCGAGAACCTTGGCAAGTGCCTGGGCAACAGAAGGTTTTTCAGCAATGACAAGTTTCATTTTAGCGTCCTCCTTTACATAAAAATAACCCTTCCGAACCAAACCAATTGGAACGGAAGGGTATGTAATCGTCAGTTTTTATAACCCCGGCTGTTGCAGGTATAACATCAGTAACTGATTTGAGAGTTCCGGCGTAAGCTGGCCAAGCTTTGCCAGTTCTTGCATAGTACGAAGAATCTCACTGCGTTCTCTCGTTTTTGCATTGATTGCAATTGCAATCAATTCCCTCTGGGCCTTAGTTCTCTGATAACTGAGAAGAGGTTCAGCCAAAGCCATTGGAATAGCCTTAAGAAGCTCTGCTGTGAACTCGGTAAAAGAGGTTGCTGCGGTTGCTACGGATAAATCTGTGCCCACTTGTGTTCCCGTCACGATCTCGTACATAACGTTGCTCCTCTCTTTCTTATTTGTTGTCTTCATTATATCATCATCAAAACGTATAATCTATTACAATTCTTGTCTCAAACCAGATAAAACGGCGTGGACCGAAACACCGCAATCTCTGTGTCACGCATGACCACCATGGCCAGCGTTGGTATCATCACGCGGTCGACATTCAGCGTCGAACCATACAGGCATGAAAAAAGCCGGGTAGCGTTGATACCGGCTATCCAGTCGCTACGCTCCCGGCAAAGGACAGTTTCGAACAAAGCATCGCATTTTGTTGATGGCTTCAACTGATTGAAACTGTCCCTTATGGTCTGATTCTCCATGCCGGAAATCCAGAGCCTCTGAAAAGGCTTCTTGTATTTCGCCTAGTGTTACACAATGCGAAAAATCAGCTCTCTCGCTTCCAGCATCTGTCGCGTAAACCAGGCTCTTCACATCCTCCCAATTCATATGCTTACACAGAATCATAAACTGTTTTCTCGTGGACACAGACACCTGATACTGCCACTGCTCCGGTAGTATCAGCAATGCCTCCGGGCGCCATTTGGCATAGCCCTCACGGTAAGCCGCCGCGCAGAGAGTGCTACCAGATATCCCACGCACCAGCTGACAATATAGCCCTCTCCGGAAAGGTGTCCTTCACAGGGCCTGTTGGCACCGAGAACCTTGGCAAGCACCTTCGCAAGAGAAGGCTTTTCGGCAATGACGTGTTTCATATTTGTCTCTCCCTCATAACTCCGGTTCCTTCGGTTTTGCCTTACTCCTTTTTCTTTTCTGCGGGTGCTCAGTCTCTTTCAGCTTGGCTACCACCGATTCCGCCTCGGCAACCTTCTGTTTCCGTAAATCCAGTTGCTCCAAAGAAGTAGCATAGGAAGACCTCGGCAGGGGAAGCGTACATTGCTCAAGAAACGAGTAATAATTCGTTGCATTCCCGACAATGACATGATCTAACACCTTGATTCCCATCATGTTAAAGGCCTGCACCAGTTGATCTGTAATGGAGATGTCTTCCTTGCTGGGCTTCAGCTTGCCGGAGGGATGGTTGTGGAACAGCAGTACATTCGAAGCGTTGCTTAAAATGGTCGACTTCAATGTTTCCCGCGGATGAACCAGCGAAGAATTCAGCGTGCCCATGCTGATAATGTTTAAATTGATCGGTCTATTATCAACCTGCAGATTGATGAGGCCAAAAACCTCACGATCATAGTCGAGAAGTGCATCCGCTACCAGCTGTACCGCAGCTTCCGGAGAATCAATCTTTGTCTCGGAATACAGCGACCGCTCTTTGACCAGACGAATACCGACCTGCTCAAGCTGAAAGCCGTCCCTGTCTGCTTCGTAGAGATCAGGCTTTTTCGTCACCGTCATCACCTCCTTTTTGCAGGGAAACGGTGAGAATGAACTTTTCATCCTTCAGCTCTTCCAGGCGCTCGCGGAGCCCTTCCACCGTCAGTTCCGTTGCGTGTGCTTTACACTTATTCTTTTTCATGCAACCTCCTCCTTTCGTGAAACTCCCCTTACGCTTGATCCTCGTCCCCGCTGCTTTTAACTTCCGACTCCTCCGGCCCGTCCTCCTCGTCAGTCTCATCATCCTCCGGGAATTCATAGGCCTCTTCGTCATCCTCATCCACATAATCGGCATCCGGATCCGGTCTCAGCGCAGCGGTCTGCTTTTTCTTCGACTGCAAGTAGAGGTATCCGATGGCACCGGCAGCCAGCGCAATAACGACACCGACCAGAGGAAGGGGATGGACGGGTTTCTTTTCCTTCACTGTGGGATCCGGCGCAGAATCCTGCACTGCACCGGCCGCAGAAGGCGTCGCAACGGCAGCACCCGTAGCATTATTCTTTTCGTTCTGGGCTGCCTTATAGTCGGCTACCTGCTTCTCATCCATCAGGGCAAACAGATCCTCCTCATCCACCATGTTCAGGAAGTGCACGTTTTCCTCGCCCTTATCATTGCGGTCGATGATCAGATAGAAGTAGTTACCGGACTTGGTTACCAGAGTGATAAACTGCCTTCCCTGTCCTGCCTGCGACCCGATGTCATCGACCAGTGTCAGATTTCCGTTTGGTGTCAGCGGACGGGTATCTTCCTCAGGGCGCGTTTCCGCCTCCGTGGTTGCTTCCTCTGCGACGGCATCGGTAGTCATCGTAGTGCTCTCTGTCTCCGTAGCAAAGGCAAAGCAGGCCACGGAAATGCTTCCGCACAGCAATGCTCCGGCCATAAAGCCAGCCATCAGTCTCTTAATACGCATTTTCATCCTCCTGTTCCTTGTTACCGGTCGATTCAGCGGTCTCCGCAGGGTAAACGCCAACCATACCCTGCCCTGCCAGGGCAATCACCTTTGCCAGCTGCTCGGGCGTCAGATTCGCCGCGTGAACCATTGTATGAATCACGCTGTTCTCCTCTTCGCGATAGCGACTCTCCAGTTCCTTGACGCGCTGTGTCCACACGGCCTGCTTGACGCGGGCACGCTTCAAATCAGCACCGATTTTCTCAAGCTTTGTCATTGTGTTCCTCCTTATTACGGCAGACGTCCGAAGCAGTAAAAATGCCGCTGCCAGTAGGGCGTATTGATAGATGCATACGAGATTGGATTTCCGCAGTGAATCATCATCCCGTTTCCGACATAAATACCGACATGGCTGGCTCCCGAAGTGTTATAGGTACCACGGAAAAAGACCAGATCTCCGGGCTTTGCATCACTTGCCCGGATAGTCTGGCAGTAGTTCTTTAGCCCATTTGCCGTAAGCCTACCCACATTCCAGCCGTTGCCACAGTGGTTGATGACCCAACTCACAAAACCGGAACAGTCGAAGCTTGTCGAAGGCGATGACCCGCCCCACACATAGGGATAACCCAGGTATTTTTCCGCTTCATTGACCATGTTCCGAAAGCGCTCATCCGTAAGTGCTTCACCAGGAATGTCGTAGTCAAGGTAATCACTTCCGGCAGAAACAAAGGCCTCATCCTCGAATAGCTTCGCCTTATTCCCCTTGGTCAGCAGCAGAATTCCATAGCGCTCCGCCTGTTTTTCCGTCATGCCGCCGGACTCTGCGATGACATGCCCGAGGTTTTTATTGGTCAACGTAATGTTGAGGATGTAGTACTCATACTCAACCTCGACCTCTTCACTGTCTTCCGTGGTCTCTCCGGTGACAGGATCCATGCTTGTGCTGGTGTGCGTTTCGGTTCTGGTGCGCGTTTCCACCACCTCCTCGATATTCAGCACATACTGCAGATGAAAGAGTCTCCGTAACGTGTCCTGCACCTCCGCCCTCGTATAGTCCTCGAACTGCGTGGTCAGATACGCCGCGAGCTGATAGGGATCATGCCCGATTTCATCCAAGTGAAAGTTGTATTCGTCATATCCCGGATGCGTTGCCTGGATAGAATCAATCTGCCTCTGCAAATCAGCCTCAAGCGCCTTATAGTCTTCATTGGCCCCGATGATATCCCCATCCTTTGCGGTGAATGTCGTCGCTACCACTGCGCCGAAGCCGCTCGGCAGGAAGGCCGAACAGGAAGACAACGCGGATGATAAGGCCATAATGAGCAGGGCCAGTCCGGCAATTGTTAGAATCATTTGCGGATGCTCCGCGATATATTCAATCCCTTTATCTTTCAGCTCCGAAAGTCTCTGGGCAATGGATTTCACCTCGGTCACGCCTTCCTTTGTAGCGGAACCGCCTTTTGCCGCCGCCTGTTCCGCCCGCCTTGCGGCAGCGTATTCCTGCCGGATTGCTTTCTTCTGCTTCATGCGGGAAATCGGATTGGAAAATACCTCCGGATATTCCGCCATGCGCTGCTGAAAGATTGCTTCTACATTTGCTGTGTCTGCCTTGGCTTGCAGCTGTGCAGCTTTTTGATAGGCCTTCAGCTTCTTGCTATAGACAGTATGATTGACAGTGCGAATACCGGTCTCCGTGCCATCCGTAGCTGTATTTGCCGCCTCAACAGCCGTATTATTGTCCTGATTGTCCTTTGCCACCTGGCTGTGAAGTTTTTTGGAAACCGTAGCCGTTACAGAATGTGTTGCCTTACCGCCTTGTTTCTGAAAGCTAAGCTTTGTCCTGTGCCGCGTAGCCGCGTCAGATATCGGATTCCTTTTCTTCCGGATTTTCTTTGCTACACGCTCAGCCTTATCTGCTGCTTTTTCAGCCCTGGTTTCCGCTTTTTTTTCTCTGGGCTTTGCCAATACTTCTTCGGTTAACCGGGGGCGGGACGCTTTCCTTGCCATAATTTACGCCTCCTTTGTCCGCTGCATCGGCAGGTGCTTTGCACTCCCCATACCGTCCGCAACCCATTTTTCTCCCGCCTGTCCGGTTTCGTGTCCTGCCGCCTGCACCTCGGATAACTTGGTCGTCATGATCTTATACAGCTGAAGATCCGTCGGAAAATGGTCCACGAAGGGGAGAATGACATTGCCGTAGAACAAGAGTCCTTCGCCCTCGCCGGAGTGCGTCACATAGGACAACTGGTGTGGGGAGATGTTCAGCTGCTGCGCCAGAATCTGCCGGTCACCGGCAGCCTGATTCAGCATATATACGAAGTCGGAGTTTTCGAAGATGTTCTCTACCTCGCGGCTGGATAAGAGATCCTTTACATTCTGGGTGATGCCGGTCGGAATGCCGCCCCATTTGCGGAAGCGCTTCCAGATTTCCACGGAATAGGACGCTGTCTGTTCCTCTTTGAGAAGAAGGTGGAACTCGTCCATATAGTAGCGGGTGGTCTTTCCGGCGGAACGATTGGCCGTGACACGTCCCCAGACCTGATCCTGCACAATCAGCATTCCAAGCTTTTTCAGTTGCTTGCCAAGTTCCTTGATGTCATAGCAGACAAAGCGGTTCTGAATGTCCACATTGGTTCTGTGGTTGAAGAGATTGAGAGAGCCCTTCACATAGATTTCAAGCGCTGCCGCCACACGCTTTGCCTCTGTTTCCTCCTGTTTTAAGAGGGCATTGTACAGGTCTTCCAGAAGGGGCATATTTTCCGGCTTCGGATCCTCAAAATAGTGCCGGTAGATCTGGTGGACACAACGGTCAATCACGGTCTTCTCAATCGGCTGCAGGCCATCCTTGCCGCCTACAACCAGCTCGCAGAGAGACAGGATAAAGTCAGCCTTGAGCGCCAGAGGGTTATCCTCCTCGCTGTAGGAATCATTGATGTCCATGGGATTGATATACTGCGTGCTGGTCGGGCTGATTTTGATGACCTGCCCTTCCATGCAGTTGGCCAGAGCCGTATACTCGGCCTCCGGATCACAGATAATCAGGTCGTCATCCGTCACCAGAAAGGCATTGGCAATCTCTCTCTTCGCCGAGAAAGACTTGCCGGAACCGGGTGTCCCGAGAATCAAGCCGTTCGGGTTTTTCAGTTTCTTACGGTCCACCATAATCAGGTTGTTGGACAGCGCATTCAGGCCGTAGTAAAGCGCCTCACTTCCGGTCTGAAACAGTTCCTGTGTGGTGAAGGGAACAAAGATTGCCGTTGAACTTGTGGTCAGCGCACGCTGGATCTCGATGAGGTTGTTTGCCAGCGGTAGGCTACTCATAAGCCCCTGTTCCTGCTGGAAGTCGAGTCTTCGAAGATTGCAGTTATGCTTCTGCGCAATCGAAGATGCCTGAAACACATTGTTTTCCAGTTCCTGATCCGTCTTCCCAGTATTCATAATCAGGAAGGTAATCAGGAACATACGCTCGTTCTGCGACTGCAGCTCCTCTAAGAGAGCCTTTGCGTCCTTCCCGTAGGTTGCAAGATCCGAAGGGATGATGTCCATGTCATACCCGGAACGGACGGCCTTTTTCTGCTCTTCGATTTTGCTTCGGTCGAGCTCCGTGATGGTGTGCTTAATCTGTTTGATGGCAGTTGTCTGATTCACCGACTGAACGTGCATCGTCACAATCTGGCTGGACTCCGTGTCCAAGAAATCCTTCAGCATCTGATCCGAGAGATCCGATGCCGTGATTTGCAGATAGCTCATGGCTCCCTTCAAATCCCCCATCGTAAAAGTCCTGCTACCGGGGAAGGAGAACGAGGTTGGCGCGATAAAATCCTTCACGGAGAGACCGGAACCCGCAAGCCAGCTCCAGTCAAAAAAGAAGCGGTCATGGTCACCCATGTGGAACATGGCGTGCATCAGTTGCAGGCGCTCCCTGCCGTTTAATACCCTGGCGGAAACACCGAGGCGCTTTAAGTTATTCATCATATCCGTCTGTACATGTTGAAGCCTTGGCTTAGCCTCGCGCATAGAATCCGCTTCGATTCCGAAGGTAATATACTTGGTCTTTGTCAGACCGTTATTCCCCTGTGCCAGTTGGGTTCTCAGCATCTGGCTGTACTCGTTTCGAATGCCGTTAAAGTGGTCATTCCGGCAGGGAATACGAACTTTTTTCTCAAAGCTTTCTGCGTCCGTTGCCATATTCATAAAGGACAGTTCAAAGTGAATCGTGCTGTCAAAAGAGTTCAGGAAGGCACACCACTCTTCGAAGATTGCGGTCTTGTCCTCCTGCTGTGCCAGCTGGTAGTTGATATCCTGATACTGAATGGTCAGGGTATAGTAGCGATCCGTTACCCTGCAGATTCCGTCCGGAAACATGCGCTGAAACGGAATTGAATCCTGGGCGCTGCGGGGGATTCCGTCATCGCTTCTCGCTTTCCTGATAATCTGCAGAATCTCTTTTTCCTGCGCCTTACTCAAGTTCTTCGGTAGATTCAGCTCTCTTTTCCCCGTTTTTCGGAACGGATTTCTCATCGTAAACAAAGGCATTTACCTCCTTTCAGGTTTCTTCTTCGCAGCACCGGATGTAGCCTGCAGAACATGCTCGATTTCCCTCTCAAGCTCCGCCTGACGGATCAGTGCCGCATAATAGTTATTGGTGCGATAGGGACGAACTTTAGGTCTTACGAACTTGGCCTCAATAAACTGCTTTGCAATCTTCTCAAGCGGCTGCCCGTCCTTTTCATACATTCCGAGGAAAAAGAACGGCAGCATGATGACCATCATGCAAATGACCGCCATGCTGGTCGTACCGAGTGTTTTGAGCAAAAAGAAAGACGGGACACCAATCAGTGCTCCCGCCCCAAAGCAGATAAGCTGACGTTTTGTCAGGTTAAAAAGAATTTTGGATTTGACCCTCGTTAAATCCCGAGGGACAGGGATATAAGCTGCCATATAACACCTCCTGCCTCAGTGCGCCGCGAAAATGCTCTTTGCAATCGAGCCTGTCTTGAATAAGGTAAAGCACAATAACACCGTATACCCGACAACGCCCCAGATGGAGCCGATGATATCACTGGAGATGGTGATTCCCTGAATCAGCACTGCGTAGATGCCGACGCAAATCATGATAAGGAAACCCTGAAAGCCAAGAGCAAGCATGGATTTGAGATAATTCTGCCCCGCCGCGCTCTGCTCACGATTCCCGAAGGTCGAGAACGGAATCGGCGCCATACTGGTCATCAGGTAGATTTCAATCATTCGGCCGTAGACGATTACAAAAATCACAACGCTAAGCGCCTTTATTGTGAACTGTAGTATCATGCTCTGCAGATACAGTCCAAAGAGTTCTCCGATATCCATCCCTTCCAGGGTATGCCGCATGGTCTCTAAGGCGCTTCCATTCACCGCCGTGCTACCGGCAATCAGACCGCCTGCGCTGTTAATGACATGCTGTGCCACATCAAAGACCGCCATCACAATGTTGAAGGTATTGCTAATGAGCGTGACTGCCACAAAGGTCTTGAAAATCCATTTGAAGAAAATCCACGTCTCAAAGTTTGCAAGGTTATTGTGGTCAATAATCATCTGAATCAGTTCGCAGCAGGCAATGAAGGTGAGAATCAGACCTGCAATCGGAAGTATGACGGACTCGGAAATATTCCGTATCAGGGAGAAGATCCCCGGCGAAAAGTTCGCCGGGGTAGTCCCCACCTGTGTTGCAATATCACCAACCTGCGTGTTTACCGAATCAAAGAGTCCCGACAGCTGGATCATGATGCCGTTGACAAGAATCCCCTTCATCCATGTGCCAATCTGCTGGAGTACGTCTTCCAATTCTTAACACTCCTTTCTCAACCGAAAAGTCCGGCAAGCTGGGGCACCAGCGTGATGCCGATGAGCGCGACACCACCGCCCGCCATCAGCTGCTTCATGCCCTGCGACTTTGCTGATGTGTGATAAAGAAGTAGTAGAAGTGTAAAAAATTTTGCCGTTCCTATCCGGCGTTTGCGCATTGCGCCGGATAGGTCGGGCGGTCATTCGGGCAGGTCTACCTTGCCAACGAAAGAGTAATAAATATCAATGTCCTGTCTGCGTGTGCCGTTCTCGTCATAGCTGCACTCATGCACAACGATTTTCTCCACAAACTCACGCAAAAGGGTAGGGGTAAGTTCTTCAAAGCTGGTGTACTTGCGGACAACATTCATAAACTTTTCTGCGTTTACCGTGGCTTCCTGCGCTTTGGAAAGCTCTGCCCGGATAGCGGCGGCTCTCTCTTTCAGTTCTTTCTGCTCGGCTTCATAGTCTGCCGACAGCTCCGTGAAACGCTCGTCTGAAATGCGCCCGGTCACGCTGTCCTCATACAGCCGCTTGAAGATAGCGGATAACTCGCTGATACGCTTCTCGGCGGCTTCCAGCTCCTTTTTCCTTGCGGCGTTCCTGCGCTTGCCCCCGTCCTCGTTCTGCTCGATCAGCAGCTTCATAAACCGGGCTTCGTGCTTCGCTGCATAGCTGGTGACTTTCCGCAGATTGTCGGTCACTCCGGCGGTCAACAGGTCGGTGCGGATAAAGTGCGCCGTACAGTCACGGGTACGCTTCTTGTAGCTCCCGCAGATATAACAATCCTGCTTGCGGGTGGCGTTCTGGTAACGCTGCTGGTAAAGGACGCTGCCGCAGTCGGCACAAAAGAGTATGCCGGAGAATAAGCCCACTTCATCATAGCGGTTCGGGCGTTTGCGCTGCTTGCGTAACTCCTGCACACGCTCCCACATCTGGGTGTCAATGATAGGCTCATGGTGGTTCTCGAAAATCGCCTGTTTCTCAATGGGGTTCTCTACGCTGTGCTTGGTCTTGTAGGACGGCTTCTCCGTCTTGAAGTTTACCAGACAGCCCGTGTACTCCCTGTTTTCAAGGATATGTACCACGGTATTGGTCGCCCACTTGCACTCATAGCCGGGGTGGTAGCGGCGGGTGCTTCCCGTCCGACGGTATTCCAGCGTTCCCGGCGTGGGGATCTCCTGCTCTGTGAGCATACGGGCTATCTTGGTCGGCCCGTTCCCGGCAAGGCACAAGCTGTAAATCTGCCGCACAACAGGGGCGGCTTCCCCGTCAATGATAAAATTTTCGTCCTCGTCCATAAAGTAGCCGTATACGGGTTTGCTCGTGACGGGCTTCCCGCTCATACCCTTAGACCGTTTTACTGCTTTGATTTTCTTGCTCGTATCTCTCACCAGCCATTCGTTAAAAATGTTCCGCAGAGGGGCAAAATCATTGTCGCCCTGTGCGCTGTCCACTCCGTCATTGATAGCGATAAAGCGGACGCCTTTCTGTGGGAAAATCATTTCCGTATACATTCCCACTTGCAGATAGTTTCGCCCTAACCGTGACATATCCTTGACGATAACGGTGCCGACTTTTCCGGCTTCAATGTCCGCAAGCATGGCTTGAAAACCGGGTCTTTGGAAGTTCGCCCCAGAATAACCGTCATCTGTGTACCATTGCAGATTGGAAAAGCCGTTCTGCTTCGCATAGGTTTCAAGAATACGCTTCTGGTTTGAAATAGAATTGCTCTCACCTTGCAGCTCGTCCTCGTGGGATAATCTCGGATAAAGGGCGGTAATAAGGTTTCGGGTGGTCTGTCTTAACATAGTGTCCTCCATTTCCGACAGCCAGCCCCACTATTCCGTATGACTATCATACCACACGCCGGGGCTGGCTGTACAGTCCTTTCTGCTTCTTTACGTCCCGTCAAATTGCCGATTTTTGTGTAGCAGCTTCCGCTTCCAGCACTTTCAGCATTTTATCGGCGGCGGTGGCGGTGGTGTCCTGCTTGAAATAGCCGGAAACGACAAGGACAGAATTACCTATGCGGATTTCCGTCACGCAATCCGGGCGGCGGGTGCTGCGGTCATTCTTTGGGGTGTTGGTCATAGGCGGCTCTCCTTTCTGTTCATCAGCTTTTTCAGTTGTCCCATTTTCTCCTGCGCCGTGGCTTTTCGGAAGTTGCTCCCGGTAAAGCGGACAGGAGAACACATTTCAATCAGACGGTCATAAATGCGGGCGTGGGCGGTGTCCTCCGGGTGCTGCAAGTCCTCCAGCGTGAGATTAGTCGTGACGATCAGCGGCCTGCCGCTGCGGTAACGGCTGTCAATCACGTTGTAGACCTGCTCTAAGCCGTATTCCGTTCCCCGTTCCATTCCAAAATCGTCAAGGATAAGCAGCGGGAAGCTGCAAAGTCGGGAGATATATTCATTCCTGCCCTCAAAGCTGGCGGCAAGGTCACCCAATATCAATGCAAAGTTTGTCATGCACACGGGGATTTCACGCTCCATAAGGGCATTTGCGATACAGCCCGCAAAATAGCTCTTGCCTGTGCCAACGCCGCCCCATAGCAGATAGCCAATGTTGCGCTCTTTCATGGTTTCCCAGTTCTCCACATAGAAATGGGCGTGTTCCATTTGCGGGCACTTGCCGTTGTCGTTCTCAAACGTCCAGCCCTGCATAGCCGGGTCTGTAAAGCCCCGCCGCTTCAACCGCTCGACAGTTTCAAGGTGACTGCGCTGTTTCTCTGCGGCTTCCCGTTCCTCACGCTCTGCCCGCTGGCAGTCACATTCTGCCGGGTGGCGGTCACGCCCCAGCCATGCGGCGGTTTCTTTGGGGAAATAGCCCTCTTTGGGCTTGTGGCACTTCCCGCAGTATAAAAGCCCGTCCTCGCCGGTGTAGTCCTCCGGCTCCGGCGTGGTGTCGGTCATATTCAAAATCATTTCATCAAATCCATTCGTCATAAGCTCTCGCCCTCCTTACAGGTATAATCGGGTATGCCCTTTTTCGGGGCTTTCTTGGCTGCGTCCTCCTGCGCCCACTTGAAAATCGTGGCTGCATGGCTCTTGTATTTCCTCCCGCTGGAAGCGATATGGCAGGATAGGCGGTCAATGTAATACTCCCACTTGCCGGGAAGCTCTGTTTTCAGCCCGTCAAGCTCCGTATCGGAAAGAATGACATTGTGGTATCTGCCATAGGCGGCGGGGGCGGGGTGTCCCGTTTCTAACTCTCTCTCTTTTTCTATTTCTATATCTATCTCTTTCTCTATCTCTATCTCTGGTGGACAAATGTCCGCTCGATATGGTGGACATTTGTCCGCCCCTGTCTGCGGCAGGGCTTTTTGTTCCTGCAAAGCCAGCCGCGCCCTGCGCTTGCGCTCCCCCTCGGTAGAGGACTGGCCGATTAAAAGCTCAATGTTGCTCATGTAGAGTGCGCCGCTTGGCAAAGGCTCCACAAGCCCCAGCTTCATAAAGATTTTCAAAGCTCTCTCTACGGTACCTACCTGCTGGCGGGTAATGGTCGCAATCATCTGGGCGGTGTAGGGGATATTCTCGTCAAGCTGCAATTTCCCGCCGTTTTTCAGCGATTTCAAGTACAGCTTCAAGAGAATGTTGGAATAGATAACGCCGTCCTGCATACTTTCCAGCAGAACGATTGCATCATCGTCAAAATAGCTCTCTTTCAGCTTGAGGTAGTAATATTTGCGGTTATCTGCCATAGGCTGCGTCCTCCTTTTTCCAGCGTTTGGAATAATAGCGAGGGCATAGTATGATAACCGCCCGGAAGCTCTGTTTGCAGTCACGGGTGCAGCCCCGGCATAGGTCGTTGTAAGTGATACGGTTGCGGTGGTTGAGGAAGAAAGACCATTCCAGCCGCCGCTTCTTGCTCATTCTCGGCAATGGTAAGCTCCTTTCTGCCGTTCCTATCGGTGTAGCGGGATAGGGGGCATTTTCTGTATGTTCTCGGTATCATTTTCGGGCTTTTTCTGCCCTGTAAGCCCCGTTTGGAAGTCGGGGAGTATTGCGGTAAGGGTTCATATCATACCTGTATTTTTGTAGGGTTTCGGTATCATTTCGGGGCGGTCTTTAACGCTCCTGTTCACGCTTTTTCTGCTGGCTCGGTGCGCCCCTTAAAATCTGGTCGATATTGCGTCTGACTGTCTGAAGCTCCTGCGCCCGCTGGCGTTTCTCCCGGTAGTCGTTATATCCGGCGTTCTTCTGGACGGTAAGCTGCTCAATCTCCCTTTGCAGGGCTTTGCTGGCTGGCAGCTTGGTTATTCCATGCTCCCGGAAATAACGGGCGGCTGTGTCCGCTATGATAAAATCGCTTTCGTGCTGTTCCCGGTAGGCTCTCCGGGCTTTCTCCGATTTCTGCGCTTTCAGACCGTCACGGGCGGGCTTCGTGCCGATATAGCCCAAAAGGTTGCGCTGCAATTCCTTTTTCTCCCGGATAGCGGCTTCCAGCCCTTTCAGTCCGGCAAGGCTCTCCTGCGTGGCGGTGTTGGCTGCGGAAATGGCAGCGTCCAGCTCGTCCGGGGAAGAAAAGCCATACTGCTGGTAGAGCATGAGGGTAGCCGACATCTGTTTGAGGTTGTGCATGGTCGCCCACTTCTCATAGCCCCGTCCTTTCCCCTCGGCTCGCTTGGCGGCTATGTCTACCATGCGCTGTACAGCGTCATTGTTCGGGGCGTTTTTCGCTTCTTTTTTCGTCCGTAAGCGGTCTTTGATACTGCCGGGGTATTCCGCTATGGCTGCGGGTTTTTCGGCGGCTCTGGCGGCGTTCTGCTCCAAAACGGAGAGGACAGCAGCCCGGTCAAAATCGTCCCCCAGCTTCCGGGCGGTAATTGGCTTCGTCCTGTCCGGCGTGAGGTAACTTAGCCGCCCCCGGCTCTCCTTGACGGTCACACCATGCCGGAGAAGCAGGGCGGCAAACTCATCAAAGCCGGAAGCAGCGGCAAGGGCTTCCCGGATAGTCCGGCGCAGCTTCGCCTTATCCGTTTCAAACTTGGTCTGCCGGGGCGCGATACCGTCCGCAGCAATAGGGGCGTTGGCTCTGTCAAGGGCAGCCTGTCCTTTCTTCTGCGCCCAATACTCACGCTCGGTAATGCGTTCTTTGCTGCCGTTCAAAAGGTCTATCTGGTAAAGCCCCTCGCTGTGGCACATCTCCATGACTTCGGCTTTCAGATAGTTCATAGCTGCGTCCGTACAGCGGTGCTTGCAGCCTGCTTTCCTGTCCGCTGGCCTGTCCATGTGGGGCAGCATGGGAACCTCCGCAATCCGCAGACTGTTAATGACGATATGCACATGGATATTTTCGGTGTGGCTGTGTCCGTCCGGGTGGGTGCAGACAAGGGCCTGGTGTCCGGGGAAATGCTCGGCGCAGAACTTCTCGCCCAGCTCCTGCGCCCGATCAACGGTCAAGCCGTTGTCCGGGCCGTCCCGTGGGTCAAAGCTGATGATGTAGTGGTGGCTCTTTACGTCCTCCCGTTTCTGGTTCTTGCCGTAGCGGAGATTGGAGCGCATACAGGCAACGGCAAAATCCTCCCCGCCACAATTCAGAGAGGATATGCGGTAGTCTACCCTCGGTATGAGCCGCCCGTCTGCGTCAAGGGTGGGCTTCATGGTAAACTCGTCATGCTCGAATGTGAGGTATTTTTCAGCGTCCCCGTAGTTGGCATTTTTAGAGCTGATATGTTTGAGTATCGCCAACGGCTTCACCTACTTTCTGCAAGACTTCAAACTTCAAGGCGGCAAGGTCGGCGGCGGCTCCCCGCACTTCCTTTTCCAGCCCCCGGTAGGGGCTTCCGTATTCGTTCAGGCTCCGGGCAATCTGGTTTAAGTTGCCGCCGATTTTCCCGTACTCTGCCGTGAGCTTGGAGAGGGCGGCAAGCAGCCCGTCATTGACCGGGGAAACGGTGACAATGGGGCGTATGGTCGCTTTCCGTATGGCTTGCCGGATAAACTCGGACTGGCTGATTTCATAAGCCGCCAGCCGCCCGGTGAAGTCGGCGTATTCTTCATCGGTCATGCGGGTCTTTACCACATGACGGCGGTGGGGCGTATTGTATTTCTTTCGCATGGTCTGTGACCTCCTTTCTCGCCCGACAGGGCGCATAGCAGGGTTTGGGGAAGGCACTCCCCAACAAGATTCCCGCAGGGGCAAAAATAAGCGGAGAGCGAATTTTGGCACCTCGGTAGAATCTTGCTCTGAAAAACTCCGGCGTTCCCCGGCTCCCGTCCTTTCCGCTAACAAAACGTTTCAAAAGGGCTTTGCTACCCGCTATTCCGGCTTATCTTGAAAATTTTCCTTTCACTACCTACAACACCACGCAAAGCAAAATGGACGGAGATTTTTAGAATTTCCCCTCTATTCCCTACAACACCACGCAAGCCGGAATAGGCGGACAATGGCAGTATTTTTTTCTTTGATACCCTCTACGGATAAGTAAGGGATTTTGCCAACTGCGGCGGCTATTTTCCCTTTTGTTTTTTCATACTGGGGATTTTCAAAAATGCCAAACAGGAACGAAAAAAAGCAGCAAATCTGTTGAATAGATTTACTGCTTTCTGGTTGCCGGCGAAGCGGCGGTTATTCAGTTGTAGGCGGTAGGGCTATCTCCCAAAGCGGAACTTGAAAATAGCTGTGAGAAGCGTCTGGGTGATGTAGTCCTCTGTATCTTGGTCTACCCGTCCATTCACACGGGCGGCACATTGTATGCGGCGGCGGTAATACTGCAATACAGTTCCCACCGCTTCCGGCTCCCCGCTGGCGGCTTGGACGATTGTTTCATAGGGGAGAAGCCTATTATTTCTCATATGCCATTCCCTCCATTTCCGCTTGGAGCTGCCGTAGGGCTTTTCGGATATGGTAGCCCGCTGTGCTGCGGCTGCGCCCGTACTGTCTGCCAATTTCGTGCTGTGGAATACGCTTGAAAAAGGACAGGTAAATCATTTCCCGCTCCCGTTCGTCCAGCCGTGACAGGGCTTCCGCAAGTAAACCGCTGCTGAAAATGACCGTATCGCCGCAAAGGGTAAGTATGTATTCCTCGTCCGGCTCCGGGGCTTGGAAATATTCATCTGTCGTGCCTAAAGGGTAGTGCTTTTCGTCTGTGAGGTATTCAAGGGATATTTCTCTTTTGTGCTTCCTGCTCCGTGTCCTCGCTGCGTTGATCGTTGCATTTCGGATAACGACTTTGCAAAAGGCATGGAAAGTGTACTCGATATGTTCCCGATATTCTTCTGTACAGGTCATGGAAAATCCCCCTTTCCTCCCAAAAGGGCTGTGGCTGGTTAGTAGTTGCTTTTTATGATAGTAAGGGGCGGCAGCACTTTAGGCTGTCGCTCCTTGACTGCCTAACTGCAAAACCGGGCGGGGCTGTCAACGGCGGGCGAAGCCCGTTCATCTTGACCGTTGACTGGCTCGGCCGGGTTTGCTATTTATCCGGCAAACTTGAATTTATTTTAAGCTATCACGTTTTACCTTTTTAAGCCTTACTATCATTACCATAGGAATTTCTTTATTGTTTTTGAAACATTCTTCATAAAATCCATCAATGACAAATCCAGCTCTGAAACAAAGGTTAAAAATATCTTGTATGGAACGATGATAATAAATCTGCTCCTCCGGCTGCCCTTCGATCGCTATATCATAGTAACTGTGCGGTGTCATATATTTTTCAGTCAATGTGATAAAACAAGGGTGCTGCGTTGCAAAGACAAAAATCCCGTTTTCCTCCAATAGTTCATAAACAGCCATAAAAAGCAGTTCAATATCCGTAATATCCATAATTGCCATATTAGAAACTGCTTTCGTAAAGGCTCGATTTCTTTTTAATCCTAATAAGCTTTCTCTATTGGTCGCATCCGCTACGCAAAACTCAATTTGTTTTGCATATTGTGATCGCCGTCTTTTAGCCAATTCTATCATTTTTTTGCTGTAATCAAAAGCGACGACCGAAGCGCCTCTCTGTGCAAGATACGAAGAATAATTTCCATTGCCGCACGCAATATCCAAAATGTAATCCGAAGGATCAGGAGAGAGAAGTTCCGTTACTTTGGGACGTACTACCTCTCTGTGAAATTCATTGGATTCGTCACCCATTGCATCATCCCAAAATTGTGCGTTTTTCTCCCAGATCTTTTTGCTTTCCTCTGTTCCCATGTTCTCTCCCACTCCCAAAATTTGCCTTTTTGCTTCCATTAAATCTTCCTTACTATATTCCATTGTTACCCTCCATAACTTCTGATTGTTGCCGTCTTGACTATTATGTATCTTTTCTTTCCAAAATGGTATAGGCTTTTATTTTTATAATGCTGCAAAACTTTTCTTCTGTAAGGTATTCAAAGGATATTTCCCTTTGCCGCCGCTATTGGAAAGCCAAAAGCAGCGGCTTTTTTACGCGATATGACCGAAAAGACTAGAAAGCAGGATATGTCATCATTTGTCATTTCTTCTCAATGTAATAACTGCATGGCATATCAAGCCAAATACAAGAGAAAAACAGCCACCGCCAAATAGTGATGCTCCCCACCCTGCACCCGACATTGTCATAAAACCGCCAACAAAGAAAATACCAATGCCAAGAAATATCCCGACACCATAAAAAAGTCCAATTGCCATATCATACTTATTAAATTGTCGTTTCTCTTTTTTTCACATGTTTCCATTTTTGTTATTACCTCCTTCGCAAAATCGTCCATGTGGACTCCAAAAAGAAAACAAATTTTTTTCAACGTATTTAAATCGGGTTCATTAACATCTCTCTCCCAATTCGATAGCGCCTGCCGGGTAACATTCAATTTCCCAGCCAGTTCTTCCTGTGTCATTCCCGATTGTGTTCGCAGATGACGTATTTGCTTTCCTGTTGTAATATCCGTCTGTTTCTGGTTCAAAATGGTTCCTCCTCTCTGATGCTGATTTTATCAATGATATTTCGCAATAGCCAGCAATGAACGTTTGCATTGCGCAAGATGTTACATTATCTTCTGAAACATATGCCGGATCTTGTCTAAACGGCTGTTCGGGCGGCGTGGCTGAAACACAGGCTCGCCGGAAGTTTCCTGATACCCTTTTAATTCTGTAATGCAGACACTTCTTCCATTTGTATAAAAATTCAAATCATTTCTATATTCACCAATACAACGGGCAGGGATTTCCCCCTTAAAAATAACTTCATCTTTTTCAAGTCTGGTTGATTCAATGATTGCGCAATACTTTGGTGCGTCATTATAAGCCCGTGAAAGATATTCCTGCGGTGCAAAAAGGGTAAAGGAAAGGTATGGTTCCAACAGTTGTGTTCCTGCTTTTTTCAATGCCTGCTCCAACACGACAGGCGCAAGAAAACGAAAATCAGCGGGGGTGCTGACCGGGCTGTAATAAACTCCATAATCAAAACAAATTTGGCAGTCTGTCACTCCCCAGCCATATAAGCCCTGCTCCATTCCATAACGCACACCCTCCATGACGGCATTTTGAAAACTTTGGTTTAAATAGCCGAGAGATACCTCGCTTTTATATTGTGTTCCGCTTCCAACAGGAAGCGGTGTTACAGTCAAACCAATAGATGCCCAAAACGGATTCGGCGGCACTTCAATATGAATCGTGTAGCTCGCTTTTTTTTGCGGTCTTTCCAGATAAATAACCGAAGGCTCTTTCATAGCCACGCCCACATGATATTTTTCTTCTAATAGCGAACAAATAACTTCTAACTGTACTTTTCCCAAAAAAGATAATATAATCTCATGTGTAACAGTATCAATGTCAAAATGCAAAAGAGGGTCTGTATCAGCAATCTCTGTGAGGGCATTTAACAGGGCTTCCCTTTGCTCCGGCTTTTGCGGCTCTACCGTTGTCCGAAGTAATGGCATGGGATTATCAATCCGTGTTTTGTGAGGCAGGAGTTTTTCATTTCCCAGAATGTCGTTCAGTTTCAAAGTATCATCAGCTAAAATAACAATTTCTCCCGGACAGGCATGGTCAACCGGGACGATTTCACCATTTGACGGAATACACATTTCTGTAATCTTTATTTTTTCCTTTTTTGACAGCAGCAGGGTATCCCGTAAATGGAGCGTCCCATGATACAGGCGTAAATAAGAAAGCCGTTTTTTCCGCTCTGTATACTCAACCTTAAAAACATATCCACATAATTCAGACTGAATATCGTCTGTTTCTGTAATGAAAGTTTCTGTAATCGCTTCAATCAGTTTTTCTGTTCCTAAATTGTCTTTTGCACTCCCATGATAAACAGGAAACAAAGAGCAGCATCTGGTTCTTTTGCACTTTTCATATTGTAATTCCTGTATATCCAAAGAATCCTCTGCAACATATCGTTCTAATAGTTCATCGCTTCCGGAAATAATCATATCCCATTTGTCCAAATCAGAAATATCGGTCATGGTTATCTTTGGCGACAGGGAAACCTCCTGCATGACAATCATATCACTGGTAAGTTTATCTTTAATGCTTTGGTAAACACGCCGCAGGTCGATCCCATTTTGGTCTATCTTATTTATAAAGATAATTGTCGGAATGTCCATTTTCTGAAGCGCATGGAATAATATACGGGTTTGTGCCTGTACGCCGTCTTTTGCCGAAATGACTAAAACAGCTCCGTCAAGGACAGATAAAGAGCGGTATGCTTCGGTTAAAAAATCCATATGACCGGGAGTGTCCACGATATTGATTTTATAATCATTCCAGCAAAAAGAAGTAACCGCTGTCTGAATGGTAATTCCGCGCTGCCGTTCCAAAATCATAGTGTCTGTTCTTGTAGTTCCTTTATCCACGTTTCCTTGTTCCGCAATCGCTCCACTGGTGTACAGCAGGCTTTCCGTCAATGTTGTTTTTCCTGCGTCTACATGGGCGAGAATTCCAATATTGATTATTTTCATGTGATTGTCCTCCTTTTACAGCCCCAAAAGGGCATAAAAATCCCCAGCAGTAAAATACTTTTACCACTGGGGATTATAATTTGCGGACATACACATATACAGCATACACCTGTTTGTGATTGCTGTTTTTCGGATATGTCAAAATTGATAAGGCAAAAGTATTCTTAAATTGGGTACAAAAAACCAAGCCCCCACAAAAGGGACTATCATAATCCTTTGTTCCCACTATTTGATTATAGTTTTATTTAAGAATACCTT
>NZ_CALEYG010000009.1 GCF_937924975.1 uncultured Stomatobaculum sp.
TCACAAGTGATAATGGCAGTGAATTTGCTTCACTGCCACAGTTGCTTCCCACGATACCCATATACTATGCTCATCCGTACTCCGCCTACGAACGCGGACTGAACGAAAAGCAGAACTCCTTGATTCGCCGGTTCTTGCCGAAGGGGCGTTCTTTTGATGTCGTTACGGATGAGCAAATACGAGAGATTCAGGACTGGATCAATCAACTCCCCCGAAAATCTTTTCATTACAGTTCGCCGGAGGAATTATTTCAGACTGTCCTACTTAATCTTGCAATCTAGAAAGAAAAAGGAAATCTAGATTGCAAGATCAAGTAGGATAACTTGAAATGCAAGCCTATGATACTCTGAACAAAAAAGCAATCCGACAACGCACGGATGGAAAGATGCACCTTGATGAACTCACACGGTCTGACTTCAGCCCGGCTATGAAACAGAAAGGCGTTGACATGCAATGAAACAAAATAAAACGCTCTCCCTTTGTCTGCTTTCGCAGGCAAGGGAGAGCGTTTCTTCTTGTCGCAATTACTTTACCACAAGGTTCACAATCTTATTCGGCACATAAATTTCTTTGACGAGGTTCTTACCTTCGAGCGCCGCCTGCACCTTCTCGTCCGCCTTTGCGAGAGCAAGGGCTTCCTCTTTCTCGCAGTCGGTCGGGATGGTCACGGTTGCTCGGAGCTTACCGTTTACCTGCACGCCGATTTCGATACTCTCGTCGACGGTCTTCGCCTCATCGTGCTCCGGCCAGGAAGCAAGCTGCAGCGAGCCCTCGCCGCCCTGATTCTGATAAATCTCCTCGGCGATGTGCGGCGCAAACGGATTCAGAAGCTTCACAAAGCAGAGCAACTGCTCTCTGCCGATTTTCTTCTCCTTGCCGACCTCATTCAGGAAGGTCATGAGCGCAGCAATGGCTGTGTTGTACTTCTGCTCTTCGATGTCCGCCGAGACCTTCTTGATCGTCTTGTGGAGGGAAGCCTCGAGCGACTTCACTGTCTCCGGCACCACGATGTCCTGCAGCGCAAACACGCGCTCCAGGAAGCGGCGGCAGCCCTTGACTGAGCTGTCGTTCCACGGCGCCGCCGAGCCGTAATCCCCCATAAAGAGCACATAGACGCGAAGCGTATCCGCACCGTACTGCGAAACGATGTCGAGCGGATCCACAACATTGCCCTTCGACTTGCTCATCTTCTCGCCGTCCGCGCCGAGTATCATCCCCTGCGCCGAGCGCTTCTTATAGGGCTCCGGTGTATTGACCTCGCCGAGATCATAGAGGAAGTGGTGCCAGAAACGGGAATAAATCAGGTGGCGTGTCACATGCTCCATACCGCCGTTGTACCAGTCAACCGGCATCCAGTAGTTAATCTTCTCTCTGTCCGCGAACTTCTCGCTGTTGTGCGGGTCGCAGTAGCGAAGGAAGTACCAAGAGGAACCCGCCCACTGCGGCATGGTATCGGTCTCGCGCTTTGCCGCGCCGCCGCACTTCGGGCAGGTGCAGTTCACAAACGACTCGACCTTCGCGAGCGGCGACTGACCGTCCTCGCCGGGCTTAAAGTTATCCATATCGGGCAGGCGGAGCGGAAGCTCCTCATAGGGGACCGCGACTACGCCGCAGTTCGGGCAGTGAATCAACGGAATCGGCTCACCCCAGTAGCGCTGGCGGTTAAAGGCCCAGTCCTTCATCTTGAACTGCACGCCCGCGTGGCCGATGCCCTTCTCCGCGAGGAATTCGAGCATGCGCGCAATCGAATCCTTCTTGTTGGTCATGCCGTTCAGGAAGTCGGAGTTAATCATGACGCCGTCACCGCTGTAGGCTTCCTTCTCGAGATCGCCGCCCTCAATGACAGGGATAATCTCTGCGCCGAAGCGCTTTGCGAACTCATAGTCGCGCTGGTCGTGCGCCGGCACCGCCATAATTGCGCCGGTGCCGTAGCCCATCATGACATAGTCCGAAATGAAAATCGGAATCTCCCTGCCGCTGACCGGATTGACGGCCGTAATGCCCTCGATGCGGACACCCGTCTTGTCCTTGACAAGCTGGGTGCGCTCAAACTCGGTTTTACGGGAAGCCTCCTCGCGGTAAGCGAGCACGGCGTCCATGTTTTTGATCTTAGACGAGAACTTGTCAATTAACGGGTGCTCGGGCGCAATGACCATGAAGGTCACGCCGAAAAGCGTGTCACAGCGCGTCGTATAAATCTCCAGCTTCTCATCGAGATCCTTTAACTGAAAATCGACGAAAGCGCCTGTCGACTTGCCGATCCAGTTGACCTGCTGCTGCTTGATGTTCTCGGGATAATCCACCTCATCGAGGCCGAGGAGGAGTTTGTCCGCGTACTTTGTAATCTTTAAGTACCAGACATCCTTCGGGAGCTGGATGACATCCGAGTGGCAGATGTCGCATTTTCCGCCCTGGCTGTCCTCATTCGAGAGCACGACCTTACAGGACGGGCAGTAGTTGACCAGCGTCTTATTGCGGAACACGAGTCCCTTCTCAAAGAGCTTCAAGAAAATCCACTGAGTCCACTTGTAGTAGTCGTCGCGGGAAGTGTCGATGACACGGGTCCAGTCAAAGGAGAAGCCGACGCGCTTCAACTGCTCCGAGAACTTCGCAATGTTCTTGTCCGTGATTTCGCGCGGGTGCGTGTTGGTCTTAATCGCATAGTTTTCGGTCGGCAGGCCGAAGGCATCAAAGCCGATCGGGAACAGCACATTGTAGCCCTGCATTCTCCGCTTTCTCGAGAGCACTTCGATGCTCGAGTACGCCTTGATGTGGCCGACATGCATGCCGGCGCCGCTCGGGTAAGGAAATTCCACGAGGCCGTAGAACTTCGGCTTCTCCGAAAAATCCTCCGCGTGGAAGATGCCCTCTTCCTCCCACTTTGCCTGCCACTTCGGCTCTATCTTCTGAAACGAGTAGTCCATCGCCTTTCCTCCGTCTTCTATCGGTATCTGAACATAGATTGTAAATTTTCTGTTTTTATTTGTCAAACAGGGCACTCACATGAGATCAAAGAGCGAGAGCTGGTTTGACTCCGGGAGCTTGCCGAGTATACCGAGTTTGTCGAGCAAATCACAGATGGTCTGCCCCGCGCCGCTCCGCGCGCGGAAATCATCCTTCGAGATGAACTGTCCCTCGGCCGCCGCGCGCACAATCTGCTCCGCCGCACTCTCGCCGAGTCCGTCGATTGAGGTGAGCGCCGGCATAATCTTTCCGTCCACAATCGTGAACTGTGTTGCCTTGACGCGGTAGAGGTCGATCGGCAGGAAGGAGAACCCTCTCGCATACATTTCCTGGGCAATTCTGCCGTCTTTGACCATATCCTCTTCCTTCGGCGTCAGCGGGTTCACGCGGTTGCCGCTGTAATCCCGCTTTTTTAATTCGGCGAGCAGGAATTCAAGCCGCTCCTTGCCCTGGCACATGCCCTCATAGCTGAAGCCGGTCGCTCGAATGGAAAAATAGGCCGCATAGTAGGCGAGCGGATAAAAGATTTTGCAGTAGCCGATGCGCCACGCCATCATGACATAGGCCGCGGCATGCGCCTTCGGGAACATGTACTTGATCTTTTTGCAGGACCAGATGTACCAGTCCGGTACCTCGTGCTCCCGCATGTGTGCCTCCCAGTCCGGCGTAAGTCCCTTGCCTTTTCGGACGGACTCCATAATTTTAAAGCTCTCCTGCGGGTCCATGCCCCACTGTATCAGCGAGAGCATGATATCGTCTCGCGTGCAGATAGCGGTCTGAATGGTTGCCGTGCCCTCGGAAATCAACACTTCCGCATTGCCCTGCCAGACATCGGTGCCGTGCGCGAGTCCCGCAATGCGAACCAGGTCGGAGAAGCCCTTCGGCTTGGCCTCGATGACCATGTTCATCGCGAAGTCGGTGCCGAACTCCGGAATGCCGAGCGCGCCGAGCTGGCAACCGAGGATGTCGTCCGGCTTCACGCCGAGCGCCTCGGTGCTCTGAAAGAGGCTCATGACCTCCGGCGAATCGAGCGGGATGTCCTTCACCGGATCGATCTGCGTGAGATCCTGCAGCATGCGTATCATGGTCGGGTCCTGATGTCCCAAAATATCGAGTTTCAGGAGGTTATGGTCAATCGCATGATACTCGAAATGTGTCGTGATAATCGGCGAAGTCGCATCGTTCGCCGGGTGCTGCAAAGGCGTAAAGGAGTAAATCGACTCGCCCTTCGGCAAGACAACGATGCCGCCCGGATGTTGCCCGGTGGTGCGCCGCACGCCGACACAGCCCTGCACAAGGCGGTTGATTTCGCACTTTCGCTTTCTCGTTCCGTGCTCCTCAAAGTAATTCTTCACATAGCCGAAAGCCGTCTTCTCCGCGAGCGTGCCGACCGTGCCGGCGCGGAAGGTCTGCCCTTTTCCGAAAATGACCTCGGTGTAGGCGTGCGCCGAGCTCTGGTTTTCGCCGGAGAAGTTTAAGTCGATATCCGGCTCCTTGTCGCCCTTAAAGCCGAGGAAGGTCTCAAACGGGATGTCAAAGCCGTCCTTTCTGAGCTTCGCGCCGCAGTGCGGGCAGATTTGGTCCGGCATGTCACAGCCGGCCGTCCCCGCGAACCGCTTCGGGATCTCCGAGTCGAAGTCCGAGTATTGGCAATTCGGGCAGACATAGTGCGGCGGCAGAGGATTCACCTCGGTGATACCCGCCGTATAAGCGACAAAGGAGGAGCCGACCGAGCCGCGGGAGCCGACGAGATAGCCCTCTTCGTTCGAGTGTTTCACGAGTTCCTGCGCAATGATGTACATGACGGCAAAGCCGTTCTTGATGATGGAACTCAGCTCCTTTTCGAGCCGGTTTTTCACAATCTCCGGAAGCGGATTCCCGTACTGCGCATAGGCCTTGCCATAGCAAAGTTCCGTGAGCTTTTCATCCGAGCGGTCGATGACCGGCGGGCACTTGTCCGGGCGCACCGGGGAAATGCGCTCCACCATGCGCGCAATTTTCTGCGTGTTCTTGATGACCACCTCTTCACACTTCTCGGGGCCGAGGTAGGCAAATTCTTTCAACATCTCCTCCGTGGTCCGGAAATAGAGCGGCGGTTGCTTGTCGGCGTCGTCGTATTTGTTGCCGAAGAAAATCATGCGCCGGTAAATCTCATCTTCCGGATTCAGGAAATGCACGTCACAGGTCGCTACCACGGGCTTCTGGAGCGCATCGCCGAGCGCTACAATGCGGCGGTTTAAGTTCTTTAGATCCTCCTCGGTGTCCGGGGCAAAGCGGTCGCTGTCCAGCATGAAGAGGTTGTTCTCGATCGGCTGAATCTCCAGATAGTCGTAAAAACCCGCGATGCGGTTCACCTCTTCCTCCGGCGCATCGCGGAGCAAGGCCTGGTAGAGCTCTCCCGCTTCGCAGGCGGAGCCGATAATCAGCCCTTCTCGATAGCGCTGCAATTCGCTCTTCGGAATCCGCGGGCGCTTCTGAAAATACTTTAAGTGCGAGTCCGAGACGAGGCGGTACAAATTCACCCTCCCGAGCTCATTCTTTGCGAGGATGATTACATGATAGCTGTTCATCTTTTTAATCAGCGCTTCGGAGCTGTCGCCGAGCGCCGCAACCTCGACCAAGGTATGCGCCCCCTGCTCCTCTAACATCTCCATGAACTTTAAGAAGATGCCGGCCGTGCATTCGGCATCATCGACCGCGCGGTGATGGTTTTCGAGCGATACGCCCAGCGCCTTCGCGACCGTATCAAGCTTATAGCGGTTCAGCTTCGGCAGCAGGACATGTGCGAGACTCACGGTGTCGAGAATGGTCGGTGCGTAGGAAAGCCCCAGCGAACGCGCATTCTCCCGGATAAAGCTCGTGTCAAAGCTCGCATTGTGTGCGACCACGGCGGCGTCGCCGCAAAAGGCGAGGAAGTCGGGCAGTACCTTCCCGATGGTCGGTGCGGTTCGCACCATCGCATCGTTAATCCCGGTCAGCTGCTCGATATGATAGGGAATCGGCAGCTCCGGGTTCACAAACTGCGAAAAGCGGTCCACAATCTTTCCGCCCGCCAGTTTCACCGCGCCGATCTCGATGATTCTGTTTTTCCGCGGGGAAAAACCGGTGGTCTCAATGTCAAAGACCACAAAACTGTCGTCGAGCGTCTTCTCGCCGGGCGAGATGACAAGTTCCTTCAAATCATCCACCAGATAGCCCTCGACGCCGTAGATGATTTTCGGATTGTTCTCCCGGTCATCGGAGACAGTGTGCCAGGCCTCCGGGAAGGCCTGCAAATTGCCGTGATCGGTGATGGCGACTGCCTCCATGCCCCAGCGCTTCACCTGCTTGATGATATCCTTTGCACTGCTCACGGCGTCGAGATCGCTCATTTTCGTGTGACAGTGCAGCTCTACGCGCTTCTCTCTCGCGTGATCCTCCCGCTTTGATTCCTCAAAGGGTTCGGTCTTCTTCAGTCCGCGCACAGCGCCCAGAATCAGCTCGCCGTCCCGGCTGTCAATCGTCGTCGCGCCGCGGAGTTTGAAAAAGGCACCGACCTTTAACGCTACCTTCAGGCGGTCCAGCTCCTCGCCCTCGCCGCGCACAAAGAGTTTTGCGGTGATCGAGTCCGTATAGTCCGTGACGGAAAAGACGAAGAGCGTGCTTCCGCTTTTTTCGATAAAGTGCATGTCCAGTTCAAAAATCTTGCCGCGCAGGGTGACTTCTCCGCCGACTTCCGTGATCTCCGAAATCGGCGTACACGCATCCTCAAAATCCCTGCCGTAGAGCACATCGGGATTATCCGAACGGCGAAGGGAACGCGAATACTCGCGCCGCTCGCCGCGAACCTTCTCGCCGGAAAAACGTTTTTTGTTCTCTCCGCCTTTTTTCTCCGCCGGATTCTTTTTCGGCGCGGCGGCCTTTTCGCTTGCCGGCTGCTTGGCGGGAGGCGTGCTGTCCGTCTCTCCGGGCAATGCCTCCGCTGCGCTTTCCGCCGGGAGGAAGAAGCCCTCCTCTTCCTCTTCTTTCTGCCGCACCGCAAGCGCCTCCGCCGGCACTTCGGCGAGCTGCTTTTTTTCAAACGGCACAAAGTTCGGCCGGAACTCCATTTTGAGACCGCAGCGCCCCTCGAACACCTCTTCTTCCAGATAGCGGCGCAAATCTTGCATCACCGAGCGGTTTAAGGACATATCTTCCACATCGCAGAGCAGCACATTCGGCGAAGGAAACCTCACCTTGCCGCGCTCCAGAATCCGCGCGGCGAGAAGAGAACGGCTTCTCAGCTCTTCCAAGAGACTGTCCTGATAGGCCTGAAACAGCTGCTCTGCGGTGAACTCGCCGCCGAGCTGAAAGCGCTCGCGCACTTCGACCTGAATGTTTCGCTTCCCGAAGAGCTGCTCTCGCAGCTCCTCCGCGAGCGCCCGAAACGCAGCGCGCTCGGCAAAGCTTCGCGAGACCACACAGACTGTCAGGCGGGACATATCGTCCGAGACCACAACCCGCTCCACAAGCAAGCAGGCGACAAGCGCCTGTTCTGCCGCTGTCGCCTGAAAATGCGGAAATACTTCGGAAAATGCTTTCATCGCCGTTCTGCCCTGATGCGCTGCAATTCGGCCTCCAGAGCCGGGAGCAGTTCCGCCTCGGGCATGGTCCGTATCACCTCGCCCTTTCGGATCAGGACCCCTGCGCCCTTGCCGCCCGCCACGCCGAAATCGGCCTCCCGCGCCTCGCCGGGTCCGTTCACGACGCAGCCCATGACCGCAACGCGGACATCCAGATCGCTGTAGCGCTCCACGAGACTCTCGACCCGGTTCGCGAGGCCAATCAAATCGATTTCCGTGCGGCCGCAGGTCGGGCAGGACACCACTTCGACGCCGCCCTTCCGAAGCCCGAGACTCTTTAAAATTTCGCGCGCTGCCTTGATTTCCTCTAGCGGATCCCCGGTCAGCGAGACGCGTATCGTGTCGCCTATGCCCTCGTAGAGAATTACGCCGAGTCCCACCGCGGACTTCACGGTTCCGCGGAGCAGCGTCCCCGCCTCGGTGATGCCGATGTGCAGGGGATAATCGGTCTCGGCCGCAAGCAATTCATGCGCCTTGATACACATCAACACGTCCGAAGACTTGATGCTGATGACCAGATTCTCATAGCCGAGTTCCTCGATGCGGTGCACCTTTTCGAGCGCGGACTCCACAATGCCTTCTGCCGTGACGCCGCCGTATTTTTTTAGTATTTCCTTTTCGAGCGAGCCGGAGTTCACGCCGACCCGAATCGGGATGTTGCGCGCTTTCGCCGCGTTCACAACTTCCCGCAACTTCCAATCCTCGCCGATATTTCCGGGGTTAATGCGTATCTTATCGGCGCCGTGTTCCATGGCCGCAAGCGCCAGGCGGTAGTCAAAGTGAATGTCCGCGACCAGCGGAATTTTAATCTGCCGCCGAATCTCTCCGACAGCTTCCGCCGCTGCCACGGTCGGCACGGCGACCCGCACAATCTCACAGCCTGCCGCCGTGAGCGCGCGAATCTGCGCAACTGTCGCTTCGACATCCTCCGTCTTCGTATTGCACATTGACTGGATGCGAATCGGGTGATCGCCGCCGATTGTGACGTCGCCGATTCGCACCACCCTTGTCTTATGACGTTCTCTCATCTCTTCTCCTTAGAAGCTCGTGTGCTGCACAATGCGCATGATGTCATTCCAAAGCACATAGAGCATGAGTCCCATCAGCAGGACAAAGCCTGTCAGGTGGACTGTCGCCTCGATTTTCCGGTTCAGGGGACGCCGTATCACGGCTTCGACCGCCGTGAGCAGCGCTCTGCCGCCATCCAGCGCGGGCAGCGGCAAGAGGTTCATGACACCAAGGTTTGCGCTGAGCAAAAGGCCGAACGAAAACAGCGAGAGCAGCATGACGCGAAGCCCGTAGGGGCGCGCCGCGTCCATATTCTCGCTGATGGCCTGGACAATACCGACCGGCCCGGTCAGATTTTTCGGCGAGACAGCCCCCTTGACGAGCATGCGCACCGACTGAATCGCCATGCGGATGTTGAGCCCCACTTCTCCGGCGGCATAGTAGACGAGCTCCGCCGGATTTTTGACCGGCATGCTTCCCGCCGACACGATGCCTGTGAAGTAGCCGTCCTGCTCCTTTAAATATTTCGGTGTCACCGTGACTGTGCGCTTTTCACCCGCCGGCGTCTCATAACGAAAGGTAATCGGCTCGCCCGCATGGAACCGGAGTGCCATCGAGACATCGCGGAAAAAGACTGCCTTGCTGCCGTTGACCGCGAGAATGCGATCCCCGGCTTTCAGTCCCGCTTCCTCCGCCGGCATGCCGGGCATGAGCTGTCCGATATAAGGCTTGTCGACACCCGTCTGCATGACCAGGACAAGTCCGAGCAGAAACGCGAGCAGGAAATTAAAGCAAGCGCCGGCAATCAGAATGAAGAAGCGCTGCCAGGGCGCATGGGCCGTAAAGTCCCCCGGCCTCGGCTCCCTCTTGCTTTCGTCTTCTCCCTGCATCGCGCAAAAGCCGCCAAACGGCACGGCGCGAATCGCATATTCGGTATCGCCGTGTTTCTTTGCGATAATCTTGGGCCCCATGCCGAGCGAGAAACTGTCCACGCCGACGCCGAAGAGGCGCGCCGCAAGAAAATGCCCAAGCTCATGAAAGAAGATGATAAACCCAAAGAGTAAAACGGCCAGAATGATATTGACAAGCTGATGCACAAACTCTCCTTTCTATCTGATCTGTGTTATGCGAGGTGATAGCGCGCCTTGAGCCACGCCTCCGTTGACTTCTGAAGCGCAAGAATATCCGAGACGGCCGGTGACCCGAGCAGACCGACCTTCTCGTGTTGTTCCATCGCATCTTCTATGCAGGACGCAATTTGCAGATAGCCGATTTTCTCCTCGAGAAAGGCGCGGACGGCGACTTCATTTGCCGCGTTGAAGACGGTCGGCAGACTGCCCCCCAGTCGACCCGCGCGGTAGGCGAGCTTGAGACCCGGGAATGCCTTGAAGTCCGGCGCCGAGAAATCCAGCTTGCCGAGCGCCGATAGGTCCAGGCGCTTGCTGCCGGCGAGTTTTTTGCGCTTCGGATAATAGAGCGCATACTGAATCGGGAGTTTCATATCCGGGGTGCCGAGCTCCGCCATGACCGCCCCGTCCATAAATTCGACCGCGGAGTGCAGGATGCTCTGCGGCTGCACAAGCACTTCGATTTCATCGACCTCGACATCGAAGAGCCAGCGCGCCTCAATGAGCTCAAGTCCTTTGTTCACCATGGTCGAGGAGTCAATGGTCACCTTGTGTCCCATGTTCCAGGTCGGATGCCGGAGGGCATCCTGCAAGGTCACCTTCTCAAGCTGTTTTCTCGTGTAACCGCGGAAGGGGCCGCCGGAAGCGGTCAGCAGAATTTTCCGGATCCGGTTCTTCTTGTTGCCGCGGAGACATTGAAAAATGGCCGAGTGCTCCGAATCGACCGGCAGTATCTTGACGCCCTCGCGCGCGGCGAGCGGCATGATGATGTGCCCCGCACAGACCAAGGTCTCCTTGTTTGCGAGCGCAATGTTCTTGCCCTCGCGAATCGCCGCGACGGTCGGCTCAATGCCGATCATGCCGACAATCCCCGTCACCAGTGTCTTTGCCTTGGCCTCGGTCGCAACTTCGATTAAGCCCTCCTGCCCGGCGTAGACCTTGGTTCCGGTGTCCGCGACCTTGATTTTCAGCTCCGCCGCCTTCGTTTCATCGTAGACGCAGACGGTACGCGGGTGAAATTCCCGGATTTGCTCCTCAAGCAGCGCAATGTTTCCGTGCGCCGCGAGCGCCTCAATGCGGATGTCACCGTTGGCGCGTGCTACCTCGAGGGTCTGTGTGCCGATGGAACCCGTGGAACCGAGAACGGAAATATGTCTCATAGTTTTCCTCCTCAATGACTGACAAAGTAACTGTAGAGAAACAGCGCAAAGAAAATCGCCGGTGCGGTGAAGAGCAAGCTGTCAAACCGGTCCAGGATACCGCCGTGTCCGGGAATCAGATCGCCGTAGTCCTTGACCTCGTGGTCGCGCTTGATTGCCGAAGCCGCGAGATCGCCGATCTGCGAAATCACCGCACTGAATCCACAGGCAAATAGGCAGGCAAACCCCGGGTTGCCGAGTTCCGCGAGCTCTGCGCGAAGGAAAAAGCCGAAGGCAAGGCCGAGGAGCGCTGCCCCAGCGACACCGCCGACCGCCCCCTCAACCGTCTTCTTGGGGCTAAGGACCGGCGCAAAGTGGTGGGAGCCGAGCAGCATGCCGACCACATAGGCAAACGTGTCGCAACCCCAGCTCGAGATGAAGATGAGCCAGACCAGATGAGCCCCGTGCGGCATGCTGCGCACGCGATACACATAGGAAAACATCACGGTCGTATAGAGCACCCCCATGAGCCCGACCGCAATCTGTTCGGTGCGATAGCGCGGATAGCTCAGCACAAAGAGCGCCATCAGCGCCATCAGCGTGCCGATCATGAGCGGCATGCCGTAATCATAGTGCCGTGCGAGCAATAAGAGGTAATACGCGATACTCGAGAGATAGCCGACGATGCCGAGCGGCTCTCGCTCTGTCTTGACGACACGATACAATTCATACTGCCCGACCAGCGAGATTGCCATCATGCTGCAATAAAGCACCATACCGCCGCGCCGCAGCACGAAAAACGCGAGCAGTACCAGCACAATACCGCTCAAGAGACGCAGGTGGAACTTCCGGCTGCCAAGGATGTTCAAAAGGCGGGACATGGGCATATTCCTCCTTTTGTCTTAGCGGATGCGGCCGCCGAAGCGGCGTTCTCTTTGGTTGTAGGCGAGAATCGCATCTTCCAGTGCTTCCATCGTGAAATCCGGCCAGTAGAGCGGCGTCACATAGAGTTCGCTGTAGGCGAGCTGCCAGAGCAGGAAATTGGAGAGACGAAGTTCACCGCTCGTGCGAATCAGGAGATCCGGATCCGGGATGCCCGCCGTGTCGAGGCTGTCGGAAATCTCCTCTTCCGTGAGTTCCGGCGCTCCGCTGCCTTTCTTCTCCTCCAAGAGGCGCAGAAAGGCACGGCGCAGTTCGTCCCGTCCGCCGTAATTAATCGCAATCACAAAGGTCATGCCCGTATTGTCCTTGGTCTCCTCGACCAAGCGGTCAATCGCCGCAATGATGTCCGGCGCAAAACGCGACTTATCGCCTATCATCTTGCAGCGACAGCCCTCTTCCTTTGCGACTTTCAGGAGCTTTTTTAAATACAGGCGGAAGAGATGCATGAGCGCACCGACCTCTTCTTCCGAGCGCTTCCAGTTCTCCGTCGAGAAACCGTAGACCGTGAGGTACTTGACGCCGAGCGCCGCACAATCGCGCACGGTCTGTTCCACCGCCTCACAGCCCGCCTTATGCCCCATCGCGCGCGGCAGGGAGCGCTCCGCCGCCCATCTGCCGTTTCCGTCCAATATAATTGCAATGTGTTCGGGAATCACCTTCCCCGCCAGCCGCTCTGTCATTCTGCCTCCTCATGTTCAAAAAAGGCGGCCCGGATGGGACCGCCACTCTGCCAAACTTTAACGGTGTGTCAGACTGTCATGAGCTCCTTGTCCTTGACCTCGACCGCCTTATCAATGCGCTCCACCGCCTTATCCGTCAGCTTCTGCAGCTTCTCGTTTGCGTCAGAGAGATCATCCTCGGTGATCTCGTTTGCCTTCTCCATTTTCTTGAAGACATCTGCGCCGTCGCGGCGGATGTTGCGGACGGCGACCTTTGCCGCCTCTCCTTTTTTCCGGATCTCCTTGGTCAGCGCCTTTCTGCGCTCTTCGGTGAGTTCCGGGAACAAAAGGCGAATCACCGAGCCGTCGTTCGTCGGGTTAATGCCGAGATCCGAGGTAAGGATTGCCTTTTCAATCTCTTTCAAGAGACTCTTGTCCCAGGGCTGAATCAGAATCATTCTTGCCTCCGGCACCGAGATATTGCCGACCTGCTGCAGCGGCGTCTGTGTGCCGTAGTAATCGACCGTGATGCGATCCAGAACATGCGGGTTGGCTCTGCCGGCGCGAATTGCCGAGAACTCTTCCTGCATGAACGAGATTGTCTTGTTCATTCTGTCTTCCAGCTCTTTGAGTGTATCCTTTAAGTCTGCCATCTCATCCTCCAAGGTATCTTGTTTTATACCGTCACCGTTGTGCCGTGAATCACGCCGCGGAGCGCATCCGCGATTGCGTTGTCGCCGTGCAAATCAAAGATTGCGAGCGGAATCTTATTTTCCATGCAGAGCACGCTCGCCGTCAGGTCAATGACCCCGAGCTTTTTGTCGATCATCTCCTGCATGGTCAGGGTGTCGTAGCGCTTTGCATTCGGGTCGAGCTTCGGATCCGCCGTGTAGACGCCGTCAATCGACTTCGCGAGCAAAATCTCATCGACGCCGAGCTCTGCGGCCCGGAGCGCAATCCCGGTGTCGGTCGAGAAGTACGGATGTCCCGTGCCGCCCGCAAAAAAGAGCACCTTGCCCGCCGCAAAGAGCGCATTCGCCTTGTCGACCGAAAAGAGCTCGGTCATCGCGCCGCAGAGGAAGGGACTGAATATCTCTGTCTCCATGCCCTCGCCGCGGAAAATCTCCGAGACATAGATGCAGTTCATAACAGTCGCGAGCATCCCGATCTGGTCGGCCTTCACGCGGGCAATCTCTGTCCCGGTTCTGCCTCTCCAGTAGTTGCCGCCGCCGATCACAATGCCGACCTCGACACCCGCATCGACCGAGCGCTTGACCTGCCGCGCAATGTCCCGGACCACCGCCTCGTCATAGCCCTTGCCGTTCGCATTCGCAAGCGCTTCGCCGGAGAGTTTCAGCATTACTCTTCTCTTTTTCATGCCTGTTCCGCCTTTTCTCTGTGCATTTTTATCTGCAAATATCATAGCACGCGGGGCGCGGCTTCTCAAGCTTGCTTTCCCGTATACAGACGGTAATAGCGCCCCTTCTTCTCGAGCAATTCCTCGTGATTGCCGCGCTCGATGATGCGCCCCTGCTCCATAACCATGATGCAGTCCGCATTTTTAATCGTGCTTAAGCGGTGCGCAATCACAAAGGTGGTGCGCCCCTTCATCAAAGAATCCATGCCGCGCTGCACCAGCTGCTCGGTCCGGCTGTCAATCGAAGAAGTCGCTTCATCAAGGATTAACGCCGGCGGATCCATGACCGCAGCCCGCGCAATCGCGAGGAGCTGCCGCTGTCCCTGCGAGAGGTTTGCGCCGTTGCCGCGGAGCATGGTCTGATACCCGTCCGGCAGGCGGTTGATAAAGCCGTCCGCGTTCGCGAGCTTTGCGGCTTCGATGCACTCTTCATCCGTCGCATCCAGACGTCCGAAGCGTATATTTTCCATCACCGTGCCGGTAAAGAGATTGGTATCCTGCAGCACGATGCCGAGCGAGGCGCGGAGATCCGCCTTTTTAATCTTCGTGATATTGATGCCGTCGTAACGGATCTTTCCCTCCTGAATCTCGTAAAAGCGGTTGATGAGATTCGTGATGGTCGTCTTTCCTGCGCCGGTCGATCCTACAAAGGCAATCTTCTGTCCGGGTTCCGCAAAGAGGCTGATGTCGTGAAGCACGGTCTTCTCCGGCACATAGCCGAAGTCGACATGTTCGAGTTCCACACGTCCTTTCAACTCAATCAGCTCCACGCTGCCATCTGTCTTATGCACATGCCGCCACGCCCAGAGCCCGGTGCGCTTTTCCGTCTCGGCGAGCGAACCGTCCGGGTTTCTACTCGCGCGGACCAGGGTCACATAGCCCTCGTCGGTCTCGGAGGGCTCATCGAGCAGCTGATAGATGCGGTCGGCACCGGCCGCCGCCATCGCGACCGAATTCAGCTGGGTCGTAATCTGCGTGATGGGGCGCGTGAAGTTCTGGTTCATAGTCATAAAGGCAACCAGGGTACCGATGCTGAGTCCAAAGTTCCCGTTCAGCGCAAAGACTGCGCCGATCGTCGCAATCAGCACATATTGCAGGCGACCGAGCTGCGCCGCAACCGGCAACAGGACGTTCGCAATGCCGTTCGCTCTGGCGCTCGCGTCCCTAAGTTTTTGGTTTCGCTCTTCAAACTCCGCAATGCTCTGCGCTTCATGGGAGAAAACTTTGATGACCTTCTGTCCCTCCATCATCTCCTCAATGTAGCCGTTTAAGCCCCCGAGTTCCTTCTGCTGAATGCCGAAGTATTTGCCGGAGATCTTTGCGACCTTACCGGAAATAAAGAGCATGAGCGCCGTCAAAACAAGCGCAATCAGCGTGAGCGGAACATGCAAAAGAAACATGCTCGCGAGAACCGTGATGACGGAAAGAATCATGCTGGCGAGCTGCGGGAACACATCGACAATCAGCTGGCGCAGCGTGTCCGTGTCGTTCGTATAGACCGACATGATGTCGCCGTGCGCATGCGTGTCAAAATAGGATATGGGCAGCGACTCCATGTGCGCAAACAGACGCTTTCGGATTTTGAGGAGCGTGCCCTGCCCCACATAGACCATCAAAATCTGGTAGACATAAGTCGCGACCACGGATACCAGATAAATCAGCGCGATATGCTGCAAGGCAGCAAGCAGCGGGGAAAAGTCTTTCTGCTCCGCGTGCAGCAAGGGGGTGATGTAGTTATCGATCAGTTTCTGAATGAACAGCATGCCGTAGGCATCCGCCAGAGCCGCCGCAATGACACAGATCAGCACGATTATCATCTGCAGTCCGTAATCCTTTAAAATACCGGAGGTCAGGCGGCGCATGCTTCTCGATGTGATATTACCCAAATTCGCTTTTTTCTTTGTGTTTGCCATCGCGTCACGCCTCCTCTCTCTCGTCAAAGTCGCCGCCGCCCTCTGTCTGCGCGGCAACCACAGAGGCGTAAATTTCGTTGTTCTTCAACAATTCTTCGTGGGTGCCGAAACCGCTCACGCGCCCCTCCTCGAGCACCAGAATGCGATCCGCATCCTTTACGCCCGAAATGCGCTGGGAAATGATGAACTTTGTCGTATTCGGAATCTTCTCCCGGAACGCCTTGCGTATCGAGGCATCCGTCGCGGTATCGACAGCGCTGGTTGAGTCGTCGAGAATCAGAATTTTCGGCTTCTTTAAGAGCGCTCTCGCAATGCAGAGGCGCTGTTTCTGTCCGCCGGAAACATTGCTGCCGCCCTGTTCGATCCAGGTGTGATAGCCGTCCGGGAAGCTCCGCACGAACTCGTCGGCACAGGCGAGGCGACAAGCCTCCTCACAGTCCGCATCGCTCGCATCGGGATTTCCCCAGCGGAGGTTGTCGTAGATGGTGCCGGAAAAGAGCGTATTCTTCTGGAGTACCATGCCGACTGCGTCGCGGAGCGCCTTTAAGTCGTAGTTCTTTACGTTTTTACCGCCGACCAGAACCTCGCCCTCCGTCGCGTCATACAGGCGCGGAATCAGGCTGACCAGAGAAGTCTTCGAGGAACCGGTGCCGCCGATGATGCCGATGGTCTCGCCGGAGCGCACCGAAAGCGTAACATCGCTCAGTACAAAGCGCGGATTCGCTTCCTCTCGGAAATCCGGATCCTGCCGCATTGCCTCTTCCCGTGTCATGGTCCCGTTCTCAACGGCTGCCATGCGCTCCTGCTTTTCCTTCTGTCTTCTGACTTCCTTCGGGTTATCCCAGTCGACCGGCTCCTCGCGCTTTCCGTAGGAAAACGAGACCTTAGAGAAGACCACCGAGCCGTCCTTCACTTCCGTGACCGGCTGCTCGGGTGTCTGAATCTTCGGGATTTCCGAGAGCACCTCTTCGATGCGCCGTCCGCTCGCGACCGACATCGTAATCATGACAAAGACCATTGCAAGCATCATGAGCGACATCAGAATGCTGATCATATAAGTAAAGAAGGAGGTCAGCTGTCCCGTGGTGAGCGAGCCTGCCACAACTTCATGTGCGCCGAACCAGGAAATGCCGATCATACAGCCGTAGACTGCAAGGTAGAGCGCTGGGAAAATAAAGCAGACCAGTCCCTCCGCCTTCACAAAGAGCTTGTAAATATTCTCGGCGGAAACTTTAAATCTTCCGATTTCAAACTCTTCGCGCACAAAACTCTTGACCACGCGGATTCCGGTCACATTTTCCTGGACGCTCGCATTCAGCGCATCGTATTTCGAAAACACGCGCGTAAACGCCTTATCCGCAAATTTAATGACCAGGATCAGTACAATCAAAAGAAAGCCGAGCGCGACCAGAAAAATCATCGAGAGTTTCCGGCTGATGCTGAAGGTGAGCGCCAAGGTGAAAATCAAGGTGGCAGGCGCCCGCATGCAGGTTCTCAGTATCATCTGATAGGAGTTTTGGACATTCGAAACATCCGTCGTGAGACGGGTCACGAGACCCGCAGTCGAGTACTTGTCGAGATTGCCGAATGAAAAGCGCTGAATGCTTCTGTAAATCCCGCTCCGAAGGCTTGCGGCAAGTCCCGCCGCCGCATCGGCCGCAAAATAACCGCCGATCGAACCGAAGAGCAGGCCGAAGAGCGCGAGCGCCACCATAAGACCGCCCGCCCGGAGCACGACATTAAAGTTTTGCGCCTGTATCCCGTTGTCAATGAGATTCGCCATCACGAGGGGCACCAGATTTTCTACGACGACCTCCATGACCATGCCGAATACGGCGAGCAGGGAAATGAGGCGATACTTCTTCCCCAAATATTTGCTGAACATTTTAATCATATGATTCCTCCGCGCATCTCTTCCGTCGCGAGTGAAAGTGCCAGTTCTGCCATATCCGTAAAGCCGGCTTCTCGCTCCTCTGCGGAGAGCGTCTCCCCGGTCAAAAGGTGGTCGCTGACCGTCAGGATGGAAAGTGCCTTGGCCCCGAGAGAGGCTGCGGTCGCATAGAGTGCCGCCGTCTCCATCTCAACGGCGAGGACCCCCATCTTGCTCCACTTTTCAACGGCGGCCTCGCTCTCCGCAGGACCGTAAAACATATCGCTGGTCAGTACCGCGCCGACCGATACACATTTGTTTGCGGCCGAAGCGATACGTGCCGCGCGATACAGCAGTTCGAAATCCGCAAGCGGCGCAAAAGTCCCCGGGAGTTCAAAAAGCGCCGGAAAGTTTGAATTGGTCGATGCGCCCTCTGCAAGAACCAGATCGCGCACAGCTATGCTTTCCTGCATGGCACCGGCCGTGCCGATTCGAATCAGTCGCGCTGCGCCGTAAAAGTGAATCAGTTCGTGGGCGTAAATTCCCATCGAGGGGCAGCCCATTCCGGTTCCCATGACCGAGACACGCTTTCCGCGGTACAGCCCCGTAAACCCGAGCACATTTCGCACTTCGTTAAAGCAGTGCACCTCTTCCAGAAAGGTTTCCGCAATCCGTTTTGCGCGTAGCGGGTCGCCCGGCAGTAAAACCGTCTCTGCGATTTCCCCCGGCAAAGCCGCAATGTGCGGTGTCGGCACAGAGGCCTTTGCTTTTCTCTCCTCCTGCATCTCTCCTCCTCTCCGAAGCACTTCGTAATTCCGTATCCTGTGTTCGCGGAAACACAGACAAAGTCCGCAGTTCGAAAAGAAGCGCTGAACCACTCAGCGCTTCTCCCCTGCCATTTAAGCTTCGCCCTCGACGCGCTTCAGCTCCTCCAGATCTTTGTGTCCGTCGCGGTGCATCGAGAACTTCTCCATCGGATAGTTTTTCAGGTTGTCGAGCACCTTTCTGTCGTCCGCGCGCTTTAAGAGCGTCTCGCGGGACCGCTTGATTTCAATTTCCGTCTTGTGTTTCGACGGTCCGCCGACGCAGCCGCCCGGGCAGGCCATGCCTTCGATAAAGTCCTCCGCGACTCTGCCGAGCTTTAAGAGCTGGAGCGCCTTCTTGCACTCCGCACCGCCGGCGCAGCGGAGCAGTTTAATTTCGGAGACATCCTCGCCGCGCTCGCTCATGCACTCGAGCACCGCATTTGCGACGCCGCCCGAGGTTGCAAAGCGCTTGCCGAAAATCGAAGCCTCCTGCCGCTCGGTTTCCTCCGGCTCCAGTTGAACATCCGCCGAGCGGAGGAAAGCATTGAACTCACCGTAGGTCATGACATAGTCCGCATTGTCCGGAACCGACTTGTCCGCCGACTCGGACTTCTTCGCGACGCAGGGACCGATGAAGACTGTCACACAACCCGGGTGCGTCGCTTTCAGATAGCGGGACACCGCACACATCGGGGAGACCGTCGTGGACATATTCTCCTCATACTGCTGCGGGAAATGCTTCTTTAAGAGGTTGATGAAAGCCGGGCAGCACGATGTCGTCATCTTCTTGCCTTCTTTTCTCGCCTCCGACCACTCAAGCGCCTCATAGGCAGCCGTCATATCGCCGCCGAGACCGACCTCGACCATATCCGCAAAGCCGATTTTCTTCAGCGCGTTGCGAATCGAAGCCATGCCGATTTTTTCGCCGAACTGTCCTTCGGTCGCGGGCGCGCACATCGCAATGACCTCCTTGCCCGCCTTGATTTCCTGAATCACATTGACCAGATAGCTCTTTGCGCTGATTGCACCGAAGGGGCAGCTGTGGATGCAACGGCCGCACTCAATGCACTTCTGCTCGTCAATGACGCAGAAGCCGTACTCATCATAGGTAATCGCATCGACCGGGCAGGCCTTCTTGCAGGGGCGAACGAGGTGCACGATAGCACCGTACGGACAGTTCTGCGCGCACATGCCGCACTCCTTGCACTTCTTCGAATCGATGTGAGAGCGGAATTCTCCGATGGTCACCGCACCGAAATGGCAGGACGACAGACAGGCCTTGCCGAGACAGAGACGACAGTTGTCCGTGACGGTATAGCTCGAGAGCGGACACTCGTCGCAGGCCGGCTTGATGACCTGCACTTCATTCTTGGAATCCCGATTTTCCAACAGATTCTCGCCGCAGGCAAGTCTCGTCCGGTGGCGCACAATCTCTCTCTCTTTATAAATGCAACATCTTCCGATTGCCGGCTTCGGACCCGGGATGATTTTATAAACCATCTCCTCTTTGTGCGCTTCATCCAGCTGATCGTTCCAGGCGAGACGGCAGGTCTCTTCCAGCACCAGATGCCTTGTTTGGATCAGTGCCTCGTCGTTGTTAATCATCGCTTTCCTCCTAGATTACAGTCACATTATTTTACCATATTCGCCCAAAAATGCCACGCGCTATCTTGTCCTTTTCGGCGTACCATCTGCACGGTACCGCCCGCGCCCGCAGAGCGCGCGGAGGAAAAACCGAAGCACTGCCTCCGCGAGACCGGCGAGCAGCACAATGCTGAGTGTCCAGGCAAATATTTCGCCGGTCTCCAGATAAATTTTGGCGCGGTACAGCCCGTTCCCGAGCGAAAGCGCCGGCTGTCCGATCAGCTCCGCGGCAGCACCGGCCTTGAAACTCACGCCGACCGAGAGGCTCAGGGCGCTCTCGAGGAAAGGAGAAAGCACCGGCAGATACAGCGCCTGAATCCTTGTGCCGCGCGCCAGTCCATAGAGCCTTGCGACTTCGAGGAGATCGCCCGGCACGGCGCCGAGGCCGCCGAGTGTGTTGAGATAAAAAACCGGCAGGGAAACAAAGAAACAAATAAAAAGGGAGGCGTTGCGATTTCCGACCCAGAGTAAGAGCAGCACGACAAAGCTTGCGACCGGAACCGCCTTGATCACATTGACAAGGGGACCCAGAATCCATCTGAGTCCCCTTCTCGCGTGCGCCGCCGCCGCCAAAACCGTGCCGAGCACCGCGCCAAGCAAAAAGCCGCCGAGAATACGAAGCGAAGAATTTCCGACCGCCTGCCAGTATGCGGGCGTCCCTGCCATATTCACGAGCGTCCGTACGGTCTCGACCGGTCCTACCAGCAGAAACTTGTCGCCGATCAGCCTCGCCGCGGCCTCCCAGAGCAGAAGCCAGAACAGCCATCTGAGCGGCTCTTTGCTGTCGCGCAGCAACACGCTTCGGATTGCGCTAATCAATCCGCTCACTCCGCCGCGACGTAGAACGCGTCATCCGGCAGCTTACCGCCGACTGCCTTCGGATCTGCGCTGTACAGAACCTGCAGATAGCCGGAGAGCGCCTGCTTCATCTCCGCGCCGTCCAGATTCGTGATGTTGCAGGCGGGCAGCGCCTTTTTCGCGATGCCTTCGTTTTCCAGAATGCCGAAGGCGACAATTGCCTTTGCCGCTGCCGCCGGATCCTGTACCGCCGTCGCCGCGCTTCTCGCCTGCTCTTCGCCGAAGGTCTTAACAGCGTCCGGCTGTGCCTTGAGAACTTCCTGTCTCACCACCGTGACCCCTGTCACGAGGCGGGAGCCGTTGTTCAGCGCATCCCAGCTGTCACTCAGCGAAAAAGCCGTCTTCAATTTGTCATTCTTTGCTTCCGCGACTGTCACAAAGGGCTGCGGGAGCACGGCAATCGCCGCGGGATCCGCCGCGAGCGCCGAAGCAATCTCGGTCGGCTCGGACTTAAACTCGAGCGTGCAGTCCGTGACGCCGTTCTCCTGCAACAAATAGCGGAGCACGTACTCGGGCGTCGCGCCCTGTCCGGTCGTGAGCACCGTCTTGCCTGCGAGATCCTTCACGCTGTGAATGTTCTCGTCCCCGGTCACGCAGTAGAGCACGCCGAGCGTGTTGATGTTTAAGACCGCAATCTTTCCCTCCGTCTTATTGTAGAGCGCCGCTGCCATATTGGCCGGAAGCAGGGCGATGTCGAGATCGCCCGAGACAATCTTCGCCGCAATCTCATCGGGCTGCGCCGCAACCGTGAACTGATAGCTGCCCTCGCTCTTGCCGTCCTGACTCTCCTGCATCAGCGCGGCAAGCCCCATCGCGGTCGGTCCCTTCAGGGCGCCGACCCGGAGTCCCGCCCCCGCTTCTGTCTTAGCCGCCGCAGCGCTTTCCGCCGCCGTGCCGGTTGCCGACGCACTCTCTGCCGTGGCAGAGGCTGTCGTAGCGCTCTCCGCCGCACCGCTCTCCGCCTTCTTTGCGCCGCAGCCCATCAGGCTCACACCGAGCAGCAGCGCTGTCGCTGCCGCGACTACCGATTTCTTCCAGTTTTTCATAGTCCCTCCTGAAACCTTTCGCGCTTTTTTGCGTCTTTCTAGGTGAAAGAGATGATTTGTCTATCTTTCCGGTCGATTATACCATGCTATCTTCTTTTAGACCAGACAAATACAGACTGCCGCCGCAACACGCCGCATATCTTACGGCACAAATGCCGATATGCTGTTTTTTGCAAGAAAATCTTCCTTGTTTTTCTCGAGGCGCTACTCTAAGCTAAGACAAGGATCGGTTTTCGTTCCGCACGGCAAGCGGATACGGCGGCCGAAACGCACGCATGAGAGGAGGAATCATCATTTGGCAGAACCGATTATTTCCGTGCGCGATTTAAAAAAAATATACCGTGTCGGCGACAGCGACGTACACGCGCTGGACGGCATCAGCTTCGACCTCGAGCCGGGGCGCTTTCTCGCGATTGTAGGCACCTCGGGTTCCGGAAAATCCACCTGTCTGAACCTGCTCGCCGGCCTCGAACCGCCGAGCAGCGGCAGCATTCACATACTCGGCGAGAAGCTCGAAAAGATGAATGAGCAGCAGCTGGTGCGCTTTCGGCGGAACCATGTCGGCTTTATTTTCCAGAGTTACGGCCTGATTCCCACGATGAATGCCGAGGAAAATGTGGCCCTCCCGCTCTTGTTCCGCGGCGTCGACAAGGAAGAAAGACAGCGCACCGCGCGCACCTATATGGAGCGCATCGGCATCCTGGATCAGGCGCTGCACATGCCGGGGCAGATGTCCGGCGGCCAGCAGCAGCGTGTCGGCATAGCCCGCGCGCTCGCGAGCAAACCGGAACTCATCTTCGCCGACGAGCCGACCGGCAACCTCGACTCCCGCACGACGGAAGAAGTGCTCTCGCTGCTCCGGGACATCGTCCGGGAACAGCATGTGACCCTCGTCATGGTCACACACGATAACTCGATCGCAGCGCGCGCCGACCAGCAGATACGCATTGTCGACGGCAAGATTGTAGAACGGAAAGGATTTACTCATGCAGACTAAACTTCAAAAAACATCTCTCCTGCTCCGCGTCCTGGCGCTGGAGGTAACGCTCTCGCTGTTACTCTTTTTCCTGTTGCCGCCTCGCACGGCACAGGCCTCCTATGTCAACACCAATCTCAACACCTTTGTGCACGACGCCAACGAACTGCAGGTCGGTTATCCCGGTCAGGACATGAATTTGAGTTTCCGCGTCGGCTATAACAATACGAGCGGCATGAAGAACCCGAAGACCGCCGAGATTCAGAATGTCATTGTCCGCCTCTCGAACGACCAGAACTATCTGAAGCAGGACAAGGACCCGGATCAGAACACGACGGACCAGAAGAATCCCTACGACAAGGACGATGAGAGCGAGCTCTACGACGCCTGGAGAGCCGGTCAGAAATCCGGCATCGACAAGGCCTACGGCGGCAATTCGGCTTTCACCGTGGACGGCGGCAACTATCCCTTTGAAATCAATGCGACGACCTTCACCGAGGAAAACCGCTTTGCCTCGCTGAAAGCCGGCGAGTATAAGACCGTGACCTTGCATGTCACCGTGCGCGCCGACGCAAAAGAAGGCTACTACGGCGTCCCGATTGCGTTCTACTACGCGCTGCCGGGCAGCAACACCGCGGATTTCCGCGGCCCCATGCAGGTTGAATTCATCAATGTCTACATCAAGGCTTCGGGCGAGGTTGCAAATCCCTCGACCGCAACCGGCGACAAGAGCTTTGCGCTCGGCGAGGGCCAGGAGACACCGGTCGGCACCGCGCCCGGCGTCATGAACTACAGCTTAAAGTTCCGGAACCAGCGCAAGGTGCCGCTGTACCGCATTCAGGTACACATGAACACCGCGCTCGCGGACGGCGCTTCACTGCAGGCGACCGCGCAGAACAAGTCTCAGGCCGCAACCGGTTTCCCGTTCAATCTGAACGACGCGAACTACGACCGGAACTTCGAGACCGCCCAGCCGGATGAAGTGCTGAGCGCCGACTACTCGATGGCGATTATGCAGAATGCGGCGAACGGCTACTACCCGCTGAGCTACACCGTGAGCTATAAGCTGACGCCCGATGCGACGGTCTCCTACCAGGAAACTTATGTGAGCTATGTGCGCATCAATAACCCCTCGATGGTCGAGCAGCCCCCGGCAGAGGACAATAAGCAGGGCGACTTCAACGCGAACGATCGCCAGAAGGCCCGCATCATCCTCGACGGCTATCGGACCGAGCCCGAGAAAGTCTTTGCCGGCCAGCCGTTTACGCTCGTGCTCAGCGTGAAAAACGCCTCGGGCGATATCTCGGCGAGCAATATTCTCCTCTCTGCGGAGTCCGAGAAAGTCGACAACTCTTCGGTCTTCTCGATGGATGCCGGCTCCGGCTCTTTTGTCATCAACAGTCTGAAAGCCGGAGAATCCAAGGAACTGCGCCTCGCGATGGAAGCCTCCGCGGGCGTGGATCCCCGCTCCTATACGCTCACCTTGAACGAAAAGTTTGACTCCCCCGCCTTTAAAAACGCGGAGGACAAGCTGACGCTCGATATTCCGGTCTTCCAGGTGGCGCGCTATTCGATTTCCACGCCGGAACTCTCGCCCGACAGCATTGAGGTCGGCAAGGAGAGCAATGTGATGTTCAATCTGAACAACACCGGCCGCGTAATGCTCTACAATGTGCAGGTGAACTTTGAGGGCGATGCCATCAAGAAAACCGGCGCCTACCTCGGCAATATCAAGTCCGGCGACAGCGGAAGCGTCGATGCGATGCTTGGCGGCGTGAAGGCGAGCAGCGACGAAGACAATATCACGATGACCATTCAGTATGAGGATGTAAACGGCAATGTGACCAAGGAGGAACAGAAACTCACACTCGCCGTCACCGAGCCTGCCCCCGATGTCCCTGTCACCGATGCCGACACGGAAAAGAAACCGGTCAAAAAGCCGTCTCCGCTCCCGCTGCTCCTGATTCCGGTCGCCGCAATCGCTGCGGGCGTCGGCATCCGCAAATTCCGCAAGAAGAAGGCTGACGGAGGCGATGCGGCATGAAGTTCGGAGATCTTCTCTCGCTCGCCCTCCGGAATCTCTTCCGGCGAAAGACAAGAACGGTTTTGACAGTGCTCGGCGTCATCATCGGCACCTCCTCGATTCTTGTGATGATGAGCCTCGGCCTCGGTATGAGCCGCCAGACGAGACAGCTTTATGAGTCCGCGGGCTCGATGAAGACAATTACCGTCTACTCCTTTAACCAGAAGGGCAACGAGACCGAGATTACCGATGACACCATCAAGCAGCTGAAACAGCTCGCACATGTGGACGATGTGAGCCCGCAGCTGGACGCATCCGTGACAGCGAAATGCGGCCCCTACGAGGGATACTTGTCCCTGACCGGTGTCTCCCAGCATTTCTTGAAGGAACTGCCTTTAAAATCCGGAACTCTGCCGCCCGCAAACACGGATACTCTGAGCCTGCTCTACGGCAACCATTTTCAGGATAACTTTTACAAAGTCTCCAAAAACAGCTCGGCAAACTTCGGCGGCGGCAACGGCGGCGATGTGCACATTGACCCGCTGAAGGACACCATCTTTTACATCTTTCCCGAGGGCTATAAGCCCGCGCCAAAGAATAACACCAGCAACAGCGGCACTTCCGGCGGCGGTGCTTCCGCTGCGGCCGCGCCGGCCTCGGTCGCAACCGAGACCTCCGATAAGCCCCAGAAGAAGTACATTCTGGACACGGCAGGCATTCTGGACGGCGGCAGCAGCGGCTATAACAGCTACAGCTATTCGGTCTACTGCGACATTGACACGCTGAAAAACTTTCTGAAGCAGCGCTACCGGAAGTATCTGGTGCCGGAGCCGAAGCTCAACAAAAAAGGCAAGCCGGTCGACTACTATGTCTATTCGCAGGCTTATGTCTTTGTGGACGACATGAACCACGTCTCCGAAGTGCAGAAAAAGATTGCGGAGCTCGGCTATCAGGCGGACTCCAATATGGAATGGCTCGAGCAGTCCAAGCAGTTCACCGGCATGGTCCAGGCCGTGCTCGGCGGCATCGGTGCGGTCTCGCTTCTCGTCGCGGCCATCGGCATCATCAACACGATGATGATGTCCATCTACGAGAGAACGCGGGAAATCGGCGTCATGAAGGTTCTCGGCTGCGAGATGACCAACATCCGCGACCTCTTTCTCGTCGAATCCGGTTTCATCGGCCTGCTGGGCGGTATCATCGGCACGGTCCTGAGTCTCCTGATTTCGCTACTCATCAACTTTCTCGCGGCACAGGGCGGCAACGAACAGCTCTCCGTCTTCTACCAGAATGCGGAAGGCGGATCCATCTCCTATATTCCGCCCTGGCTCGCACTCTTTGCGATTGTCTTTGCGATTTTCATCGGCGCGGCCGCCGGTTACCTCCCGGCAAAACGCGCAATGCGCTTAAGTCCGCTCGCGGCAATGCGAAACGAATAAACTCGAATCAGCACAAAAAAACCGCTCCGGTTTAAAGCCGGAGCGGTTTTGCGTTGTCACACTGCTCTTCGATCCAGGTGATGGCCTCTTCGAGGCCCTCTGCGCTGTACGGAAAATCCCGATACCGCTTCTCCTCTTCCGTGTCGTGGTAGGAATAAGGTCCTTCCCAGACATAGGCGCGAAGCGTGTGGGGCGCTCTCTTATCGACAGGCGTCCAGTGCACATTCTCAAGCGGCTCGATGCCGAGGCGGTAGTAAACCGACTGGTAACTGCCGTAATAGGCCTCGCCGTACTCGTAGTGGTCCAGATGGTAAAAGAGACTGTGATCAAGCTGCATACGCCCTCCTAAAAAACATGCTATACTCTAAAAAACAGAAAGGAGTGTTCCCTATGACAAATACCGATTCCGGCAGACAGGTTCTCCTCACAGTCGCCATGGGCAAGCGCCTGCTCGGCGACGCCCTCGCGGCCGACTCCGCAATCCTCGAAGCCGCAAAGCACCACTGCCTCGTTGTGATTCTCGGCAGCACCAACGCACAGGTCGCTGCGTCGATTGCGGCGGCTCTCTCGCTTCCCTTCTCGCCGAAGGGTTTTCACCGCGGCCTGCAGCGCGGCAATGAACAGGTCTCGAATCCCACACCCCCGCAGACGGCGGACTTCATCGTAAAAGAAGGTCAGCGCCTCGAGGGCAAGACCATTTTTGATGTGGTAGATACCCTCGGCCCGGACGACATCATCCTGAAAGGCGCCAATGCGATTCACCTCGAGAGCCGCACCGCCGGTATCCTGATCGCAAGCCCGGTCGGCGGCACCATCATTCCGATTACAAGTGTCGCAGTCGGACGTCGCACCCGCCTCATTCACCCGGTCGGCCTTGAGAAGCGCGTGGAGCGCCCCATCTCCGAACTGGCGCGCCTCGCAAACCGGAGCGGACAGAAGGGACTCCGCCTTATGGAAAGCTGCGGCGACATTTACACCGAGCTCGACGCTGTCCGGGATCTCTTTTCCGTCCGGGCAACTCTGCTCGCAGCCGGCGGCGTCCTCGGCGCGGAAGGCAGTGTGCTCTTACAGCTAAGCGGCAACGAGGAGAATCTTTGCAAAGCGGAGACCTATTTCCGCTCCATTCAGGACACGCCCTCGTTCTCGCTCTGAGTTCTCCGGAAAACTCCGGCCTCGGTAATAACAGCGTCCACCGGCTGGTCATGTGCTTCGCGCGGAATGTCGTCGGAGAGCAGGCGCTCCCGAATTAAGAGCGCGCGAAAGGCCTTTGTCTTCGGCAGATAGCGGTCGTAAAAACCGCCGCCGTAACCGAGGCGTTCGCCCGACCGGCTCGCACTCACGCAGGGGAGGAGAATCAAATCCAACTCTTCGGGCGCTAGCACCGGCGCCTCCGCCGAGGGCTCAAGGATACCCATGGTTCCCGGGCGCAGTTCCGCGAGACTGCGGATTACATGGGCGTGCATCACGCCCTTGCCCGCGCAGCGCGGCACGGCGACCCGCTTGCCCGCGCGAAGCATTTCCTCAATCAAGCTAGCTGTCTGAATCTCCGCCTGCATGCCGACAAAGCAAAAAACTGTTTTTGCGTTTCTGTATTCGGGCAGGCCGAGAACAGCCGAAAAGATTTTCCCGTCCGCCTCGCGGCAATAGTCCTGCGGCAGCGCATTCATCTTCTCGATGCAGCGCTTCCGCAGTTCTTTTTTTTCTGTCATGACAACACCTCCGCTCTTTCGTTCCAGTGTAACAAATTTCGTGGGACTTTTCCACGCGCGGAAAAACGCTGCCGAATCCGCAACCGCCTCTGATTTCCTACAGGCTATGTCCTAAACGCCGAATTGCGGGAGCGGCTTGTGATTTGCCTGATACCGCATCGTAAAAAGCGCCCGCCCGATAACCCGGGCGGGCGCTGTCCTTTTTTCTTGTTTCAACCGAAGAGACCAAAGAATCCCTTTTTCTCGTAGAGCTCCGTGCGGAGGCTCTCGTAGTGGTAGCCGGTTTCATCGATCATCTTTTTGACGGTCGCTTCATCCGCGGGTGTCTCGGTGACGAAACTCGCCTCCTTCTTCCCGTGGGATGCACTCACCTTCTTGGCATCCGGAAACTGCTTCCGAATCGCATCGCTCACATGCGCCTCGCACATGCTGCAGGCCATGCCGTCAATCCGAATGATATTTTTGACCATAGTTCTACCTCCTGACTTACAGATGAAACATTGCTCACTTCTTCAGACGGAAGCGCTCCGGTACAGCCGCCTTCTCCTCTTCGAGGTGAGAGCAGCTCGAGCAACCTGTCGGCGCGCAGTGATGGCCGCTGCCGTGACCGCTGCCGCAGGAACCGCTGCAGGCGTCACAGGAACCGTGGCGCATGCAATAACGGACCGCAAGGCCGATTAAGACGAGCAAAATAAGAAATACAATAACAGTTGCCGGATTCATTGTAATTTTCCTCCTTTCCTGACGGAACGGAAATGAATCTCCGCCGCCGCTTCTCTGCCGCTCTCCAAGGAGACGACAGAGACCGGTCAGCGTACGTTACATTTGACTTTATGCGTTTGCGCGAACGGCACTCACATTTTCCTTCTTCACGTGCTTCGGTGCCGGACGGAAAATGAAGTAGAGTGCGGCAAGCACCAGAAGAATTGCGACTGCGGTCCAGAAGGTAAAGCTGCCGCCCTGTGCGAGCGTTCCGAGCTGGAACACGCAGAGCGAGAGGCAATAGCCGAGTCCCATCTGGAAACCGAAGGTAATCCAGCCCCACTTCGCCTGCCCCTGCTCACGGAACCCAGTTGCGATTGCAACCAGGCAAGGTGCGTCAAAGATGTTGAGAAGCAGGAATGTGAGACCCTTCAGCTGACTGCCGTCAAACATGTTGAAGATAGCCGCAGAGACATCCGCCTTGCCGTCGGATGTCGCATGTGCGAGTATACCGAGGGTACCGGTCGCCTGCTCCTTTGCGAGCTCCGCGCTGACGGTCGCGACTGCAGCCTGCCAGTTGCCGAGGCCGAGCGGCGCGAAGATGACAGCAATTGCCTCACCGATGACCTTCAGAATGCTGTCATCCAGATTGTCCGCGACATACTGGAACGAGGTGTTGAAGTGCATGAGCACCCAGAGCAGCACGCAGACGATGAAGATAATCGTGCCGGCCTTAATCATGAAGGCCTTTGCTCTCTCCCAGACGTGAATCATGACACCCTTGAAGGACGGCATGTGGTAAGCCGGGAGTTCCATGACGAACGGAGCCGGATCGCCCGCGAAGTAATTCATCTTCTTCAGCGCGATACCGGAGAGAATCACGATGGCAAGGCCGAGGAAGTACATACCCGGCGCCACAAAGTGGTTGGTCGGAAAGAAAGTCAGTGCCATCATCGCGACAATTTCCATCTTCGCCGAGCAGGGCAGGAAGGTCGAGAGAATGATGGTCATACGTCTGTCTTTCTCGTTCTCAATGGTTCTGGACGCCATGATAGCCGGAACGCCGCAGCCCGTGCCGACCAGCATCGGGATGAAGGACTTACCGGAGAGACCGAAGCGACGGAACACGCGGTCCATGATGAACGCGACACGCGCCATGTAGCCCGAGTCCTCGAGGAAGGACAGGAAGAAGAACAGAATTACCATCTGCGGCACAAAGCCGAGGACCGTGCCGACGCCGCCGATGATACCGTCGACAATCAAGCTCTGGAGCCAGTCTGCGAGGTGGAAGGTTGCAATGAAGTTATTTGCGGCATTCGTCACAATCTCGCCGAAGAAGACATCATTCGTCCAGTCTGTGAGTGGCTTACCGATTGCAGTAACCGAGATGAAGTAAACAAACCACATGATAAACGCAAAGATGGGCAACGCCAGGAAGCGGTTTGTGACAATGTGGTCAATCTTATCCGAAGTCGTGAGCTGACCTTTGACTGCCTTTTTCTTCACGCAGTCCGCAACAACCTTCTGAATGTACTCGTAGCGTTGGTTCGTGATAATCGACTCGGAGTCGTCATCCATTTCTTTCTCGCAATCCTTGATGTGCTGCTCAATGTGCTGCTTCGTCGCAGCGTCGAGCTGCACCTTTTCGATTGCCTTCTCGTCGCGCTCAAAGAACTTGATTGCAAACCAGCGGAGGTTGACCGGATCAACCTTACTCTCAATCGACTCCTCGATGTGCGCAATCGCATGCTCCACGGAACCCGTAAAGACATGCGGAAGCTCACCTCTTCTGTGTTCCTCGGCGAGTTTCAAACAGAGTTCTGCGGCGTCCTTCGTGGACTCGCCCTTCAGTGCACTCATCTCAACCACCGGGCAACCGAGCTCTTCCGAGAGCTTCTTTAAGTTCAGCTCATCGCCGTTCTTCTTCACGAGATCCATCATGTTGACAGCGATGACAGTCGGAAGACCGATCTCTAACAACTGGGTCGTGAGATACAGGTTTCGCTCGATATTGGTGCCGTCGATGATATTCAGAATGGCATCCGGCTTCTCCGTCACGAGATAGTTTCTGGTGACCACTTCCTCGAGCGTATACGGACTCAGCGAATAAATACCGGGTAAGTCCTGGATGATGACATCCTTGTGCCCCTTTAAGCGGCCCTCTTTCTTCTCGACCGTAACACCCGGCCAGTTGCCGACGTACTGGGTGCTTCCGGTCAGGTCATTGAACAGCGTTGTCTTACCGCAGTTTGGATTTCCTGCCAGTGCAATCTTAATTGCCATCTAAATCCCCCTTCTTTCCTTACTGCATTTCCAGAATTTCAGCGTCCGCCTTGCGGAGCGAAAGCTCATACCCTCTGACCGTGATCTCAACCGGATCACCGAGCGGTGCCACCTTGCGGACATAGATTTCCGTGCCCTTCGTGATACCCATGTCCATAATGCGTCTTCTGAGAGCGCCCTCGCCGTGAATCTTCACGACCACGCTGCTCTCGCCAACCGGAACGTCTTTCAGTGTCTTCATCTCTGCCTCCTCTCCTGCACTCAATTCTTCGCTGCAGGCTGCACTTGAATCTTCTGCGCCATCTCCCGCGTGATTGCGAGTCTGGAATCCTTGACATTGACGATGATATCACCGCCGTGCGCCGAAATGACCGTCACATAGGCACCGGGCACAAAGCCAAGGTCGCTTAAGTGTTGTTTTGCCTCGTCATTTCCGCCGACGCGAACCACTTCAACATAATCTCCGGCATTCGTAAAAGCTAAGGGCAGCATACAAACCTCCTTCAAGGTCTTCGTTAGAAGAATCTATCTCTTACAACTTAGTGATTTTAAATTTACGAATTAGATTTGTCAATCTCTTTGTGAAAAGAATGACATAAGACAATAAAAAAAACGTTGAGATGGTTCGAACATCTCAACGTCTTATGTCAACATTATCAGAAAGCTCAAAGAAGCGATGCGCCGAGTTCCTTGCAAGCTTTGAGTGCCGCCTCATCCGGATCTTCCTTGCAGATGACCGGCTCGTGCTGCATCAGAACACCCGCCTCCTTGCAGGCTGCCACCCAGTCATTCATCCATGCGCCGTTGCCCCAGCCCCAGGAACCGAAGAGAGCAACCTTCTTGCCGTGCAGCGCACCTTTGACCTTGTCAAACATCGGCTGGAACTCGAGTTCCTCGAGGACCTCGGCGCCCATCTGTGCGCCGTACGCCGGACAGCCGAATGCGATTGCATCAAAGAGCGGTACCTTCGTCGCATCAAACGCGGTCGGTGTGAACAGTGTGACCTCGGCGCCCTTGCTCTCTGCGCCTTCCTTCACTGCCTCTGCCATCTTCTTTGTGTGTCCCGTACCGCTCCAGTAGACAATTGCAACCTTGCTCATACGTTTCTCCTCTCTTTTCTCGTGCTATCTGCACTACGCTTCTATTCTATCACGCGACAGAAGGCATCGCAATGACGAAGCCGGAAAAAGCAAACCCGCGCTACGGAGAGAGCCGCAGCGCGGGTTTGCTTTGTAAAAAAGGAAGGAGGGGTCTTTTGCAACAAACGGAATTCAGACCAGAGATGCGCCGAGCTCTCTGCACTCTGCGAGTGCCGCGTCGTCCGGTGCTTCCTGGCAGATAACCGGTGCGTGCTGCATCAGAACGCCGGCGTCATTGCATCTCGCCTCCCAGTCGTTCATCCAGGCACCGCCGCCCCAGCCCCAGGAGCCAAAGAGGGCAATCTTCTTGCCGTGCAATGCGCCTTCGACCGAAGCGAACATCGGCTCGAATTCCTCTTCCTCGAGGACCTCTGCGCCCATCGAGGGGCAGCCGAATGCGATTGCATCGTAGAGCGCGACCTGGTCTGCGCCGAACTCGCTCGGGCCGAGCACCGTGACCTCTGCGCCCTTGGTTCTTGCACCCTCGGCGACAGCCTCTGCCATAGCCTGCGTGTTGCCGGTTCCGCTCCAAAATACCACTGCGACCTTGCTCATTTCGATAGTCTCCTTTTTCTGTGAATTTTTCTCCGCCGTCTGCGGAGCGCATAGGACTTACGCGATTTTCTCGCCGCCCGAAGTTCTGTAATTTTCCTGTCTCTTTGCTGTGCAGCGGACAATCAGTGCTTCCAGTTTCCGCCCGCGCTGCACATTTTCCTCAAACACTTCCCGGCAGCGCTGAAAGCGCCAGAAAGCAGCCCGCGCTCTCGCTTCGTCGCCGTAGACCTTCCAACAGCCGACACACTTCACGCCCTCGCGGCTGCTCTTCATGAAGCCGAGAACATCCTCCGGCGGATAGCCGAGAAACAGTCCCACTTCATGCGGAAACACTTCCTTTTCCCGCATCATCCGCGCGAGAAAGGCAACGGAACGGTTCACGCTCTGGGGCTCATAGCCGAGAGATGTAAGAAGACGTGCTGCCTCTTCGCAGCCTAGATCTCTCTTTAAGAAATCCGGACGATACAGGTAGACGAGGGCAAATTCCGCCGTCATGCGCACCGGCACCGCACGAAGTCCTTTCCTCTTTAAGATGCCGTTCAATTCACGGAGCTCCTCGCGGAATACCTCGATGTCCGCATACGAGATGCGAAACAGATTTCCTGTCTTAAGGCCGGCGAAAGTCGGCGCACAGTGCTCGACCAGAAATGCGTCCGACATAATCTTATGCCGTGTGCTCTGCGAGAATGCCCTTCAGCGAGGACATGGAACTCGTGTGCGAGCGCACCACGCAGGTGTCTTCGCCCGCCGAGTTCAGGGCGTATTGCACCATCTTATGCGAAACCGTGTGGGTGAACAGAATCATGAGATCAGGCTTACCGATTCTGTCCCGCATGCCGTTCTTAAATTTGCAAAATACCTTTGCCTTACATCCGTGCTTGGTACAGAGATCGCAATACTGGCGCTCCATACACTCGTTTCCGCCGATGATCACTACGTTCATGAGCCCGCTCCTTCCGGTTTCGCGTGTATTGTCGCAACTAACTACCGTGTCAAGGAAGAGCCCGCATTGCTGCGGGCTCCAGGTTTTTGTTTGCTAGCAAAGATTAGCCTCAACTAAAGGTTAGTATAGCATAATTCTTTTGCAGGTCAAGCATTTTTCATTTTATTTTTGCACAAGTTTGTCATCGGCCGCAAAGAAAGGCGCAACGCGCGCCCAGAGCTCTGCGACGCCGCCTGTGTTTTCCGCCTCGAGGTTCATCGGCAACACCGGATCGTGCAGCGACTGCCGAAGCAGAATCCAGCCGGTTGCGGCACTGTCACTGCAGCTCACACGGACCCCCTCGTAATTCGGCTCGACTATAGTAAAGCGCGCATCCTTCGCGACGTAATCCCGGAAACGCGCGAGCACTTCCGCGCCGTAAGTCTTGAAATCCGGATCGAGAATCTGGAAACGCCGTTCCTCTTCTTCCGCCGGATTCTGCAGCTCCGCAATCATGTCCTCGATTCGATGCCCCTTCTTCCGGAGAAGAGCAAGGCGGCCGATGATCTTGGCCGCAATATAGGCGCCGTCATCCGAAAAGTGGTTTTCCTCAAAGGCACCGTGACCGGAAGTCTCAATGGCGAGCGGGCAGTCCTCGCCGTTCATCGTGAGTTCGAAGCCCTTGTCGATCACATTCTTATAGCCTCGGCGATAGCGGAAATGCCGGAGCCCGAGCGTCCCTTCGAGGAAGCGCGTCAGGCCGTCCGAGGTCACCGAATCGGTCACAATGACCGCGTGCGAATGCGTCTCGGCTTCAATCGCAGCGAGCAGTGCAATCAGCTTGTTTCGGTTTACCTCCGTGCCGTCCGAAAAGACCACGGCAGCTCTGTCGCCGTCACAGTCAAAAATCACGCCGAGGTCCGAACCCGAGGCCTGTACCGCGCGCTTTGCTGCGTCCATGGCTCGCTTGTCCTCGGGATTCGGCACATGGTTCGGGAAATTTCCGTTCGGCGCAAGAAACACACTGCCGCTCACATCCGCGCCGAGCGGCTCGAGAATCTCGGTCGCAAAGAAACCGGCTGCGCCGTTGCCGGCATCGACCGCAATCTTCAGGCCTTCGAGCACTCTGTCGCCCTTTTCGCCGCCCGCCTCTTCGCAGATAATGTCGCGCATATGGGCCGCATAGATGCCGCGCAACGGAAAGTCGGAAGCAGGCGCGTAAATCTCGTAAGCGCGCCGCAAAATGCCGTCGAGCTCCTTTCCGGAGAGCGCACCGCCCACCGTGAAGAACTTCATGCCGTTCCGCTGGTAGGGGAGGTGGCTTGCCGTCAGCATGATGGCGCCGTCAAACGAAGCCTCATCCAGTATAGTCGACTGGAACATGGCCGGTGTCGTGATGAGCCCGCAGCGGCTTCTCTGCACGCCTCTGAGACCTTCCAGGCAGGCTTCTTCCATCATCTCCGCGGAGACGCGGCTGTCGTGCCCGACGGCAATTCTAAGTGTCTCTCGGTCCATCTCCGGGTCGTCCGAGAGATAGTCGGCAAAGGCCGCCGCAATGCACTTGACCATCTCCGGAGTCAGCGTAATCTCCTCGTCCGCGGTCTCAATCACCGTGCCACGCACATCGTTTCCGTTCTTGACGCGCAAAAAATCCTCCAGTACCAGTCCCGTTTCTTCCATAATCTCTCTGCTTCCTTCCTATCGCGTTGCTGATATCCCAGCACAACCACTGTTGTTCAGTATAACAGAGCTCTCCGCTTCGCGCAAAAAAAAAGAACTCCCCGCGCAGGGGAGTCCTTTTTCGTCTTTTACATCACAGACCTTTTCGATTGATCGCATCGACGACCCGGTCCGTTTGTTCCCGAACATTGGTATCCGACATTCGATTCGAAATCATCGCATGAATCTGTTGCTCCGCAAGAACCGCCTTCTCTTTATCAAAGATAAAGAAATCGATTCGTTTCACTGCGCCGGATGTAGTGATAAGCGTTAAATCAATCTCAAATGCATCGAGAATCCAGTTGACGGCAAGAATTAAGATAATCAGTCCCGGAAGAAAACCGCCGGGCTGGCCGAATAGGCCAAACCCGAAAAGAAACGCCAGGATGCCGCAAACTAACTTTCCGAGTTTCAAGCGAAAATTCGTAGACACAGACGCAATCTGATGCACCGGTATTCTGTCCGTGTGCTTGCCCAGCGGAACCAAGCCCAAAATCGTATTCGGCTCCTGAAACACGACAAAATTCTGCTCACTTCTAATCTCTCCCTTGAGATAAAACGTGAGCAGCGATACCACATATGTTACTGTATTCATAGCCCTCCCCCCGAAAAATAATCCCTCTTCAAGTGACAAAACTTTGGTCGCTGTGAAATCACTGCCTCCGAAAAAGGCACCGTATCATTGTTGTCATAGGAGTTCATGTGACAAATCCGCTTAACCGATTTTGATTCAAATCAGAAAAACGCTCTGCTTCCGCAGGGCGCTTCTTTCAGAGAGCGATAGACGGGACTCGAACCCGCGGTCTCGACCTTGGCAAGGTCGCGCGT
>NZ_CALEYG010000010.1 GCF_937924975.1 uncultured Stomatobaculum sp.
GGGAGCAGCCGTCCCGGCCGCGGAAATTTCGGGACGCCGCGCGCGAAAGGCAGCTGCCGTCTCGGAAACTGTCTCGTAAAGCGGCAGGAACACTGCTTCTTCCGCCTGTCCCGAAAAGGCGAACCGTGCGCTGCCGTCTGTGAGTTGCGAGGAGAGCTGCAGGCAGTCGGCGGAAGCAAGCTCTGTTTGCCTGAGGGCCGCGGAGAGCGCGGCGGCATGTTGAGAGAAGTCAGGGAGATTGCCGGCTGCGAGTGCCGCGGTCGCGGCTTCCTTTTCGCGCCCGGCGTCCAGAAGGCTCTGCTCCAGCCGGAAATACAGCGCCTCGCTCTCCGCGGCGTCTGCAAAGAGGAGAGACAGCGCGGTCACGGACGGGGACACATGCTCGGCGAAGGTAAGACCGGGCCGATACTGCGTGAGCAGTGACACCGTGAGCGGCGCAGCGTCTCCCGGCTGTGTCTTCATGTAGTCGAGCATTTCCTGCTCCAGCCAGACCGCACCGCCGTCGCCGAGAAAGCCGGTTTCGAGCGGACGTATGGTCGCTTCGAAAAAGGGATAGCGCCCGGCATCCTGCCGGTACGCCTGCACGGCGCGATCCAGTTCGGCTGCGCATCGCTCGTCACCCGGGTAGCGGTAGGCGAGGATGCGGTAGCGCGCAAAGAGCGTGCGGTCATAGCGGGAAAGCAGGGAATCCACGGCAGCATTGGCGGCGAGAGCGGCATAGTAGCGGGTTCCCGCGGTTCGCGCGCTCTCGAGCAACGCACAGATGAGGGCGCAGCAGGAAGTCAGAACCAGCGCGAGAAACAGTGTGACCGAGCCGCGGAGCCGCATCAGTAGACCTTGCCGGCCTGGTTATTAATCTCGCTAAAGGCGCGATTCAGGAGGGCAATGACCTGCCCCTTGAAGAGCACCACCAGGGTCACGAGGACCACGAGAATCAGAATGAGCTCAATCGTGGAAAAACCGTCTTCCGAATCAAAAAATCCTGTCGCAAACCGTTTCATGACAAACCTCCTGAATTTGTTTTATGAGAAGCTGAAAAACGCGGGGACAACCATGACAATCATGACGACAAGAAGCATGAGAAAGAGCGGGAGCAGAAGCCTGGTTCCGGCTTCTTCGCCGAGACGCCGCGCCAGATTTTTTCGCTCCTCCCAGGCGAGAGTCATCTCGGCCGCAAGGATGGTGCGGAGGGCGGCGACGCCGGTTCTCTGGTTCTGCTCGAGCAGCGAGGCAAGCTTCATATATTGCCGGAGACCGCAGGCACGCCCGAAGGCGCGGTACATGCGGCTCTCGCTTTCGCCCGCGCGGAGCAGAAGCAGTGCTCCTTTGAGCTCTTCGTAGGCGGCGCGCGGCGCCGCTTTTTTCTGCTGTTCGGCGCTGTAATCCGCGGCAATCGAGAGCAGGGCGTTGCGGGCATTCATTCCTGCGCCGAGCAGCACGAGGAGCTTGGACACGAGCTCAGGGTAGTCGAGTAGGAGCTGCCGCTGCCGCAAAGCGGCGGCGTCCTCCCTGTCCTGCCGTTCTTTCAGGAGAAACAGCAACGCGGCGACAGCGCCGAGCAAAAGGAAGAGGCGCGCCTCGCTGCGTTTCTTTTCGCGATAGCGGAGCGCATGTCCTTCGTATTCCCGGGGAAGGGAGAGTTCAGGTGCTGCAGACTGCCGACTGTCCTCCGCTTGCAGATAGGCGAGAAAATCTTTGGTGCGCTGCGCCGCCGGATCGATGGCAGGCGGCAGTATCGTGAGGGGCAACAGGAAGCGGAGTCCCTCGCGCGCCGGTGTATCGCGGAGCGTCACGGTGAGTGTGAGCTCTGCGGGCCTGGTCAGCGCGGCATTATTCACATTGCCGTAGCTGTCGAGCAGCGCGGGGTCGGAAGAGAGATAGCTCGCCGAGAGACCTTCTTCCGGGAAAAAGGCGGGGAAGTCGAGTCGGCCGCGGATTTCCGCGAGCGAGGTGTTGCCGTTTAAGACGACAAGCGGCAGCTTTTCCATGCAGCGGTCCGCGGCAGCCGCAAATTCGGCGTCCGTATAGCGACGCGCCTGTACGGGGAGGCAGAGTTCTGTCTCGCCGTCCCCGAGTCCCTCGACAACCAGATCATAGCGGTTGTCGGCACCGCCGTAGGAATTCCTGGGCAGGCGCGCGCCGGATTCGAGAGAACTTTGGGCAGAGTACCGCAAGGCGGCAAAGAGATAGAGAGCAAGCCCGGCGGCCAGACAGAGGCAGGGCGCGCGATAGCGCTTCAGCAGGGCGAAAAGTCGTTTTTGCATGACTGCTCCTAGAGGGAAACGGAAGAGATGCGCTGTGACAAGTAGAGCGCGAAGAGATAGGTCGCAAGGCAGAGGGTCATCACGAGATGTCCGAGCAGGGTCTCGTACATGACCCGGAAAAAACCGGGAGAAGAGAAGTCGACATAGAGAATCATGAAGAGCGGTACGAGGTTCATGACGCGCTGCTCAAAACGCCGGGCCGCAGTGAGAGTCAGGATTTCCTCTTTGATCTGGATGCGGTCGCCGATCACCTCGCTGGTGCGGCGCAGGATTCCGGCGAGATCGCCGCCGGACTTTCTCGCGATGCGGAGCACCCGGGCAAAGGTCTTGATGTCATCGAGGCCGCTGCGCCTTGCAAAGTCATCGACCGCCTGCTCCGGCGGAATGTTCATCCCGATTTGCCGCAGTAAATAAGAAAATTCGCGGACGATGAGTGCGTTTTGTCCGTAGAGGACGCTGAGTTCGCCGAGGCTCTCGCGGAGTGCGTTCTCGAGGGAATAGCCTGCGCTCAGCGAGGAGGCGAGCAGAGAGAGCGCTTCGCGGAAGGCGAGCAGGAGTTGTCGCCGCCGCATAGCGGCGAGCGTCTTTCGCTGTGTGAAGGGAAAGAGAAAAGCGAGGGGAAGCAGGAAGAGAAAAAAGAGGAGGCTCCGGTAAAAGACAAAGGTGAAGAGGCCTGTGATGAGAAGGGAGCGGAACAGAAGCCGGAGATACTCTCTCGGGGATAGGGTGTAGTGCTCATAGGACGAGACCGGCAGCGTCGAGCTTTCCGCGGCGCTTGAGAGTTCCGACCGCGCGGAGTTCTCCCTGCACCCGGAAGCCGTCCTGTTCTTTTTCCTCCTGAAAGGCAAAGAGATCGTGCAGTGAAATTTCGCCATGTGAGACACCCCCGATTTCTGTGATGGAAAGCACGCGGCGACTCCGGTCGCGGAGTCGGCCGAGGTGCACAATGAGATCCAGTGCGCTTGCAATTTGCCGCTGAATCGCAGCGAGCGGGAGATTGGCGCCGCCGAGTGCCATAGTCTCGAGACGTGTCAGCATATCGGCGGCCGAATTGGCATGACCGGTCGAGAGTGAGCCGTCGTGGCCGGTATTCATCGCCTGTAGCATATCGAGAGCCTCGGCGCCGCGCACTTCGCCGACAATGATGCGGTCGGGGTTCATGCGGAGACTGGCGCGAATCAGGTCGGCAATGCGGATTTGTCCCTCTCCTTCGGCATTCCGGTTGCGGGTTTCGAGGCGCACCAGATTTTCGATGTGGAGGAGTTGAAGCTCCGCGGAATCCTCAATCGTGATGACGCGTTCGGTTTTCGGAATAAAAGCGGAGAGAGCATTTAAAAAGGTCGTCTTGCCGGAATTGGTACCGCCGCTGATGAAGATGTTATACCCGGCTGCGACCGCTTTTTTCAGAAAGGCGGCGGCCTCGGCTGTCAGTGTCCCGAAACCGATCAGTGTTTCCATCGTGATGGGCTCGGGAAATTTTCGAATGGTGACAGCGGGACCGCCGAGGGAGATCGGCGGCAGCACGATGTGAACCCGGCTGCCGTCGGGGAGGCGCGCATCCGCAATGGGGGTCGAGACATTGACGCTGCGGTTTACGCGGCTCACAATGCGCTGAATCATATCCTCCAACTGCTCTTCGCTTGAAAAATGCAGGTCGCAGCGCTCCACCTTGCCGCGCCGCTCCACAAAAATCCGGTCCTTGCCGTTCACCATGATTTCTGTGACCTCTTTTTGATCGAGGAGTTCCTGGAGTATGTCCAGCCTGCGAAAGGAATTGAAAAGAGAGTTGCGGAGATACAGCCGGTCACTGACAGAGAGCAACTGAGTGGCGCAGAGCTGCGAAATCGCCGCATCAATCTCTGCGAAGAGCGCGGCATCACCCGCATCCTGCATGGCACAAACCGTTTCAGACAGCTGTTCCCGAAGCGAAGCGTAGAATACTTCCAAGGACTTCATGGGCTCTCCTTTCGTCGTACATATATAAGGACGGTCAAAACGGGAAAAAGGTTCGAAGATTTTCAAAAAAATTTTGTTTTTTTTCGATGCGACAGGAAAGCGGTGAAAGGGGGCGTTACAACCGGTGAGACGGCAGGCGGAAAAGTGCATAGGCAGGTGCGCGGGGGGACTTCTGCGGAATTGGACAAAAAAAGCGCGGTGCTGTAAAGTAAAGACAGCACTGCGCGTTACAGACAGGAAGAGGAGGCTTGAGATGAGAAAAGACGACTGTATTTTTTGCAAGATTGCGAACGGCGAAATTCCGTCGACGGAGATCTGTGAGAACGAGGGTTACCGCGTGATTCTGGACCTCGGTCCCGCATCGAAGGGACACGCGCTGGTGTTGCCGAAAGAACATTACGACAACATCACGGAGATGCCGGAACAGGCAATCGGCGAGGCATTTTCGCTCGCGGGCAAGGTCGGCAAGGCGATGCAGCGGGGTCTCGGCGCAGCGGGGTTTAACCTTGTCCAGAACAACGGCACGGCGGCCGGTCAGACGGTATTTCACTTCCACATCCACATTATCCCGCGCTATGAGAACGGCCCGGAGATGGTTGCGTGGACCCCGGGCAAGGCAGAACCGGAGGAACTGAAGGCAACTGCCGAGAGCATACGCAAGGCGCTTTGAAACCATGTACGGGAAAAGACGAAATGCGCCGGTTACGGATTTCCTGATTCTCGTGAATATACTGGTGTTCCTCTATGTGGCGCTGCGCGGCGGCATGCGGGACGATGAGGTTTTGCTTCGCTGCGGCGCAAGCTATACGCCCTATGTTCTGGAGCGGCGGGAGTACTGGAGATTGCTCACGGCGGCCTTTTTGCACTTCGGCATACGGCATCTCGGGAACAATATGTTTGTTCTCTTTGTGACCGGCGATAGTCTGGAGCACGCGCTGGGACATGTGAAATACCTGATCTTTTACCTCTTTTCGGCTGTCGGCGCCTCGGCCGCTTCCCTTGCGGTCGAGGTAGCTATGGGACAGAAGGTTCTCAGCGCGGGTGCCTCGGGCGTGGTTTTCGCCGTGCTCGGCGGCTTGATCTGGGTGCTCATCAGAAACCGCGGTCGCTTTGAGGAGTTCCGCATCCGCAACCTTCTTTTTTTCTCGGGCATCATGCTGCTGAGCGGCTTCTTCACCGAGGGGGTTGACAACGCGGCGCATGCGGGCGGTCTGCTGGTCGGTTTTCTGCTCGCGGTCGTGCTTTACCGGCGACCGGCAGTCACGCTGTTCAGCACGGACATGACCTGAGCCACGCCATTGGCGCTGCCGCCCGCTTCCATCGCGGCGAGGTAGCGCGCGCGGTCGGCGTAGGTCTCCCGTACGGCGGCGAGTAAAGTATCGCGCGACAGGGCTTCTTCCTCAAGAACACGGGAGTAGCCCTGTTTTTCGTAGGAGCGGGCATTCAAAATCTGGTCGCCGCGGCTCGCTTTCGCGGAGAGCGGAATCAGGACATTGGGCTTCCGGAGCGCGAGAATTTCGCAGATTGCGTTGGCGCCGGCGCGGCTCACCATGATGTCGGCGAGCGCAAAGTAGTCCTTCAGCTCCTCGGAGACATACTCAAACTGGCGGTAGCCCGGGGTGTCGGAAAGCGCCGGGTCCAGGTTATTTTTGCCCGCGATGTGCAGCACCTGAAAGTCCTTCAGAAGGTCCGGCAGAGCGTCGCGGACGGCGGCATTGACCGCGCGGGAACCGAGACTGCCGCCAATCACGAGAAGCACCGGGCGCGAATCGGAGAAGCCGGTCAGCGCGAGGGCGGTCTCCCGGTTGCCGGAGAGGAGCTCGGCGCGAATCGGAGAGCCGGTCAGCACGGCCTTGTCTTTCGGGAGGAGCGAGAGCGTCTCGGGGAAGTTACAGCAGATTTTGGTCGCTGCGCTGTAGGAAAGACGGTTTGCGAGACCGGGTGTCATATCCGACTCGTGAATCACGGCGGGAATGCCGAGGCGCTTTGCGGCGCGCACCACGGGCACGGCGACATAGCCGCCCTTCGAAAAGATGAGATCCGGCCGGAAGTCTCTGAGAATGGCCTTGGCCTCGCCGTATCCTTTCAGAACCCGGAAGGGGTCGGTGAAGTTTTTCCAGTCGAAATAGCGGCGCAGTTTTCCCGAGGAAATGCCGCGGTAGGGCGTGCCGGTCGCTTCGATTAATTTGCGCTCCATGCCCTCGTAGGAGCCGATGTAGAGGACTTCATAGCCCGCCTCGCGGAGAGCCGGGAGCAGGGCAATATTCGGCGTGACATGACCTGCGGTTCCGCCGCCGGTCAGAACGATTTTTTTCATTTACGAACCTCTCCTTACAGGGTAAGATGAAGAAAACTATGTCTTGTATTCTACTCTGCGGAGGGCATTATCTCAAGGCGACAAAGGAGGCAATATGACAATCGGTATGATCGGAGCCATGGAAGAAGAAGTGGAGGGGCTCGCCGAAAAGCTCGAGGAGAAACAGGAGGAAGTCTGTGCGGGTATGCGCTTTCTGACCGGAAGAATTGCGGGCAAGGAAGTTGCGCTGGTCTGCTCCGGCATCGGCAAGGTCAATGCGGCGGTTGCCGCGAGTATTTTGGCGGAGCGCTTTCATGTGGACTGTATTCTGAACACGGGAATTGCGGGCGGCATTGCGCCGGAAGTGAAGCTCGGTGACATTGTGCTCTCGACGGATTGCCTGGAGCATGACTTTGATGTCACGGCGTTCGGCTATGAGAAGGGCGTGATTCCGAGAATGAAAACGAGCACGTTTCCGGCGGATCAAAAACTTTTGGAACTCGCAAAGTCCTGTGAAGAAGAACTCGCTTCCGGCGTCACGCTCCACACGGGGCGCGTGGTGTCCGGCGACCTCTTTGTCGCGAGCCGGGAAAAGAAGGAAGAGCTGTACCGCGACTTTCACGGCAGCTGCTGTGAGATGGAGGGCGCCGCGATTGCGCACACGGCCTATCTCTACGGCTTGCCCTATCTCGTAATCCGCGCAATCTCCGACCAGGCGGACATGAAAGCGGCGGAAAATTACCCGGCCTTTACGGAGCAGGCGATTCGGAACTTTTTAGCCCTCACGCTCCGCATGCTCGAAGTGCTCTGAGCTCACTCCTCAAGGACTTCGATTTCCAGATAGTCGAAGGGCAGGGCTTCCAGAAAGTTGTCGGCGGTAAAGCGCGTGCGCGCGCGCCGCTGAAAGTCCCGGATGTTTTTTTCGAGCCAGAGAGGGGACGGCAGGTCAAATTCCGTTGCGAGACCCCTCACGGCGCCGAGCACTTTCTCGGTGCGACTTTTCTCGGTGCTCTCATCGCTGATGACAGCGCTGCATATGATTTTAGTGTGCCGGACACATTTTCCGGAGAGACGAAACATAGGAGTACCTCCGCGGTTGCGAATTTTTTTCTATGGTAGCGGAAGCGCCGGAGAAATGCAATGCGGCAGGGAGAAAGGAGTTTTGGTTGGAAGATTACGGTAAATTCCTGGAGGAGGCGCAGCAGGCTGTGCTCCTCGAAGAAAAACTGCGCGGTCAGGAGACCGATTTAAAGGCGCAGACAGAAGAGCGGCAGAAGGAACTGGCGGCCGAGGAGCAGAGTTTAAAGGACAACATTGACCGCACCGTGACGAGCCGCCGGAAGGAGCTCGCCGCAAATTTCGACGATGAGATTGCGGAGGAGCGGGCGGCCTTAAAGCGCGCGCAGTCAAAAAAAGAGAGAGCCAAGTACATCGGCAAACAGGAGCGCATTGCGGCGGAATCCGCGCCGATCGAAGAGGAGATGGCGGAAACCGGCAGACGCCTCCGGGAACTTTTCCGGAAACAGCAGGTTCCGGGGATTTTCCGGAGTAAACTGTACTACGCGCTCTACTGGCCGCAGCACTTCGGCGAGTGGATGCAGATTCTTCTCTTTGTCGCCCTCCTTTTTGTGGCGCTGCCCTGCGGCATTTATTTCCTGGCGCTGCCGGATTCGCTGCGGCATATCCCGGCGCTGGTGCTGATTTACATCGCGGACATCGTCCTCATCGGCGGCATCTACACTGTGATCGGCACGCAGTCGAAGCTTCGCTATCTCGAGACACTGAAAGAAGGAAGACGCATGCGGAACGAGATTGCGGAAAAAGTGCGGGAACTCCGGCGTGTGAAGCGAAGCATTCAGCGCGATAAGAGCGATGAGCCCTACAACCTCGGGGATTTTGACAACGAGATTGCGGCGGCCGAGCAGCGTCTCGAAGCGACGCAGCAGAAAAAGGCCGAGGCGCTGCGAATCTTTGACGCAGAGACTGCCGACAAAATCGCAGAAGAACTGCGCTGCGAAGCGGCGACGCGCATCAATCAGAAGAAGAGCGAATACGAGGTGGCGCAGCATGCGCTCACCGAGGTCGGGAAAGAGCGCCAGGCGGCGGCACTGCGCCTCGCGGAGCGGTACGAGCCCATGCTCGGCAAAGAATTTATGACAGCGGAAAAGATTGCGGCGCTCAAGGACATCATGGAGAACGGGACGGTCACGAATCTCGCCGAGGCCATTGCGCGGTATCGGGACCGGCAGGAGTCATAAGGTATGGCGGAAGATACCAAATTCTCGCGCGCAATCTGGCGGGGTCTCATCCGGATCGGCATCGGACTGCTGCTCTTTCTGGTGCTGCTCAGTCTGTATCACGGGCGCAGGCAGTATCACGCCTATGCCGTCATCAACCAGCAGGATGTGAGTCAGGGCAGTCTGGTCGGCTACGAGCCGTTTCAGCAGGGGTATCTCAAGTATTCGAAAGACGGCGTGAGCTATATCAGCGAAAAGAACGACACCTACTGGACCTCCAGCTTTGAGATGAAGGATCCGGTCATCGATGTGAACGGGAGCTATGCGGTGATTGCGGATCGCTCGGGCAATACGCTGCAGATTTTCGACGAGAAGCACGGAAAAATCGGCGAGTGCCGCACGGAGCGGACGCTGGACAGCGCCTCGATTTCGCAGTTGGGTGTCGTTGCGACGCTCGAAGAAGACAGTTCGGCGAGCTATATCCAGTTCTATAAGAAGGACGGTTCTGTCCTGGACATCACCGTCAAGGCCTTGCTCGAGGGCGACGGCTATTTCACCGCGCTCGATCTCTCGGATGACGGCAGTCAGGTGATTGCGGGAGTCGCCTATCTGGAGGGCGGCAAGCTCGCGGGAAAAATTGTGGTCTACGATTTCTCGGACAGCGGCGGCAGCGGCCGGGAAGATCAGATGAAAGGCGGCATCACACCCTACGAGGGCGAAAATCTGATCTCGGAGGTGCGGTACTTCCAGAAAGGGCGCGCCTTTGCGGCATCCACGCGCGGGCTATGCTTTTTCCAGGTCGGCAAAAACGGCATTGAGAAGGGCTGGAAGCTCGCCGAGAAGCAGGAAGTGATACGTTCGCTCTGCTTTGACCGGAACTATGTCGCCATTGTCTTAAACGAGGCGGAGGCGCAGGACAATAAGCCCTACCGCGTTGAGCTCTACAACAGCGGCGGCGACAAAGTCATGCATGCGAATTTCAGCGAGCACTACACCTCATCCTTTGTGGACAGGGGCACGGTTTTTCTGATCGGCAGCGATGCGCTGACTGTCTTTTTGCAAAATGGCACGAAGCAGTTCAGCGGCGCCGTGGATTTTCCGCTGGTGCGTGCAGTCCGGCTCTCGGGAGGGAACCGCTATCTCTGGCTCGGCGCGGCGCATATCAAAGAAGTCAGATTGAAGTAAACCAAAAGGAGGAAAGGAACCATGGAGAAAGTTGGCATCGGTGTAGACGTCGGCGGGACCAGCATTAAGCTCGGCCTGTTTCAGCCGGACGGAACCATTCTGAAAAAGTGGGAGTTCCCGACGGACACGAGTGAGAACGGCACACATGTGCTGCCGGACATCGCCGATAGTATTCGGAAGACGATGGAAGAGACCTTTCAGGGCAAGGCGGAGTTAATCGGCGTGGGAATCGGCGTGCCGGGTCCCGTGCAGCCGACGGGCTATGTCGAGGTGGGCGTCAATCTGCACTGGCGGGAAGTGTACCCGGCGCGCGAGCTCTCGGAGTTGCTCGGCGGTATCCGCGTCGAGGTCGGAAACGATGCGAATGTCGCAGCGCTCGGTGAGGCATGGCGCGGCGGCGGTGAGGGCGCGGCCAACGCGGTGCTTTTGACACTCGGCACCGGTGTGGGCGGCGGCGTCATTATGAACGGCGAAATCGTGACCGGAAAACACGGTCTCGCGGGTGAGGTGGGCCATATCCACGTCCGCGACGGAGAGACAGAGCCCTGTAACTGCGGCGCGGTAGGCTGCCTCGAACAGATTGCGAGCGCCACCGGCATTGTCCGCGAGGCGAGACGCCGCCTCGCGCAGGAAAAGACGCGCGACAGCGGGCTCCGGGCACTCGGCGACAAGCTGACGGCAAAAGATGTCTGCGACCTCGGAAGAGCCGGTGACGGCCTCGCGGACGAGGTCATGGAGACAGTCGCTAAGTATCTCGGCGAGACCATCTCGATGCTCTGCATGACGATAGATCCGGAAATTTTCATCATCGGCGGCGGCGTGTCCCGCGCGGGCGCGTATCTGCTCGACAAAATCAAAGTCTACTACGACCGCTACACGAAGATTTCGCAAAACCGCGGGCGCGTGGTACTCGCGGAACTCGGCAACGACGCCGGTATCTACGGTGCGGTAAAGCTGGTGCTCGGATGATACGGGAGATTTTTCCGGGCGTCTATGTGGCGGAGGTCGAGACCGAAATGGTCGGCGTCCGCCATCTGAATTACGGCTTTCTTCGCGGTGCCTCCGGCGAGCGCAGTGTGCTGATTGACTGCGGGTTTCCGGAAAAGGCGGATCCGTCCTGCGGCACGGCATTGCGGGAGGTCATGCGGACACTCGGTTTCCTGCCGGACGGTCTGGATGTGCTGATTACGCACGGCCACAAGGATCATCTCGGGCAGGCGCGGGCGCTCGCGGCCGAGGGGGCGCGCATTTTCGTGAACCCCGAGGACATGGATCAGAGCGCGATTCTGAATACGCTCCTGATGGACGAGGCAGGACGGCGGCAACTCTTTCGCCTGGTCGGCCTCGAGACCTATGACCGGGAGACCTACGAGGCATTTTGGCAGGCCGCCGACTGTTTCAGTGAGGGCTATGAAGGGGTTTGGGATTTTCCCTATTTGCCGATACGGCCGGGCGACTGCCTTGAGGTCGGCGACTACCGCCTTGAAGTTGCGGCATTGCCGGGACACACGCGCGGAGAGCTCGGCTTTTTCTCGCGGGCACATCAGTTTATTTTCAGCGGCGACCATGTTCTCGAGGAGGTCGCGCCGATTGTGAGTAACATCGGAGAGTTTCCGAATGCGCTCTCGTCCTACATCGCTTCGCTCGGCGAGGCGGCTGCCCGGTTTTCGGAGTATCTCTTTGTGCCGGGGCACGGCGAGCCTTTCCGGAACCCGCGCACAGCGGTCGAGAAGACCATACGCTACTATCACCGGCACTGTGAAAATCTGTATCACATTGTCCGCGCGGCGGGAGAACCGCTCCTGTTGCGGGATATCGGCGCGATGGCATACCGTCGCTACCAAAGGCCGCTCACGGAAAAGGAGCGTGAAGTCTGCATCCAGATCTGGTTTAAGACCTATGCCTGCTTAAAATATCTCGAAGAGCAGGGAGCGCTCCGGGAAGAAATCAAAGAGGGCGCCTCCTACTGGCAAAGCATACAGTGAGCCTTCGGAGGCAGCGGAACAAAAAAGCATCCGGTTTTCCGGATGCTTTTTTGTTGGTTTTGAATCAGTCGTCGACCTCGCGGAACCGCACGCGGGCCTTGAAGTAATCGCCGTCAATCTGAATGTCCAGCATGCCGCCCTGCAGCTCCGTGAGCGACTTCGCAATCGAGAGACCCAGGCCGCTGCCTTCGGTCGTGCGGGAGCGGTCGCCGCGCACAAAGCGCTCGGTCAGCTCTTCGGGACTTATGTTCAGGGCGCTCGCCGAAATGTTTTTCAGCGTGAAGCTCACAAAGCCCTCCTCCGCCGAGACTTCCGCGTAGATGCGGGAATTTGCGGCCGCGTACTTGCAGGCGTTGTTGTAGAGGTTTTCGAGGACACGCCAGAGATGCTGACCGTCCGCAAAAATATAGAGCGGTTCGGTCGGAAGCGTCGGTATGAGTGTCAGACTGCGCTCTTCGAAGCGCTCTTCGAACTCGCCGTTGGTCTGCTCGACCAGCTCCACAAAGTTAATCTTGACGGGATCGATCTGCACATTGCCGGTCGAAGCCTTGCTTGCTTCCACGAGATCTTCGGTCAGCGTCTTTAAATGCTGCGACTTCTTTTCGAGGATGTCGACATACTTTTGAACCGCAGGGTCGGAGGGATGAGCTCTCCGAATCAGGTCGATGTAGTTGATAATCGAGGTGAGCGGCGTCTTGATATCGTGCGACACATTGGTAATCAGTTCAGCTTTCATGCGCTCGGAGCGGACGCTGTCATTCAGGGCGCGCTGCAGACCGTTGCTGATGTTGTTGATTGTAGTCGCGAGTTTCGCCTCGCGTCCGTGGAAATGCGCGGGATTCAGGAGCCGCTCGCTGCGGTCCGGCTCCGCGTCCAGCGTGCTGATGGCGCTCGCAATCTCATCGTTCTCGACCTGTTTCTGATAGAGATGCTGGTAGAGCCAGAGATTCAGAATGCAGAGCAGGAGCGCGAGGGACAGCGCTTCAAGTCGTGCATTCAGCGATTTCCCGTGCAACAGAAGCGTCACGCTCGTTGCGCCGGCGAGATTTGCGAGCAGGAAAATCAGATAGTAGACCGTGATGCGCTGAGCAAAGCTCACATCTTTCGCGCGATTTTTCAGCTTGTCCGTGAGATCCCGGAGGAAGCTGTTCTGCCAGAGTTGCCCCGCCTTGTAAGTGCGGAGCACCGAGAAGTAGAAAATCAGGAAAAAGAGATAGACAATCGCGGCGAAGAGCAGCTTTTCCGAGAAGGCCCAGTATCCGGAGGGCAAAATCAGGCGGAGCAGCCGCGCGAGAATCTGATTTGCCAGGAAATTGGCGACTGCGCAGAGCAGGGAGAGCAGAAGAAAATTACTCTCGAAGCGGTGGCGGTCAAAGGAAAACAGAAAAACCTCACGGGATCCTCTGCCCCTGCGCCCCGAGAGGACGGAGAGCAGGAGAAAGCTGACAATCATGAGGCCCGCACCCGAGAGAAGCAGTGCCAGCCCGTAGGCGTAGTGTGCGCGCTGCTTGGCGTAGTCGAGCACGCCCCGGTAAAAGGCATCCTTCAGCGGATAGTTGGTATCGATCGCGAGAATCAGATGGTATTCCGCCGTGCGGCTCGAAATTTCGTCGAGAAGCAGCGAGCGAATTTTATTCGGCGTCTCGGGCAGATTGTTGTCCGGCAGCGGATTATCGGAACTGAAAATCGCATAGCGGCCGAACGAGCGCGCCTGTGCATCGGTTAAGCCCGGGCGGTTGGTGTAGTCCTTCCGCCCCTCAATCTGCAAAAAATAATAGAGATTGGAGTTTCCGGTGTTAAAGAGCTTGACGCCGCGATAGTAGTCGCCGAGGCACTGCATGACCTCGCGGGTCATGGTGTCCAGGGTCTTAAAGGCAGAGCCGGGGCCGGACGCCTTCTGGGTCTCGCGGTAGGCGCGCCAGGTGATCGGATAGGTCTGACCGTCGCCGCCCGGCGCGGCATCGTCGTGTATCACGCGGTAGTCGTTGTCAAAGGAATAGCCGTGCTCCTTCGCGTAGTTCAGGACATCCGACACGCTGAACAATTTCTCCGCGCCGTTGCCGTCCGAATAGGAGAAGACTTCGTTGTCCGCGTCAAATTTTCCGTCGGTCTCGAAGACATCACGGTAACGGACATAGCCGAGGAGCTGTTGGACGCGGTCGCGGAGCAGCGCCTCGAAGGCGGGCGAATCCTCGTAGTGCTCCGGATTCACCCAGCTTAAGCCCTCCCGGAAGCCGGAGCTCCCGTAGAGAAGGCAGATGCCGGAGAGAAAAAGCAACAGCGCCAGAAGATGGAGGGTGAGCAAAAAAGTCTTTTGGTAGAAAGAGACTTTCTCTGCCCGTGAGACCGGTTTCATGGCTTCTTTTCCACCTTATAGCCGACGCCCCAGACAACTTTCAGGTAGCGCGGTTCCTTCGGATTAATTTCGATTTTCTCGCGGATGTGGCGGATGTGCACGGCGACCGTGTTGTCGGCGCCGATGGCCTCCTCGTTCCAGATTTTCTCGTAAATCTCGTCGATCGAGAAAACCTTGCCCGCGTTTTTGACGAGCAGGAGGAGAATGTTGTACTCAATCGGCGTGAGCTTCACATTGTTGCCGCTCACCTGTACTTCCTTGGTCTCGTCGTTAATCACGAGATCGCCGACCGTGTAGAGATGCATGTTGTCGCGGCTGTCCACATTGCCGAGCTCCGTGTAGCGGCGCAGTTGACTCTTGACGCGCGCCACGAGCTCCAGCGGATTGAAGGGCTTCGTGAGATAGTCGTCCGCGCCGATGTTCAGGCCGAGAATCTTATCATTGTCCTCGGATTTCGCGGAGAGAATGATAATCGGGATGGAGCTCTTCTCTCTGACCTGTCTCGTGGTGCGAATGCCGTCCAGACCGGGCATCATGACATCGACAATCAGAAGATCCACGGGGGTGTGCTCCATAATTTCCAGCGCCTCTGCACCGTCATAGGCGGGCAGAACCTTGAAACCTTCGCCGGTGAGGTAGATGCTGATTGCCTCGACGATTTCGTGGTCATCGTCACAAACCAGAATTCTCTGCATATGCTTTCCTCGCTGTGTTAAAATGAACGTTCCAGTCACAGCGCGGCATAAGACCGCGCTGTGACTAGTATATCATAAGGAGAGCGGGAAAGCGAAATGACGGATGAACAGTTGATGCGGGCGGCAATCCGTGAGGCCGCAAAGGCCGGGGCGCTCGGCGAGACACCGATCGGTTGCGTGATTGCGAGAGAGGGAAAAATTATTGCGCGGGGCTATAACCGGCGCATGACAGACCGGCAGACTCTGGCGCACGCAGAGCTCTTTGCGCTTCGGAAGGCCTGCAAAAAGGAAGGCGACTGGCGACTCGAGGACTGCACGCTCTATGTGACCTTGGAGCCCTGCCCCATGTGCGCCGGTGCCATTGTGCAGGCGCGGATTCCGCGGGTGGTCTACGGAGCCTCCAATCCGAAGGCAGGCTGCGCGGGATCGGTGTTGAATTTGCTCGACGAGCCGCGCTTTAACCATCAGGTCAGTGTGGAAGCCGGTGTGCTCGGAGATACCTGTGCCGCACTCATGAGGGACTTCTTTCGGGAGCTCCGCGCAAAGCGTAAGACAGAACAGAGCGAGAAACGGGAATTATAGACAATAAAGAGATAATTTACAGATAATTTAACACTAAATTTACAAATCATTCCGATGATGCTTGCAAAAGTTCCGGGGACATACTATACTTAATACTGGTTAAATTAAGAATAGTAAAAGGAGAATCCCCATGCAGCGCACGGAACGATGCTTTCGTTTGTTTCGCATCGGATATGCGGTTGTCTATCAGATTTTGTTGCTGTCAGAATGCGCGAGTCAGTATATGACCGGCGGCAGGCATGAAATTGCGGCGTTCAACCTGTTTTTGAACCATATGATGCTGGCGCTGAGTCTGTATGGCATCTTCCGCAAGGGGCAGCTCCGCGGCGATTTGCGTCTTTCGCTGAAGCTCTGCCTCGCGGCACTGGTCTGTATTTTCCTGAAAACTTTAGTTTTACAAGCAATTCCGATGCCCTTTGCCTACACCGAACTGTTAAACGGCGAGCTGGTCTTTATGGTGTACCTCTTTTACCATCAGCTCTGGTGTTACGATCCGGAGTTCTTCTGAGTCCGGTCCTATCTTGACAAAGGACGGCCGCCTCCCGTATACTGAAAGTCCGCACAGCCGGGGAGACGGCGGTTCCCTGCACCTGCAGTCCGCCATAGCAGGGGTGATATCCCGCCTCGGGCGTGCAGAGCTGTGAAGCAGCCCACGGTAAGCGGCGTAGACGCGAGGGCCCCCGCGCGGCGGACCTTTGCGAACCGTGTCAGGGCAGGAATGCAGCAGCACTAAGCAAATGCGTACGGGCGATGCGGGATCGCCGTCGCCGAGCTGGCTGCCGCGGTAACGTTCATGGCTCCCGTTCAAAGCGGGATGTGCGGTTTGTTTTTGATTGATGTACAGAGGAAGAGACGGCAGAGCCGTCTTTTTTTCGTGGGGCTTTCTTGTGATATAGGCGGATCTGTCGTATACTTTTGAAAGGTATGCGGTCGGAAATTGCGCATACGGAAGCGTCTGGAGGAGTCGGATATGGCAGAGAGAGAAAAGTTAGAAAAAGAGAAGTTGGAGAAGGCAAAGGCAGAGAAGAAGGGCGGGCGAATCCGCGTCGGTATGCTGACCAGCGGCGGCGACTGCCAGGCGCTGAATGCGACGATGCGCGGTATCGCAAAAGCGCTCTACAATCTGTATGACAGCGTGGACATTGTCGGCTTTCGGGACGGTTATCGCGGCCTCATGTATGAGGACTACCGCCTGCTCCTGAAGAATGATTTTTCCGGCATTCTCACGCGGGGCGGCACCTTGCTCGGCACCAGCCGGCAGCCGTTCAAGCAGATGACACAACCGGACGAAAACGGCAATAACAAAGTGGAACTGATGAAGGCGACTTATCGGAAGCTGGGGCTCGACTGCCTCTGCGTGCTCGGCGGCAACGGCAGCCAGAAGACGGCCAATCTGTTGCGGCAGGAGGGGCTGAACATCGTCTCTCTGCCGAAGACCATCGACAACGATCTCTTCGGCACGGATGAGACCTTCGGTTTCCAGAGCGCCATTGAAATCGCCTCTAACGCGATTGACTGCATTCACACGACGGCGGCTTCCCACGGCAGAGTCTTTATTGTCGAAGTCATGGGACATAAAGTCGGCTGGCTCACGCTCTATGCGGGCATTGCGGGCGGCGCGGACATCATTCTGATTCCGGAAATTCCCTATGATATCAAGGCAATCATCGAGGCACTGCAGAAACGCCAGCGGGCGGGCAGTCGCTTCTCGATTATTGTCGTCGCGGAGGGCGCAATCTCGAAGGAGACGGCGGCGCTCAGCAAGAAGGAGAGAAAGACCAAGCTCGCATCGCGCCGTTATCCCTCGGTTGCCTACGAGATCGGCGCGGAGATTCAGGCCATCACCGGACAGGAAGTCCGCGTGACCGTGCCGGGTCACACCCAGCGCGGCGGCGCGCCGAATCCCTATGACCGCGTGCTCTCTTCGCGTCTCGGCGCACGCGCGGCAAAGCTGATCAGCGAGGGCCGCTTCGGTGAGATGGTGGTCATCCGGAACAATGAGATCACGAGCATTCCGCTCGAGGAGTCGGCGGGCAAGTTAAAGACCGTGGATCCGAACGCTTCGATTGTCGAAGAGGCGAGACTTCTCGGGCTCTCGTTCGGAGACCGCTGAGATGGCCTATGTCGCACTTTACCGGAAGTGGAGACCGAAAAACTTTGACGAGGTAAAGGGACAGGATGCCGTCTGCACGGCACTCCGGAACCAGATTGAGACGGGGCGTGTGGGGCACGCCTATCTCTTCTGCGGAACCAGGGGCACGGGAAAGACAAGTGTCGCCAAGATTATGGCGCGCGCCGTCAACTGCGAAAACCCGGTCAACGGAAATCCCTGCGGGGTCTGCGCATCCTGTCGAGCGATTCTCTCGGAGAGCTCGATGAATGTGCAGGAGATTGACGCGGCGTCGAACAACGGTGTCGACAACATCCGCGACATCAAGGAGCAGGTGCAATATCCGCCGACCGACGGCAAGTACCGGGTCTTTATCATCGACGAGGTGCACATGCTCTCGAGCGGCGCGTTCAACGCGCTTTTAAAGACGCTGGAAGAGCCGCCGTCCTATGTGATTTTTATTCTCGCGACAACGGAGCAGAGCAGAATTCCGGTCACAGTGTTGTCCCGCTGCCAGCGCTATGATTTCCGGCGCATCACGACGGATACCATTGCGGCGCGGCTTACGGAACTCGCAGCTGCCGAGCATATTCGGGCGGAAGAGGCCGCACTGCGCTACATCGCGGCGCAGGCGGACGGCGCGATGCGCGATGCGCTGAGTCTGCTCGACGAGTGTGTCGCCTTTTGTCCGGACGGAGAGATCCGCTATGAGGCCGTGCTGAACATACTCGGTGCGGTGGATGTCGAGGTCTTCTCGAAACTGTTTCGCGCCCTGCTCTACGGCAAGACCGGTGAGGCGCTGGCACTTCTCAACCGTGCCTTTCTCGAGGGTCGGGAACTCGGGCAGTTCAATGCGGACTTCCTCTGGTACCTCCGGAACCTGCTGGTCTTAAAGACGGCGGAACACGCCGAGGGACTTGTGGACAGCGCGGGCGAGCGCTTGCAACTGCTCCGCGCGGATGCGGAACTCGCGAATAAGGCCGTGTTGCTCCGGGCAATCCGCGTGCAGGCGGAGCTGTCCCAACAGCTTCGCTATGCGTCCGATAAGCGGACGCTCACGGAGCTCGCGCTGATACGGCTTGCGGAACCGGAGATGGACACCGACGGCGATGCGCTGCTCTCGCGGATTGCGCGCCTTGAGAAGCGCCTGCAGGATGTCGCAAAGAACGGTATCCCGGTCGCGGCGTCTGTAACGCCCGTGCCTGCGGAGACGGAAGTCGCGCCGGAAAATACAGCGCGCGCGGAAGTCAAAGAAATTGCCCTGTCGCGTCCCGCTTACGAGGACTTCATGAAAGTCCGGAGTGAGCTCGGCAGCATTGCGGAGAGTCTCGGCGGTATGTACGCCCCGGCACTCCACAGTTGCGAGCTCATTGCGGAAGAGAGCGGCAAGCTGACCGTCTGTTGTCCCAACGAGGTGACGGAAGGCGTTCTCGGCAACGGGGGACTTGACGCTCTGCGGGACTGTCTGCGGGAGCGCTACGGCAAGGAGTTTCAACTGGGGCTCGCGCGAAAGACCGGTCAGACGTCGGCGCGGAGCTATCGCATGACAGAGGAAGAACTGCGGGAACAAATTCATTTTCCGCTGGAGCGGGAAGAATGAGTGCGCCGCAGGCAGTAAAATACAGGAGAAAAAAATATGGCAAGATTTAACGGTATGCCCGGCAACGCAAACAATATGATGAAACAGCTCCAGAAGATGCAGAAGCAGATGGAGGAGCAGGCAAAGGCTTTCGAGAGCAAGGAGTTTGAGGCGACGGCCGGCGGCGGCGCGGTGCGCGTCACGGTGGTCGGTGGCCGGGAAGTCAGTAAGATTACGCTGGACAAGGACGCCGTGGATCCGGATGATGTCGAGATGCTGGAGGACCTCATCAAGGCGGCGGTCAATGAGGCGCTTCGCATGGCGGAGGCCGAGAATCAGCAGATGATGGGCAAGCTGACCGGCGGACTGCCTTTCTAAAGGAAAAGAGTAAAAGAACGGATTTTCATGGATTATTACGGCAAACAAATCACGAGACTCATGGAAGAACTCTCCGCGCTGCCGGGGGTCGGCAGAAAGTCCGCGCAGCGCCTTGCGTTTCATATCATCAATATGCCGACGGAACGCGTCGCGTCTCTGACCGATGCCATTCGCAGCGCGCGGCAGAACGTGCGCTATTGCAAGGAATGTTTTACCCTGACCGATGAGGAGCTCTGCCCGATTTGCAAGAGCGCAAAGCGCAATCACCGGCAGATTATGGTGGTCGAGAACACGAGAGATCTCGCCGCCTACGAAAAAACGGGAAAATACGAAGGCGTCTACCATGTGTTGCACGGTGCCATTTCACCGATGCTCGGCATAGGACCCTCGGACATCAAGCTAAAAGAACTGATGCGGCGTCTGGAGGGCGATGTGGAGGAGGTCATCATTGCAACGAACCCGAGTCTGGAGGGTGAGACTACCGCGATGTACATCGCGAAGCTCGTGAAACCGACAGGCATTAAAGTCTCCAGAATTGCGAGCGGGGTTCCGGTGGGCGGCGATCTGGAATATATCGATGAGGTCACGCTCCTGCGTGCCCTGGAAGGAAGAACGGAGCTTTAAGAGGCGGAAAGGAAGCGGATGGACAAGCACGAACTGAACGTAAAAGTGGAGCAGATGCGCAAGCAGGCGGGGCTTGGTGACTATCAGACGGCAATGAAGATTGCCGATAAAATCGACTGGAGACGCGTGTCGAATGTGAGTCTCCTGACGCAGGTCTCCGAGATTTACGAAAAGAACGAAAAGTATCGGGAGGCAAAGGATATTCTGCTCCTCGCGGTCGAGAGAACACCGATGGGGCGGGGCTTGCTCTTTAAATTGACGCAGCTTGCCCTGAAGGTCGGGAGCATTGACGAGGCGGAGGAGTGCTTCGAGGAATTTCAGAAGCTCGCGCCGCAGGATTCCCGCCAGAAGCTGCTTCGCTATCAGATTTTAAAGGCGAAGGGCGCACAGCCGCCGCAGCTGATTCCGCCGCTCGAAGAGTATGTGAATGAGGAAATCTCCGAAGAGTGGATGTACGAGCTCGCCGAGCTCTACCATAAGGCGGGAATGCGGGATGCCTGCCTGGATCTTTGCGACCGCATTACCATACTCTTCGGATCCGGCGAGTGGGTGCAGAAAGCACTGCGCTTAAAGGCCGAGGGCGAGGGTGAGCCGCTGAACGAATACCAGCAGAGCATTGCCGGAGAAATTTATTACCAGCCGGCAAGCTCGCCGCGTCAGAATGCCGTGCGGGAGACGGCGCCGGTGACACCGGCATTTTCACAGGCCGTAGCGGTGATTCCGGAGTTTTCGTTGCAGCCGCAGGAGGCAGTGCCGCCTGTCATGACAGCGACAGCGACCGTACCGCCTTTCACAGCGGCACCGGAGACCGTACTGCCGCCCACCGCAGCGCCGGTTGCCGCACCGCAGTACACGGAGAGTGTGCCGTACGGCAATACGGCAGTTCAGGAGACGGCGGTGCCGCAGCCCGCAGTCGCAATGCCGCAGTATGTCGGCGGCGCAGCGGCAGGGATAGCGCCGCAGCCGATGGCGGCGCAGACGGCGCCGGAAATCCCGGCGGCATCGAATCCCGCCCCGGTACCCACGCAGGCGCTGACCGAGCCGTATGCGGCGGCGCAGGAGGATCGCTATCGCAATGTGCCGACCTTCCAAACGGCGACGGCGGCGACGACCGGTGTGCCTTCGTGGACGGAGGCCGTGCAGCCGCAGGAGGCGCCCGCGCAGAACGATATTGATGCAGAAATCGACGCGCATCTCCGCCGCCTCGAGGAGGAGAAACTCGGGCGCAAGGTCGCGACAATGTCTTCCCAGTCGCAGAGCGCGGCGTATATGCAGGCCGAGACGGAAAGCATGCAGACAGCGGCACTGTCAGCCGCGGGAGCGGGAAGTGTGCCGACCTTAGAGCATGCGGCAGTGACGGAGAGCGCGCCGGTTGCGGATCCGCGCACAGTAGAACAGCGCTATCGCGAGGAGAGTTCCCGCCCTTCGCGCGAATATGTGGTGTCGACCGAGCAGCGCGCGGCCGATTCCGAATTTCCGGGCACCGAGCAGCTCATGGTGGACAGACTTCGCTATGAGGAAGAGAGCGCGGCAGCCAGAGCGCGGGCGGCGGCGCGCGCCAGCGAGACCGAAGAGGAGCTGAGATCCCGCGAAGCGAAGCTCGATGAGACCAAGGTGTTGCCGAAACTCCCCGGACAGGAGAGACGGGAACAGCTCGCGCGGGAGGAGGCGGAACTGCGCCGCCTTGAGCAGGACAAAGAGGCGGAGCTGATTCAGAAGCCCGCCGAGAAGCCCGGGGAGACTGCGGCTGTCGTCGAAGAGACGCCTGTCAAGGCAACCGGGAGTGCGGAGACCGCGACTGCCGTCGAAGAGACGCCTGTCAAGGCGGCGGAGATTGCGGCTGTCCCCGCGGAACAGGTCGCAGAGAAGACAGACGAGCAGACCGCGGAAGCGGCGACAGGCAAACCGGAGACGGCAGCCCCCGCCGTGGCGGAAGCGGCGGCACCGGAGGAGAAAGCGGCAGCGACTACACCGGCGGTAGAACGTGCCGTGAGCACTGCGAAGGAGCCGCTTGCGGAAGAGGCAGCAGCCGCAGAGTACAGACCGAAGCAGCCGAAACTGCTCCGGACGCCGGGCTCATTCAACGCATTGATTGAGGGAAGGACACCGGAAGAGGGATTGCAGGGGGCGGTGGAGCGCCTCAAGGAGGCGCAGGCCGTGACCGGCTTCAAGCGTCCCGCGGCCAAGGTGAAGGCAGAGCGCCTGAATGTCTACGGCGTCCGCAATTCTGCGGAGAAGACCGCAGGCCGAGACCTCATCATTGAGGAGGCGGGCGATTTGAGCGATGTGAGCCTCAGCGAACTGATTCAGCTGATCGCCGCGGACGGCGGCATGCGCACCGTGCTTCTGATTGACAATCCGTTACAGCTCACCAGACTCCGCGCGTCGCACCCGGAAGTGGAAAAGGTCTTCCACACGGCGGATAAGCGCGAGGATGTAAAGGCATACTTTGCGGCGGAAGCGAAGTACCGGGAGGCCGAGGCACGTCGCCAGGAAGAAGTGACAAAGAGTGCCCTGGAGGCAAAGGAAGCGCGCCGCAAGGAAGAAGAAGCGCGTCGCAGGGAAGGAGCGCTTCAGGCGGCCGCGGCAAAAGAAGCGGCGGAGAGAGAAAGAGTCGAGGCCGAGAAAAAGGCTACGGAAGCGGAGAGGGAAAAGCTCGCCAAGGCGCGGGAGAACAATGTAGTGCAGGCGAACGGCGCAGCACCGGCAACGAGTGCTGTCGAAGAAGAGACCGTACAGGTGCGCACCGCACCGCAGACCAGGGCGGAGGACAGAGAGAGACCGCAGGCCGCGGGAGCAGCGCAGGTCACGGAAGCGGCGCAGGCGGTAACACGCCAGGCGCGCACGCATGCGGAGGACCTCGCAAAACTGGAGGCCGATAAGAAGCGTCTCTATGAGAACGAGCCGATGACCAAGGATGCGTTTGCAAACTACGCGGCGGTCTACGCGCGCAATATCGACTGTGTGATTACGGGCAAGAGCATGAATGCCCTCTACGAGCGGATTGAGCTTCTGCAGGCGGACAATGTAAAGCTCACGCGGAAAAATGCGGAGACTCTGATTGAAGAAGCGGCCGATCGCGCGGAGAAGCCGCCGCTCAGCAGAAGACTCGGCGGGCTCTTCTCCAAGCGCTATAACAAAGATGGGCTCCTGATTCTGAAGGAAGAGGATTTCCTCGGCTGATGGCAGTGCAACTCAGCGCCTGGCTTGATCGGAACTGGTTCGCGCTGCTCGTCGCCCTGTTTCTGCTCGGAATGATGCTGGACGGCCACCGGCGGGGCTTTCTTCGCCTCGCGGTGAGCGCCCTTGCCCTGATTCTGACAACCCTGTTTGCGCGGACGGCGCTGCCGGGAACGGCGAGTTTTCTCGCAAAGAACACAGGCTTACAGACGGCCGCGGAGCGCTACATTTCCGAGAAGACAGGTCTGGATACCGTGACGGACCGCCAGATTGATGACACGGCGGGGCAGGACCGCGTGATTGAAAATCTGCCCATTCCGGACAGCCTGAAAGCCGGACTTCGCACCAACAATACGTCGACAAACTGGGAAGCGCTCGGCGCAACCGGTTTTCAGCAGTATGCGGCGGATTTCCTGGGGCGAACACTTTTAAACTACTTCGGTTTCAGCCTGCTGTTTATACTGTTTCGCATGTTGCTGCATCTTCTGATGCGCGTGCTGAATCTCTTTACAGCACTCCCGATTATTCACGGAATCAACCAGATTGCGGGAGCCGTGCTGGGACTCGCAGAAGGCTTCTTTTTCCTCTGGTTCGGCTTTATTCTCCTGAATCTCTTTCAATACACGCCGCTTGGCAGCGGGGTGCTGGAGTGCATTGAGGCGACAGGCTGGCTCAGTTTCCTCTACCGAAACAATCTGTTGCTCACAGCGCTCGGCAATCTCTGGCAGGGCTTGCTCTGAGCGATATGAAACCGCAAATCAAAAGCCCCGAATCCGATGGATTCGGGGCTTTTTCCTATCTTTTTCGAAGTTACGGATTCAGCGGTTCGACCACCTGGATCGAAGAAGTGCTTTTCTTCGGCTCGGTGGATTTTGCCGGACCGCTTTTTCCGCCGGAGACAGTCTCGCCCGGGGCGGGCGCACCGCTGTTGTTGACGGCATTGGCCTTGGTGTCCGATTTCGCGGCGGAAGTTTCCTTTGCCTTGCCGGAAGCAGCGCTTGTCTGTTTTGCGGCAGTCGAACTTTCTTTTGCCTTCGTGCCCGCAGCGGAAGTTTCCTTTGCCTTTGTGCCCGCGGCGCTTGTCTGCTTGGCGGCGCTGCTTTCTTTCGCCTTGGTGGTGGGAGCGGCGGTGCTGGTCTTTGCTGCGGTCCGGCTCTCCTTTGCCTTGGTGGGAGCCGCTGTGCTCGTTACGGCCGCGCTCGTGCTCTCTTTCGTCGCTCTTGTCCGGCTCTCGCTTTGCTCTGCCTTTTTGCTGTTCTGCTTCCGCTCGCTCTCTCGCGTCTCATCCTCGACGGCGGTGCCGCCCTGCTTCTTTTCGTCGGCGCCGTAAGTGTGGTACTCGTGGCTGTTGTCACCGCCGTTTCCCATTGCATCGAGCTCGGAGAAATTGCAGACAGCTTCGTGGCCGAGTTTATCGGACGCGTGAATTTCGAGGCGGTCGGTCGTAATCTGGAAGACTGCGGTGTGGGCGGTATCGTCGATGCTGCGCGGGAGCACGTGCTCCTCGTTTGCGTCTATGCCGTAAATCGAATCATAGTCCACACCGGATTGGGCGTCGTCAAAGCTCACGGTCAGCATGTTGCCGTCGAGCTCCTCGCCGGAAATCAGCGGGGGCTGATCATCGACCGAGCCGATGTGTTCGTACTGGGTGCGGCTCATGCCGTTGATATAGCGAACCGTGACTTCCAGCGTGCCGTTCTTGTCGACGCTCGTCTTATAGTGTCCGCCGCCCAGATTCTCAAGGTTCAGCGGTGTGTCGTCGAGTTTGACATCAAACGCAGCGAGCGGCAGGCGCGGGTGCATCTCCAGTTCGATTTCAGCCGAGCGGAAATCGACGGACTCCTCAATATGAAGCTTAAACTTGGGACGCAAGGTCACCAGGAAAAAGATCAGAAGATTCAGGAGAAGAAAGGGAATTACATAGAAGAGAAACACATTACCCGGCTTCTTTTCCTCCGGCGTCGGCTGACTTGGGTTTCTCGCCTCCTCGTTGGCCATAAGACTCCTTTCAAACAAGCTATATTTTTTTCATTCTAACATTTGCGAGGAATGCGGGCAAGTGCGCGTTTTAAAGGAAAGTTTAGGACTTTTAGGGTAGTCATAAGTACAAAACATGTTATAATAGACGCTATCGTGCGCAGAACGGCTATGGAAAGAAACGGCGCACGGTCTTTGTGCTTCTCAGGCAACAAATGGGGGAAATATTATGAACGAGGAGGCAGAAAAGAAAACGATGAAAAAACAAACGATTTTTCAGCGTATTGCGGCGGTTGCTCTTTCGCTCGCGATGACGCTTGGTATGAGTAACCTTTCCGGAGATCTCTCGGCGCCTGTACACGCGGAAGAGGGCAAGGTAGTCCTTTCCTACGAGATGGAATATAAGGGACAGGGCTGGACCGGTTGGGCCGGGGACAACCACATGCTGACCCGCACGGGAACCTATCCAACGGCATTTCGCGCGGCGCTCAGAGAGCAGCCGGCAGGCATGACGGGAACCATTCAGTACCAGGTCAATGTGAGCGGTAGCGGCTGGACCGGCACCAAGGAGAACGGTGCCGTGGCCGGCGTGGAAGGCGGCACGGCGCCGCTCGAAGGTGTTCGTGTCTGGCTGAACGGCGAGCTCGCGTCTTCTTTTGATGTATACACGAAGGCACAGGTGAACGGGCAGTGGCTCGACTGGGTCACGAACGGACAGGATGCCGGTAAAGTCGGCGTCGGCACGCACATTGACGGCGTGCGGATTGCGGTCGTGAAGAAGGGGGAGACCCCGGCAGAGGTTGCGGAAGCGTCAGTGCGAAAGGTGGATCCGAACCGCCCGATGGTCGCTTTGACCTTTGACGACGGACCGAGCAAGTACGACGCACAAATACTCTCGGCGCTCGAGGCAAACGGCGGCCGCGCGACCTTCTTCATGGTCGGTAATCTCGTGGCGCGTCATCAGAAGACTGTGCAGCGCATGGCGGCGGACGGCATGGAGCTCGGCAATCACAGCTGGGCACACGAGAATCTCGCAAAACTCAGCGGTCCGGCCGTGCAGGAATCGATTCAGAAGACCAACCGCACAATCCGCGAGGCAACCGGTCAGAGCGCAACGCTGGTGCGCCCGCCCTACGGTTCGCTCGGCGGCAAGGCGCGTCCGACGCTCGCGGCAATGGGCTATTCGGCGACGCTCTGGGATATTGATACCTTGGACTGGAAGACCAAGAACGCGGACAATACGGTGAATGTCGTTCTGAGCCAGGTGAAGGACGGCGACATTGTCCTCATGCACAGCATCTATGCACAGAGTGCGGCGGCGGCAGAGCGCATTATTCCGGAGCTGACCAGAAGAGGTTATCAGCTCGTCACGGTCAGTGAGCTTGCGGCGGCGCGCGGCGTCAAGATGGAGCCCGGTCACAGCTACGGCTCCTTCCACAAGAAAAAGTGAGTACAGCAGAACTTGAGAGCGCACTGAAAAGCGGTGCGCTCTCGCGGGCCTATCTTCTTTGCGGAGAGGAAAGCTATCTCCGCAGGAACTATAAGGCCCGCTTTTTTTCATTGTTTGCGGGCGACAGCATGAATGTCACGCTGTTGCGGGAAGAAGCGGCGAACGAGGACAATATCATTGCGGCGGCCGATACGTTGCCCTTTTTTGCGGAGCGTCGTCTGGTCTTCGTCGAGGAGAGCGGTCTCTTCCAAAAGAGCGCCGACAAGCTCGCTGACTATCTGCCCACACTGCCGGAAAGCACCCTTCTGGTCTTCTCGGAGGAGAGTGTCGACAAGCGAACACGCCTCTACAAGGCAGTCGCAAAGCTCGGCGGGATTGCGGAGTGTGCGCACCCGGCAGAGCGGGATCTGAAGCTCTGGGCAGCGCGCTACCTGTTGCGGAGCGGCAAAAAAATTCAGGAGAGTGTGCTCGAGCAGCTGCTTGCGGCGGTCGGCGGGGATATGGAGATGCTCGGCGGCGAGCTTGAAAAGCTGATTGCCTACCTCGGCGTGCGGGATGTGGTCACGCGGGAAGACCTGGCGGCAATTATTTCGGTCTCGGTTGAGAATCGCATCTTTGATATGATTGCGGCGAGCTGTGAGCGGAAGACAGACCGGGCGCTCTCGCTCTACAGTGACTTGCTTGCTCTCAAGGAAAAGCCCGGGCGCATTCTGGCGATGTTAAGCCGCCAGTACCGCCAGCTTCGCCTCGTCAAGGCCTTTGCGGCCGAGGGAAAGCGGGAAAAAGAAATTGCGGAGCTCGCCGGGCAACCCCAGTGGCTGGTACGGAAACTTTTGCAAATGGGGCGACAACTTTCGCTCAGCGGTCTTGCGGCCGCCGAACGGCGCGCCGCAGCCTTGGAAACAGCCTATAAATCCGGTCGTATGGGCGAGCAACTCGCCGTGGAACTGCTGCTTTGCGACAGCGATTTGACAGAATACTCTCTGTGAATTTGCACAATTTTTAATAAACGGCATTCATAAAAATGTGAAAACAACACAGGAAAAACCGAAATACGCATTGACACTCACCGTAATACTTGCTATAGTTACATTGTGATTTGAGTGGACACGGATTCGCGCGACAGCAAAGACCATGAGGTTCCATCCGTGGTCGATCTGACACGCACTTTGTTGCCCCGGGGGATTACGGATTATTTTATTCATGGAGGCACGACAATGCACAACGGAACAGTTAAGTGGTTCAATGCGACTAAGGGTTATGGTTTCATCACGGACGATGCGGACAAGAGCGAGATTTTCGTTCACTTCTCCGGTATCAACTCTGAGGGCTACAAGACGCTCGAGGATGGCCAGAAGGTCACGTTCGAAGTGGCTGACGGCAACAGAGGACCGCAGGCAGTCAACGTAACGGCTGTTCAGTAAGCTTATCCCAAACGGGGGCAAACGAAACGACAGCAGGATTTTAACTGAGATGGAACGAGAGAGAATGCGAGAGCATTCTCTCTTTTTTTGTGCCCGGCGCCTGTAGTGTCGCGCAACCGTTCGAAGGCAATCAGCATCTCCCGGTCGCCGCGAAGACAGCGGCAGCGCTGCGGCAACAACTGTGCTTGCAGTTAATAGAGAATTGGTGTATTATGCAAATAGTTAACTATTGCGAAAGAACGAAGGAGAATCGGAAGGGTCGACGGTCGCTGCGGATTCCGCATCAGCCCGCAGCGTGAACCAAAAAGAGACGGAAGAGGAGCGACAAAGTATGAATCGGATTGAACTTAGGGAGGTCAGCAAGCGCTACGGCAAAAGGCCTGTGCTGGACGGCCTGAACCTAACGGTAGGACAGGGAGAAATCTACGGTCTGATTGGAAAAAACGGCGCCGGAAAAACAACGTTGTTCAAGACCATTCTGGGGCTCACGGAGATACAGGGTGGGCAAGTCTCGATTGACGGAGAGACAACGCAGGCAGGACTTCGGAAGGCAAGGCGAAAGATAGGCTTCTTTATCGGCGGCAACTTTTTTGACTATTTGAGTGCGGAGGAGAATTTACGCTTTTACTGCGGGGTCAAGGGAATACGGGACACGGCGGAAATCGAGCGGGTGTTAGCGCTCGTCGGCCTTTCGGGCGTCAAGTCCAAGTTCGGTGCTTTTTCGCTCGGTATGCGACAGCGTCTCGGTATTGCGAATGCGCTGCTCGGAAAGCCGGAGATTTTACTGCTCGACGAGCCGGTGAACGGTCTGGACCCGGAGGGGATTGCCGAGATGCGCGTGCTGTTCCGAAAACTTGCTGCGGAAGAGGGAAGCACCATTCTGCTTTCTTCCCATATCTTAGGGGAACTCGAGCACACGGCGGATCGCTTCGGAATTCTGGAGAACGGCGCTCTGGTGCGCGAGATTGCGCGGACAGAGTTACAGTCGGAGGCAGCCGGTTGTGTGACCTTGCGGGTTTCTGATTGTGAGCGGGCCAAGCGCGTGTTGCAGGCAGCGGGAATTCGAGTCTGCGGGCGGGAAGAAAACGGGCAGAGCCTTGAGGATTACTATTTTTCGCTGACGGGAGGCAGAAAAGATGCATAACTATATGCTTGCGGACATCGCGCGCGTTTTGAAAAAACGAAGCGTCCGCGTCGGAATTCCGGGCTTTGAACTTTGCCTGGCACTGTTGCTTTTGTTCTACGGCGGCAACGGTGCGGTTTCGGCCGATATGCGTCGAGCGACCGAGTTCGCGCTCGACTTTTTTCCGCTGGTCATCGGGACGTTGCTCTTTGTCTCTGTCTATGCGGACGACTTTAAGTGCCGGGCGATGCAGGTTGCAATCGGCGCGGGTGTCTCACGGGAAGGCATAGTCCTCGCAAAATTCGGAGAGTGCGCGCTGCTTCTGCTGTTCACGCTCGTGCCGACCGCTGCGCTCTGCTTTCTGCTCCCGGGTGCGCGCCGTCTTTTCTATACAGACGCGGAGGCAGTGTCGGTCGCGCTCACCGTTGCACAGGTATTTCTCCGGACGCTCGGATTCATGCAGCTTGCGGCGACCCTCTGCTTCCTTACGCAGAACAGTTTGCAGGGCGCGATTGCCTTTGCGCTGCTCTCATCGAACGCAATGTTTATTCTGATCACGATGACCCTGCTGACGGGACCGCTCAAAGATAACGTGGGACGTCTGCGCCCCTTTCTCTACACGGCGCTGCTTCGCAGCGTGCAGAACAACATACAGGACGGAAAGCCGTTTGTCGGCATCTTTGTGCTCGCGCTCGGAATCTATATGATACTTCCGCTGCTGCTTGTACTGCTCGGCTTTCGAAAGAAGGAATTGTCATTTTAAGGAGGTACGGTATCATGCGGAATATTCTGAAAAAAATATTGAAAGTGTGCGTTCGACTGATATTTGGGCTCATGCTGCTCCTGCTCGGAGCGGGGCTTTTGGTCTTCGGAAAGCAGAAGATAGAGGAGATACAGGCGCACCGGGAAATTCCGGAACTCAGGGCAGAGATGCAGTCCCTATCCGCGGATCATATCCCGGACAATGTATCCGTCCTTGCCGTCGGGGAAGGGGTACACGGCAGCCGTGAATTTCAGGAGCTGAAACTCTCTGTCTTGCGAGAGATGGTCGAGAAACAGGGCTATACGGCTTTTGCGCTCGAAGCGGACTACAGCGAGTGTGCCGACATCAACCGCTATTTGCAGAGCGGCGAGGGCAAGCCGGAAGAGCTGGTACAGAAGTTCTCGTTCCCGATTTATCACACCAAAGAGATGGCTGCACTGCTTGGCTGGATACAAGACTGGAACCGGACAGCGCCGGAAGAGAAAAAGGTTCGCTTTTACGGCTTTGATATGCAGAATCCCGAGACCGGCTATGCGTTTTTAAAGCAGTACAGCCTTGCGCACGGACTCGCGACCGAGGCGGAATTTGATGCGGTCTTCAAAAATGTTCTGACGCCCCCCTATTCGATCAATGCGGAACGTGCGGGGCAGGCCGTTGCGTTTCTGGATGGGCTGCGCGCGAAAGCCGGTGATGCGGATATGCGCGATGCGGATGCGAGGGACTTTCAAATGGAACTCACAACTGTGCGCCAGGCGATGGAATCCTGGACTTCAACCGAGGATTCCAATACGCTTCGAGACCGGGATATGGCGGAGAATGTAAAGGCCATCCGAAACATCGAGGCCGAAATCGGCTCCGGAAAGATTGTCGTTTCCGCGCACGACGGGCACATTGAGCGGGTGAATCCGATTTACACAAGCATGGGCGTTCTCCTTTCGCAGGGCCTCGGAAACGACTACTACGCAATCGGCACCGATGTCTGGAAGCTGGGGGACAATATTAAGCGCATGGGTGAAGCAAAGCGGAGCATACAGCACTTTGTTTCCTGCGACCCGCTGGCAGCGCAGGCGCGCTTTGCGGAGGGGCGGCAATATGTCCTCTATTTTTCGCAGATCACAAAGGAGGAGAGCCGGGTTTACACCCTGGTGCATACACCCATGCGGATGATGCAGCTTGGCGAAGGCTATACCTTTTTGATGCGGCTTTTGCCGGATCGCAGCTATCGGCTGAAAGGCGCGCCGGCGGCCTATTACGACGCGATGCTGTTTCTCTATGAGGCGCATCCGATTGAGATTTTGAACGGTTCCGGCAGCTGAAGTTGCGGCGCCAGGTCGAATAAAACGGAAGCGCAGACGTATATTTTTACAGTAGGCAGGGCGGTGAAGAGAGCATTCACCGCCCTGTCGTTTTTGTCTTTGTCCGATACAAAACAACCGTCGTGATACGGCGGCGACAGCAACTTTGTTTCGTGATGAGCGACAAAGAAAGGGCTTTATATGCGGATTATGAGCCGGGCTATACCGTCAGTACGAACGGAAACTGGCAGCTGATTAACCCGGAGCACTCCGAGTGGATCTTCACGCTGAACGGCGGTATCCGCCTGGTGGGACGCTGGGCAAAGCTGGACTACGCAAACGGCGAGCTGAACAAAAACGGCTGGTATCACTTTAACTCGTACGGTATTATGGACTTCGGCTGGTTTAAGGACGAGCAGGGCAGTTGGTACTACTGCAACACGGCGAACGACGGCTGGCTCGGCAAGATGCAGTACGGCTGGTATTTTGACGAAGTGGACAAACACTGGTATTATCTGGATTTGACGACAGGTGTGATGCCGACGGGCTGGCAGGCGATCAACGGCAAGTGGTACTACTTCACCCCGGAGACGATCGCGTACACCTACGAGTACGATGCGGTCAACGAGAAGTGGTTCTACAAGGCGGGGAACACGGTTCGCCCGCACGGCTCCATGTATGTTAATGAGACCACGCCGGACGGCTATCGCGTCGATGCAAACGGCGCGTGGCAGCGTTGAATATGTCGGGGCACCGCTTCGGTGCCCTGATAGATAGGAGAACAGAATGAAACGACACAAACTGAGAAAGAGGGCATTGACCGCGCTTCTCGCGCTGAGCCTGTTCTCGACCCAGCTGCTGACGGCACAGGCGGCAGGGCCTGTGGATTACTCGGACTATGCGAGTACATCGGGTATCGGGTATTCCAATCCCGATCATGCGAGCAGCTATGGCACAGCCGCCAAAATTGTTTTTGACACGGGGAGCGGGCCGAGGGTGAATGCGACGACGACAAATCCTACGACACCGAATCTCACGGGTTGGCACAACGTGACGCAGACCGGGCGCTTTTATATCATCGATGGTCAATCCGGTCATGCGTTGAACGCCAGTGCACCGTTTTCCGGACACATGGACAATAACTATGCGGGAAGTTTTGCAAGACCCAACACATCCTGGCCCGGCGGTAAGCCGGTGCTCCCCTGGGGGCAGGACGATATCGCGCCGCCTACCTGGACGGGTTATACCTTTACCGGATGGAAAAAGATTGTTCCGACCGGTGCGAGCACGGGCATCGAAGCAGATGTCAGACCGGAAGTCGGTATGGATCCGGTGTTTCCCTACAACACGACGACAGTCTACCGGGCAAACTGGATGGGCAGTGCGAACTACAAGCTCTTCACGACACACGGCAGAAAAGCGGATGCGGCAAGCGAATTTGCGCCTTGGACTTTTGACCGGAGCGATGATGATATTGTGGTTGAGAGCGCTGTGAGCAAGGGCAGTGTGGATCTGCCGGGCTATAAAATCACCGGGGTCACGGTGAAGAGTACGGGCTCCACGGATGCAGCGAAGACCGCGGCCACAGACTTCACGGTCACTGGTGCCTCCGGCCTCGGGCCGGACGGCGCGGTGATCCCCGGAGACGAGCGCTTCCTGGTGCCGCCTACGATTACAAGTCCGCTGCTTCTGGACAGCAACATGCCGAACCAGAACGTCTCGATGCAGTTTGACTACGAGCCGGACACGAATCAGAAGTTCAAGTTCTCGACGAGCTATGTCTATCTGGATTCCTCGAATATTGAGAACAGCATGACAGTGCCGGTCGGCACGAGCGGCATACTCGGCTCGGCAAAACTTTTTGCCGCGGAGAGCGACGGCGCAGGCGTGCAAAACGGCACGACGCGCTTCACGGCGGCGCTGCTTCCGGATGCAAACAATCCGAAAGACAATACGGCGGCGCATCATCCGAAGTATGTGTTCTACAAGGCGGAAATCGTGAGCGGTAAGGAAAAGAAGACCCTCTCGAAGACCGTCGTGGCCGGCGGCACGGCGGAGACCTTTGTGAGACAGCGGGGGCTCGAGGAGAGCCTTTTCGATCTGCAGATGCCGGCGGTTAATGCGGTGTCACCGACGCCGGTCAGCTTCAAGTGGATGCCGAACCAGGACGTCAAGGTCAAGTATATCTACAAACTGAATCCGGACTACACGAACATGGTCAGCATTGTCCTGAAGAGTTCGCGTGACAACGATGCAAGCGGTTTCGTAGACAGCAATGTGCCGCGGCCGATTATCGAGAAGGCGACGGCACCGGGCAGTCTGACGACAGTCAGCATCCCCTATGTGCCGAACTACACGGTGGTCAGCGCAATCGCACTGGATTCCGCGGCACTGACCCAGCAGCCGCAGATACTCGTGCAGCCGACCGCAACGGCGAGCGGCAGTATCCGGTACGAGTCGACGACCGACCCGGCGACCATTGTGGTGCGCTATCAGCCGAATCCGAACGCCTTTGCGAAGGTCTATTACACCGCGAAGACGGAGGGCGGCGGCACCGGCGGCTCGCTCAGCGGCGTACTCGTACAGCAGATGACGATGCCGAAGACCTACACGCTCGACGAACTGCTCACGCTGCACGGCATCTCGGCGACACCGGCAACCGGCTATCTCGGCGATGGCTGGTACAAGGCAAATGCGAGCGGGACCGCACCGGACGGATCGAAGCTGAGCGGAACGGACTCGCTTTCGGTCACAGCTGCGGGACCGAATAAGTACATCTATGTGTTCAAAAAGAACCCGGCCGACTGGGGCACGGTGCGCTTCTTCAGCGGGGCGAACGGCAGCATCAGCGGCACGGCGGTGCAGTCGGTGTTAAAGAATACGGCGCTCAGCAGCCTGGCACCGGCGGTCACGCCGAACACCGGCTATCAGTTCGAGGGCTGGTATGACAATGTCGGGAACCTCGTGTCGACGGATCAGAACTTCGGCAGCCTGACGGTGCAGGGCAATGCGAGCTATACCGCGCACTTTGTCCTGATTGCCGCGCTCAGCGATATGGTCTTTGCGGTGCCGAATGTGGATGCAAGTGTCAGCGGCGCGGACGGCACGGGGCAGCTTCGAGTCAACACGCCGAATACCTCGCGCGTCTATACGGTCACGGATCTGAACGGCAATGTGATTGCGACGATGACGGGACTTGCGCTCTCGACAGGCAGTTTTACGGGCCTCCGTCCGGGACAGCCCTATCATATCTATGAGCTGGCAGCCGATCAGAATCCGGCGGCCGGAACCAATATTTCCGCGGTCCCGGCCAATAAGAAGGGACCGGAGGCGCTCGCGGTGATTCCGGCGACACAGCCGAATCTCACGGCAGTGCCGGACCCCTCGAACAACACGGCCTCGATCACAGTCAATCCGGCGGACGCGAACAGCCAGTATGCGCTCGTCGACGACGCGGGCAATGCGGTCGCACCGGGTTTTGTGAGCCCGGGCGGCAGCGGCGTGGTCTTCACGGGTCTTGACCCGGTGAGAAGTTATACGGTTGTCGCACAGCCGAACGGCAGTGCACAGAACCCGGCGGCGAATGCGGCGGCGGGGTACGGCACGACCGTTCCGGCAGCGACACAGAGCGCTGCGGTCGCAAACGACACATTCACGGTTAAGGTCTACAACGACCCGGCAAACAGCGGCCGTCTGCTCCTGCACACGAGAGCCGGCGCAACGCTCCCGGTCTCGGATGAGAAGGAAATCGACGATGCCAAGAGCGGTGACATCGTGATGCTCTCGGCCGATGCGACCGACAGCACCGGCGCGGCCTTTGTGCGCTGGCAGCTCCTCGGCGGCAGTGTGCTCGGCTTTAACCCGGCACTGCGCAGTCAGAGTGTCACGGTGAGCGGAAACGCGGTCTTTGAGCCGATTTATCAGAGCACACCCGGCGCGAATCAGGTGGAACTGCAGGTCTCATCGAGCGACAACAGCGTCGGCGTCGCCGAGAACATCCGCCGGACAAAGCAGGATGCGCTTAACAGCCCGCAGCTTCCGGAGGACAATGTCTGGGCGACCAACAGCAACGCGACCTATACCATCAAGCTCCAGAAGGGCGCGCCGAGCGCAGATGTGAGACAGGCAGTTTCGCTGGCCGACGGAAACAGCGGTGAGGCTTCATTCCGCTTCGGCTGGATGCTCGACGTGAAACTGTTCCGCAGCCTGACCAGAACAGCTGACGGCGCGGTCTTAAACCGCCCGGTACCGGAAGATGCGGCGGCGCGAATCGCGGACTTTATGATTACGACAGCCCTGAACACGGCGGCAATCGGCAAGACCGACTATGCGCTCTATGCCGTCCGAAAAGATGCGAGCGGTGCCCTGACGGCAGTGGATTTGAGCTCGCAGCTTCCGGCGGATTTTGCGACCAACCCGGGTGCGATTTACGAGCTCCCGGCGGAAATCGGCGACAAGCTCGTCCTGACCTACCATAAGGCGGTGAAGTTCCGCATCATCGACGGCAGAACGGCGAGCAACAATGCGACCGTGCTGCTCCGGAAGGGTTCGGCGCCCGCGGCGAATACAGCCTATACGGCGTTGCCGCTCGACTTCACGCAGAACCTCGACAACGGCAAGTATCGCTTCGTGGGTCTCTCGAAGACAGCGGGCAGTTATACGGCTTTTGATCCGGCGACGGATGCGGTCAACACGGATTTAACAATCTACGCGTACTACGAGGTGGATCCGGCCTGGACAGCGGCGCGCGCGGCACTCGATGCGAGTCGCGCGACTGGCACGGCGGCACTCCCGAATGTCTCCGACCCGACGCTCGCGGCGGCCTTGCAGGCGGCATTGAACAATGCGGCGGCAGTGTCGAATGCGACGGCACCTTCCTCCTCGATTGCGGCTATGCTCGCGGCACAGGTCGCCCTGGACCAGGTAATTCACGACGCGAGCGTGGCGCCGACACCTGCGCCCACGCC
>NZ_CALEYG010000011.1 GCF_937924975.1 uncultured Stomatobaculum sp.
CAGCAGACGCTTTGACCAGTTCCTTCGTTTTCTCATATGCTTTCCTCCTTGTTACGCGAGCCAACCATAGCTCTTTCTTAATAGTCTAGCGAGGTCTGTAAGGATTTTCAACAGCATATGAATATTTTTTTAATTTTATTGTTGTTCATTTAAGATATAACTTGGGTTTTAATGAACTTTTTATGAGCATAGTGTTCAATAACTCCGAGTGCCAAGAAGGCGCTGTGCTCTCGCACAGCGCCTTCTTGGTTTATATCGCATCACGCACGAACTGATCCGAGACTTCAGCGTTTGCTCTCTTTCTGCTCAATGCGGCGACGAATCGCGAGCATCTTTTCATCGGTATCCGCGATGATGTCCGCGCAGGCACGGAGTTCTTCGGAAATTTGCTCGGCATCCGGAATCTCTTTTTTGTACTTGAGTTCGTGGTCGAGGCTCGCCCAGAAATCCATCGCAATCGTGCGAATCTGGATTTCCACCCGGATAAAGCGCTTCTGATCCGAAAAGTAGACCGGCACCTCCGCAATGATGTGATAGGAGCGGTAGCCGTTGTCCTTCGGATTCTTGATGTAGTCCTTAATCTGCAAGACATGCACATCGTCCTGCCGCATCATCATACCGGCGAGCGCGTAAATATCGTCCACGAAAGAACAAATGACACGCACGCCCGCAATATCGTTGAGATTCTCCATCATGGATTGCAACGTCAACAGAAAGCCCTTCCGCTTCAGCTTTTCGATGATGCTATGCGGCTGTTTGATCCGGTACTTAATCATCTCAATCGGATTTCTCTGATTCCGGATCGAAAGTTCGTCATTCAAGACTTCCAGCTTTGTCTTGACCTCCCGAATGGCACAATTATACATCATCATGGCGTCCTGAAACTGCTGCGCCCAAGCGACCATACTCTCGGGGACCTGGAAAGCGCCGGGTCCCCGGAGTACGGCTCGCTCCAGCTCGCTGTTCGGATCGCCGCCGTTTGTCATCATTTTTCCGCCTTGTCTCCTGTGACAGCGGCGACGGCGCCATCCAGCCACGGAACGGTCAGGGTCTCCACCTTGCCCGCATCGACCGCAGCGGCAATGTTCGCGTCAATCGGCGCTTTCGCGAGCACCTTGACCCCGTAGGTCTTTGCAATCTCATCGATATGGCTCTCGCCGAAAATCGAATGCGCTTTTCCGCAGTCCGGGCACTCATAATAGCTCAGATTCTCGACCAGGCCGAGAATCGGCACGTTCATCTGACGCGCCATGTTAACAGCCTTCTCGACAATCATCGACACCAGTTCCTGCGGGCTCGTCACCACGACAATGCCCTCGACCGGCAGCGACTGAAATACCGTGAGTGGCACATCGCCGGTACCCGGCGGCATATCGACAAAGAGATAGTCGACATCGCCCCAGTAGACATCACTCCAGAACTGCTTCACGACGCTCGCAATCATCGGTCCGCGCCAGATGAGCGGCTCCGTGTCGTCGTCGAGCAACAGGTTCGAGCTCACAATTTTGATGCCGCTCTTGGTCTCGGCCGGCACCATCAGATTCTCGCGGGAGTGAAGGCTCTGACCGTCCACCCCGAAGGCTTTCGGGATGGACGGGCCGGTGATATCGGCGTCCAGAATGCCGACGCGGTAGCCCGCCTCGCTGACGCGGGAAGCAAGCAGGCTGGTCATAAGCGACTTACCCACACCGCCCTTACCGCTCATAATCGCGATGACATGGCAGATATTGCTGTTTTCGTTGCTCGGAACCTGAAAATTCGGTTTCGGCGGCTCCGGCATGCCCTGGGGCGTAGAATTACATGTATCAGACATAAACTTACCTCGCAGGAGAACACAATTCTCCGTTTTTTTGTGATAATCAAAACAAAATCAGTCTACAACATTCCAAAGCATTCCGCAAGCAGTGGCAAGCCCTGCCCTCTTTGTGGTATACTGTCCGCGAAGAAGTCAAAGATCATTTTGCGGCGCAATACTTAGTCACTGCAAACTGTCAGAAAAGGAGAAGTTATGCACCAGGCAATTCAGATGAGCGACACACTCTGGTATCTCGGATCCAGCGACAGAAGACTCGCTAAGTTTGAGAACTGCCACCCGATTCCGCTCGGCATTTCCTACAACTCTTACTTGGTCATGGACGAGAAGACCGTCCTGCTTGATACCGTGGATCAGGCGATCTGCGGCGTGTTTCTGGAAAATCTCAAGGCTGTATTAAACGGCCGTCCGCTCGACTACATTGTCGTGAACCACATGGAGCCGGATCACGCCGCTACGCTTGCCGAAGTGTTGCTCCGTTATCCGGAGGCTACGGTTGTGGGCAGTGCAAAGACCCACGCGATGATCAAGCAGTTCTTCGGTGACCTCAATCTGCAGGGCAAGGTCATGCAGGTCAAGGAGAACGATACGCTCTCGACCGGTCATCACAACTTCCGCTTCATTCTGGCTCCCATGGTCCACTGGCCGGAAGTCACCGTGACCTACGACGAGAGCGATAAGATTCTCTTCTCGGCCGATGCCTTCGGTACCTTCGGTGCGCTTTCCGGCAATCTCTATGCCGACCAGCTGGATTTCGGGGATTTTGAACTCTCCGAGATGCGCCGCTACTACTCCAACATCGTGGGCAAATACGGCTTGCAGGTACAGGCGCTCTTAAACAAGGCCGCGGGGCTTGACATTCAGATGATTTGCCCGCTGCACGGTCCCGTATGGCGCGTCGCGAATAAGATTCAGTGGCTCATCGAAAAGTACTCCCGCTGGGCAACCTACCGCCCCGAGGACAACGAAGTGGTTGTCTTCTATGCTTCGATTTACGGCGGCACCGAGAATGCGGCGGAAGTGCTCGCCAATGCGCTCGGCGCCAAGAAGGTCAAAAACATCAAGATGTACGATGTCTCCGTGGTCGATGTCTCCTACCTGGTCTCCGAGGCTTTCCGCGCGAGCCACCTGGTCTTCGCCTCCGCGACCTACAACAACGAGATCTTCCCCTACATGGAGAACCTGATTCGCGACCTCGCGGCGCACAATGTGCAGAATCGCTCGATTGCCCTCGTGGAAAACGGCTCCTGGGCGCCGGTCTCCGGCAAGAAGATGAGCGAACTCTTCTCCTCGATGAAGAACATGAACTTCTTACAGGACACGGTCTCCTTAAAGTCCCGCGGTCACGAGGAACAGCGCTTGCAGTTGCTCTCGCTCGCAGACACGATTGCCGAGTCGGTCTTTGCCGCAGAACTACACTGAGCTTTTCGCGCCGCCGCCTCCCGCTTTGAGTAGGAGCAACCGCAGTAATCCTGGCGGTAGAGCCCGTACTCTCTCGAGAGCTCGGTCGAGCGAAGAAACCCGTTTTTCTTTTTAAAATCTGACGGTAGGAAGGCAACGCCCTCCTCCACACCGATGCGCTCCCCGATTGCATTCAGTCGGGGGGCGCTTTTCATCGGGGAAATCGTGAGACTCGTCGTAAAGTAGTCAAAGCCCCCCGCCTTGGCAGCCTTTGCGCTCTCGCGGAGACGAAGTTCAAAACAGATGCCGCAGCGCTCCCCGCCCTCCAGGTCCGTCTCGTGACCGCGCACCGCTTCGTGAAAGCGTTCGGGGCTGTATTCCCCCTCGAGGAAGCCGACCGGACGCGGCAAATTCATTTCCCGGAGTAAGCGTTTCTCCTCCTCTGCCCTGCGATGATACTCTTCCGGGTCATCGATGTTCGGGTTACAGAAAAAGACAGTCACATCAAAATGCGGCGCCAGACTCTCCAGACAGAAGGAGGAGCAGGGCGCACAACAGACATGAAGAAGAAGCTTCGGGACTTTGCCCGAAGCTTCGTTTTGTTTGACCAAATTGTCCAGCTCACGCTGATAATTTCTCTGATTCATAAAAAGTCTCTGATTCTCTTGGATCTCACCGGGTTTCTGAGTTTCCGGAGCGCCTTTGCCTCAATCTGGCGGATGCGCTCTCTGGTCACCTTGAACTCTCTGCCGACTTCCTCGAGTGTTCTCGGGTGGCCGTCCTCGAGGCCGAAGCGGAGCACGATGACCTGACGCTCTCTCTCCTTGAGGTCGCCGAGCAGCGCCTCGATGTGCTCGCGCAACATGACCGACTCCACATTATCCTCGGGCGTCAGCACATTGTTGTCCGCGACAAAATCGCCGAGGTTTGAGTCGTCTTCCTCGCCGATCGGCGTCTCGAGCGAAGCGGGTTCGCGCGCAATCTGCATAATTTCCATGACCTTTTCCTCGGTCATGTCGAGCGCCTTTGCGAGTTCCGCGACGCTCGGCTCATAGCCAAGCTCCAGCGTGAGCTTGCGCTGCATCTTGCTCATCTTATTGATGGTCTCGACCATGTGCACCGGCACACGTATGGTTCTCGCCTGATCCGCGAGCGCGCGCGTCACGGACTGACGAATCCACCAGGTCGCGTACGTCGAGAGCTTAAATCCTTTCTCGGGGTCAAACTTTTCGACGCCCTTGATGAGCCCCAGGTTTCCCTCCTGCACGAGGTCCAAGAAACTCATGCCGCGCCCCGTATAGCGCTTCGCAATGCTGACCACGAGACGGAGGTTTGCTTCAATCAGCTTCTTCTTCGCCTTCTCATCGCCGGCCTGTTTTCTGCGCGCGAGCTCCATCTCCTCCTCGGCAGTAAGCAGCGGCACGGTGCCGATTTCTTTTAAGTACATCCGGACCGGGTCTTCGGTGCCGACGCCTTCGAGAAGATCCACCGGATTCAGATTGATTTCCTCGCTCTCAATCTTCTCTCCGTTTTCGTCCTCTGCGTCGAGGTCATCGTCGAGATCCAGGTCGAGATCGAGCATCGCATCGCCCTTGCCGTTGCTCACGAGATCCTCCGGCGGCTCCTCCTCTTGGTGGTGCTGCACTTCGATATTATTGCCCTCAAGATAGCTGTAAATATGCTCAATGCCCTCGGGACTCAGATTATAGTCCTGAAAGTAGTCATTGATCTCATCGACATCCAGCTTGGAGTCCTTGTTCTTGGCCTGTTCGACCAGCTGCATGAGTCCGTGCAGGAGCTCCTGCTCCTGAATTTCCCGCTTATCGGCCTCCGCCTGCTTGCTCTTCGCGCTCTTCTTTTCCGTTTTCTTCTTCGCTTCTGCCATTTGGATTCATTCCTCCTGTTCTCGATGTCCTGAAGACACGAACTTACACATAGCCGTAAATTCCGCGCACGCTGACCTCGCCGCTGCGCACTGCCGTGAGACTGTGATCGTCCCGGGACACCAGTAATTCGCCTTCTTCCGTAATGCCGACTGCCGTGCCCGTGTATGCTCCGTCCGGATCCAGCACCCGCACTTCCCGGTTGCGATTGGCAAGTAAGGTCTCGTAGCGTTCTTTCAAGGCCGTGAAATTGCCCGTCTCCTCAAAAAGGCGCTCGTAGACCGCGAAATGCTTCCAGATTGCCGCAATAATCGGCGTCCGCGCGGTCTGCTTGCCCTGTTCTATCGCGAGCGAAGTCGCAACGCTCTGAATTTCCTCCGGAAAGCTTTCGGTATTCACATTGATACCGATGCCAATCACGACAAATTCGATGCGATCCATGTCCGTGCTCATCTCGGTCAGAATGCCCGCGACTTTTTTGCCCTTTACAACCACATCATTGGGCCACTTGATGGCCGCCTCCAGTCCCGTTGCCTCGCGTATGCCGTCCGTCACAGCCAGCGCTGTGACCAGAGTCAACATGGAGGCGCGCTCCGGCCTGAGCGCCGGGCGCAATAAAAGAGACATCCAGATACCGCTCCCCGGCGGGGAGCTCCAGTTGCGGCCCCGCCGCCCTCTGCCGGCGGTCTGTTCCTCCGCGACAAAGAGAGTCGGTCCCCGGTCTCCGGCAGCGGCAGCACGCTTCACCTCTAAGTTGGTCGAGTCGGTCTGCTGCAAAAAAATCCAGCGTTTCAAGAAATTTTGCGCCGCAAATGCCTCGTCGAGCGATGCCTGACTCAGTAAATATTCTGTGTTCTGCAAACGATAGCCTCGATTCTGTCTCGCTTCTATGGTATAGCCCTCGTCACGCAACCTGGCGACCGCTTTCCAGACCGCTGTCCTGGTCACATGAAAGCGCTCGCAGAGCGCCTGTCCCGAGCAGTAATCGCCCGCTTCGAGCAGCGCCTTTAAAATATCATCCTTCAGCAAAGGACCCCCCTCAGAGCATCACGACTGCGCTGACCGCGCAGAGACCTAAGAGTATCGCGCCGAGTAGCATCACAACGACGGCACTGCCCTTTTTCCGGTGTGCGCGCCGAAGAGCGGTAAAACGAACCTGACCGTTGACCAGAGTCAGAAGCCCCGCCAAGCCGAAAATCAAAGAGAAAAAAAACGGATACTCTTCCGGTGACAAAAAAGCAAAGACTGCAAGCACGGTGACCGCAATGCCCACAAAGACATGCAGGACATCGAGCCAGAAATGGTTCTGACTGATCAGACTTCCCTTCATTTTGTCTCCCTTCTCCGCTGTCTTGCGCGCTCATAGAGAAGAACAGACGCCGCGACAGCCGCATTCAGTGATTCCACCTGCCCGAGCATGGGAATATGGATGCTTTGGTCCGCAATCGCTATCATCTCCGCCGTGAGGCCCGCAGCCTCATTGCCGATGAAAAAGGCAGTCTTCTCCGGATACTCTATGCTGTCATAGGGCACAGAGGCCTGAAGAGCCGCCGCATAGAGGCGTATGCCCTCCCGCTTCAGCGTTAGGAGCGCCTCCCGAAAATCGTCGACATAGACCACCGGAACGCGGAAAATGCTGCCCATCGTCGCGCGTATCACCTTGGGATTATAAATGTCCACAGTGCCGCGGTTTGCGAGAATGGCCGAGAGACCGGCTCCCTCGCCCGCCCGGAGCATGGTCCCGAGATTTCCGGGATCCTGCAGGCTTTCGACCGCGAGGAAGCAGCTTGCGCCTTCCGCCAGAACTTCCGCGAGACCTTTCCGCTGCATGCGAAGCAGCGCGAGCACGCCCTGCGGCGTCTTCGTATCCGACATCTTCGCAAAAATATTGTCGGCGACTGTCTCCGCCCTGAGCGCCTCTATTTTTTCCCGGACTTCTCCCTCGGCGCGCGCCGCAAAACTCTCACTCACATAGAGCTCTTCGATTTCCGCTGCGGGTGCTTCCAGGAACATGCGCCCCCCCTCGACCGGAAACAATCCTCGCGCCGCGCGAAGAGACGCTTTCTCAAAGAGTGCGCGCACTTCTTTTACTTTCTTGTTCGCGGGCGATGTAATCATAGCGACTCTGCCTCCTCAAGCCAGACACGGCTCACCGCGTCCGAAGGCATGCGGAGATCGCCGCGCGGCGACACCGCCACACTGCCGGTCTTCGGGCCGTCCGGCAGGCAGGAGCGCTTGAACTGCTGCGTGAAGAAACGGCGGAGAAACGTGATAAGCCACTTTTTGACAGTCGCCCCGTCGTAGACACCCGCAAAGGCACACAACGCAAGACGGTAAATCTTCCGCGGGCTGCTGCCGTAGCGGAGCATCTGAAACAGAAAGAAATCATGGAGCTCGTAAGGTCCCACGAGATCTTCGGTCTTCTGGCTGATCACGCCGTCCTTCGGCGGCAGGAGTTCGGGACTCACCGGCGTGTCGAGAATGTCGAGCAAGACTTCGCGGAGTTTTCCGCCCGCAAGGCTCGCCTCATGCTCGACAAGAACGCGCACCAAGGTCTTCGGCACCGAGACATTGACCGCGTACATTGACATGTGGTCGCCGTTATAGGTGGCCCAGCCGAGCGCGAGTTCCGAGAGGTCACCGGTTCCGATGACAAGCGCATTGTCCCGGTTTGCGATGTCCATGAGTACCTGCGTGCGCTCGCGCGCCTGCGCATTCTCATAGGTGATATCGTGCTTCTCGGGATCTTGTTTGATGTCCTGAAAGTGCTGCAGTACAGCTTCGCGAATCGAGATTTCCTCGAGCGAAGCGCCGATGGCTTCGGCGAGCGCACAGGCATTCCGGTAGGTTCTGTCCGTCGTGCCGAAGGCCGGCATCGTAATCGCCTCAATGCCGCTCCGCGGAAGACCGAGCGCATCAAAGCTCCGGGCCGCGACCAGAAGCGCAAGCGTCGAATCGAGTCCGCCCGAAAGGCCGAGCACCGCCCGCTTGCCGTTGATATGAGCGAGGCGCTTCTTTAAGCCGAGCGCTTGAATCTGCAGCACTTCCTCGCATCTCTCACGGCGCGCCGCCGCATCCGCCGGCACAAAGGGCGACGGATTAACCGACCGCGTGAGTTCGGTCTCCGTGAGGCGAAGGTCAAAGCTGACGCCGCAGTACAGATTCGCCTCGCTGTCCCGCTGCGGGTAGCTGCTCTGCCGTCTCCGGAGGAAGAGCAGCTTTTTCAGATCCAGTTCCGAAGCGATGACCGCATTGGTGAGCAGCGGCGATTCGGCAATCACGCTGCCCGCCTCCGCAATCAGATTGTGGGCGCTGAACACAAGATCCTGCGTCGATTCACCCTCGCCCGCACTCGCGTAAATATAGCCTGCGAGAAGCTTGCTGCTCTGCGCCTTGACTAGCTCCCGCCGCGCCTTCCGTTTTCCGGCGAGCGCATTCGAAGCCGAGCAGTTCACAATGAGCGTAGCCCCTGCCGTGCAGAGATCGATGGAGGGCGCATTCGGGACCCAGAGATCCTCGCAGATTTCAACGCCGATTTTGAGTTCCGGCAATGACTCACAGCAAAAGAGCAGTCTTGCCCCGAAGGGAACCCGCTCTCCGAAGAGCGGCACGAGAACCGGAGACCGGAATCCAGGTGCAAAGTAACGGCGCTCGTAGAACTCGCCGTAGTTCGGGATGTGCAGCTTCGGCACGAGACCGAGCAACTCCCCCTTCTGAAAAACGGCGACCGCGTTATAAAGTTGATTTTCAAACGCAAAGGGCAGACCGACAAAGCAGAGCACTTCGGTGTCCGCTGTCTGCTCCAGCAGTTTTTTTAACTCCCGGCACACCGCCTCCTGCAGCGTATCCTGTAAGAAAAGATCGCCGCAGGTATAGGCACTCAGCGCAAGCTCGGGGAACACAAGTACTTTGGTTCCCCGAGCCGCTTCGCTCCGGATGACGGTCTCGATTTGTTCCCGGTTATAGGCGGGATCCGCGACCCTCACCTCCGGCGTCGCGGCTGCGACGCGGATAAACCCGTCTCTCATGCCTTCTTCTCACTCCCATCGCCCGGCGTTGCCACCGAAGCGGTCTCTTTCAGTGCTGTCACCAGTCCCGCCATATTCTGAAGATCGGACGGAATCACAATCTTGGTCGCTCTGCCGTCCGCAACACGGGTCAGCGCGTCGAGACTGCGAAGCTTCAGAACCGCCTCATCGGCGCCAGCCTCGCGAATCAGACGGATACCTTCGGCCTCCGCTTCCTTCACGGCGCGGATCGCCTTTGCCTGACCTTCCGCCTCCTGAATCTTTCTCTCCTTCTCAGCCTCCGCGCGGAGAATTGCGGTCTGCTTCTCTGCCTCTGCGTTCAGAATAGCGGCTTCCTTATTGCCCTGTGCGTTCAAGACCGCGGACTCTTTTTTACCCTGTGCCAGGGTAATCACTTCACGCTTCTCGCGCTCTGCCTTCATCTGCTTCTCCATGGCCTCGCGAATCGCATCCGGCGGGAGAATATTCTTTAACTCGACGCGGTTTACCTTGATCCCCCAGGGATCGGTCGCAACATCCAGCTGAGAGCGCATCTCGGTGTTGATGGTCTCACGGGAAGTCAGCGTCGTGTCGAGGTCCATCGATCCGATGATGTTGCGGAGCGTAGTTGCCGTCAGGTTCTCGATGGCGGAAATCGGATTCTCGACGCCGTACGCATAGAGCTTCGGCTCGGTAATCACAAAGAAAACAACCGAGTCAATGCGCATCGTGACATTGTCCTTCGTGATTACGGGCTGCGGCGGGAAGTCCGCGACCTGCTCCTTCAGGTTGACGCGCTTCGCGATGCGATCCACAAACGGAATCATGAGATGCACGCCCGCATCCCAGGTCGCATGGTAGCGCCCCAGGCGCTCAATGATGAGAGCCTGTGCCTGCGGCACAATGCTGATACCGTTCGCAAGAATGCCGACGATTATGACAAACAAAATAACTCCCGGAATAAACTTCATGGCTTCCTCCTTTTTGGCGACAATACTCCAATTGTTTTCGTTTCAGTATAGCATACTTCGCAAGGTTTGGCTTGCCAAAGCGCTTTTTTCCTGTTATCCTAAATCCCGAGTGAATTGCTAGGAAATACTGGCAAAGAAAAACTGGAAGGAGTTGTCATGAAAATATCCACAAAAGGGCGCTATGCACTTCGCCTGATGATGGAATTTGCGAGACAGCCGGAGCAAGTCACACGTCTGAAGGACGCCGCTGCAAAGCAGGAACTCTCGGAGAAATACCTCGAGCAAATTGTGGCCGTGCTGAGCAAAGCCGGCTTTGTAAAGAGCATACGCGGCGCCCAGGGCGGCTATCTCCTGACCCGCGCGCCGAAGGACTACTCGGTCGGCGATATTCTCCGTCTGACCGAGGGCAATATGGCACCTGTGGTCTGTCTCGGACAGGATTCCGTCGCCTGCGATCTCGCGGAGCGCTGCGTGTCCCGCTCCGTCTTTTCGCGCATTGAATCGGCGGTCAACGAAGTCATTGACCATATCACGCTCGCGGACTTACTGCAAGAGGAACAGACGCTCGCCACTGCTGCGGCGCCTCTCCCCGAAGATGCCCACCACCGCTGTCAGGGCGGACACTGACAGCGCCCGCAAACGGCAGGATAAGACGCAAAAAAAAGAGGTTGTGCGTTTGCACAGCCTCTTTTTTGTTCGGACCAAACGCCCGTCCCGTCGCTCTGCAGCACTGCGACAAGACGGATTTGCTTTCGTTTTATTCCTCTGCCTTTTCCGTAGACTTTCCCTCTGCCGCGTCCATATCCGCGAGCAGCTTCTCGACGCTCACATACTTCACGCAGAGCGTAAAGAGCTCCGCCGCGATGCGCAAATCGTTCAGGGGCGGGAAAGAAGGTGCAATGCGGATGTTTGAATCGTGCGGATCCTTGCCGCCCGGCCAGGTCGCACCGGCGCCCGTCATAATCACACCGGCCTTCGCGCAGCGGGACACGACTTTCTTCGCACAGCCCTCGAGGGTGTCGAACGAGATGAAGTAGCCGCCCTTCGGCTTGGTCCAACTGCCGATGCCGAGACCGCCGAGTTCTCTGTCCAGAATCTCCTCGACCATCTCAAACTTCGGACGCAGGATGTCAGCGTGTTTTCTCATGTGCTCAACCATGCCGTGGATGTCCTCAAAGAAACGGACATGACGCAGCTGGTTCACCTTGTCGTGACCGATGGTCTGGACTTTCAGCTGCTTTTTGATGTCCTCGAGGTTATTCAGAGACGAGGCGAGTGCCGCAATGCCGGAGCCCGGGAAGCTGACCTTCGAGGTCGAAGCAAACTTGTAGACAAGATCCGGATTGCCCGCGCGCTTACACTCCGCGAGAATCTCGATAATCGTATCCTGATCGTGGTCGTAGAGATGATGAATCGTATACGCATTGTCCCAGTAAATACGGAAATCCTTGGCCGCCGGCTTTAAGCGCGCCATGCGACGCACAGTCTCGTCCGAATAGGAGTTGCCGGTCGGATTCGAGTACTTCGGCACGCACCAGATGCCCTTGATGGCCTCATCTTCCGCGACCAGCTTTTCAACGATGTCCATGTCCGGACCGGTCGGCAGCATCGGCACCGGAATATTCTCAATGCCGAAGTACTCGGTGATTGCAAAGTGGCGGTCGTAGCCCGGCACGACGCAGAGGAACTTCACCTTGTCGAGCTTGCACCAAGGCGTCGAGCCCATGACGCCGTGCGTGTAGGATCTCGAAATGGTGTCGTACATGACATTTAAACTTGAGTTTCCGTAGAGGATGATGTGGTTGTAGGGCACTTCCATCATATCGCCCATGAGCTCGAGCGCCTCCGGGATGCCGGTCAGCACGCCGTAGTTACGGCAGTCCGTGCCGTCTTCGGAGCGGAGCTCGGTGTCCTCGTTCAGCACCGCCATCATTCCCATCGAGAGGTCGAGCTGGGCTGTGCAGGGCTTACCGCGGCTCATATCGAGTTTTAATGCAAGTGCCTGCATGTCCTTATACTTGCCCTTCAACTCCTTCTTCAATTCCAAAAGCTCTTCCCGCGTCATCTCTGCGTATGGTTTCATTAGCTACTCCTTTCAGAACCTAGTGAATGAATTCACAGAATTCTAGCACTGTTTCCGTTGCTTCGCAAGACCGTTCTCAGATTGCATTCTTATAAATATTCAAAATATCCTCATACCCGAGCACCTGGAAGCCGCCGATGCTGCGGGTCTTCTGATAGCTGCACTCCGTCGCAAAAGCTTCGAGTTCTTTCTTCTCCGGCGTATGACCGAGCAGTTCTGTCAGCGTAATCGGCATGCCGAGCGACTGAAAGAAGCGCTCGGTCGCCTGAATCCCGGCCTCGATGCGTGCTTCCGCCGTGCCCTCTTGGATGCCGTATACCTTCTCCGCAAAACGGACAAAGCGGGACGGATTCGCGTCCTTTACATAGCGCGCCCAGGCCGGGAAGACAGCGGTCAGCGTTGCGCCGTGCGTATAGTCGCCGATGGCCGAGAGCGCCATGCCGAGCTGGTGGCACGCCCAGTCGCCCTCACGCGCTGTATCTCCCTTGGCACCGACGCCGGTCAGACCGACATGGGACACGGAACCGCACCACATGAGCTCGCTCATCGCCTCATAGTCCTTCGGATTCTGCACCGCGATCGGCCCGAAGTGAATGACATCCCGGAACAAGCCCTCCGCAATCTCATCGGTCAGGTGGTTGCCGAGAATCGGCGCAAAGTAACGTTCTGCCGTGTGCATGAAAATATCCGCGGCGCCCGCGCCGATCTGCCACTTCGGCAAGGTCATTGTGAGTTCCGGGTTCAGAATCGCAAACTTCGGGCGATTCAGGTCGGTATTGATGCCGCGCTTGGTGGGCTGCGGCAGGGTGTCGTTTGTGAGCACCGCGGAATTGCTGGTCTCGGAGCCTGCCGCCGAAATCGTGAGGATCACACCGATCGGCAGCGCTGTCTCGACCTTTCGCCCGGTCCAGAACTCCCAGACATCGCTCCCCGGCGCAGCTACGGTGTCGGCGACTGCCTTGGCCGTGTCGATCACCGAGCCGCCGCCGATTGCCAGAATAAAGTCCGCACGGAAGGCTCTCGCCTCCTCGACCATGCGACGCGCGGTCGAGACCAGCGGGTTCGGCACCACACCGCCGCTCGCCGAAAAGGCAATCCCCGCCGCACGGAGTATCTCCTCCACGCGGCCGAGTAAACCGCTCTTGACCGCAGAGCCGCCGCCGTAGACGACAAATACGCGACTTCCGCCGTAATGTTTCACGAGTTCCGCCACTTTCGCCTCTTCGCCGCGGCCGAATACAATTTCCGTCGGCGCATAATATACAAATTTCTGCATAGGAATCCTCCTCTTCCGCGAGACTGTTTTCCGTCTCTATGAGTTGACGGGTTTCATGTCCCGGCTTCTTTCTACGCTACTCTCCGGCGTTTTGAAAGCGGGTGCTTCCTCCCCTTTCCCGAATTCGGATTTTATTGTTTTCACTTCGAAGACTGCACTCCGTTTATCCTGTCCGAACCGCTTTGCTGTCTTGATTCGTCTTATGCCTTCACGAGCTTCACGAAATTCTTCTTGCCGCGCTTTAAGAGCTTGCCTTCGCCGACAAAGAAGTCCGCGTCAAAGCTCGCCGCGATGTCCTTTACGCTCTCGCCGTCCATGCTGACGCCGCCCTGCTGGACATTTCGTCTTGCCTCGGAGCGGGAGGACGCAAGCCCCGCCTTCACGAGCAGGGTCAGAATGTCCGCCTTGCCCTCGCTAAAGTCCTCATCCGTGAGTTCCACGGTCGGGACATTTTCGGAGGCACCGCCGCCCGCAAAGAGTGCCTGTGCGCCCTCGCGCGCCTTCTTCGCTTCCTCTTCGCCGTGCACAAGCGTCGTAAGCTCGTAAGCGAGAATATCCTTTGCCTCGTTCAGCTTAGCGCCCTCCCAGGAATCCATCTCGTCAATCTCATCGAGCGGCAGGAAAGTCAGCATGCGGAGGCACTTTAAGACATCCTGATCGCCGACATTTCTCCAGTACTGGTAGAACGCAAAGGGAGAGGTCTTGTTCGGATCCAGCCAGACCGCGCCGCCCACGGTCTTGCCCATCTTCTTGCCCTCGGAGTTTAAGAGGAGGGTGATGGTCATCGCGTGCGCGTCCTCGCCGAGCTTGCGGCGAATGAGCTCCGTGCCCGCGAGCATGTTGGACCACTGGTCGTCGCCGCCGAACTGCATATTGCAGTCATAGCGCTGAAAGAGCTCATAGAAGTCAAAAGCCTGCATGAGCATGTAGTTAAACTCGAGGAAAGAGAGTCCCTTCTCCATGCGATTCTTATAGCACTCCGCGCGGAGCATGTTGTTGACCGAGAAGTGGGGGCCGATGTCGCGGATAAATTCAATGTAGTTTAAGTTCCGGAGCCAGTCGGCATTGTTCACCATTCTCGCCTTGCCCTCGCCGAACTCGATGAAGCGGGACATCTGGCGCTTAAAGCTCTCGCAGTTGCTGTCAATCTGCTCGATGGTCATCATGCTGCGCATGTCGGTTCTGCCGGAGGGATCTCCGATCATACCTGTGCCGCCGCCGACCAGGGCAATCGGCTTATTGCCCGCCATCTGGAGACGCTTCATGAGGCAGAGCGCCATAAAGTGCCCCACGTGCAGACTGTCCGCCGTCGGGTCAAAACCGATATAGAAGGTCGCCTTGCCCTCGTTTACCAGGCGGCTCACCTCCGCCTCATTGGTCACCTGTGCCAACAGCCCGCGGGCTTTGAGCTCATCGTAGCAATTCATCTCTTCTTCTCCTCTTTCAAAATCACAGATAATTTCAGTATACCACGGCGCTTACATTCTCTCAAAGCGCATCATGCCGTTCTCGACTATCATCGCCGTGAGATATCCGTCCTCTTCGCCGCAACCCGTGTCCAACGCAATTACGCCCGTTCGCGGCAACTGAAACCAGATGCCGTAGCTCGGGTGAAAGTTGCTCTCCGCGCCGCTGCCGTCCAGATAGGTCGGGCATTCGACGCGGTGGTGTCCGAAGACTGTGAGCTTTCCCGCGTAGTTGTTCTCCTCCATGCAGCGGTTGCCCCAGAGAAAGGTCTCAGGCTCGTTATTCCAGATAACCTCATCGGTGATGTCCGCGTGCACGGCAATGAAGTCCCCGCATTCATACCAGGTTCGCGTATTCTCCTTCAGCCAGAGCGCTGTCTTTCCCGGGGAGAGCTTTCTCTCCTGCAGGGATTCGAGCGTCTCCTTGCCGCCGTTTTGCTTCCAGAGCAGGCTGTTGGCTATCTGCCCCCTTGTGAGGAGCAGGGCGTCGAGGAGCATCTGCTCGTGCTCGCCGCGAATGTATACAAAGCGCTTCTGCATCTGCTCCGCGAGATTGCGGAGGGCTATATACGTCTCCGCCGGGGAAGTTCCGTAGTCCAGGGCATCCCCGAGCACCACGAGTTCCTCCGTGGCGGGATCGAAATTCAGTTCCTCCAGCATACAGCAGAGTGTCTCCGCCTCGCCGTGTAAATCCGATAGTATGACTGTGCGCATGGCTTCTCCTCATAGACAACTTGCCCCGCCAAAGCGGCGGGGCAAGGATGCGCGTCAGAGCGACGCGATATCAATCAGTGTGAGTTCCTCTGCCTTCTGCTCGAGCGCAGTCGCAAGGGCCTCTGCGGTGTCGAGCGCCGTCAAGACATTGACGCCGGTCTCGACCGCATTTCTGCGAATCTCAAAGCCGTCCTTTTCACGGTCCGCGCCCTCCGGCGGCGTATCGATGACAAGGTCCATCTCGTGACCCAGGATGAGATCCAGAATGTTCGGATGCTCCTGCTCGAGCTTTCTCACCTCGAGCACCTTGATGCCGGCCTCCCGAAGAACCTTCGCCGTGCCGCGGGTCGAGAAGATGCGGTAGCCGAGCGCCTCGAAGCGCTTTGCGATCGGCGCAATCTCCGCCTTATCTTCATCGCGGACGGTGATAATCATATTCTTGTACTTCGGGAGCTTCACGCCCGCGCCCTGGAAGGCCTTGTAGAGCGCCTCGTTAAAGCTCTCCGCGATGCCGAGGCACTCGCCCGTCGACTTCATCTCGGGTCCGAGGCTGATGTCGGCGCCGCGAATCTTCTCAAACGAGAAGACAGGCATCTTGACCGCAATGTAATCCGCCTCCTTCTGGAGTCCCGGCTCGTAGCCGAGCTCGCGCAGACTGTGGCCGCAGATCACGCGGGTTGCGAGCGGAATAATCGGAATGCCCGTGACCTTCGAGATATAGGGAACGGTGCGCGAGGAGCGCGGGTTCACTTCAATCACGTAGACTTCCTCGCCCTTCGCGATAAACTGAATGTTGATCATGCCCTTCACGTGCAGTGCACGCGCGAGCTTCTCGGAGTAGTCGACAATCTTCTTCTTCACGGTCTCGGAGAGTGACTGCGCCGGGTAAACCGAAATCGAGTCACCGGAGTGAATGCCGGTGCGCTCAATGTGCTGCATGATGCCCGGAATCAGGATATCCTTGCCGTCGCAGACCGCATCGACCTCAACCTCGATGCCCTGAATGTACTTGTCGACCAGAATCGGATGCTCCTGCGCGTAGCGGTTGATCACACCGATGTACTCGTCGATGTCGTGGTCCGAAATCGCGATGCGCATGCCCGCGCCGCCGAGAACATAGGAGGGACGCACCAGCACCGGATAGCCGAGGCGATGGGCAATCTCCTTTGCCTCCTCCGCGGTAAAGACCGTGCCGCCCGCCGCGCGCGGAATGCCGGTCTCCTGGAGAATTTCATCAAAGCGCTCTCTGTCCTCCGCTGCGTCGACATCCTCCGCCGCCGTGCCGAGAATCGGAACGCCCATCTTCATGAGGGCCTCGGTCAGCTTGATTGCAGTCTGTCCGCCGAACTGCACGACCGCGCCGTCCGGCTTCTCAAAGTTCACAATGGCTTCGACATCCTCCGGGGTCAGCGGCTCAAAGTAGAGCTTGTCCGCGATGTCAAAGTCGGTTGAGACCGTCTCCGGGTTGTTGTTGACAATGATGGTCTCATACCCCTCTTTCCGGAAGGTGAAGGTGCAGTGCACCGAGCAGAAATCGAACTCGATGCCCTGGCCGATGCGTATCGGGCCGGAGCCGAGAACCAGCACCTTCTTCTTCGGCTTCGTCTCCTCCGCCTCGTTCTCACCGTCGTATACGCTATAGTAATAGGGAGTCTCCGCCGCAAACTCCGCAGCACAGGTATCAACCATCTTAAAGCCCGGGTAAATCTTAAATTCCGCGCGCTTTGCCTTGACCTCGGCCTCGGTCTTGCCGCAGAGCGCCGCAATCACGTGATCCGGGAACTCAAAGCGCTTCGCATCGCGGAGCAGCTCTTCGGTCAGCGGTCTTCTGCGGAGTTCTGCCTCCATGCGAACCAGGCGGTCCAGTTTATGGATGAACCAGCGGTCAATCTTCGTGAGCGCGAAAATATCGTCGTAGGAGAAGCCGCGGCGCAGCGCCTCTGCGATGACCCAGATGCGGCGGTCATCGACCACGCGCAGTTTTCTCTGGAGTTCGTCGTCGTCGAGGGACGCGTAGTCATAGCTCATCAGGCTGTCCACGTGCTGCTCGAGCGAGCGTATTGCCTTCATGAGCGCGCCCTCAAAGTTCGTGCAGATTGCCATGACCTCACCGGTCGCTTTCATCTGCGTGCCGAGCGTGTGCTTCGCCGTGATGAACTTGTCGAAGGGCAGGCGCGGCATCTTGACCACGCAGTAGTCGAGCATGGGCTCAAAGGAAGCGTAGGTCTTCTTGGTCACCGCGTTCTTGATTTCATCCAGGGTGTAGCCGAGCGCAATCTTCGCCGCGACCTTTGCAATCGGGTATCCGGTCGCCTTCGAAGCGAGCGCCGAGGAACGGCTGACGCGCGGGTTCACCTCAATGACACAGTACTCAAAGCTGTTCGGATTCAACGCGTACTGCACATTGCAGCCGCCGGTGATGCCGAGCTCGGTGATGATGTTGAGCGCGGAGCTGCGGAGCATCTGATACTCCTTGTCGCCGAGGGTCTGGGAAGGCGCAACCACAATCGAGTCGCCCGTGTGCACGCCGACCGGATCTAAGTTCTCCATGTTGCAGACTGTGATCACATTGCCCGCGCCGTCGCGCATGACCTCGTACTCAATCTCCTTCCAGCCCGCAATGCAGCGCTCCACAAGCACCTGTCCCACGCGGGAGAGGCGGAGACCGTTCTGCAGTATCTCGACAAGAGCGCGGCGATCCTCCGCGATGCCGCCGCCGCTGCCGCCGAGTGTATATGCCGGGCGCAGCACGACCGGATAGCCGATCTCCTCCGCAAACGCAATGCCGTCTTCTACATTCTCGACGACCTTCGACGCCGCGACCGGCTCGCCGATCTTCTCCATGGTCTCCTTAAAGAGCTCTCTGTCCTCTGCCTTCTTGATGGTCAATGCCGTGGTGCCGATCAGGCGGACCTTGTTCTCCGCAAAAAAGCCTCTCTCCTCGAGCTCCATCGCGAGATTCAGTCCCGCCTGACCGCCGAGGGTCGGGAGCACCGAGTCCGGCTTTTCCTTCAGAATCAAGCGCTCCAATACTTCAACCGTCAGCGGCTCAATATAGACATGGTCCGCAATGTCCTTGTCCGTCATGATGGTCGCCGGGTTCGAATTTAAGAGTACAACTTCGATGCCCTCTTCACGGAGCGCACGGCAGGCCTGAGTGCCCGCATAGTCGAACTCCGCCGCCTGTCCGATGATGATGGGGCCGGAGCCGATCACCAGTACTTTTTTGATTTCCGGATTCTTAGGCATGCTGTACCTCCATCATATCGAGAAAGTGGTCAAAGAGATACGAAGTGTCGTGCGGTCCGGGGCAGGCCTCGGGGTGGAACTGCACGGTCAGAATGTTCTTGCCACAGTAAGCAAGACCTTCGTTGGTGCCGTCGTTGACGTTCACAAAGCGCGTCTCCGCGACCTTCGGGTCAAGACTCTTGTCATCGACCGCGTAGCCGTGGTTCTGTGCGGAGATATAGGCTCTGCCGCTAATCAGATCCCGCACCGGGTGGTTGCCGCCGCGGTGGCCGTACTTCATCTTATAGGTCTTGCCGCCGGTCGCAAGCGCCATGAGCTGGTGTCCGAGACAGATTGCAAAAATCGGAACTTCCGAGTCGTAGAGCTTCTTGATTTCCCGAATCAGCCCCACATTTTCCGCGGGGTCGCCGGGGCCGTTCGTCAGGAAAATGCCGTCCGGCTTCTCCGCAAGGATATCCTCCGCGCGCGCATCCTGCGGCCAGACCGTGAGCTCCAATCCGCGCTTGCTGAGCTCACGGAGCATGTTGCGCTTAATGCCGCAGTCGATAATCGAGACCTTCTTGCCCTTGCCCGGAATCACATACTTTTCCTTGCAACTCACACGGGCCACGGCGCCGAGTACCTGATATTCCTTCATCCGCCGCAGAGCCTCTTCACGGTCAAAGTCCGGATTCGTGGTCAAAAAGCCGTTCATGGTGCCGCGCTCCCGGAGTATCTTGGTCAGCGCCCGCGTATCAATGCCCTCGATGCCGGGCACATCCTCCTCCAGTAAAAACTGCTGCAGAGTCTCGCGGCTCCGGAAATTCGATGCGAGCTCTGCGAGTTCGCGGACAATGAAGGCATCCGGCCATGCACGACCCGACTCCATGTCCTCGCGGCATATGCCGTAATTACCGATCAGCGGATATGTCATCACGACCGCCTGTCCCGCATAACTCGGGTCTGTCAGCACTTCGAGGTAGCCCGTCATCGAAGTATTGAATACGATTTCGCTCACCACTTCCTTGACTGCGCCTATGCTTCTCCCGGTAAACAGAGTGCCGTCTTCCAGTAAGAGATACGCTTTCATCTGCATTCCTTTCTTTATACTGCGCCTATCACACCATTTTCTTCCGACCTACTATAGCAAAAAAGGAGCCTGCTGTCACTCTGAGAAATAGCTTCCGGAAAAGACTTCCACCGCGGGCCCCGTTATCCGGAAATGTCCGTCCGAGAGTCGCTCGAGCATCAGATCGCCGCCGAGAAGGTGTACCGTGACTTTCTCGGCCGCACGCCCGAGCCGCATCGCCGCAAAGGCGACCGCAGTCGCGCCGGTACCGCAGGCCAGGGTCTCTCCGCTGCCGCGCTCATAGACCCGCATGTGGAGTTCGGTCGGACTCTCGATATAGAGAAATTCCGAATTCACGCCCTCCGGAAAGCGCGGATGATGCTCATAGGCCGGGCCGATTTTTTCGAGGTCAAGCCCCCGCAGGGTTTCAAGGCTGTCGACCAGATATACGGCGTGCGGATTGCCCACATTGACCGGCGTCATATGGGTCGCCTTGCCGTCCACTGTAATGGCTTCTTCGAGTTCGCCGTCCAGCACCGCTTCTCCCATGTCGATGGTCACCAGCGATTCGCCGACTTCCGCATGACGGATACCGGCCCCGGTCTCGATGTCAAAGCTTCTGCTTGTGACAAGGCCGTGGTCGTAGGTATAGCGCGCCACACAGCGCGCGCCGTTACCGCACATTTTTCCCTCGGAGCCGTCCGCATTGAACATGCGCATGCGAACGGGCGCAATCTCCGACGGGCAGATTAAAATGAGGCCGTCACCGCCCACCCCGAAGTGGCGGTCGGCAATGCGGATTGCAAGTTCTTCGGGCTTCGCAACCTGCTCCGAAAAACAATCGATATAGACATAGTCGTTGCCAAGCCCCTGCATCTTTGTGAATTTCATGTGAACACTTCCTCTCAAGTGGCATTCTTGTTCTACTTTTAGTACAATACAGACAAATGACCGTAAACTGCTTGCCGTTGCGGCAGAAAGGACACCCGATGAAACGACATCTACTGTTAGTTCCCACTCTTCTGCTCTCGCTCACGCTGACAGCCTGTGGCAGTCAGCAACATACCGATTCGAAAGCGGCCGCCGAACAGAAATCATATGACACAAATTACGCGGCCGAGGAGACCGGCGCCGTCGCCAAAGTCGCAGACAGTTCCGTCGACGGCCTATCTGTCAACTCCCTCACACAGACAGCCAAAGAAGGGCAGAAACTGATTACGACCGAGAGTCTGGATCTCGAGACCCGGGACCTCGACAGCTTTCTCAGGGAGCTGAAAGCGGCAACCGCCGACGCGGGCGGTTATTTCGAGACCTCTTCGATGACAGGCTCCTCCTACGATGCCCTCGAAAAAACGCGCTCTGCCTATTTCACGGCCCGCATTCCCGAAGAAGCGCTCGCAGCTTATGTGGATCGCCTCAAGCAGAATGCCAATGTGCTCTCGGAGAACAGCTCTGTTCAGGATGTGACCCTCGACTATACCGATGTCGAGAGCCGGAAAAAAGCGCTGAGCGCCGAGCGGGACCGTCTCTACGAACTGCTCTCGCAGGCGGCCTCGACAGACGCGATTCTCTCGATTCAGCAGCGAATCGGCGAAATCGATTCCGAGCTTGATTCCTACGAGTCCCAGCTCCGGCACTACGACAACGCCGTCAGCTATGCGACCGTGAATCTCTCGCTCAGCGAAGTGCGCGAATACCGCGTCGCCGAGACCGACAGCTTTCTGTCGCGCGTCAAAACCGGCTTTCGGAACAGCCTCTATTTCGGCTTTTCTGTCTGCACCACACTTCTCGTGCTGCTTCTCGGTCTCTCGCCGATCTGGATTCCGGTGCTCATTCTGATTCTCGTGCTTCTTCACTTCCGGAAAAAGCACCGCGACAAGACAGAGGCAGCGCGACAGGCGGCGGCAGCCGCGCGTGAGGCGGAGCGCCTCGCAAAGCGCGACGCCGAAGCCGCTAAGAGCACTGCCGCGACCGCTGCATCGGGCGACACGCCGGAAGACAGCGCAAAGTGAGTGCCTTACAGTAAGCCTTTCGCTTTATAATGTTCCGCAATTCTCCGGAAACCGGGGAGCGCATTCCGAACCGTCGTCTCCGCGACACAATACGCGAGACGGACATAGCCCGGGCAGGCAAAGCTCTTGCAGGGCACGGTGAGGATGCGCTCCTCTTTTAATGTCGCGGCAAATGCGGCGTCATCGCCCTCCGGCGCCTGAATCAAAAGGTAAAAAGCGCCCTCCGGCTTTACCAGCCGATAGCCCATCTCCGGGAGTTCCTGAAGAAGCAAGGCGCGGTTATGCTCGTAGACCGAGAAGTCCGCGCGGCAGCCGAGCGTCCGTTTCAGCACGCGCTGCATCAGCGAGGGCGCATTGACAAAGCCGGAAATGCGATTTGCAATGACCGCCGCGGCATACAGCTCGCGCGCCTCCGGAATGCTGTCCGGCAGGAGCAGCCAGCCGATGCGCTCGCCCGGGAGTGACAGGGTCTTGGAATAAGAATAAACCACCGCCGCATGCGGCATCAGCGCCGGAATCCACGGGACCATTGCGCCGTCGTAGACGAGCTCGCGGTAGGGCTCATCCGAAATGACGAGAATACAGCTTCCGAACTCCCGCTCCTTTTCCGCAAGTACCGTCTGAATGCCGCGGATCACTTCTTCCGAATAGACGACACCGCTCGGATTGTTCGGCGTATTCAGAATGAGCGCGCGCGTCTTTTTGCCGACGGCTGCGCGGAGCGCATCGAGATCCGGCAAAAATGTCGCGGAATCGGTCGCGACAGGGCGGAGCACCCCGCCGTAATTCTGCACATAGTTTTTGTACTCCGAAAAGTAAGGCGCAAAGGTCAGAACTTCATCGCCCGGGTTCAGCACCGTCTTAAGGAGAATATTGAGCGCCGCCGCCGCGCCGGTCGTCATGATCAACTGATCGGCACGGTAGGTGAAACCAAAGCGCTCCTTAAGAGAGTCCGCAATCGCCGCGCGGAGATCCGCAAAGCCTGCATTGTTCATATAGCCGTGGACAGAGACGCTCGGCTCTTCCGCAAGCACCTCGCGAACGGCCCGCTCCACTTCCGCCGGAGCCGGCACATTCGGATTGCCGAGGCTGAAGTCATAGACCTTATCGCTGCCGTACTCTCCCCTAAGGCGCTCTCCCTCCTCAAACATCGCCCGAATCACGGAATTTTGCGAGAGCAACGCCTGCATCGACTTTGAAATCATTTCCATTGTTGTTTTCCTCCGACAAACCAAAGCACGAACGCTGTCTCCCCGAAGTATACCCAGGTCGCGGGATTCGAGAACCAGGTCGTGAAAAACGATAACATGAGATAAATGGCAAACTGCGCATAGAGCATACAGAAGACCGGGCTGTGCACCGAGCGCAATCTTCTCTCAAAGCGCGCGGCAATGAAGCCGAGCAGTGCCATAAAGAGAACCACGCCGAGGATGCCGAAATCATACCAGGCGTCATAAATCAGGGTGACGGTCGTGAGCTCGGTCTTGGTCACATAAATCGGAAAATTCACGAGCTCCGGCCGCAGAAACTTGAGTCCGGTCAGCGCAAAGAACGGGAAGAGCATTTTGAGCCCGTAGCTGTGCGACGGAAGCTCACGAATCAGACAGTTCACATTGTCGTAGTTATTCGCAATGTAAATATAAGGCTGACTCACAAAAATCGGAAAATTCCGCTTCATCTCGAAAATGCCGTTTAAGTAAGAGACGCTGTGCCCCCGCGCCATGCTGAGAATGCCGTAAACCCCGAGCAGACAGACAAGTCCGAGTCCGGCAAGCGGCGCCGGTATAGGCTTCCGCCGGAAGTTAAGCCAGGTAAAGGCCGCCATCAGCACTGCGAGGAGCAGCTGAAAGCGGGACACACAGAGCACCGGAATCAGCAAGGATACCGCGACCGCAACCAGAAGGCTGAGATTTGTAACTGTGCTTCTGTGGTGCACGACATTGACATACAGAAGTGCGAGCGAAGGCACCAGTACGCAGGAGACCGTGAGATAGTGCAAACCGCTCACATGAAAGTAGGAGTAGGCATGCGGCATGTGCCGGACCAGAAAGGGCACAAAGCCGAGGATGTGCACTTCCGCCAGAAAAGCTGCGGCCGTGAGCGCCGTGAGACCGGTGACGGCGACAAAGAGCCGTCCCGCGTGAATCTCGGTGAGGCGCCCCTCCCGCACTCTCTGTCCGCTCCGCTCTCTGCCGCCGCCGAAGAGGAAGGCCAGGCGAAATGCGCCATAGGCCAGGAAAAAGGCCGCAAATGTCTGCAGCTCCCAGGGACCCTGCAGGCGCGAAAGTTTCAGACAGGAAATGCCCTCGCCGCCGACAAAGAACAGCGAGAGAAGCGCGAGGAGATTGACTCTCCCGCCGTTTCGCCGCTTTTCCCGCAAAAAGAGAACAAGCGCTGCAAAGAGCAGCGCTGTTCCGGAGAGCAAATAATATTGTGTTCTCGCAAAGAGCACTGCCGCAAGATAGCAGATAAAGTATACGATCACGGGTTTGCTTCCTCCGTGCTGTTACTGCTGCTCTCACCGGTGCTTCGCTCGGTTGCTGCCGCAGTCGTCGCCGCCGTACTGCCGCTCTCGCCGCTCTGTCGCTCCGTGCTCCGCGATTCTGCGCTGCCGCTCTCGGCTGTCGTTCCCACCGTCTCACTCTCGCTGCTGCTCTCGCTGCTCTGCTTGGTCTCCGCTTCCGGCAGACTCACCGTCACCGTAACTTCCGGCACGGCCGTCGCCGTGATGCCCTTCGGCAACGTCAAATGGAGCGGTACCAGATGCGCACCCTCGCCGAGACTTCCGACTTCGAGATACGCGCCGAGGGATGCCGCGTTCATGTTCTGCAAATCCGTCGAGAGACCACGCACGGCAACAGCGACCGTCTCCGGTGTCAGCGTGTAGCGATACTGTGCCTTCGCGCCCCGGAGCGCAATACCGTTGTTTGCGCTGAGCGGGAAGTTCCGCTCCGTCGTCGCTGTGATTTTGACCGTCACGCTGATATTGGTGTTGCCGGTCGCCGTGATGCCGCTCGGCAGATAACTTGAGAGATCCAGCTGGAACGTCTTATCCTCTTTTGCGCCCTCAATGTTCAGCGCAGAGGCCGGGATACTGAGTTCGGTCGTCTTGTTGAGCAGTGCGCTGTCGGAAGAAGTCACCGGAATCGCGCGCACCGTGCTCTCGATGCCCGTCAGATTGAAGCCGGCCGCCGGCTCGCCGGAGGTCTGGAAGCGGAGCGTCAGGCTCTTGCCTCGCAGCATTTCGACTTCGTAATTCACTTCCTTCGGCTCGACGGTCAGCCGCTCGTCGCTCAAGGAAATCGCATTGCCGTTCGCATCGTAATACATCACGGAAGCCTTGCCCGAGAAGCTCTCGGTCGCATCCGAAGTCGGAATGCTGATGCCGACCGAAGAGATGCGTCCCACTTCGGACTCGGGGCCGCTGACCTTGACCGCATCGGCGCTCAGGGTAATCGACCCGACTTCGTAGCCCTCGCGCGGCTCGCCGTCTTCGTGCGTGTCGAGCGAAAACGTCTTGTTCTGCACATTCTCTGTCGCAACGCGCACCACGCCCGGGCGCGCCGTCGGCGTACCGCTGATCAGATCACGGTTACCCACCACTTCGACCGTGACCGGCACTGCACCCGTGATATCGTAGAGGTTTTCGAGATCCACGCTCGCATGAAAATCTTCTGTCCGAATTTTATAGGCGTCCCGCGTCCGAACCTGATAGCTGATTGTGACGGTCTCCGCATTCTGCAGGCTGTAGGTCTTGCCGGCGCGGGTCAGCACGCTGCCGTTTTGCACATCGAGCGGCACTGTCTTGGTGCGTATCACCTCGGGATTCGAGATGTTGACCAGCAACATCCAGACCACATAGCCCACCAGCAAAGAAATCAGCTTAAAGCGCCAATTACTGAGTATTTTCTCTTTCATGCTTCTCTTTTCCCTTCAGGAAATCCCAGCCGTTAAACGTAAAATGCTTTGTCGGCACTTCTGCGTCGCTGAGCGACAAGAGCAGCGCGCGCAGTTCTTCCGGCGTCTGCATGACGCGAAGCTGTCCGCTCCTAGCGACGCTGACACGCCCGGTCTCCTCGGAAACCACAATTGTCACGGCATCGGTCGCTTCGCTGACGCCGATGGCCGCGCGGTGTCTGGTGCCGAGATCTTTCGAAATCCGCATGCTCTCGGAGAGCGGCAGGTAGCAGGTCGCCGAGACAATCGTATTGCCGCGAATCACGACAGCGCCGTCGTGCAACGGCGTATTGTGCTCAAAGATATTGATGAGCAACTGGTTCGAGACAATGCCATCGATGTCGATGCCGGTGCGGACAATATCATTCAGCGAAATCTTCTGCTCAATGACCATCAGCGCGCCGGTCTTCACCTTGCCCATCTCAAACGAAGCCTTGACCAGCTCATTGACCGTGTGCGCGCTGAACAGGCTCTCCTGTTTCGTGTCGCCGAGCAGACCGTTTAAGAATACCAGGAAGTTCCGGTTGCCCAGTTGTTCGAGCGCCGAGCGGAGCTCCGGCTGAAAAATGATAATCAGCGCCGTCACCGCAATGGTTGCGACCTGCCCCATGAGCCAGAGTATCGTGTTCAGGTGGAACAGGGTGCAGAAGCCCACAAAGGCAACAATCAGCAACAGACCGCGCAACAGAATCCACGCCTTGGTGTCCATGACCCAGGTCAGAAAGGCATAGGTCATCCAGGAAATAATCAGAATCTCGATGATACCGGTGAGCGTGAGCCGCGGAATAAACTCCATTCCGGCTCCCAAATTATGAAAGAAGAGCTGCATGGCTTACCTCTTTGTCTCGCCCTCGTCCGCACTCTTCCGCGGTCGCTTGGGCGTATTGATGGTCTGTGTCTTGGGTTCCGGCGCCGTGACCGTAATCTTCGGCACTGCCTTTACATAGTAATAGTAGTCGTCATCCTCAAACTGCGAATATTCCGTCCGGGAATAGTCGACATGGAACACCAGAAAGCGGTACATTTCCGCGAGCACGCCGGAAAGCAGCAGCCCTGCGAGCAACGGAATAATCTTGACACCGACGCTGTACCAGAAGTTGCCGAGGAAAAACACAAAGAGCATCGTGAGAATGCCCGCCAGAATCCCGAGATCCCAGGCATTGTTCACCGACAGGCGGTGCACACACCAGACGACCAGCAGCGACAGCGAGAACGCGAGCAGGTAGAGCAACATGGTCTTATCAAGCAGCACCCCGTTCAGCATCTGCAGGTACTTCTGCGCGACATCCACCGACTCGCCGTTGGTGAGCGGCGCCGCATTGTTGTGCACATAATTCAAAATGTATGAGAGGACGATACCGCCGGAGAGCGGAATCAGCGAAAACGCCGAGCCCCCGAGTCCCACCAGAATGGGCAGCACATAGGGGATTTTTAATTCAAACAGCACCGGCGTCAGAATGAGGATGATGCTGTCCCGCGGCGAGAATCCGTAGTAGAGCAACGCGACGACCAGCAGAAAGGCGAGCGTAATCAGCGCAAACTCCGCGGAAACCGCAAAAATATTGAGCAACACACAGATGCCGAGCAGCACGCAAATGCCGCCCCAGGGGAGAAAGGCGGAAACCAGCGAGAGCAATATCACTACAATCGGCGCGCGGAGCCGTCTCTCATACCCCATGCCGTTGTTCAGCAGAACGAGTGCGAGCAGCGCCACGGCAAAATGCAGTACCGGGATGATGACATTCCCGTGTCGCGCGTAAAACGCGCGAAGCTTTTCGCGAAACAGAATCAGATTAAGCATTCGCGCTCTCCTCCTTCTCGAGTTCCTTGATTCTCTCCTCGGTGTCATAGCGTTTTTTCAGGCGCTTTAAACAGCGCAGATGCTCTTCGCGCCGCGCCGCCGACTCCTCATACCGCCGCCGGAACACAAAATAGGTCACGAGCTCAAAAAGCAGAAGACCCACGGCATAAATCACAACACAGCGGAGCACAAAGCGCAACACAATCGAGACATTGACCGCGTTCAGAATGCGCTCCAGAAAATAAAGCAAAAAGACACCCAGAATCAGAAGATAGCTCAGCGTATAGCTGAAAAATGACTGCAAAAGATGCATGCTGAGATAATCGCCGCGAAAGTACTCTTTCGCGGGGCGCTCGTACTCTTCCGCGCTCTTTTCGTATTGTGCAATCTTGTGCATCAGACGTATCTTGTCTTCGCGCAGCATAAAAACCTCCGTTCGTTGCTTTTCAGTATAGCACAGGGGAACTCTCATTGTCACCGCTTGTATGCCGTGCTAAAATGACTGGAAGTGTTCCTGTTTCGGAACAATTTGGAGAGCCATGACAGGAGGTCTTACATGGGCGAAGTATTTATCAACAAGCACCCGCTGGTGCAGCATAAAATCACGCGACTGCGCGATAAGACAACAGGCACGAACGAGTTCCGCAGCCTCGTCGAGGAAATCGGCATGCTGATGGGGTATGAGGCGCTCGCCGATTTAGAGACCGAGGACATTGAGGTGGAGACGCCGCTGGAGCACACACTCTCTCCGGTCATTGCCGGCAGAAAGATGGCCGTTGTGCCGATTCTCCGCGCGGGTCTCGGCATGGTGAACGGCATTCAGGCGCTGGTTCCGACCGCGAAGGTGGGGCACATCGGCCTGTACCGCGATCCGAACACGCACGAGCCGGTCGAGTACTACTGTAAGCTCCCGACGCCGATTGAAGAGCGCACCATTGTGGTCACCGACCCCATGCTCGCGACCGGCGGTTCCGCCTGTGATGCCATCCGCATGATTAAGCAGCACGGCGGCAGAAAGATCAAGTTCATGTGCATCATCGCAGCGCCGGAGGGACTGGAGCGCCTTCGGAAAGAGCACCCCGACATCCAGATCTATGTGGGCCACCTGGACAGACAGCTGAACGAGCACGCCTACATTCTCCCGGGCCTCGGCGACGCGGGCGACCGCATCTTCGGAACGAAATAAATTCGCACTTTTTTCCGACGCTTTTGATTCCTTCCCTTTACGTTTGCTTCGACGGCTTCGAAAAACAAAGGAGATACACGCCGAAGCCAAGCTTAATTGCCGCATCCGCATAGGCGGTATAAATCAGCGGCAGTTCCGGAAAGACATAGCCGAGCGCAACATTCACCGCAGAGACGAGACTCAGAACAATCATCGATTTCCCGTGCACATAATAAAAAAGCAGGAAATGAAGCGCGGTGGCGAGTAAGGCGCCGAGCCAGATGCGTCTCCAGTTTTCGCTTGCGAAATACGGTCCGCCGAACAGAGACATCAGCACAAACAGCGAAATGACTGCGTAAAATCCCGCTTTCCTTTGAAACGGACTCGAGGGTCCGTCAGAGAGACGCCTCTGCAGACTTTGATTGGCATTGATCGAAAGAAACGCTGCGATATAGCCCAGGCTGAACACCGTCATATTGATGATTTGCTTTCCGCCGATCAGCGCGGCCGCAAAAATCACCAGTGACACCGCAATCAGCCAGAGACCGCAGGCTCTCTTATGATTGAATGCGAGTATCTCTCCCTTCGGCTGCAATAAAGACATAGCTTCTCTCCTCTCTGTTTCTTGACAAATGCACGGTGCGCAATCCGTCATTTGCCGCTTCCCGTCCGGACACAAAAGCGAGACAGCCCTTGCTGTCTCGCTCTTTCGTTATGCCTCCGGGAACAGCGTGTCCGCGTAGCGCACGGTATCCATGGCTTCCTTCGCGTAGCAGTCCGCGCCGATATCGTCCGCGTACTCCTTGGTCATGACGGCGCCGCCGACCACGACCTTTGCGTCCGGTTTCTTCTCGCGAATCAGCTTGATCGCATCTTCCATGTTGACGACGGTTGTCGTCATCAGCGCGCTCAAGCCGATCAGCTTCACATCGTGCGCGACTGCGGTCTCGACTATGGTTTCCGCCGGAACATCGCGGCCGAGATCGTAGACCTTGTAGCCGTAGTTCTCCATGAGCACCTTCACGATGTTCTTTCCGATGTCGTGAATATCGCCCTTCACGGTCGCGAGAATCACACTGCCGCGCTCCTTTCGCGCGGTACCACTCATCGCGCTCTTGATGACCTCGAAGGCTGCCTTGGCTGCCTCTGCCGACATGAGAAGCTGCGGCAGGAAGAGCGTGCCCTTTTCAAAGCCCTTGCCGACCACATCGAGCGCCGGAATCAGCTCCCGGTTCACAATGTCAAGCGGCGCTTCGCCCGCCTCGATGCGGCGCTTGGTCTCCTCGGTCGCTTTCTCGCCGAGGCCGAAGCGAATCGCGTCGATGAGCGGAGAACCCTGCATCCCCTCCGGAAGTTCCGCACTGCCGATTTTCGCCTTCTCGCCGCCCTCTGCCGCGGCGACGACAACCTTGCCCTTGCCCGCAAACACATTGGCCTTGCCCGCATATTCCGCGATATAGCCCTGGCACTGCCGGTCAAATCCCGAAAGCGCGAGGTAGGAGCGGTAAGCCGCCATCATCGCCTCATTGTTCGGGTTGATGATCGCACAGGAGAGGCCGCTCTTCATCGCGAGCGCAAAGAAAAAGCTGTTGATTAACTCGCGCTGCGGCAGTCCGAAGGAAATATTGCTGACGCCGAGAATCGAGTGCCCGTGCAATTCGTCGCGGACACGGCGCAGCACTTCGAGCGTCACATTCGCCGAGTTATCGTCGGTCGAAATGGTCATCGCGAGGCCGTCGATGATGATGTCCTCCGGCGGAATGCCGTACTCCGCCGCGCGCGCATAAATCTTCTTCGCGACGCGGATACGCCCCTCGGCGTCCTCGGGAATGCCGCCCTCGTCGAGCGCGAGACCTACGACCACGCCGCCGTACTTGGCGACGAGCGGGAGCACGGTCTCAAGGCTCTCTTCCTTGCCGTTGACGGAGTTAATCATGGCCTTGCCGTGGTAAAGGCGAAGGCCGCGCTCCAGCGCCTCCAAGTTGGTCGTGTCGAGCTGGAGCGGCAACGCCGTGACACCCTGGAGTCTGGTCATCACAGTCTCCATCATGTCCGGCTCGTTGAGTTCCGGCAGGCCGACATTCACATCCAGCATATCGGCGCCCGCATCTTCCTGCTCAATGCCCTGCTCCAAGATGTACTCAATATCACCGTTCCGGAGCGCCTCTTTAAAGCGCTTCTTGCCGGTCGGGTTGATGCGCTCGCCGATGATAATCGGGCGATTGCCGAGCTCCACCGTCTGCGAGAACGAGGAGACCACCGCGCGGTGCTTCTTCACCGGCTCACAAAACGGAAGGTCTCCGGTCTTCTGAATTTCCAGACGGATGTGTTCCGGCGTCGTGCCGCAGCAGCCGCCGAGCACCTGCACGCCGAGTTCCGCAATCTTTTTCATCTCGTCCGAGAACTCCTCCGCCGAGAGGTCGTAATAGGTCTTACCGTCCTTCGCGTGCGGCAACCCTGCGTTCGGATTCACGACAATCGGAATCGAGCAGACTTCCGTGAGCTTCTTCACAATCGGATAAAGCTGCACCGGGCCGAGGCCGCAGTTCACACCGAGCGCATCGATGCGGAGTCCCTCGAGCATCGCCGTGACGCTCTCGACCGTGCCGCCGGTCAGCGTTTTACCCTTTTCGTCGAAGACAACGGTGACAAAAACCGGCAAATCCGAATTCTCTTTGGCCGCGAGCACGGCTGCCTTTGCCTCCATCGCGTCGGACATGGTCTCGATCAGCACGAGGTCTGCGCCCTCTTCCTTGCCCCAGCGCACCACCTCGGCAAAAATTTCGACGCAGGTTTCGAATTCGAGATCGCCCATCGGCTTTAAGAGGCGTCCGGTCGGGCCTAAGTCCAGCGCAACAAAGCCGTCGGTGCGGCCGCTTAGCGCAAGTCCCTCCTTGACATGGCGCACACCCGCGCGGACAATCTGCTCAAGCTCTGCCTTGTCCGCATAGTGCAGGCGATTCGCGCCGAAGGTATTCGTGTTGACAATGTCGGCGCCCGCGCGGAAATAGGATTCCGCGATTTCAATCACATCTTCCGGGCGCTCGAGGTTCCACCGCTCCGGCAGCTCGCCGCCCTTTAAGCCCTTCTCCTGTAACAGCGATCCTGTGCCGCCGTCGCAGTAAAGCCACTCTTTTCCAAGACAGGCGCGTAAACTTCTCTTCTCCATCTCTCTTATCTCCGAAAACTACAATTGGTCTTACTACAGCTCTCACAGCCCTGCAGGACACAGTGCGAATCCTCGGGCGAGACGCCGATCAATGCCGTGACCGACTTGGTCGGCATCATCAAAAGGCTCTCGGTCAGCGTAATGCCGGTGTGCTTCTGAATCTCCAGCACGCGGAACAGCTCCGGCTGAATCGCAAGCGGCAAATCGCCGTAGCCCGGCGAGAAGCGCGGGCGGAGGAACTTGCCCTCGGCCGCCGCCTCTTCTTTCAGCTGCCGGTTCAAGGTGTCGCAGTAACTCTCAATCAGCATCGCGCCGGCCGCCTGGTAAATGACCGCCCGGCTCATGCGCCCGATTGCCGCGGCGCGCGCGGCAAGCCGGTCCATCGCAAACCCTATGGTCGCCGCCATGAGATACGCCTCATCGCAGCCACGCATGTTCCTGGAGAGCGCCCGGCTCTCGAGCTCCATGTCACCGATCAGAAAGCGGTTGTCGCCGAGAAACTTGAGCGGAAAACGCCGCGCGACCGACTTGAGCTCTGCCTGACTGACCAGATCTTCCACACACTGTTCGACCACATGTCTCACTTCGCCCTCCGGAACGCCCTTCCGGTAGCCCAGGTAGCGATATACCTCGCTGTAGTCGAGCTCTAACTCGCGTGCGTCCATCAGTCCAGAATCTCCGAGAGCTGCTCTAAGATTGCCTTCGCGATTTTCGGGCGATTCATCGTGTAGACGTGGATATGCCCGACGCCGTTTGCAATCAGGTCGACAATCTGTTCCGCCGCATAGATGACGCCAGCCTGCTCCATCGCGCCCTTTCGCTCGCCGAAACGGTCCACAATCGCGCGGAAGCGCTGCGGCACTTCCGTGCCGGACATCGCAACCGAGCGCTTTAACTGCTCTGCCCTGGTAATCGGCATAATGCCCGCGATGATCGGAACAGAGATTCCCTTTTCTCTTGCGCGGTAGAGAAAATTATAAAAAATATTGTTGTCAAAGAAAAGCTGGGTTGTCAGGAAGTCAAGTCCCGCGTCGACCTTCTCCTTGAGATAGCCGAGGTCATCTTCCTTGTGCGCACACTCCACGTGTCCCTCCGGATAGCAGGCCCCGCCGAGGCAGAAGGTATCGCCCTCTCTCTCCTTGATGTCGCGAATCAGCTCGACCGCATAGCGGTAGTCCTCCGAGCGCGTGCCGTCCTGCGGCAGATCGCCGCGGAGCGCCAGAATATTCTCAATGCCCTTCTCCTTGTACAGGGAAAGCATTTTTGTCACATGCTCCCGCGAGGAGGAGACACAGGTCAGATGTGCGAGCGTCGGAACACCGTAACCGTTCTGGATCTCCGCCGCAATCTCCGCCGTAAAGTCACCCGTGCCGCCGCCCGCGCCGTAGGTCACCGACATAAAGTCCGGATGCAGCGCCGCAATCTTTTTGGCATTCTCTGCGGTCGCCTCGTACTTCTCCGAGGTCTTCGGCGGAAATACTTCGAGCGAAAGCGTAACGGGTTTCTCTTCCAATAAATGACTGATTTTCATAACAAAATACCCCTCCCTGTAATCGCTTTATTGTAGCACAGGGAGGGGCAAATTTTCTAATGCCTTTATATTATCGCAATCGATTCATTCTTTTAATACAAATGCTTGCGCGGCTGTTCATAGCGCGAGCGGACGGGGGCGTGTTCCCGAAGACTCTCTTTCAGCTCCAGAATGCGCTGGTTTCTGCTGCCGCGGAAGCGGAGATTCACATCCTTTTCCGCGAGAATAAACTCGCCGTCCACGAGGATATCCGAGAGTTCCAGAATGCGCTCGGTCGCCTCGGTGTGACAGCGCGGATTTTCGCTGTCCAACAACTCCTCAAAGGTATAGCCGGAGTAAATCCAGATCGTGGCATGCGGCACTTCCTGTTTGACGCGCTCTAAAAACGGCAAGAGCGCGCGCTGGTTCTGCGCCTCCATCGGCTCTCCGCCGAGCAATGAAAGTCCGTCAATGTAGGAGGGCCGGAGGTGCTCTATGATGTCGTTCTCGACCTCTCTCGTGAAGGGCTCTCCGAAGTTAAAATCCCAGGTTTCCTCATTGAAGCAACCCGGACAGTGGTGCGTGCACCCGCTCACAAAGAGCGAGATGCGCGCGCCTATGCCGTTCGCCGTATCCGCGTAAAAGACCTGTCCGTAGTTCATGCTTCCTCCTAAATGTCTCAGTCTGCGACGCTCTTGCAGCCCGCCTCCCGCTTTGCGGTCGAGACATGCAGGACGCGGTCGCGAATCTCCTGCGTTCTTCCCTGGTTCCAGAACTGCGTGCCGATGTAGCCGCAGGTTCTCCGCGCAACAAAGAGCTTCTCCTGGTCTCGGTTACCGCAGTTCGGGCATTCCCAGACCAGCTTGCCGTTTTCGTTCTCACGAATCTTAATCTCGCCGTCATAGCCGCAGACCTGGCAGTAATCGCTCTTCGTGTTGAGCTCCGCATACATGATGTGATCGTAGATGTAGCGCATAATCGAGAGCACCGCCGGAATGTTGTTCTGCAGATTCGGCACTTCGACATAGCTGATGGCACCGCCCGGCGAGAGCTTCTGGAAGTCCGCCTCAAACGAAAGCTTCTGGAATGCATCGACCTTCTCGCTCACATGGACGTGATAGCTGTTCGTGATATAGTTCTTGTCCGTGACGCCCGGGATGACGCCGAAGCGCTTCTGCAGGCACTTTGCGAACTTGTAGGTCGTGGACTCCATCGGCGTTCCGTAAATCGAATAGCTGATGCGCTCCGCCTCGCGCCACTCCGCGCACTTGTCGTTCAGCTTCTGCATGACCTTGATTGCGAACGGACGGCCGATTTCCGCGTCGGTGTGGCTCTTGCCCGTCATCCGCATGCACATCTCATAGAGACCCGCATAGCCGAGCGAGATGGTTGAATAATTGTCAAACAGGAGCTTATCAATGGTCTCGCCCTTCTTCAAGCGCGCCAGTGCACCGTGCTGCCAGAGTATGGGGGCAACGTCGGAGACGGTGCCGAGCAGTCTCTCGTGGCGGCAGCGGAGCGCACGGTGGCAGAGCTCCAGTCTCTCCTCGAGAATCTCCCAGAACTTGTCCATGTCACCGTACGAGGAGCAGGCGACATCGACGAGGTTGATGGTCACAACGCCCTGATTAAAGCGACCGTAGTACTTGTGCTTGCCGTTTTCGCCGAGGCCCTTGAGATCCGGAGTCAGGAAGGAGCGGCAGCCCATGCACGGGAACACATCGCCGTTCTTGTACTCCTTCATCTTCTTTGCCGAGATGTAATCCGGCACGAGACGCTTCGAGGTGCACTCCGCCGCGAGCTCGGTGAGCTCCCAGTACGGCGCGTCCTCGGTGATATTGTCCTCATCGAGCACATAGATTAACTTCGGGAACGCCGGGGTAATCCAGACACCCTTCTCGTTCTTCACGCCGCGCATTCTCTGCAGCAGCACTTCGCGGATGATGCTCGCGAGGTCGTCGCGGAGGCGCCCCTCCGGCACCTCATCGAGGTACATGAACATCGTGACAAACGGCGCCTGGCCGTTACAGGTCATCAGCGTAATCAGCTGGTACTGAATGGTCTGGATACCGCTCCGGATTTCTTCCTTCAGTCTGCACTCGGTGATGCGGTCCACAATTTCATCGTCCGCGGACTCGCCGCAGAGCTCTCTCTCTTCGAGGACCGCCTTGCGAATCTTCTGACGGCTCACATCGACAAAGGGCGCGAGGTGCGAGAGCGTGAAGGACTGACCGCCGTACTGGTTCGAAGCGACCTGGGCGACAATCTGGGTCGTGACATTGCAGGCCGTGAAGAAGCTGTGCGGCTTCTCAATCATGGTCTCGCTGATTACGGTGCCGTTCTGCAGCATGTCCTCCAGATTGATGAGGTCACAGTTGTGCTCGCGCTGCGCGTAGTAGTCGGAGTCGTGGAAATGAATCAGTCCCTCCTCGTGCGCCTTCACAATCTCCTCGGGGAGCAGAATGCGGCGCGTCAGATCCTTCGAGACTTCGCCCGCCATGTAGTCGCGCTGGGTCGAGTTGATGACCGGATTCTTGTTCGAATTCTCCTGCTTCACCTCTTCGTTCGCCTGATCGATCAGGGAGAGTATGCCCTCATCCGTCGTATTCGCATTTCGCGCCAGGCTTCTCTTGTAGCGATAGCGGATATACTTCTGCGCAACCTCAAATCCGCGCATCTCCATGATGCCGGTCTCGACCATCTCCTGAATGTCCTCGACATTGACGGCGCGCTTAATCTTCACGACCTCCGCCGCAATCTTGTCGGCAATGGCCTGAATCTGATAGGGGTTCATCTGGTGAATCGGATCCACCTCGCGATTGGCAGCCTCGATTGCATTGACAATCTTGGTGATGTCAAATTCCACTTCCTGCCCGTTGCGCTTGATTACATTGGTTCTGACCTTGGTTTCCATCCCGATTTCCTCTCTAAAAGCACGGTCCACACTATATATGGATTTAAAGCAAAACAGAAGCCCCATAAGTGGGGCTTCTATAGTTTACCTTGCTTTGGCAAAATTGGGAACATGGCAAAGCGCTGAAACGCCCGACCAAAACGCGCGCCTTCGCGCCGCGGAAACCGGCAGAGTTCACAAGAATCAAAATGCAATCGGCAAAATACACAAGCTTTTTCGCATTCTTTCGGCGAACTACCACATATAGTTTCTTATTCCGAAACTTTTCCCTTTATTTGTGTTCCTCGCTGTCTGTCTGCGCCACACGCGGCAGCTCAAACCAGAACAGCACGCCGGACGGACAATTCTCGACGCCGCAGGGCATGTTGTGCTGGGTCATAATCGCGCGCACAATCGAGAGTCCGATTCCGCTCCCGCCGTACTTCCGGGTGTGTGCCTTGTCGACCTTGTAGAATTTCTCAAAGAGTCTGCCGAGATCCTCCTCGGGAATCTGCTTTCCGCTGTTATAGACCTCACAGCGTACCCGATCCCCCTGCGGCAAAAGACGCACGATGACTTCGCCGCCCTCTTCCACATGGTGAAACGCATTGCTCACATAGTTCATCAGCACTTCGTCGATGCGGAACGCATCCGCCCGCACCGAAACCCCTGCATCGGGGGCCTCGAGCGAAACCTTCGCCCGGCTCTCTTCGGCGAGTACCTTGGTCTTCCGGAGCACACTCTCCGCACTCTCCCGGAGATCAAAGACCTCCATATTGAGATCCGGCTTATCGGACTCGAGCTGGGAAAGCGTGAGAAGCTGACGCACGAGTCGGTTCATGCGCCCCGCCTCGTCGAGAATCACGCCGAGATATTGCTCGCGCATTTCTTTTTCTTCGCAGAGCCCGTCCTGCAGTCCCTCTGCGTAACCCTGAATCAACGCAATCGGCGTCTTCAGCTCATGCGAGACATTCGCAATGAACTCTCGCCGCATCCGGTCGATTTCCTCCTGATGCGCGAGATCGTCGCGGAGTTTCCGGTTTGCCTCCCTAAGCTCCGAAACAGCTATCTCCAACTGCTCTGCCATGCTGTTCATATTGTTGCCGAGCACGCCGATTTCATCTTCATTGGCACCGCGGTAGCGCACCGAAAAATCCATATGCCCCAGTTTTTCGGAGATGGCTGCGAGCGAGCGTATGGGATCTGTGATCCGAGAGGTCATGCCCCAGACCAGAAAAACGCCAATGAGCAGGGTCAAGGTACCCATGTAGAAGAGAAAGCGGTTTGCGAGCCGCACACTCTCCTTCAGATTGGCGACCGGCGTCGTCATGAGGAGCAAGGTCTGGTTGTCGGAGAGATAGGCGAAGCAGTCGATATTCGCGCTCTGGCTGCCGTCGTCGTAGGCCTGCAGTATGGTGTAGCTCTCCGTCTTTTTTAGGACAAGCGTCTTGCTGTCCTCATCCTGCCGGAACAGATAGCGCTGTACCCGCTGGTAGAGATGGCTCTTGCCGTTTTCGGTGCTCTGCAAAAGTTTTGAATTCGCCGAGTTGACGAGCGCCACCGTGATGTTATAGCGGTTGCTGTAATAGCGGAGCAGCTCCTCCATCTCCGCGGACTCCGTTCCCGCCGACGCCGCGATTTCATCGAGTGTGCGATAGGCGCTCTCGAGGTCCAGCACTTTCTGACGCCGGTAAAACCGCTCGAGCCCGAAGCTGTTCACGAGGAACAGGATTGCCATGAGCACCGTGAGCACTGCGAAAATCAGCGCAGTGAAACGGAGTCGTATCGAGTGTTTCACGCTTCCTCCGGCTCGAACTTATAGCCCATGCCCCAGATGGTCCGAATCAGCGCGCCCTTTTCTCCCATCTTCGCGCGGAGCTTCTTCACATGCGTGTCGATGGTGCGCGCATCGCCGAAGTAGTCGTAATTCCAGACATGGTTCAGAATCTTTTCCCGCGAGAGCGCAATGCCCTGATTCTCGAGGAAGTAGCGGAGCAGCTCAAACTCCTTGAAGCTGAGCTCCACTTTTTTGCCGTCGACCGTGACCTCGTGAGCACGCTCGTCGAGGCAGATGCCGGCCGCTTCGAGCTGCTCGTCGCCCGCCCCCGCGGAGGTGCGCTTCAGGATTGCGTCGATTCTCGCGAGCAGTACCTTCGGGCTGAAGGGTTTTGCGATATACTCATCCGCGCCGAGCGAAAAGCCCTGGAGCTCATCCTGCTCTTCGGCGCGCGCGGTCAGCATGAGCACCGGCACATCCGAGATGTGCCGGAGTTCCTTTAAGGTCTCAAAACCGTCCATCTCCGGCATCATGACATCGAGGAGGATCAGCGCAATGTCCGGTTCCCGCTGGAATATCTCGAGCGCCTCCCTGCCGTTTTCCGCCTCCAGCACCTGGAAGCCCTTCATCCGGAGATAATCGCGGACCAGCGCGCGCATGCGCGCTTCATCGTCCGCAATCAGAATTTTTCTATTCTCGCTGCTCACGCCTTGTTCTCCCGGAAGCAGAGGGACAGCTCTTCCATCTGCTTCTCCTCAACCACATCCGGTGCGTTCATCATGAGATCCGAGGCGTCTTTGACCTTCGGGAAGGCAATGACGTCGCGAATGGTATCCGCCCCTGCCATCAGCATTGCGAGGCGATCCAGGCCGTAGGCGAGACCTGCGTGCGGCGGCACGCCGTAGCGGAAGGCCTCGAGCAGGAAGCCGAAGCGCTCCTCTGCGACCTCTCGCGTGAGGCCGAGCACCTCGAACATTTTTTCCTGAATGTCCGAACGGTGAATACGGACCGAGCCGCCGCCGATTTCATTGCCGTTTAAGACAATGTCATAGGCCTCGGCACGGACTGCGCCCGGGTCGCTGTCAATCTTATCCCAGTCCTCTTCCATCGGCATCGTGAACGGATGGTGCATCGCCTTAAAGCGCTGCTCCTCCTCCGACCACTCGAGCAGCGGGAATTCCGTAATCCAGACAAAGCGGAACTCGTTCTTATCGAAGAGTTCCAGCTGCCGTCCGAGTTCGAGCCGGAGTGCGCCGAGCACATCGAAGACAACTTTGTTCTTATCCGCCGCAAAGAGCAGGAGGTCGCCGTTCTCGCCGCCCATCGCCTTGATTAACGCCTGCATCTCCTCTTCCTTCAGGAACTTTGCGAACGAGGACTTTACGCTGCCGTCCTCCTGGATTGCGACATAGGCGAGGCCCTTTGCGCCGTAGCCCTTCGCATACTCGACGAGCGCGTCGATCTTTTTCCGCGGCATGTGGCCCTGTCCCTTGACATTCAGACCGCGAACGCTGCCGCCGCCATCGAGCGCACCCGAGAAGACCGCAAACTCACAGCCCTTCACGGTCTCGGAGACATCGGTGATTTCCATGCCGAAGCGGAGATCCGGCTTGTCGGAGCCGTAGCGCTCCATCGCCTCTCTCCAGGTCATGCGCTGAATCGGAAGCTTCACCTCGACGCCGAGCACTTCCTTGAAAATCGTGTGCAGGAGCTTTTCGTTGACCGCAAGCACATCGTCCGCGTTCACAAAGGAGAGCTCCATATCGACCTGCGTGAACTCCGGCTGACGGTCCGCGCGGAGATCCTCGTCGCGGTAGCAGCGCGCCAGCTGGAAGTAGCGGTCATAGCCGGAGCACATGAGGAGCTGCTTTAAGAGCTGCGGCGACTGCGGCAGCGCGTACATGCTGCCCGGGTGGACACGGCTCGGCACGAGATAGTCGCGCGCGCCCTCGGGCGTCGACTTAATGAGCGTCGGCGTCTCGATCTCGAGGAAGCCCTCGCCGGTCATAAAGCGGCGAATCTCCGCCGCAATCTTCGAGCGCAGCATGATTCTCGCCTGCAGGTCCGGACGGCGAAGGTCTAAGAAACGATACTTTAAGCGGAGCTCTTCTCTGGTCTTCGTGTTCTCCTCGATCGGGAAGGGCGGCGTCTCGGACTCCGAGAGGATGCGCAGTGTCTTGGCCCGCACCTCGAGTTCACCGGTCGGGAGCTTCGGGTTCGGGTCGGAGCGGCGCTCCAGGCGTCCCTCGACCGCGATGCAGTACTCGCTCTTTAAGCTCTGCGCCTTGTGAAACACCTCTTCGCCGCAGTCATCTTCCTCAAAAATAAGCTGCAGGATACCGCTGCGGTCGCGGAGATCGGTGAACACGACGCCGCCCTTATTGCGACTCCGCTGCACCCAGCCCATGACCGTGACTTCACTGCCGAGGGTTGCGCCGACAACCTCCCCGCAGCGATGTGTTCTCTTTAAACCTCTCATTGACTCCGACATACTGTATCTCCCCCCTTATGCCTCAAAATAATCCCGGAATACGGTGTAGCCCTGCTGCGAGAGCTGTTCCCGCTGGAACTTCTTGTTCTTTGCCATCTTCGTGACCAGCACGTCTTTTCCCTCTGCGCGAAGTGTTTCGGCTTCTTGCAGCGCTTCGGTGCGGCGCGCTGCGCTAAGCTTCTTGTCGAGCAGAATCGCGACCTTTTCTTTCTGCGTAGGAATCGCGTACTGCTGATCCATGAGAATCGCAATGATGCGCTCAAATCCGATTGAGAAGCCGCAGGCCGGGACATCGGTGCCCGTGAACTTGCCGACCATCTTGTCGTAGCGGCCGCCGCCCGCGACCGAACCGCCGAAGCCCTCCATCGAGACCTCGAAGATGGTGCCGGTATAATAGCCCATGCCGCGCACCAGGGTCGGATCGAACTGTACCTTGACCGCGCCGCCGCTCACGCTCTGAACGGCCTCCATGATCTCCGCAAGCTCCTCCGCCGTACCGGGCTCCAGAAAAGCGCCGAGCTTCTCGCCGAGCGCGCGCACCGCTGCCGCGTCGGTGCCGAGGTCTTTTAACAGACCGAGATACTGCTCTGCCGACACCTCGGACGCGCCGTTCTCAATGAGCTCCGCGCGCACGCCGTCGGTGCCGATTTTATCCATCTTGTCGAGCGTAATCAGGACGCCGTCCTCCTGCCCCGCCGGGAAGCCCGCAAAGGCCACCATCGCGCGGAGTATCTTCCGGTCGTTCACGCGGACCAGGAAGTCATTCTCCGGCACGAGTTTCTTCAAGGTCTTCGCAATCGCGAGAATCAGCTCGATTTCCGCTAGATTGCTCTCCTCGCCGAGAATGTCGATATCGCACTGCGTGAACTGCCGGTATCTGCCCTTCTGCGGGCGGTCCGCTCTCCAGACCGAACCGCACTGCAGCGCCTTAAAGGGGCTCGGCAGCTTTGCCGCGTTGTTCGCATAGTAACGGGTCAGCGGGAGTGTCAGGTCATAGCGGAGGCCGCTGTCGCAGAGGTCCTCTTCGCCCGCCGCGTCCGCGAGACGGAGCTTCTCGCCGCGCTTCAAAATCTTGAAAATCAGCTTCTCATTGTCGCCGCCCTGCTTGCTTGTCAGATTCTCTATGTGCTCCACGCAGGGGGTCTCCATCGGCGTAAAACCGAAACTCCGGTAAGTCTCCTTGATCACACCGATCAGATAATCCCGCAGTGTCATCTCGTCCGGCAGAATATCCTTCATTCCAGTGACCGGCTGCTTTTTTAAACTCATCGCCTTGCCCTCCTTGTTCTCTCTTCGGCTGTCATAACCCTATCTTCTTTATCCTAGCACATCTCCCGCAAGGGCGCGCTGCTTTTTTGCGAGCAGTTCCGGTAAACGCTCGATGTAGAGCGCCGGATCCTTGACATTTTCCAGGCGGTCATACTGCCCTTCGCCGCGCATCACGCGGGTTGTCGTGCCCGCACCGCAACCCACAATGGTCTCGAGTTCCTCCATAATCAGAATGTTATAGAGCCCCTCTTTGCCGGGACGGCACCAGCCCACATTTTCAAGATTGCCTGCCATATTTTTCTGCCGGTACAGGTAATAAGGCGAGAGCCCCATTTCCTCGCAGTAAGAGGCGGCGAGCTCCACCATCTGATTGGCGTCGCCGTAGTAGACATCCCGGTAGTCTTCGCGCTTCGTGTTGAGACGCGCCGCCCGCTTCAAGGCGAGACTGTGAATCGTCACATCGTCCGGCGACAGAGCGCGTATGCCCTCCATGGTGCGCCGCACATCCGCCTCGGTCTCGTTCGGCAGCCCCATGATAAGGTCGGTGTTGATGTTGTCAAAGCCGAGTTCCCGCGCCAGCGCAAAACTCTCCGTAAACTGTTCGACCGTGTGGAAGCGCCCGATTAAGTCAAGCGTCGCCTGCTTTAAGGTCTGGGGGTTGATGCTGATTCGGTCTACGCTGTTTTCTCGGAGCGCGAGCAGCTTCTCGCGGGTAATGCTGTCCGGCCGCCCGGCTTCCACCGTAAACTCCCGGCAGGCCGAGAAGTCAAAGGTCTCCCGCACAAAGAGAAGCAACGCGCGGAGCTCTTCGGCCGTAAGACTGGTCGGCGTGCCGCCGCCCACATAGACCGCGTCGAGACGCCTACCCGCCATCATATCTGCCGTGAGGCGAAGTTCCTCCCGGAGCGCCGCGAGGTAGGGCGCCGCCTTGTTTTTGCCCGCCGGATAGGAGGGAAACGAGCAGTAGAGACAGGTGGTCGGGCAGAACGGAATGCCGATATAGAGGCTGTAACCTGTCGTAAAGTCGAGTCCCCGGATTGCGCGGCGCTCATTCTCCGCAGTCCTCACGCAGAGTGCATTTCTCGCATCGCTCAAAAAGAAATCGCGCTTAAATTCGGCGCGAATTTCCTCTGCCGTCTTGCCCCGTTGCAACAAGCTAAGAGCGAGCTTTGCCGGGCGTATGCCGGTCAAGGTGCCCCAGGGGAGCTCTTTCCCCGTGAGCGTCGCAAGCGTCCGGTAGAGTGCCCGCTTTAATTCGTTTTTGGAGGCAAGTCGCTCGGAAAACCACGGACTCTCAAACGAAAGCCGCTCGCCGCGGTCCGTCAGCACGGCAGTGTGATAGGTTCCGAGTCGCCCTGTCTCTTCGTTCCCGGCCTCCGCCTCCGCCGTCATGATACAAGAAATCATGGCGTCTTGTTCCGGCACATGACTGAAGCTCTGTCCCGGAAAAAACGCCATGAAAAGTTCCCGGACGTCCTGTTCGAAGGGGACGTCCCGTAATTGTAAGGATATCATCTGTTTTACCCTGTCTCAGTAATAGAAAATCGGGTTGCTCTTCCGCTCTTCGCCGATGCTGGTCTGTCCCATGTGTCCCGGGAGCACGAGCGTGTCCGCCGGCAACGCAAACAGGCGATCCAGCGAGCGCTTTAAGCTCGCCATGTTGCCGCCCGGCAAATCGACGCGCCCAAATGAGTGTTCGAATAAGGTGTCGCCCGAGAAGAGCAGCTTTTCCGCCGGAAAGTAATAGCAGCAGGAACCCGCCGTGTGCCCCGGCGTAAAGATCACTTCGATTTCGGTGCCGAGGAAAGAGAGCTTTTCCTTGTCGTGAAACAGGCGGTCCGCCTTGAGCGAAAGTCCCTGCCGAAGCCATCTCGCATCGCCGTTTAATTCCGGATTCCGCAGTGTCTCTGCCTCGGTCTCGGCGGCGCAGATCGGCACCTGAAAGGCATCCCGGAGCGCCGACGCCGCGAGCACATGGTCAAAATGTCCGTGTGTCAGCAAGAGTGCCTTGAGCGAAAGTTCCCGCTCCCGGATGACTTTCTCAATCTGTGCGGCATCGTCCGCGGGATCGATCAGCAGAGCCTCCTTGCTCTCTTGATTCCAGATCAGATAGCAATTGGTCTCCACCATGCCCAGTGTCATACAAAGAATCGAAAGTCTGCTCTCTTCCATGGCTCAAACCCTCTCAATGTCAATGATACCCTCGCACTGCCGTATCTTATCCTGCAGGGAGCGCAGTTCCTCCGCCGAACCGATGTCAAAGCTCAGGTTCATGGTCGCGATGTCCTGCTTCGAAGTGCGCGTGTTAATCGCCTTGATGTCTATGCCGCGCTCGGTAAAGACGCGGGTGATGTCGACAAAGAGCCCCGTGCGGTTGTGCGCAATGACGCGGATACTCGCGAGGTACTTTGTCGCCTCGCCCTCCGGCACCTGCCATTCGGCCGGAATAAGGCGCGCACGCTCCGCCTCCGGAAGCGACAGAATGTTGACACAGTCCGTGCGGTGAATTGTGATGCCTCTGCCGCGCGTCACAAAGCCGACAATCTCATCGCCCGGCACCGGCGCGCAGCAGCGCGAGAAGTGAACGGCCAGGTCGTGGATGCCCTTTACGACAATGCCGTTGCCGGACTTCCGGAGTGTCGCCTCGGCATTCTCCTTGTTGTAGGCCTCGATGTTGGCGAGCACCGTCTCATCGGAAATCTGCTTTGCGAGTACCTTTTTCCGCTCCTCGATCATGCGGTTCACGACCTGGCCTTCCTTCAGGCCGCCGTGTCCTACGGTCGCGAGCACGGCATCCCAGTCGTGCATCGAATAGCGGCGCAGCACCTTCTCCTGGTACTCCGGCCGGTTTAACTCATTCCAGTCCTGTCCGCGGCTCTTCGCGTAGGCGGCGAGCAGTTCTTTGCCGCGCACAATGTTCTCTTCCTTGAGCTCGGTCTTGAACCACTGGTTAATCTTATTCCGCGCCTGCGAGCTCTTGGCCTGCTTCAGCCAGTCTCGGCTCGGTCCGCGCGAGTTCTGAGAGGTCAGAATCTCGATGCGGTCGCCGTTCTGAATCCGGTAGTCGAGCGGCACCATGCGCCCGTTGACGCGCGCGCCGACCATGCAGTTGCCGACTGCCGAGTGAATCGAGTAGGCAAAGTCAATCGGCGTCGAGCCGGTCGGCAAAGTCTTCACATCGCCGCCGGGTGTAAACGCATAGACCATGTCGGCAAACGGGTTCAGCTCGTTCTTCACGTCCGAGAGAAACTCTTTGTTGTCCGGCATCTCCCGCTGCCATTCGAGAATCTGGCGGAGCCAGCGCATTTTCTCGGCCTCGCCGCCGGTCAGCGTCGGGTTCTCGCCCTTTGCCTTCTCCTTGTACTTCCAGTGCGCCGCAATACCGTACTCTGCGACCTTGTCCATCTCATAGGTGCGAATCTGCACCTCAAACGGCGTCCCGTTGTGGAACAGAAGCGTCGTGTGCAGGGACTGGTAGCGGTTCGGCTTCGGGCGCGCGATGTAGTCCTTGAAGCGCTCCGAGAGCGGCGTAAAGTGCACATGGAGCTGCCCGAGCGCCGCATAGCAGTCGTTTAAATCCTGCACGAGCACGCGAACCGCAAAGAGATCGTAAATCTCGTCAAAGGTCTTATGCTGATTCACCATCTTCTTGTAAATCGAGAAGATGTGTTTTCTGCGCCCGATCACCGAACTCGGAATTTTGGACGAGTTCATGATGCCCTGTACTTCCGCGATAATGGTCTCGAGCAGGCGCTCCGTGCTGTGGCTCTTCTCCTCGATTTTTTCCTCGAGGTCCCGGTAAGCTTTCGGCTCGAGATAGCGGAGCGCGAGGTCGTCGAGCTCCACCTTGAGGCGGCTGATACCGAGGCGGTCGGCGAGCGGCGCATAGATTTCGAGCGTCTCTTTCGCCTTTTCGCGCTGTTTTTCCGGCCGCATGTGCTGAAGGGTGCGCATGTTGTGGAGGCGGTCCGCGAGTTTAATCAGAATGACGCGGATGTCCTGCGACATCGCGAGAAACATCTTCCGGAGATTCTCCGCCTGGATGTCGAGCTTGTCCGTGGTCCAGGTAATCTGGGTCAGCTTGGTCACGCCGTCCACGAGCACGGCGACATCCTCGCCGAACACGCGGGAAATCTGCGCCCTGGTCAGTATCGTGTCCTCGACGACATCGTGCAGGAGACCCGCGATAATGGTCTCTTTGTCGAGCTCAAGGTCCGCGAGGATAATCGCGACGCAGAGCGGGTGAATAATATAGGGCTCGCCGGACTTCCGCTTCTGATCCATATGCGCATTTTTTGCGGTCATATAGGCGCGGTGAATCAGCGAGGTGTCATCCGAGGGATGATAGCGCTCAATGGCGGCAATCAGCTCCTCATACAGTAAATCCGGGTCTGTAAACTCTGCCGGATTCTCCAATTCTCTCAGGTTTCGCTCTTCCATCTTGTCCGGTTCCCCCTTTCCCGGCGCCGCGCAAAGACCCGGCGCTGTTTCTGAACTGCTCTTCCGCTTTCGGATATAGTAAGCCTCAATTATAAAGAGTTCAAACATGAAATGCAAGCTGCGGCAAACACGGCCGCAGCCTCGCAATTCGTGAGCAAAAATCCCGCGAGATCCCCTGTCATACCGCCGAACGAAAAACGGGCGCGGCAGGCGCTGTAGAACGCCGCGGCGAGCACGGCCGTCAGGATTATAAAGCCTGTCAGCCGTGTCCCGGTCAGCATGAGCAATCCACTCCCGAGTAGCAGATAGAGAAGCGAGATGCCCCGCCCCCTCCGCCGCTGCTTCTCGGCCGTGAAGTCGTAGACCGTACCGGCGCCCCGCGCATTCGGAAGTACAAAAATCGAGAGTGCGCTGAGCGCGCGGCTTAAGAGAAAGCAGCAGAGCACCTGCGGCAGTATCCGCCCTGCCGCTCCGCCCGAAAATACAGTCTCCCAGGAGGCAAACCCGCAAAGGAGCAGTAAAATGCCCTGCAGTACGGCCGCCGAACCGGCGTGAACATCTTTCAGAATCGCAAGCTTTTCCGCTTTGCCCTTCCAGGAACCGAGCGCATCGACCGTGTCCAGAAAGCCGTCAAAGTGAATGCCGCCGGTGAAGAGTAACGGTGCCGCCGTCATGACAAAGGCGGCGAGCGGCGCCGAAACACCGCCGCGTACCAGTACGCGTGCGATGCCGTATAGGAGTCCGCCCTCGATCACGCCGAGCAGCGGAAAGAAAAAAAGCGCCATCGCCTTGCTCTCCTCGTCCCAGCGCACATTCGGCACCGGAAGCCGCGAGTACATCGCCGCGGCAATGCAAAAGGCACGAAGATATTTCATAGCGCCTCCTTCCGTTTGAGGCAGCGCACCGCTCCGAGTTCCGAAAGATACACCGCATCCGCTCTTGCGGCGAGCCCATTCTGCAACGCGGAAAAGAGGCGCACATAGCGCTCGGTGTCGGACTCTCCGTATCGCGGCTCCTCCGCGAGCAGGGCGCCGACCAGGATAAGTTGCGCACACTTTTTCTCGAGCGCAAGCAGACTCTCGCGCAGCTCCCGCAGTACGGTTTCTTCGCTTCGGTCCTCCGCCTCCGGCGAAAAGAGCTCGTTTCCGACGAGATTTCCGAGGTCTTCCAAAAGAACCACAGCGTCCGCGGGCAGCGAAAGTTCGTGTACCGCGCGCGCCTTTTCAACGGTCACAAAGCCCTTTTCGGCGCGCTGTGCCCGGTGCTTTTGAATCCTCGCTTCTGCCTCCCTACCGTCGTGCTCCATGGTCGCAAGATAAATGAGCGGACGCCCCGCTTCTCGCGCTGCAGCGGCGGCGGTCGCTTCCGCTGCCTCGGATTTCCCGCTCGCGCTGCCGCCTGCGTAGAGCACTAGCATGGTTTTCCCTCGCGGGCGCGCCCGAAGGCGCGGCAGGCAGCCGCAAAGCGCGCCGCTGCCTTTCTGCCCGCTGCGTTTGCGAGGTAAAGGTGCGGGTAGCCCGCAAAGAGGGTCGCACTTCCCCGCACGCAGGACCAGGACTTACTGCCGTTTGCCTTGGTCGCAACGCAGCTCCCGCCGTTCTCCGTCGCATCCCAGTAGTGGAACTCGTGCCCGCGGAGACTTTCGCCCGGCGAAAGCAACAGGGTCTCCTCTTCCGCCCGGACTTCGATATAGCCGAAGCGCTGCAACTTCTCTGTCCGGAAGGCACGGCCGGTGAGTGCCCCCGCCATTTCATACGGCACGCCGTGCATATCCTCGAGGCTTTCGAGCAGGTACATAAAGCCGCCGCACTCGGCGACCGTCGGAAGCCCGCCCCGCACGGCGTCCCGGATATCCTCCCGGAGCGAGACCTGGTTGCTGAGCGCCTCGGCATAGAGTTCCGGATACCCGCCAGGCAGCCAGAGCCCCGAGAGCCCGGCGGGCAGCGAGCGGTCCGAAAGCGGGCTGAAATAGACCGGCTCTGCGCCGCATTCGGTCAGCACGCGCAGATTTTCCGGGTACAGAAACGAGAACGCCGCATCCCGCGCAATGCCGAGGCGAAAGGCTTTTGCCGTTGCCCCCGCACTTGTCCGGAACTCGGCCGGAAGCGTCTTTCGGAGTGCCTCCGCCATCTGCCGCGCAAAGCGACAAATCTCTTCGGTCTCGAGCGGCACCACGAGTCCCAGATGACGGCTCTTCAGTTCATGGCTCCGAAGCGACGGGAGGCAGCCGTACACCTTGACCCCGGCGAGCTCCGCCGGGATCGAGTCCTCAGACGCTGTGCCGTCCTTGCCTCCCTCGTTTAGAAGTATGCCCGTGAGCCGCGCGCGGTCTTCCGGAGACAGCGCTTCGATTTTGCGCACCGCCTCGCCCTCCTGTCCCCGCGCGACCAGCAGCAGCACGGGAACATCCAGCACCCGCGCGACTTCGAGCGCCGAGGCCCTGTCCCCCTGTCCGGCAATTCCGTCCGTGAGCCCCATCGCGGCCTCAATGAGAAGAATATCCGCCTCGCTCCGATAGCGCGAAAAGGTCTCGCAGAGCTCGGAGGAATCCAGAAAATACGGGTCCAGGTTAACGCAGGGGCGGCCGGTGATTGCGGTGTGAAACTGCGGGTCAATGTAATCCGGCCCCGTCTTATAGACCTGCACGGTCTTACCTGCCTGCCGCCAGAGCGCCGCGAGCCCCATGGTGACACTGGTCTTGCCCGCGCCGGATGTGAGTGCCGCAACCATCAGTCTTTGCATGTTCCGTCTCCTTCTATCAGGAAGAGCAGCGTCGGATTCTGCCCGAACAAGAGGTGATAGTGCCCCATCTTTTTGGTCTCGGCCGCGCTGAGCTGCAGGCACTGCGTCCGGTACCCCTCTCTCTCATAGGCCGCGCTGAGCGACGAGAGTTCCGAGACGGTCTCAAGGCTTACCGCTGTCGCAACCACGCGCGCGGCGGGATTCTTTGCAAAAACGGCGCCGAAGATTTCTCCGATTTTGCCTGTGCTGCCACCCACAAAGACGCAGTCCGGCGCCGGGAGATTGCCGAGTGCCTCCGGCGCATGTCCGAAGACCTGCTCTACCTGCGAGAGCGCAAAGCGCTCCATGTTTTTCCCGGTGAGCGAAAAGGCGTCCGCATCGCACTCGACGGCATAGACACTGCCGCGCGGCGCAGCCATCGCAAGTTCTGCGGTCATGCCGCCCGTGCCGCTCCCGATGTCATAGCAGATACTGTCCTCTTGCACGCCGAGAAGCGAAATCGCGGCCGCGCGAATCTGCCGCTTGGTGAGCGGAGTCTTCTCCCGGACAAAACAATCATCCGGGATGCCGGGCGCAAGCGGCCGCGCCTTGCAGCTGTCCGGCAGGGCGAGGTACAGGCAGACCAGGGCGTGCGGCGGCAAGGACGCAAATTCCGCCTCGAGTGCACTCTCGCGAAGCTCTGCCGCACTGCAGGAAAACACGGCTTCGTCCGGCAGCGACAAATTCACGCCGAAGTGAAATTCCGCTTCCCCGGCGCCCGCCCTGCAGAGCGCCGCCGCAAGTGTGCGGAGCTCCGAGAGCTGTGCACTGCCTTCCAAGATGACAAACACCCGCCGCGCCCGCAGGAAGACCGGGAGCACGGCATCCTTTTTCCCGTGCAGGCGAAGATCCGGCACTGCCTCTGCCGAAAAACCGAGGCGCGCGGCCAAACAACTCTTAGATGAAATGCCCGGCAGCACAACCGGCTCCCTAAGACCTGCGTCCGCCAAGGCGCGCCGCAGCTTTTTGGTGACCGAGAAAAATCCCGTGTCGCCGCTGCAAAGCAGCACAATGCGTTCCGCCCGGCTCTCTGCGACCAGGCGCGCAATCTCCTCCGGCTTGTAGCTCGCAACCGTCGGCGGCACCGTGAGACCCAGTTCCCGCAGAAATGCCTCTGCAAAGGCATTCATCCGAGACGCGCCGACAATCAACTCTGCTTCCGCGATACACTGACCGGCCGCAAAGGTGAGCTGTGAGGTTTCGCCCGGGCCTATGCCGACAATCGAAACCTGCTTTTTCCCCGCCTTGGCTTCCGAGTTGGTTTCGGCCTCTGCCCTGCCCTCGGCTTTTTCTTTGCTCTCTGTTCGGATTTCTGTTCGGATTTCTTCTTGCATGTCCTCTCTCCTCTCCGGTGTCATACATGCCGCGTACTGCGCCCGAAGAAGCGCCTTGATCTCGGAAAGGGCGTATCCGTCCCGCTCTGTCGGCCGCCGGATTGCGACAAAGCAGATGCCGAGTTCCTCCGCGGCACGCAATTTTTCAAGATAGCCCCCCGGCTTTCCGGACTGTTTCGTAACCAGAAACTCTGCACCGTATTGCTGTAACAAGGCCTGATTCAGCGAGACAGAACTTCTGCCCTGCATCGCAACGATATGATCGGGCCGAATGCCGGCTTCCGCCGCTTTCCGAAGCGCCTCTTCTCCCGGCAGGATGCGGACCGTGAGTCGCTCGCGCGGCAGCGCCGCATAGGCCTTCAGCTCCTTGCTGCCGGTCGCAAGAAACACAGCTCCCTCTGTTTTCGCCAGCCAGTCCGCCGCCTCTTGCTGGCTGTCAAAGAGACGGAAGCAACCGCGCGCGCGAAGTCGCGCTTCGATCTCTGCCGCCTCCGAAGCGCTATCCTCGTCCCGCAAAATGCGATAATAGCGGACACCCGCCGCAGCTGCCGCCGCGCGGATATTCTTTGAGACCTCGGTCGCAAACGGATGCGTCGCATCCAGGACCGCAAAAAAGCCGCCGGTCCGAAACAGCTTCTCCATTTCGACCGCATCGAGCCGCCCGTACTCCGCGGGCAGCGCTTTCTCCCGAAGCAGCGCTTCGCCGTAGTCTGTCGCGACATGGCTCAGCGCCGGAATACCCATATCTCTCAGCCAGAGCGCAAGCTCTCTTCCCTCTGTCGTGCCGCCAAAGAGCAGCACTCTGTTTTCCCGATTCCGTTTCATGTTTCCGTGCTCCTCTCCATCAGGCGCCGCGCGTTCGCGCTCTCCGCGAGTACCCCGTCCTCCAAAGTGTAGAATAAAATGCCGACCTCTAATTCTCCCCGGGTCCGCACAGCGACCGCGCGTTCCATCGCTTTCAGCAAACTCTCCGAAGTCGCCTCGAGAAAACCGAACTCTTTCAGGAGTCGCACGGCCTCGGTCGTGAGCCCCGCCTGCAAAACCGCTGTCACAAGTTCTTTCGGCGCGCCGACTTGAAAGGCATGAATCGCAAAGAGCTCGAGACGGCAGTCCGCCTCCCGCGAGTGCGTATTCATAATGCCGCCCGCCAATTTCACGAATTTCCCGATATGGCCCGCGAGCAGCACGCCCTTTGCGCCGTACTGCACCGCGGCATCGAGCGTCTCGCCGATAAAATTGCTCATCACGACAGGATCCGCCGCCCCGACGCCGAAATGCGCCTCGAGAAAGTGAAGCCCGTAGCTCCCCGGCACCGCGAGAAAGTAAGGCCGCGCGGTCAGATGGAATTTCACATCCGTCACAATGGTCTCAATCAGCGCTCTCCGGCTCATCGGCCGGACAATACCCTCGGTTCCGAGGATCGAGAGCCCGCCCTGTATGCCGAGCTTCGGATTAAAGGTCTTCTTTGCCTTCTCCTCTCCCTCCGGGCAGGAGAGCGTCACCACGATGCGCCCTCCTGCATGAAGATTTTTTAAACCGCTCTCCCGATAGGCGCTCCGAACGGCCGCCTCAATCATATTCCGCGGCACGCGGTTGATGGCCGCCTCTCCGACCGGCTGGTCAAGCCCCGGCTTGGTCACCGTGCCGATGCCCGGTCCGGCGCGAAACACCACCGGAATCTCGGTATCCTCCGCAGCGGCGGTTTCCGCGCTTTCTTCCGTGCCGACACGCGCGTAAAAGAGAAGCCCGTCCGTCACATCGGGGTCATCGCCCGCATCCTTTCGAACGGCCGCAACCGCGCTTGTCACGCCGTCTTCCGTCACCGGTTCCGAAAATTCAATCGGAATCGGCAGCATCGCGCCGACCGGCGTCCGGATTGAGACCGCCGCCAATCGCTCTCCGGAGAAAAGCAGCGTCGCCGCTGCGAGCGCCGCCGCCGCGGCTGTCGTGCCCGTCGTGAACCCCGCGCGGAGCCGCTTGCCGTCCTCAAACGCCGCATAGGGGGCAAGCGCTTTTTCAAGTGCCTCGCTCCTCAAAACTCCACTCCCTCTCTAGCGGGGATTCCCTCGTCAAAGGGGTGTTTCCGCTTCACAATCTCCGAGACATAGTCCGCGCGGGACTTAAGTTCCTCCGGCGCATCCCGCCCGGTCAGCACGAGCTCGAGATTCTCGGGCTTACGATCCAGAAAGTCGAGAAAGCGCTCCCGGGGAATGAGCTCCAGCCGGTAGGCCGCAATGCTCTCATCGAGCACGAGAAGCGCAGGTTTTTCCCGCTCGACCGCCTCCAAAATTTCTGCAAAGTAGCGCCGCACCGCTGCCTTTTCTTTCTCTTTTTCCGCGTCGCTGAGTGTCCAGAAAAAGCCGAAATGCTCCTCCATGCGGAGGCGGTGCACTTCCGGCAGCTTTCCGAGCGCACGCAGTTCCCCCGAGCTCCCGTCCTTTAAAAACTGTGCAAGCAGCACGCGCTTTCCGCGTCCCGCCATGCGGAGTGCAAGCCCCATGGCCGCACTGGTCTTCCCCTTGCCGTCGCCGGTGTAAATATGGATACAAGCCCTCATCTTTTTCCTCTCCGCCTTTCCCGTTCGGACTTCTCAGTGCAGAAAAAGCGCTGCCCGAAGCGGACAGCGCCTTATCTTACTTTCCCTCGTAACTCACCAGCGAGAAGACCGGATAGCCCTTCAGTTTTTCTCTGCCGTGCAGCCCCTTCAACTCAATCACGAACAGCATTTTCACGACCTCGCCGCCGAGCTTCTCGATCAGGCGGACCATGGCCTCGGTCGTTCCGCCGGTCGCAATCAAATCATCCACAATCACGACCTTCTGTCCCGGTTTGATTGCGTCCTTATGGATTTCAATTGTCGCATGTCCGTACTCGAGTTCATACGTCTCCGAGATGGTCTCTGCCGGCAGTTTTCCCTGCTTCCGGATCGGAATAAACGGTTTGTACTCCGCATACGCGAGAGGCACGCCGAAGATAAAGCCGCGGGATTCCGGACCCACAACAAGGTCGTAGTCAACGCCCCGCAGCGCTTCGCGAAGGCCGTCGACCGCGAGATGCAAGCCCTCCGCATCCTGCAGAATTGTCGTGATATCCCGGAACATGACACCGGGTTCCGGAAAGTCCGGAATGGTGCGAATATAATCCGCCACTGTCTTCATCGCTTTTCCTCCAAATGCGCAAATTTCAGCCCCTACTATAGCAGTTCAGCGCACAAATTTCCATGCTTTCAGCACAAGTTGCAAATTCCGCCTGCCCATGTATTCGTTAATTTCCGGATAATACAGGACGGCGATCGAACGGCTTCCCTCCATCTCCGAGAGAAACGCATCGCCGTCGGTGAAGGCGAGCGCCTCCCGCACGGTTCCCGCCTCATCCCGCAGGGAGAGTTTCACGACATTCCGGTTTTTGCCGAGTACACGCGCCGCGCGAATTTCGACATTCTTCTGCCCGAAGCAGGGACGCGCATTGCCCTGACCGAACGGCTCCATGCGCGAGAGCTCTGTAACAAGCTCCTCGTTCGCATAAGCAAAGGGGAGCGCAATGTCAATCCACTGGGTCTCTGTGAGCTGCTCGTCGTTTAGCACCGCATTCCGATTGAGTTCCTCCCGGAAGCGCCCAAGCTCACTCTCCGGGAGTGTTAACCCGGCCGCCATCGGGTGCCCGCCGAACTTTGTGAGCAGCGGCGCCACTTCTTCGAGCGCGCGGAACATGTGATAGCCCTCTATGCTCCGCCCGGATCCCTTCAAGAATCCGGCCTCCTGACTGTCCGTCAGGACAAAGCTCGGGCGGTAATACTTTTCCTTGAGCCGCCCCGCGATGATACCGGCGACCGACTCGTGGCAAGCTTTTAAGTACACCACCAGTACCTTCGGAAGTTCGGGCAGCGCGTCAATCTCCGCCGAGGCCGCGCGGATGCCCTCTTCCGTCATCTGCTTTCGCCGGTCGTTCAGCGCTTTCAGACGCTCGGCCGCCGCTTCGGCACTCTCTTCCCCGGTCTCCAGTAACATCGAAAGTCCGAGCTTTGCGCTCTCGAGGCGCCCGCCCGCATTCAGGCAGGGACCTATCACAAAGCCGATGTGATAGGTTGTGAGCGCCTCCGGATTTAACTCGCAGCGCGCAATCAGCTTTTGTAGGCCCACATTCTCGCAGCAGCCGATTGCCTTTAAGCCCTCGCGCACAATGATGCGGTTCTCTTTTTTTAGCGGCATCACATCGCCGACCGTCGCAATCGCCGCAAAGGGCAAAAAGACGCGCGCGTCCTCCCGCCGCTTTCCGAAGAACAGAAATAACTCTTCGATCAGTTTCCAGGCGACCACCGCCCCGCAAATCGAGGCGAACGGATACTTTGAGCCCTCGCGCTTCGGGTCCACCACCGCGGCGGCCGGCGGCAAGAGCTCTGCCCCGTCTTCGCCGTGCGCAACCTCATGGTGATCGGTCACAATCACGGTCAGCCCGGCATCCGCCGCGGCGGCAATCTCCTGCCGCGCCGCAATGCCGTTGTCACAGGTCACAATCACATCAATGCCGTCCGCGACCGCGCGCTCCACCAGGCGCAGATTCAGCCCGTAGCCGTCCGCAATGCGGTCCGGAATATCATAGTCCGCAGCGGCGCCGAGCGCCCGCAGACCCTGCACCAGAATGTAGGTCGAGCAGACGCCGTCAATGTCATAGTCGCCGATGATGCGAACCGGCGCTCTGCCACGTATCTTCTCCGCCAGAATGCGGACGCTCTCCGCCATATCCGGCAGCAGCGCGCCGCGCGGTATGTCATCCAAAGTGCCGGACAGATATTCGCCGATTTCTTCTTCCGCGACGCCCCGGTTAATCAGAATCCGCGCCAACATCGGTGACACGGAAAAGCGGGCCGAAATCGCTCCGAAATCGGCCCGCTTGCTGTAAATCTTCCATCTGGTTTCTCGCATAGTTCTCCTCTATCTAATAGAGCTGCGTAAACGTCTTATAGTGATCTTCGGTGTAAAAGATGAGCCCGTCGTTCGAGTAGACCAGACGCTTGGCATTCCGCCTGCCGCCCGTATAATCGATGTCACACTCGTAATAACGGCGCCCGCTCTTCTCCGGGAGATTTCCGTCGTAATTGCCGAAGCGGGAACCGCCGACACTCATGCCGGGAAACGCCTCACCGAAATCACCCTCGCCGAAACGGAATCCCTGTTCCTCGGCTTCTTTCTTCGAGATGAAATTCTTCGGGAGTTTTCCGTAAGTGTGCAGGTAAAGCGCAACCTCATCGCGAGAGGTATAGCTTCCGTCCTCGCGAATACCGCTTCCTGCCTCTGTACCGCGCTCCGATACCCGCGCCGCGGTAGTACGCTTCTCTGCGGTGCGCGTCTCCTCGGCAGCTGTGCTCGACAGTGCTTCGCTTGTCCCTGCTTCGGACTCTGCCGAAGCCGCGCCGTCGCTCTGCCGCTTTCCGGACTTCTGACTGCCTTTTGATTTCTTTTTCTTCTTCTGTTTCTTCTTCGACTTTGCGAAGCTGCTCTCCGCACTTTCCTTCTGCGTGCTCTCCGCTTCCGTTGCAAGGGCCGTCTGCTCAGGCCGACTTTCCGCTCGACGATCCGTGCCGCTTCCCCGCGACGCGCAGCCCGCCAGAAGAAAGAGCACCGGAAGCAGGACCAGTAGGCGCCGAAGCCCCCGCATCAGCTTCTCTCTCATTGTTTGGTCAGATAGCGCACCGCGCTCTCCACGGCATTCGCGCCGTCCGCGACCGCGGTGATAACCTGGCGGAGCTGCTTCTTCCGCACATCGCCCGCCGCATAAACACCCGGCACATTGGTCTCACAGGTCTCGTCCGCGAGCACATAGCCGCGCTCGTCTGTCGCAAGGAAGGGGAAATTCTTCGACTCGGGAACTATGCCGACCGAAACGAAAAGACCGTCGATTGCAAGTTCGGTCTCCGCGCCGCTCTTTTTGTTCTTCACGAGGATGGATTTTAACTGCCCCTCGCCGCGAATTTCTTCGACCGTCGAATCGAGGACCAATTCAACGTTCTCCATCTCTCTGACCTTGTCTTCCAGAATCTTTGCGCCGCGGAAGCTGTCCCGGCGGTGAATCAGATAGACCTTCTGACAGAGTCTTGCGAGATAGAGCGCATTGTCGAGCGCCACATCGCCGCCGCCGACCACAGCAGTCACCTTGTTGCGGTAAAAATTGCCGTCACAGATCGCGCAGTAGGAGACGCCGCTGCCGGTCAGTTCCTTCTCGCCCGGCACGCCGAGCTGGGAGTGTTCCGCGCCGCTCGCAATCACAAGGGTCTTCGCGGTATAGCTCTCTTTGCTGCCGACCACGGTCTTGGTGCCGTCCTCGTTGATGCGGACCTCCGATACTTCATCCGTCACAAAGGGAGCTCCCAGTTTCTCTGCGTGCTCGCGGAACTTTTGCCCCAGTTCAAAGCCGCCGATGCCAGGAAGTCCCGGGTAGTTATCGACCTCGGTTGTATTGATAATCTGTCCGCCGCTGATCATCTGCTTTTCGATGACAATCAAATCCAACTTTGCTCTCTGTCCGTAGACCGCCGCTGCCAGTCCCGCGGGGCCGGACCCGATGATAATCATATCGTAAATCTGATTCATACTGCCTCACTTTCTCCAAAACGGACGCGTTGTTTACACTCGTATAGTCTAGCACAACGCTAGGAATTGGCGCAAGCCCCGCGACGTGCTACACTGGTAACGAAACAAAACAAAAAAGAGTTCACCCCCCCAAGACAGGAGTTCACCCCATGACGGAACTGTATTCCCCGATTGAAGAAGCAACAAGAAAAACCCGCCCGCTTGCTCTGGTGACCGGCGCTTCCCGCGGCATAGGCCGCGCGATTGCCCTCCATCTCGCCAAGTCCGGCTACGACCTTTTTTTGCTCGCAAGGAAAGAGCAGGAAAAGCTCGAGGACTGCGCGACACTCTGTCGCGCGGCCGGTGCGCGCGTTGTCACCCGGCTCGCGGATGTCAGCGACAGCGCTGCCTGCGCCGAGGTCTTCTCGGACTTCGACCGGCACTTTCCCGCGCCGAACCTTCTGGTTGCAAACGCCGGCATCTCCCACCTCGGTCTCCTGCAGGACATGACACCCGAAGACTGGGATCATATGATACGCACGGATTTAAGTTCCTGCTTTTATCTCTCGAGACTCGCGATTCCGCGCATGTTGCGAGTCGGCGGCGGCAAGCTTATCTTTCTGTCCTCCGTCTGGGGCAGCCGCGGCGCCTCCTGCGAAGTCGCCTACTCCGCAGCCAAGGGCGGCGTCAACAGCTTTACCCGGGCGCTTGCCAAAGAACTTGCGCCCTCGAATATCCAGGTCAACGCGATTGCGCCGGGCGCAATCGACACGGACATGAATGCGTGGCTCGAAGACGAAGAGCGCCGTGCGCTCGAAGACGAAATCCCGGCGGGGCGCCTCGGTACAGCCGCGGAAGTCGCTGCCCTGGTCTCTCAGCTCGCAGCTGCGCCCGCCTATTTCACCGGCAACATTCTGACCCTCTCGGGCGGCTGGGAAATTTAAGCCGCCTCAGGTCTCGAAAAGATCAAAGAGCGATAGCTGTTGCCCCGCCCGCCTGTCGAGAAACGCGTGGCGATAGGCAAACAAGGCCTCCTGATCGGTGACCAGCCGGCAGGCCGCCGTGCTCTTTTGAAAAAAGTCGGCGAGCGCCGCCGCGTTCGGCGACAGAAACATGCCCGCCTTTCTCGGCTTGCCGGGCGGCAACAGGGCCTCGTACTTCTCCGGCAGTTCCGGATCAAGCTCCCGGAGACAGGAGAAGAAATAGGCGGAGGAACCCGCCCGGAGCGTCACGCCGAAGCCGTTCTGTATCACACCGTAGACCCGTGCCTCGACGCAGTTGCCGAGCAGTGCTTCGAGATTTTCGAGGCTGTCCGTCAGATAGGGCAGCACGGGACCGAGCGTCACAACCGTCGGAATCCCGGCGTCGCGGAGCGCCCGCAGCAGTTCCAGCCGCTCCCCGACCGTGCTCTCCGCCGGTTCAAGCCGCGCCGCAAGTGCCTCGTCCGCCGTGGTCAGCATGACCTCGACCACACAGCGGGTTTTCCGCTGGATACTCTCCAGAATGTCCAGATCCCGGAGCATGCGGAGTGATTTGGTGCGGAGCGAGACCCCGAACTCCATGCGGTCGATTACCTCGAGCGAGCGGCGCATGAGTAGGGTCTCCTCTTCCTCTTTCGGGTAGGGTTCGCTCGCCGAGCCCACCATAATCATGCAGCGGCTCTGTTTTCGCCGCAGAGTCGCCTCCAGAAGTTCCGGCGCGTTGACCTTCGCCTCAAGCTCCCCGTCCGATTCTCGAAAGCGGCTCGAAGCTATTTTTGCGTCGCAGGACAGGATACTGCACACACCGCCTCGGTAAATGTTCAGACCATTTTGCGTCGACAATATGGTTTTTGCCACGCGCTCGTGCATCTTCTCTCTCCTCTCCCGGCAGCAAGAGGCGCACCACCCGTCGGCCGCCTAAATGCTCTCTGCGAAAATATTCCATGGTCTCGACAAAGTCTTCCTTGCCATCGGCCGCATTGAAAAAGCGATAGCGCGCGGGCGTCTCGTCGCTGACGCGCACAAAGGCAATGTAATGCGGCTCTCTGCCCTCGATATAGCGGAGAATGCCGCGCGGCACGCCGCACTCCCGCACGATGCGCACCAGTTCCTCACCGCTCCCGTAGATGCGCGCGATCGGAATGTGCCTCTCTTTAAAATAGCGCACCATGGTCGGAAACGGTGTGCCGTGTGTCCCCTCATAGGGGAGAATACAACGCATGGCCTCATAGACCGCCTCAACCGCTATGCCACGCCCCGCGGCATGCTCTGCGTTGTAAATCGCAACCCAGCCGCAGCCGTTAAACGAGGTGGGATAACGCCCATACGGAAAATTGCTCAGGTAATCCTGATCTTTTAAAAATCCATCTTTCGAAAATGCGCGCGGATCAATCTTCATCGTCTGTGATACCTCTCTCTTATGCCGGAAACGCGGAGCCCCAAAAAGGACTCCGCGTCGTCATCAGCGCTACATTTTATCTTAGCATATCTTCACATTTGCTACAATCCTAATCTCCGACTGCGCAAGAAAAAGCAGAAAAAGTGCTCAGTGCAGCAGAATCGCGGCGAGAATACCGCCGAGCGTCAGCATGAGCGCGCCTATGCTCCTGGTCACAATCTGCGCAAAAGGCAGGAGCGCCATGCGATCCGCCGCCGAGAGCACGGCCACATTGCCGGAGCCCCCCATATTGGTCGTGCACATGCCGGCCGCAATCGAGGCTTCGAGCGGGTAAAAGCCCATGAGCCTGCTGCCCACAAAGCCCGCGGTCAGCGTGATGGCGAGTACGCCGAGCACGATAGTCAAAAGATACGGCAGCGTGAGCACCGCCGCGAGCCGGTTTAAGTCGAGAAGCACAATGCCTATCCCCGTGAGTGCTGCCGCCGTAAAGGCGCGAATCACAAACTGTCCCCAGACCGCCGCTGCCTCTTCCGTCTCCTCGGGCAGGACAGAAAAGCCCTTTGCCGCCATAATACAGAGTATCATGCCCGCATAGGCGGGCAGCGCCGGGATGAAGCCGTGTAAGAGCGCACCGGCCGTATAAAAAGCGAGTGAGAGCAGAAGTCCCGCGAGCAGACTCCCGAAGTCTGCCTGTGCAGGACTTTTTTTCTGCACCGCCCCCTCTCCCCGAAGCAGCTGCCCGCCGCCGCTCAGTTTCGGAAAGCGCGCCGAAAGTCGCACCGTAAGCGCGCCGAAGAGGATGGACACAATGTTTCCGAGCACCGTCGCCGGTGCAATCCGGGTCAGAATCTCACCGGCCGGCATGCCGCTCGCCTCCGCATAGATTGCGGAGAGCGGCACCGCGCCCGCGGTCATCCCGCCGGAAGTCATCGGAATCGCGATATAGAGCAGGCTCTCCGACACCGAAAAGCCCTGCAAAAGACCGAGCAGCACCACCACCGCTGTCCCCGCCGCGACACCGGCAAGCGCGGTCGGCAGAATGCGGAGGGAGGCGCGAAACAAAAGCCGCCGGTCGATCTGAAAGAGGCTGCCCGTAATCAGAGCCGCAATGTAAAAAATCAGAAAGCCCTCGCTCTCTATAAAGCGGCCGAGTATCTCTGTGCTGCCCTTCGGCAAAAGGCCGCTCGCCCCGATTGCCGCGCCGCCGAGCACACAGACCACCGAACCCCCGAAATAGGTCCGCACAAGCGGCACACTCTTTCCGAGCTCGTTCAGGCCCTCGCCGAGCACCAACAGTAAAAATAAGCCGCCCGGCAGCCCGGCCGGAATGACACCGCGCCGCAGCGCGAGACACAGAAGTCCCAGCACGGCGAGGTAGAGCGGCAGCGGAAGTCCCGCGACCCGTTTCATTTCTTTCCTCATCTCTCACGCCCCCCTTCCGCTGCCATTCCCTCTGCGGCTGCCCGTATCGCAAAAAATTCACGGAACGTTTTTTCCTCCCCTTCGATGCCCCGCTTTATTTTTTCCAGTCTCCGTTTTCCGACCCTGCGGTCCAGAATCGCGAAAACGCGGACCAGCATATTTTCGCTTGCGAGACTCTCTTCGATGCTCTGATTGTCAAACATCGAAAAGGCCTCATAGAAACTCCGCTGGTCAAAGACACCGAGCTGCACCGCAGTGTCATCCATAAACGCCATCTCCTCTTTCATCCGCCTCTCATAGCACGCATCCCGCGGAAACAGCGCAGCCTTAAACCAGTTATTATAATAGCAGCCCGCAATGATTTCCTTACCGTCAAGGCGTATCGCCGCGCGCCCCTCATGATCCGGGCACTGATTGTAACTCGTCGCATAATATTGAATATGCCCACGGAGGGACGCTGCCAAATATTCGTTCTCCAGTTTGCTTCTCATACCGCTCCAGCTCACAGTATGCCCTCCCGCTTCCGAATCTCTCATTGTGATATTCTCATCTTAATTTACCCCGCAATTCCCTGTCAAGAAAGCCTCTTCGGTGGCATAATAGAGTTCACCCGAAAACGGTTTATTTCCGAAATTCGCTTTGTCTTTAGGAGGCTCTATGCGTTACCCTCATTTTTTACCCGAAAACGGCTGCATCGGCTTTATCTCCCCTGCCTTCGGCGCTGCCACGGAACCCTACCGCTCCGCTTTTCTGAATGCCCGTGCTAAGTTTGAAGCCATGGGCTACCGCTGCGTGACCGGCCCGAACGCCTTTGTACAGGAAGGGGTCGGCATCAGCAATACGCCGAAGGCCTGCGCGGCCGAAGTCAATGACTTTTTCATGCGAAACGACACGGACATCCTGATTTCCCTCGGCGGCGGCGAGCTGATGTGCACCATCCTGGATGATGTCGATTTTCCCGCGCTTCGGGCCGCTGCCCCCAAGTGGTTTATGGGATTTTCAGACAACACAAACCTCACTTTCCTCCTGCCGACTCTCTGTGACACAGCAGCCATCTACGGCCCGAATGCCCCCGCCTTCGGCATGGAGCCCTGGCACCCGGCACTTTTTGATGCCTTCGCTTTACTCACCGGCAAGCGCGCGGCCTTCGAAAACTATCCCCGCTGGCAGTATGCGGCGCTTCGCGACGAAGAGCACCCGCTGCTCCCCTACCATTTGGACCGCGAGACCAAACTCCGCTGCTTTTGTCCGGATGCGCACGGCGACATGAAGGAGACAGAGGCGCCGCTCACGCTCCGCGGTCGCCTGCTCGGCGGTTGCCTCGATGTGCTGCGCGGTCTCGCCGGCACTTCTTATGACCGCACGGAAGCGTTCCTTCGGCGCTATCCGGACGAACCTCTGCTCTGGTTCTTCGAGTCCTGCGACCTCAATGTCTTTGATATGGAGCGTTCTCTCTGGCAGCTCGAGCACTGCGGCTGGTTCTCTCGCGTCGGCGGTTTTCTGATCGGGCGCCCCCTGCACTTTGACGAACCGCTCTTCGGGCTCGACCAATATGCGGCTGTCCTCCACCGCCTCGAAAAATACCGCGTTCCGATCATCATGGATGCGGACTTCGGACATCTCCCGCCGGCGCTCCCGCTGGTCAGCGGCGCCCTTGCAACCGTCGCGCGGCGCGGAAATACCCTCCGCCTCTCCTACGATTTTCACTGAAACGCTGTTATCTATCTCATAAATATCAATGCATTTTACTGAAATTCGGCCGCCTCTGTTTACAGCGCTTTTTTCCTGTGGTACAGTCACGCAAACATGTTCACTTGCATACAAGGAGGAACCAATGGAAGAAAAACACGAAAGGGTAAACATTGCGGAACTGTTCGGTGAAAATGTGTTCGGCGACCGCGTGATGCGGGAGCGCCTGCCGAAGGCCGTCTACCAGCGCGTGCGGGAAATGATGACCAAAGGCTACGAGCTGGAGCCCGCGATTGCGGATTCCGTCGCCCAGGCGATGAAGGAATGGGCCGTCGAGAACGGTGCGACCCACTACACCCACTGGTTCCAGCCGCTCTCCGGCGTCGCCGCCGAGAAGCACGACAGCTTCCTTTCCGGTGTGGATTCCGAAGGGCGCGCTCTGCTTGAATTCTCCGGCAAGAACCTGGTCCGGAGCGAGGCCGATGCCTCGTCCTTCCCCTCCGGCGGTCTCCGCGCCACCTTTGAGGCGCGCGGCTACACAGTCTGGGACTGCACGAGCCCTGCCTTTCTCCGGAAAGAGGGCGACTGCGTGACGCTCTGTATTCCGACCGCCTTCTGTGCCTACGCGGGCGAGGCGCTCGACCAGAAGACGCCCCTGCTCCGCTCCATGCAGGTCTTAAACCGCGAGGCACTTCGTATTTTAAAGCTCTTCGGCATAAACGACGCAAAATGGGTCAAGCCCTCGGTCGGCGCCGAGCAGGAATATTTCCTCATTGACCGCGAAAAATATTTGAAGCGGAAGGATCTGATTTACACCGGCCGCACGCTCTTCGGCAGCATGCCCGCAAAGGGCCAGGAGCTCGACGACCACTACTTCGGCGTGCTAAGGAAGCGCATCGCCGCGTTTATGCGCGATGTGGACATGGAACTCTGGAAGCTCGGCGTCAGCGCAAAGACCGAGCACAACGAGGTCGCCCCCTGCCAGCACGAGCTCGCGCCGATTTTTGAAGAGGCAAATCTCGCGGTCGACCACAACCAGCTGACCATGGAAATACTCCAGAAGCAGGCCGGTCGCCACGGTCTCGAATGTCTGCTGCACGAGAAGCCCTTTGCCGGCGTCAACGGCTCGGGCAAACACAACAACTGGTCCGTCTCGACCGACACCGGCTTAAACCTCTTAAACCCCGGCAAGCGCCCGCACGAGAATCAGCTGTTTCTCCTGACGCTCGCCTGTGTGCTCGCGGCCGTAGATACGCACGCCGACCTCCTGCGTCTCTCCGCGGCAAATGTCGGCAATGATCACCGGCTCGGCGCGGATGAGGCGCCGCCCGCAATCATCTCCTGCTTCCTCGGCTCCCAGCTCGAGGATATTGTCGCACAGATTATCGAGACCGGTGTCGCAAGCAGCTCGCTCTCCGGAAAGAGCCTCGAGACCCATGTCGACACGCTCCCGAATCTCTACGCCGATGTGACCGACCGAAACCGCACCTCGCCCTTCGCCTTCACCGGCAACAAGTTCGAGTTCCGCATGGTCGGCTCCGGCGACAGCATCGCGAGTGCCAACATTGTCCTGAATACCATCCTCGCAGAGCAGTTCCGCCTCGCGGCCGACCGCCTCGAACAGGCCTCGTCCGTCAAAGAAGCGGCGTGGGAACTGATCCGCGAACTCTTAACCAAGCATCAGCGCATTGTCTTCAACGGCAACGGCTACTCTGAGGAGTGGGTGCAGGAGGCAGCGCGACGCGGGCTCCCGAACTTGAAGTCCTCGATCGATGCGATTCCCGCCTTTACGAGCAAAAAGGCCGTGGAACTCTTCTCTGCCTTCGGCATCTACTCCGAGACCGAGTTAAAGAGCCGCAGCATTGTCGCCTATGAGAACTATGCAAAGCGCATCAACATCGAGGCGCGCGCCATGATCAATATCTCCGGCAAGCAGTTGATTCCCGCGGCGATTCACTATGTGACCCGGCTTGCAACCTCGGTGAATCAGGTGAAGAGCGCCTGCGCCGCGGCCGATGTGAGCGTGCAGGAGGATTTGCTGCTCCGCGCGAGCGAGCTCCTCAGCGATATGAAGCGAAGCCGCGAGAAGTTACAGAGCGATACCGATCTCGCCGCCTCCATTCAGGATCCGGCCGCGCGCGCCGCAGCCTACCACACGCAGATTGTCACGGACATGCGGATTCTCCGCGAGAGCGCCGATGCGCTCGAGACCGTGATTGACAAGGATCTCTGGCCGCTCCCGAGCTACGGCGACATGCTGTTTGAAGTCAGCGAGCCGTAAACAAGCAGCTACGAAAAGAGAGGCACATGCAAATTTGCATGTGCCTCTCTTCTTTTCCCGAATCTGTTTCGGCTGTCTGCTTTTTCTTACTGCAGCGCCTGCTTCAGAACCTCAAGGTTCTTTTGCATCACGCCGAGGTAAGTCTCGCCGTCCGCCATGTTCTTCTCGGTCACGGACTGCATGGAGTCGAGGACCAGAATCTTCTGATTCTTCTCCTTGGTGTTCTGCTGAATCGTGTTCGCAATCTTCTGATCGGAATTCTCAATCACAAGGATGCTGCCGAGCTTCTTCTCATCCACCTTGTCCGCGAGGAAGCGAACCGTCTCAAAGCTCGCCTCGGTGTCCGCCGAGCAGCCGACAAACGCCGCACTGTAGTCGAGGCCGTAGTCATCCACGAGATAGCGGAACGGGAAGCGATCGCCGAAGAGCAGGTACTTATTTGCCGCGTTCTTCACGACATCCGCATACTGCGTGTCGAGCTCGGAGAGCTGCTTCACATAAGCCTCTGCGTTCTTCTTGTAGCTCTCTGCGTTTGCCGTGTCGAGCGCGGAGAGATCCTCGGCAATCTTGTTCACATAGAGCTCCGCGTTCTTCAGAGAAAGCCAGACATGCTCGTCGTACTCGGTCTCCTCGTGGTGATCGTGACCCGCGAGCTCATCGGCGACTTCTTCGCCCGTGAGCGCCGCCGGATAGAATGTCGGCCAGGAATTCTCGGGATCCTTGATTGCGTCAAAGCTCTCGTTGCTAAAGCGGATGTGGAAGTGCTCCGCCGTCGCCGGCGCAATCATGTGATCGTTGAACTCCACATAAATCGGTGCGCCGGAATTCTTATCCTCCGCCTCGAAGCGGTACATCGCAGCCTTGGTGCCCGTGGACCAGTTCTGGATGTAGGTGCCGACATACTTGTACGGGGACTTCACGGTCTTGCCGCTCTCATCCGTGAAGCTGATCGTATCGCCGTCGATGTTAATCTTCGAGATATCGGTCTCGTAGCCCTTCGTATAGTAAGCCTTGTACTCCTCTGCGGTCATCTTACCGGTCTGCTCGGCCTTCTCCTTGAATGCCGTATCGAGCGCGCCGCTCTTTGCGAGCGGGTAAGCGGACTGCCAGTCGCCCTTCCAGTCGGCGAGGGTTCTGTCCTTTACCTCGCTGTCCTCGAAGGTAGAGACTTCCTTGCCGTGGCTGTGCTCGTGGTCATGCTCGTCCTCGCTCTCCTGCATGCCCTCCTTCATCTCCTCTTCCTTCGCCTTGTCGCCGAGGGTCTCCATGAGGTTGATGACCTTCATGTTCTTGTTCTTCGCCTCTTTGAGCGCATCGTCGACCCAGCCGTCGGACTCGCCGCCCACATAGATGAAGAGATCCGCCTCGCTGATTTTTGCGATGTCCTCTGCGCTCGGCTGGAAACTGTGCAAATCCACGCCGTTCTTTAAGAGCAGCGTGAGCTCCGCATTCTCCGCCTTATCGCCGAGCACTGCCTTTGCCCAGTCGTACTCCGGAAAAATGGTCGTGACAACCTTTAACTTCTGACCGCCCGCAGCCGTGCTCTCTGTCTTTGCCTCACCGCTTCCCGCCGCGCTGCTCTCTGCCTTCTTGCTTCCGCCGCAGCCGGCCAATAATGCTGCCGAAAGCGCGGAGACCAAAAGAAACTGTCCGAACTTTTTCATATGCCTCCTCTGTTATCCCCTTGATTGATATTTGCAAACTGCTTCCATTTGCAATATGATTGCAATTTTATTCCGAAACGAAGGCATTGTCAAGGAAAAATGTTAGATTTCTATAACTATTTTGGGTCGCGTGGAGTTACTATGACAGAATCTGTTGCAATTGTTCAATCAGAAATCAAGACCCTTTTTGCGGGAGATGCGAGCGGCCATGACTACTGGCACACTCTTCGCGTGTACCGCCTCGCGCGGCGTCTCGCCGAAGCGTATCCCTGCAATGAGACCCTGGTGGCTCTCGCCGCTCTCCTCCACGACGCCGATGACCCGAAGCTCTTTTCAGGAAAGGACTACCGGAATACCCGCCGCATCCTGAAAAAAGCTGCCATCTCCGAAGAGATGACAGCGAACATCATTTCCGTTATTTCCCAGGTCTCCTTCCACGGCACGGACAGTGTCGCCCCGGACAGCATAGAAGGAAAAATCGTACAGGATGCCGACCGCCTGGATGCCCTCGGAGCCATCGGCATTGCAAGAACCTTTGCCTACGGCGGATCAAGGGGTCGGGCCATGTTTGACCCGACCGAAGCGCCTGCCTTAGGCCTCGGCAGCGAAGCCTACCACAATCACAAGGGCAGTTCTCTGCATCATTTTTTTGAAAAACTCTTCACGTTAAAAGACCTCATGAATACCGAGGCTGCAAAAGCCATCGCGGAACAACGCGAGCGCTTCCTGTGGGACTTTGTCATCGAGTTCTACGATGAGTGGTTTTGAGCCGCTCACATTCGCCGCTTATACCGTCGGAATAATAATCTCCACGCGGCGATTCTGCTGTCTGCCCTCCGCGGTCTCGTTGGTCGCGACCGGATGGCTCTCGCCGTAGCCCTGCGTCGTAATCTCCGCGGTCACGCCCTGTGCCTTCAGATACTCCTTGACCGCATTCGCGCGGTTCTCGGAGAGCGTCTGATTATAGGCATCGTCCGCGTTGGAATCCGTGTGACCGTCAATTTCAAAGGCCGTAATCCCTGCCTCCGTGAGGAGCTTGGCAAGCTGGTTCAGCGTCTCCTGTGCCTCCGGTCGAATGTCGTATTTGTCGACATCGAAGAGCACACCGGAATCCAGGGTAATCAGGAGACTGTTTGCCTCGAGACTCGGGACAGCGGGAACCGCACCGAGCCGCGGGAGGCGCGGCAGCGTGCCGAGCGGCGCCGCATCCACGGTTGCCTTCTGCGTTCCCTTGGTGACGGTCGCCTTGCCCTTGCCGTCGTTCTTGATTTTAAGCCCGCTCTCCGCATCGGAATAGCTGCCCGATCCGTCCTTCTTCTGTGTAATCTGCACTTTACCCGCGCGGTAGCTCATCGCATCATCGTCCGCGGTGACGGTGACTCCGTTCTGCGTGTTTGTGTACAGGCCCTCGCCGTCGTCATCCACCATCAGCGAGATGCCGTAGCGATCATCCTTATAGCTGCCTGCGCCGTCATCATCCACCTGGAGGGAGATGCCTTGCTTACTGTCGAGGTACTGACCCGAACCGTCGTCGTCGCGCTGAATCGTGATGCCGCGCTCTGCGTCGATATACTGCCCCTCACCGTTGCCGTCGGTCTGCACGGTCAAATTCCCGTCTTTATACTGCCCCTCGCCGTTGCTGCCGAGCTGCATGACCGCAGAACCGCGCTGAATCTGATCGTTCTCTACCCTGACCGGCGTGACCGTGATGCCCGGAACCGAGCTGAGCGCCTTGGTCTTGTCGAGCGTGATTTTTGCGGCCGGATTCTCCGAAATGCCGAGATCCGGCAAAACAACTGCCGGAATCTCCGGAATCTGACCGGGCGCATACCCCGGCACCGCCATGTCCGAAGCAGCCACCGCTGTTGTCTCGGCCGCAGTGCCCGTCGCCTGCGTCGAAGCAACCTCGGACTGCGCCGCCGCAGTGCTCGCCGCACTGCTCTTTGCCTTTTTGCCGGATGCGCAGCCTGTGGCCGCAACGCTGAGTGCCAGAACGGTCGCGCAGAGCATTGTTTTCTTCATCTGTGATCCTCCCTAAGCTTTGATATTTGCCTATCATAACAGAGCCGCAAACTGTTGTCTATTCACACAAAGACTGCAAATCTGTCGATTTCCTTAGGGGTTTGCGGGCATTTCTCTGCCACAACCTGTCCGCCCGGGGAGTAGCCGCCGGATTACGGCGCGGTAGCTGCCCGCGCTTCCGTGTCCTCGCTTTCATCGTAGGCATCGTAGGGCGCCGCGGGATTAAAATACCGCTTTCCCGAGGTCTTGCAGCAGAGATCGCAGTGTGAAAAGACAAAGTCAAGGTCCGATGAATAGCCCGTGTGCCCCGTGATAACGAGAGGCCGCAAATTCCGCGCGCGCAGTTTTTCCTCAAATTCCGCAAGGGCGCAAACCGCGAGACGATTATCCTCCGCGAGAGAAGCGAGAAAACTGTAACCGCCGTCCGCCCCGAGCCATATCGCATCGCCGGTCAGAAGATAGCGCCCGTCCAACAGATAGACCATATGCCCCCAGGTGTGCCCCGGCACCAGAAAGCACTCGATTTGAATGTCGCCGATTGTGAAAACCTGTCCGTCCCGAAGCAGAACCTTCTCGTTCGGAATCCTGACCGGCGGAAGACTGCCGAGCCGGTAGAGCACGCGGCGCTTCCGCTCGCCGGTGAGATAACGGTTTTCAATCTCGCCGAGATACACGGTCGCATTCCGAAAGAGACCGCCGCCGTCCGCCTCGACCGCGCCTGTGTGGTCAGTGTCGAGGTGGGTGAGCAGCACATTTGAAATTTGCGCGGGCTTCAGGCCGAGCCAGCCCATCTTTTCTTCGAGGCGCTCGTAGTGATAGCCCGCATCGATCATGAGCACCGTGTCGCCCTTTCGGTAGAAAAACACGTTGGCGACCCACTCCCGCACACAGGCCAGGTGCTCATCGATCCACCCCGTATTCAAAGGGTTAAAAATCCCCTTGCCCCGGTACATCCAACTCATAAACTTGTGCTGAAACGCTGTTGCCTTTTCTGACATGTCACCGCTCCTTTCCCGTGCAAAATCCTGCTTTTCCGCCTTTACGGAAAGTTAACTATCTCTATTATACGCCGTCTCACGCCGCAAAGGGCTGAAATCCGATGACAGCTTTCTTTGCCGTAGCCTGCACTTCCGGCGCCGAGAAATCCTCCGGGCGCAGCACGAAGTCGTTTTTCACTTCCGTCTCAGCACCTTCGTCCTCGCCGTAGACACGGAGCGCATACGAGAGCAGCGCATTTTCGACCAGATTTCTGCAGAAACGACCGTTGCCGAAACCGGACTGCCGCACTTCCGGTGCCGCAAGCTTCCGAATCGTGTCTTCCGCCTCGGGCGCAAGCGTAAAGCCGCGGCGCTCAGCCTCCAGAGCGGTAATCTTAAGCATCTCATCGAGCGAATAATCGCAAAAACCGATTTTAAAGGGGACCCGGGAACGGAGTCCCGGATTTCTCGCAAAGAACTCCTCCATCTCTTTCGGATAGCCCGCAAAAATCACAACCGTGTCCTCCCGGTTGTTCTCCATCTCCTGCACAATGGTGTTGATTGCCTCATCGCCGTAGCTGCCCTCCAAGGGCTCGACCAGAGAGTAAGCCTCATCGATAAAAAGCACCTTCCCCTTGGCACTCCGAAACACTTCCCGGACGCGCTCCGCGGTCTGTCCCACATAGCCCGCCACCAGAGAGGCGCGCCCCACTTCGACGAGCTCGGAGCTCTCGAGTATACCGGTCTGCTTCAAAATCCCGGCGAGGATGCGCGCCACCGTCGTTTTTGCCGTGCCGGGATTCCCGCTGAACTCCATGTTGAGCGCCATGCTGAGCTTCCCCTTTCCCTGCGCCTTCATTTCTTTCTGCATCTTGGCAAACGCCGCAATTTTTTTGACCTGCATCTTTACCTCGTTTAAACCGATCAGCGTGTCCAGTTCCGCCAGGTAATCCTTTTCGGGGAGGGAACTTACCGCCGGAAGATGCCGTATTTCTTCGAGCTTATCCTGAATTTCCGCCACGCTCTTACGCCCCATGTTTTTGATGCGCAGCAGCTCATCCGCGCTGAGTCGTTTCAGCTGCTCAACCGTAAGAATCCCGGCCTTCTTGAGACAGGTATAGCTGCGCACACTGAGTTCCAGATCCTCAATGAGAACCGGATTGTAGCAGTAGCCCCGCACTTCCATCTTGGAAGCAGCCTCTTCCAAACTTTCCTGCTCCTTCCACTCTTCGGGAACCTCCTCCAGATTCCGTCTCTGCTGCCGCCGCTCAATGGCAGATAACAGTAAAAAGAAGCGGAGCAGCCCCTCAAAGAGATAGGATTCGCTGACACAGGCTTCCGTCTCCGCATGCTCCGAAAGCTCTTCGAGCACCGTTCCCGGAAAGGCAAACGAAATCGCAGTGCGAAGGCGGAGACTGATTGCATTCGGAAAACTCAGGAGAATGCGACCGCGCGTACACGCGGGATTCTCCCTTCCCTCTGTGCTTCCCGCCACCATGCGAAGCCGACCGCCTTCTTTCATGAGGAGTTTGTAAAACTGCATGGTCAAATCCGCGCGGGAACGCTCTTCCATATACTTCCGATAGAGACTTGCGTTCTCCAAAGACGCCTCTGCATCCAAAGTTATGCCTCCGCCGCTCACGGTTTCGGCGAGCGCATATACCTTGCGTCCCTCCGCAAAGAGACTTTCGAGCGTCTTCGACGCCGTCGGCGCCTCCTCCGCACAATCCTCAAAAATCCAGCCGTAGTCCGCATCGCGCACCGCCGTATCCGGCGCCGCGAACAGGAAAATTTCCTGCTTTACGCCCCGCTCCGGCCTGAATTCCATCCCGAGAAAGCCCTCCTCCGGAAGCAGCGCCGAAGCCTGCAAAAAACGCCCTGCCGCCTGACCCGCCGCCTGACCCGGGGTACTCTCACCGTCCACGGGCAGCTGCGGCGTAAACACCGAAACGTTTTCCTGACGACCGAACACCTTATCATTCATATTCTTCATAGCTTTGCCTCACTTTCCTGTATGCAAATGTTTCTTGCCTGCTTGCTGTCTCTTTGCCTTTATCTTTGCTGTTGTTTTTGCTTTTGTATTTTTTGTTTCTTGGTCGCAGTCAGTCAGGATTCGCGTCTTGGCACGCTCTCTGCGCTTACAGATCCCGGCGTGCTTCCCCGCTCGCTTGCTCCGAACAGCTGCGGATTCACTTGTCAAGGTGCGACAGGAATTGAGGCAAAACAAAAAACCGATGCCTCACCAGAGTGAAAATGGGCGCACGAATCCTGTCTTCGCACTATTCACTCTGTTGAAACATCGGTCTCAACGATTTGATTTAGGTCTTATTTTACGCGCCTGGGCAGGGGTTGTCAAGGGCTATGCAAAAATACATGCAGGCAAAGCGTCTCGACAAATTCATACTTTACCGAGACGGGAAGCTGCCGGCGGCAAAAATTGTACCGGTCTCCTGACCGTTGCCGCTCAGGTACTGCGCTACATTACTCTCTGTGATTTCAACAAAGAGTATGTTGTAGCATGCGTCACGATAGTATTTTTCAACTGTCTGACTCATAATCTTTGCCTGATCCGGGCCCACCCAAGCCTCAGCATTTTCATAGTAACCCCAGAAAATATCGGAGTCGTCGTATACCGTCAAATTCCCGTCACTCCCTACACCGAGCACTCGGGTAATGTTCTTCCCACGCATTCTTCCGATCACAATCCGATGTGAAGAAGGCATCAGATAATTCCAAGCCTCGATTCCATCCAGGGCATACTGATTTAAACGATCCGTGTAGTAGAAGATTCGGGAAATCGCATCGTCATATCCGCCTGTATCCAACTCTGTCAGCAACTCCCAGACCCCGTCGCCGTTGATGTCCACGACCGCGAACTGTCCGCCGGGCAGTTTTCTGCCGTTCCAACTCCGGTCGAGGAGTATGGTTCGGTAGGCTTCTACCGCCTTCTCGTTTTGGCTCTTCTCGATCTTCTTACCGTTTTCATCCAACTGATAGCCGTCCGGGGTCGTTGCCGAAACCAGCATAACGCCGTCCGCGCCGACATAATAATCCCCGTCCACATTGCGCCAACCGTTTGCAATGACACCGTTCTCATCGAGGTAGTAGAAATTGTCGCCGAGTTCCAACCAGCCCGTCATCATCTCGCCGTTCTCGGCAAAGTGATACCAGTTGCCGTCAATCTGCCGCCAGCCGACCACCGGCACCCCGGTATCGTCGTTATAGTACCAGCCGTTGTCCTTTTGGTACCAGCTGTTCATATGATACTTTTCCGGGTCGAGCTTGATTACATAGCTAAGCTCCACCGGCTCACCGGCCTCCCCCTTTTGATTGACCGCATAGCAGCGGAGACGATAGGTCCCACTTCTGCGAAAGCGAAGCGGCTTTTCGTAATCCTGCTCTTCCGCGCTCTCGCCCTCCGGTGCTTCCAAGAGGGTATAGCGTATCGAAACGCCCTTACTCGTTAACTCCAGATCCACCGGATCCTCATAACTGCCGGATTCGAGCGATGCTTTGACAGTGGGATTGTAGCGCTCCAGCGCCTCTTGCATCAGCGCCGCATCTTTCGAAGTCTTGCCGGACATCGCCTCAGTGGCGGTCTTTAAAAGCGTGACCGCATCCGCATGCCGATTGTTTCTCTCATAAATCTCCGCGAGCGCGAGATACGCCTCTGCCCGCTTCGGCTTCATTCGGATAGCCTTCTCGTAGATCGGGATTGCTTCTTCCGTGTCTCCGAGCTGCCACTCCTGTTCAGCCGCCTGCACCGTCCGCGTATAGCGTGTGCTCTCATACCCCGCAAAGACCGCTGCGCCGAGAACCACGCCCGCTGCGAGAACCACAGCGACCAGCTTTTGCTTTTTCATCTCTCATCCCCCTTTCAATGATATTTCAGCCACTCAGTAACTCAGATACTGCACCAGCGCATAGCCGCGTCTGCCGTTATCAATGACCTCATAGAAACCATTTTCCGCACTTTCAAGCACCGTGACAGGTGCCCCGAAGGGACTCTGCCGCAGGGCACGCGCCTGCGTGGACGGAGATTCACGGAGCGAAATCGACTCCGCACAGTTTGAGACAAACATGGTCAGCGAATGATACGTCGCCGCAGACCGACATACCAAGTACACCCAGCGCGCAAAGCAATAACCAAAGCTTTCGTCTCATTCCTCCCCCCTTACCGCCTGTCCGCTTTATTCCTCCTCGTCATCCGAACCGTTCGACTGAATGCTGTCGGTCCGGAGCCAGTCGCTGTCCGGCCGGGTGAGAAGACGGCTGTTGTTATAAGCCAGGTCAAGCGGCAACACGGTCTGCCCCTGATACGCGCCCGACTGCAAATGCTCGACCACAAGCGCCAAATCCACCTGTCCCTCCTCCGAGAGGCAGAGCGGCAGCAAAAGCGAGCAGAGATTTCTGGTCGGAAAGTACACCGGAATCGCCGTCTTATAATTCCACTCAACCCGCTTTAAGGTTAAATGAATGGCCGCCTCCAGCCGGTTTTTCAAATTGTTCAGCACCACGGGCGTATTGTTGATGCGCTCGCCGAGCGCTTCGAAATAGCGCTTTCTCTCGCTGTCCTTGGCGTGCTTCGGATAGACCTCTTCCAATTTCACGCCGTCGATTTCAAGCATATCAGGCGGGCAATTCTCCTGCAGAAAGCGAAGCGGAAAGCGGCTGATGCGCTCCACAATGATGTGCGTGTAATCGCAGAGCAGCTGGGTCGATGTGTCGTAGACCATGTTCTGGAACTTATTCTCAAAATAGTCGGCGCGCTTCGGCAGCGGATAAAAGAGCCTTGCCAAGGTTTTTCCGGACTGCTCTCCCGCCACGACAAAGTCAAGCAAATACCAGTAGGGCTGCGGCGTCATCGTGTTCTTCTTAAAGAGCGCGTAGATATACTCGTACTTTTTGTCGACCAGCCCCGTATTGAACGCCGCATACTCTTCTCCGGCGTGTTCCGGATCCGTGGTATTCCCGAATAAGATCTTGTCCTCGATTGCAAGCCGCTTGAAGGTGTAGGCGAGATAGTTCTTTAAAATCGGGTAATTCTCGGCCTCGGCGGCATTCGCCGCGCCGTAATACCACTTTTCCTCCAACGCCTTGTCCGCGAGCTCTTTGATTTTTGCATTCGGAATTCTGGACCAGTTAAAAAGCCAGGAATCCCTGGTCGGGAATTTTCCCTCCACGGTTCTGTGCGCTGACACGGGAACATAAGACGACTGCGGTCTGACTGATGTTCTCGCAGTTTTTCCGGCGCCCTCTCTTCTGTCATCCGCCTTGAGCCGCGCATAGGCAACCCAGGCCTTACCGCTCGGTGTGGGCTCCCGCTTTAAGGCAATCAGTTCCGGAAACTGCTCGAGGAAAGGCAAAATCTTCTGAAAGCCGAGCAGCTTCACATCGATTCCGTTTCCCTTGAGCGCTTCCCCGATTCCGGCTAAGTTGACCCACCCCGCTTCATCCGACGCAGCACTCTGAACCGCCGCGCAAACCTTCGGGCCGAGCGTCGCTTTCTCTTCCGCAGAGAGTTCCGGTTGCAATGCTTCTTCGCTTCCCGAAGCTGCCTTCGTTGTCCGGGTGCCCGCAGGCGGCACGGACGGTTCAGTGACCGCGCCCGCGTGTACCGCATCCGCACGCACCGCATGCTGTACAGGCGTATGTCCTACGCCCTCCGACGAAAGCGCGGACGCCGCACCTCGAAGCTTCGCATAGACGACCCAGGCCTTGCCGCTCGGTGTGGGCTCCCGCTTTACTGCAAGCAGTTCCGGGAACTGCTCAAGAAACGAGAAAATCTTCTGAAACCCGAACTGCTTGGCATCCACCCCGTTTTCTTTGAGCAGGGCACCGAGACTCGCGAGGTTCACCCAGCCCCCTTCATTGGGAATCGCACTTCGAAAAGCAGCTTGAATCTTCGGTGCAAGTGCTGCCTTCGCCTCCGCGGAAAGTTCCGGCTGTGCAGGTTCTTCCGGCAAGACCGGCCGTAGCGGCTGTTCGGAAGCTTCCGCTTTCTGCCCCGCTGTCGCTTCTAAAGTCTCAAAGTCCTTCAGCTGCACATAGGATTTTGCGGGAAGACCACCGCCCGCAGGTGCTCCGTCCACCAGATTTAAAACTGCCCGGAATTCATTCAAAAAATCCCGAAGGCTCGCAAAACCGAAGTCCGCATAGCGAAGCCCCTCTGCCGCAAAGAGTGGTTCGAGCGTCACAATGTCCACCATATTGTAGGCCGAAGCCTGCCGCTCCCGAATGATCTTCCGGATTTGCGGCTCCCATCTTCTTTTTTCTTCCGGATGCATACTGCGTTTCCACCTTCCTAGCTATAAAGTAGTGCGCTCTGCGGTGCGTTTCGCCTCTTTCAAATCTCAATTCCCCGCACCAAGACCTGCTTCTTTTCATAAAATATTCATAAGTTACCATACTTCCACAGCTGTTTCCCGTCAAGTTGCAAATGCGAAAAGAGCCCGAACTCATGGGAGTTCGAGCTCTTTCGCTCATACAGCGATGACCAAACGTCGTACCAAGATAGCGACTCAAAAGAATATACCCTTTCACATCGGTGCGGTAACAGAAAAGCTGCTTCACCCCACCACCAGCTTGTTGTTCTTTCGCAGGTACTTGGCTGGGATGGGTGCATCCGGGCGCCGGGTGATGTTCATCGGCTTGCTGCCCTCGTGCTTCACATAATTCGCGGTTCCGAGGTAGGTATAGGCCGCTGCCGTGTTATAGCCGTTTCACCATCATATACTCATTCACAAACGATCCATCCCTCATGCGTATGGCATCCAGCTTTACCCCTGTAATCCGAAATCCCATTTTCTCATACAAGCCCCTTGCTCTCTTGTTACCCTCTATAAAGTCAAGTTCAATCTGACGGACATCGCCACGCTCTCCGGCTACTTGAAACATCTCTTCAAACATCCTTGTTCCGATTCCGAGATTCCAGAACTCTTGCAGAAGGGCAATCGCAACGGAAGCCCTATGACGATCTTTTTCCCCGGTACGAAAAGAAATCTGACAGCTTCCTGCAATCCTGCCGTCTACAGCGCAGATGATCATCAGTCCGTTCTTATTATCACAGTTCGCCCGAAGAAAGGCTTTTTCCTGATCAAGCGTAAACCCCGCAAATTCCTCCGGAAACTTCATCAGGAAATCTGTCTCACCCGATGCCTTTATGATAAATTGAAGCATATTTTCCGCATCATCCGCTGAAGGACTCCGAAGAAAAACATTGCGTCCATCTTTCAGTTTGAACTCTTTTTCCTTAAAAACCACCTTAAATTTCCCCCCTTTTATCGTTCCTCTATCCATGAAAAGAACTTATCCAAGCCCTTATTCTCTTCTCCGGTTTCCATACCTCCAAGGCTGTTTTTCGTCAAGTTGCAAATGCGAAAAGACCCGAACCCATGGGGTTTCGAGCCCTCGCTTTCACAAATCACGGTGCAAACGACTCACAAAAATACCGCCTCAAAAGAAGATCTCCTTCCCGACAGTGCGGCAACAGAAAAGCTGCTTTACCCCACCACCAGCTTGTTGGTCTTTCGCAGATACTTTGCGGGAATCGGGCAATCTAGCCTCCATGTAATGTTCATCGGCTTGCTGCCCTCGTGCTTCACGTAGTTCGCGGTTCCAAGGTAGGTATAGGCCGCAGCCGTATTGCTGATGCGATCCGACTTGAATTCGCGGACAAAGAGCAGAATACGGCTGCCGCGCTCCTTGTGATGGATGTAACGCTGACCGGTCGAGGACTGCTCCCCCGTGGTGCTCTGACTCTGCCAGTGGAACAGTGTCTCATTGATCGAATAGTCGTTGTACATGGTGGTCGGCGAATAGTCCTTGTCGGACTTATTGAGGGTCACAAAGAAGACATCCAGCTTTTGCTCCGGAAGCCACTTGACACCCTCGCGGACAGTTGCGGGCTTTAAGAAGTCCATCGCTGCCAGAATCTGATCCCTGCTGTAGCTGCAATGTAAGTCAAGCGGGCAGTCAAAGCCGAGATCTACCTGCTCATCGATAAAATCAATGCGGTCATACTGGTAGCGAAGGAGTTCCTGCAATTCCTGAACCATAAGCGGACTTCCCGCAAGCGCTGTGAGCTTTTCTGCCAACGCTTCCCGGCTTTCCTCATCGAAGGCCTTGCCCCAAATGGTCATATAAAACATGCGAAACATCCGCCGTTCGAGCGCAGAGAATTCCTCGATTGGGAGTGTCGACAAGTTTTCGAGGAGTTTCAAGATGAACTGAATCCACCGTCTGGAATCCACGACCGCGAACTTCGCCATCGCCTTGGTCAAAACTTCCTCCAAGGGCTCCGTGAATTCATCCAGCACACCTGCCCGCGCAGACAGGCGCGAGAAGGTAGCAAACTTATAAAGGCTTCGCGGATCCAAATGGTAGTACCGGAGGAAATTTGCAAGGTTTAGTGCCAAACCGCTGTCCTCTTCAAATGAGGCAATCCGCGTCACCAGTCCCGCTGTATTTCCATAAGACGCTCTTATATTCTCAAGGATATACTTCGCTGCCTGCCGCTCCAGTTGGATATAGCAGCCCTTCGGCGCTGATACAAAGCCATTTCTGATTTCCCGCGCCACACTCTGCCCGCTGTTCGAGAGCAGAGAGGCAAACTTATCCTCGAAATTATACTTTTTATTTGCCTGTCCGATGAAGTCGAGAACCGTCAGGCACTCTTTTCCCTCTGCGAGTCGGAGACCTCGTCCCAGCTGCTGTAAAAAGATAGTCAACGACTCCGTTGGCCGTAGGAACATGACCGTGTTGATTTCGGGAATATCGACACCCTCGTTGTAGATATCAACGACAAATAAGAAGCGAAGCTTGCCGGAAACCAGTGCGCTTCCAGCGCTGCGGCGCTCTTCCTTCGGCGACTTTCCCGTCAATGCCAAGGAAGGAATGCCGTGTTCATTGAAGAAGCGACTCATAAATTCCGCGTGTTCCACCGTCACGCAGAAACCGATCCCCTTTACATCGTTAACATCTGTCACATAGTTCAGCATGGAGGACAGAATTAAGTTGGCGCGCTGCTTTGCCACATAACCGCTCATGCTGTAGATATTTGAGAGTGCGGTCTTATCATAGCCGCCCGCAGCCCACTTTAAATCGTCCAGGTCCACACTATCTGTCACGCCAAAGTACTGGAAGGGGCAGAGGAGCTTGCGGTCAATGGCCTCCGGAAGCCGTATCTCTGCGGCAATGCGATTGCTCAGATAGGCGAGAATATTTTTCCCGTCCATGCGCTCCGGAGTCGCCGTGAGTCCGAGCAAGATTTTCGGCTGGTAGTATGCGAGTAAACTCTGATAACTCTTCGCCGCTGCATGGTGAAACTCATCCACTACGATGTAATCGTAAAAGTCTTCCGAAGTCTTCTCTGTAAATGCCTGACTGCTGAAGGTCTGAATGGAGAGAAAGAGGTGGTCAATTCGATCGGGCTTATGATTTCCGACAAACAACTCACCGAAGTTCGCATCCTTCAATACCGCGCGGAAGGTATAAAGGCTCTGCTTTAAAATCTCCTCTCGATGTGCGACAAACAAAAGACGACAGGGTTGCCCGGGATTCTGCTTCCGAAAACGGCGGTAATCAAGAGCTGAAATAACGGTTTTACCCGTACCCGCTCGTGTCAACCCTGTGATACAATTTTTTCAAAAAGGTTTTCTCCATTCCTCAAAATGCCATATTTATGGTTTGCTGTGCACTATTTTTCCCAGTCCGCCCATCACTTGGCGTCTTGGAATATGCAGTCTGATAGCGCCCATCTCCATAATATGTCACCTTATAATGTTTTCCCTCCTCGGTAATCTCAAAACCCAAATCCTTTAGTGCCTGTCTAGTTCTTGCTGACATACCATCATAATTTTTAAGAATCCGTTTGGCTTCCTCTGCTTTGGCGGCACTTAGTTTTTGGTAATTGTTGTTCTTTATAATGTCCCTCACAATATCTGCTCTTCTTGACTTTGGTTGGATTCCCTTAGCAGCTTCCGTAAGCGTTGCCAGCAGAAGATCCTTTACCTCACCTGGGTAAAATTCAAATTCATCTCCCATGAACAGAACAGGTATATTATCTCTGGAATCAAGTTTTGCTTTGAGTCCCTGGTTTTCAAATTGAAGGACTTCATTCGCACGAGTTAATTCCCCTACTTGATCTTGTAGCTTTTGCATATCTGCATCAAAACCTTCTAAAATCACATTTGCTTCAGTGCGTGCATCCTCAAAGGCTTGTTTTCGGATTCGACGCTCTTCTTCATCCAGAGTGTCAAGAATTTTTGCTGCTTCTTCCTCTGCTGCTTTTTGTGCAGCTTCTGCCGCAAGTCTTTCCCCTCTCTGGCTAATTAGCCTGTCCCTGAGCAAAGCATTATTTACTCCCTGCCATGTAAATAGAGTGTCTACCATTTGTGCATTACTATATTGAATTACAGACCTGACAACTCTTTCCAGCAGAAAGCTATCATATCCGACGGAACTTCTATAAAGATATCTTCGATGACTACTTCCGCGTGAAGGGAAATAAATGCCTATAGCACCATAGTATTCATTATTACCTCTACACTGCTCTTTAATGGTATGATTAAGCCAATTCCCTTCTTCAACCATCACATGAGCAACACCCTTTAGCCTGCTTGCAAGATAAGAAACATTGACCGGATCCTCATCATTATATGTTTTGGAAACATACACAACCGGAAGATTAAACTTGGTTTTTCTATTTATAACATCAATCAGCACTCCTACATTTTTCGCATTTATTATAGTTGCTGATCTTTGTACGGACAGTTGATGATCATCTTGCAGATAGCCTCGTTCAATCAAAAGAGTGATGAAATGCGGAGTTGAAAACTTTGGATCCGCATCCAAAGCCTCCGCAGTATAACTTCGATCAAGTCTTACTGACATCTTCATCGAATTGAAGTTCATGACATAATCAGTGTCCCAGATTGCCCCGTCATCTTCCTTCTTTTCATAGCGTACAGCAATAATATTCTGGTTTCGATATTCTTCTATGTCAAGCCACAATCCATCTTCCCCATATCGAATATTACGCTCCCCGTTCCATTGGATTCCCGGAATAATATTATTGGTGTGAGGACTGCCTTGATTCCACTCGATAACCAAGCGGATAAAATCGTCTTTGGTCATTGTTGCTTTGATATTAAGAATCGTTGAGAATAACAGCATTTTTACAACACCTCTTTTTGTAGTGGTACAGTGAATTTGTAACACCTCTGCTTGATAGATTATAATGTCAGCAGAGGAGAAAAGCACATGACTCGAATATCAGATGAAACCAAACGAAAAGTTGTTCGTGCGCACATTCAGGATGGACGCACGATTGCCAGCCTTGTGGCTGAGTACGGCATATCCAGAGCCACTGCTTCCAACTGGATACGCTCGTATCGCGAAGAATGCCAAAACAATGATGATGAGAATTCTCAGTTGGAGATGATGAAAGAACTTCGTCGTCTCCTGCGTGAAAAAGCCGAATTGGAAAAGGAGAACAGCTTCTTAAAAAAAGCAGCGGCATTCTTCGCGAAGGAAATCGATTAGTGGCATATCGTTTCCTTGATAAGTATAAGCAGGAGTTCGGCTTAAGATGGCTTTTGAAGAAGTTGCACTTTCATCCAAACGCCTATTACAACTACCTCAGAAATTCGAAAGCGAGGCATCACGCGCAGAAACCTCATTGTTGTCAACGGATTCAAGCACTTTATCATGATTCTCATGGTGTCATGGGGCACCGTAAAATGAAGGCGTTTCTGTAAAGAGAAGGAATCTCATTGAGCAAAACAACAGTCCACAAGTACATGAATCGTGAATTACAACTACACTCCATTTGTCGCCGAAAGAGACCCGCATACCATCGGAGATTAGCTCATAAAATTTTCCCGAATCTATTAAAGCGGAATTTTTCTCCTGAGTGGCCGAATCGTGTGTGGTGTACCGACTTCACATATATGACACTGACAAATGGAACTATGCGCTATAATTGTTCCATCATTGATTTATACGACAGAAGTGTTGTTGCCAGTGAAAACAGCCCTTTTATCACGAGTTCCCTGGCCGTGCGTACGCTTGAAAAAGCGTTGTCGAGTACAAAGGCAATCCCACAAAACCTGATTTTACACTCGGATCAAGAAAGTCAGTTTACTTCCGCAGAGTTTGTACAACACTGCCGGAAGCGCGGGATTTCTCAAAGCATGAGCCGTACGGGATGTCCGTATGACAATGCGCCGATGGAACGCTATTACAATACCTTAAAGACCGAGTTGATTTATCAGCATAATTTTGAAACTGCAGCAGAACTGGATTATGCCGTTTCAGAGTTTGCTTACGATTGGTACAATCAGGTACGCCCACACTCGTATAACGGATATCTGACTCCGTTTGAAAAGAGATCGGAGTGTAACATTAAGCAGTGGTGTTACAAAAAAGGTTGACCACTACAGTCCCAATACATAACAAGTTTTAGTCTTATTATATCACTTGCTACGATTAATTCCATTCTCTTTGGTAATTTTCTATCCTATTTTCTATGTGCTACGTGATTTCACTTATGCGAAAAACCTATCCGTGCATATGGGCAAAAGATTTCACTTCCTTCCGCTTCTACTTGCCTTCCTCTGATATCTGCCTCTGTGTAAAAACCTTTACCCGAAGATACATGAAATATCTCAGTCGTAAATCGAATGATAAAACAGATTCGAAATCTGTCGATTCGAATCTGTTGCATTGTGATACCGCTTTATTCTCCCACCTTCTTGAATAACCGCGCGCTCCAGAACTGCATCCCCAGTTCATCCAAGTAAAAATGTAAAATCGCCTTGCTGTTCTTACTCGCAGTACTGAGCACAATAAATTCCGCTTCCTTCTTTATTTTCTCTTCCGCGAAGCGAAACAGCGCTTCGCCGATTCCCTGCGAGCGCTTTTCCGGAACAACGTACAATTCTTCTACTTCGAAATACTGTGTTCCCTCCGGCATGATGGATTTCATGTTCTTCGCACTCTCTACCTTGCCGAGCAGATACGCTTCGATGCCGTCCTCATCTTCCGCGAGGAAAATCCGTTTTCCCGCGATGTCCGCTTCCGTATTCGGATAATAGCCGTAGCAGTTCTGTTCCGCCGCCCACAGCGCGGAGAGCTGTAGCAGTTTTTCAAGAATCTCCGGGGATTGCTCTGCCTCATATTGTTTCATAATTGGCCTCTTTGACAACGGTCACGCGTTGGTCAGGCTATAAAAATGCGCGAGCGGCCCCGAGCCTTTGCCGAGGTCAAGCCCTGCCTTCAGTGCGCCGGTGAGATAGGCCTTGGCACGCTCCACGGACTCTGCCAGTGAAAAGCCCTTCGCTAAATTTGCGGCAATCGCACTCGACAGGGTGCAGCCGGTGCCGTGGGTATTCTCGGTCCGGATGCGTTCTCCGCGAAACCACTGTACATTTCCCTGTTGGTAGAGAAGGTCGTTTGCCTCATTGACTTGGTGTCCGCCTTTTAATAGCACGGCACAGTCATACCGATTTCCGATGCTCTCTGCGGCCCGCAGCATATCTTCCTCGGTATGAATGGTCAAACCGGAAAGCAGCTCTGCCTCGGGAATGTTGGGGGTCACCAGCAAGGCGAGCGGAAACAGCTCTTCCGTCAACGCCTGCACGGCGTCTGTTTTCAATAACGGCGCGCCGGAGGTCGCAACCATCACGGGGTCCAGAACCACATTGACTGCCCCGTACTGTCGCAATTTTTTCGCAATCACATGAATCAATTCGCCGGAGGCCACCATGCCGATTTTGACCGCATCGGGCGTGATGTCCTCAAAGATTGCATCCAGTTGCTGGCCCAGAAACGCTGTACTCACCTCCTGAATCGCGCGGACACCGGTTGTATTCTGTGCCGTCAGCGCCGTGATTGCACTCATCGCATAGACGCCCTGCATGGTCATGGTCTTAAGATCTGCCTGAATTCCCGCGCCGCCGCTGCAATCGCTCCCGGCGATGCTGAGTGCTGTGTGTTCCTTCATGTCATATCCTCCTTCCGCTCGTTTCTTATCCATCCATTCACTTTTCACTCTCTGCCATCTTCTGCGACAAGGCATAGAGCAGGCGGCACTCTGCCGCGATATCTGCCGCGGAGAAAATCGCACTGACCAGGGCAACGCCGTCGACACCGGTGCCTGCGAGTTCAAGCAGATTCGACTTGTTGATCCCGCCGATTGCGACCACCGGAATCGAAACTGCGTCACAGATTGCGCGGAGTGTCTCTTTTGTCACCAAACTTGCATCCGTCTTGGTGGATGTCGCAAACATGGCGCCGACGCCGAGATAGTCCGCGCCTCCCTCTGCCGCTGTGCGTGCTTCTTCGACGGTATGCACCGAGACGCCTATCATCATCTCTTGTCCGACCAGGCGGCGCACAGCGGCGACATCCATATCGTCCTGTCCCACATGTACGCCGTCGGCGTGGCAGCGAAGGGCAAGTGCGACATTGTCATTGATGAAAAAAGGCACTCGATACCGCTTGCAGAGCGAAAAGATTTCCTCGGCTTCCTGAAGAAACCGCTCCTCATCCAGCTCCTTTTCGCGGAGTTGGACGCAGGTTACCCCGCCCTGAAGCGCTGCCGCCACCTGTTCCGCGAGGCTCTGTTTTCCGACCCAGGCTCTGTCCGTCACGGCGTAGAGCCGCATCATCTCCTCAGTACACTTCATAGCGCGCGCCTTTCTCCAATGTCTCCGGTGTCATGTTGTAAATCGCATCAATAATGCCGTTCCGGTAAGTTGCATTGCCGTCGGTCTCGCGGCGTCTGTCATAGGCAAGCTCTCCGGCGTAGCCCATCGCAGCGACAGCCGCTGCCGCAGCTTCAAGCGCTTGCTCTCTGTTGACCGCGACAAAAGCCGCCGTCATCGCAGAGAGCTGGCATCCCGTTCCCGTGATCGAAGCCATCATCGGATGCCCGTTTCGGATGCAGTACGCCCGGCTGCTATCCGCCACAATATCAATCGCACCGGTAATGGCAATGACAGCGCCGGTTTTCGCCGCAAATGCCTTCGCGAAGGCGACCATCTCCGGCAGATTTTCGTCTGTCACTCTGTCGGCGACATCCGCATCCACGCCCTTTGTGGTGCCGCTGCCGAACGCTAGGGTTTTCATCTCGGAGATGTTGCCGCGAATCACCGTGAATTTTACTTCTTTCAGCAGCTGCTCTGCCGTCTCCGTTCGCAGCTTCGAGGCACCGGCACCGACCGGATCCAGCACAACCGGATGTCCCAGCGCATTTGCCCGCTTTCCCGCGAGCAGCATGGATGCTATGGTGCGCCGGTTCAAGGTGCCGATGTTGATGTTCAGACCCGCACAGAGCGCGGTGATTTCCTCGACCTCTTCTTCATCATCCGCCATAATCGGAGAAGCGCCGCAAGCAAGCAGCATATTGGCGCAGTCATTGACTGTCACATAATTCGTGATGTTATGCACGAGCGGGCAAGCATTTCTCACATTGGCAAACATAGTCTGAAACATATTTTTTCCTCCTCATCCATGAATCGCTTTCTGCATATGTCGCAGGAGTCCGGCTTTTTGCAGACTGTAAATCAGTATAGCGGCCAGAATCGCACCGCCAGCCGTAGAAATCAGAAACGAAATCACAAATACATAAAAGGCAAGCCCCGCAGCGCTCTTTCCCATCCAAACAATGGCAACCGGATAGGCGCAAAGACCGCCGAGCACCGCCGTGCCAAACACTTCTCCGAGCAGCGTTCTCGGGATACTCCCGGTCTTTGCATACACGATCCCGCAAAGCAGGGCGCCAAACATGCCGCCGGGAAATGCCAGGAGACTGCCGATTCCGAGCACATTGCAGATCAGAGCAGCCGCAAATGCCACAGCGAGACCATATCCGGGCCCCAGCAACACCGCGCAGAGAATATTCTCCGCATGCTACACCGGTGCGCATTTGCTCCCGAAAGCCGGAAACGAAAACAGACTTCCCAGTACCGCAACCGCACAGAACAGACCGGCCAAGGCCACTTACCGAAATTTGAACAAAAAACAGGAGGAAGCCACCGGCGGCATCCTCCTGTCAAAGTCACAGCGCGAAAGAGTTCCTACGGTGGCATTACCCACATCAGGTAAAAGGGTCGAAGGTCATCCTTCCTCTCAGCCTGTCACACAAGCTCCCCTCCTATTTCATTTTGTCTCAGTATACAACAAACCGTTGTACGGATACAAGTCATTCCGCACGCACCGGGATAACTTTCCGAAAGAGTAGCTGTCCGCCAATCCATGCAGTAATCGATAACCGCACTCTGTTCGGCTGATGGCACAGCTCCATTATTTTAAAACCGCCATAACACATATAACAATTGGGGTGCAAACGACACCTTCTGTCATCTAATCCAAGATACGAACGATGTTACATGTCTTACCTGTCGAGGGCATAGTATGACCGTTAATCAAAATATCCGGTCTCTTTCCCATTTCCCTGCAAGTATCGATCGAGATTTTCCGGATTAATTTCTTCAGCATTTAAACGATGGTAGGGAACACGATAGTACTGCTGATCCCGTCTCCTATACTCCTGCAATTGCTTTCTTTCTCCTTCACTGAGTGCCGCAGGATTCTTGTTTTCCAACTCGCTCCATTTGAGAGTATCAATAGACGAATCCTCTATGAGATGACCATGCTGATTTCCATTGAATTCAAAAATTTTGCTCCCGCTTAGCTCATCAGAGTCAAATGGTATAATCAACTGTTTTCTCGACGGAATATATAAAATGCCTTCCGCTACATTCTCCATTTCTTCCACTTGCAACTTGTCGGTATAATAAAATATTTTCAAGATACTTTCATTTTTTTCGGTCGGTGTTTGCATTTCGTAATGATTGCCTGCCAGAGCAAATGCTTCCAGCACCCCGTCTCCGTTGATATCTATCACACCGAACACTCCTTCGGGATATTTGGGATCTTTCCAACTTCCGTCGCGCAGTATCTGTCGGTAAGCCTCGACCGCTTTCTCATTCCGGCTCTTCTCGATCTTCTTTCCGCTCGTATCGACCTGGTTGCCGTCCGGTGTCGTCGTCGATACCAGCATCACGCCGTCCGCGCCCACATAGTAGGCGCCGTCGACCCACTGATTTGCCGCCATGCTGCCGTCGCTTAAAAAGTAGTAATACCGCCCGTCAAACTGCCGCCAGCCGTTTGCGATCACGCCGTTATCGTCTATGTAGTAGTACTTGCCGTCCAGCTGCATCCAGCCGGTCTTCATTCTACCGTCGTCCGCGAAGTAGTACCAGTTGTTGTCGATGAGGCGCCAACCGATCACAGGCTCGCCTGTGTCGTTGTTGTAATACCAGCTGCCGTCCTTGCCCTGATACCAGCTGTTCATATGGTATTTCTCCGGGTCCAGCTGAATCGTGAAGTTCAGCTCGGTCGGCTCACCCGCCTCGCCGTTCTGATTCATCGCATAGCACTTGATTCGGTAAGTTCCGTTTCGCCGGAAACTGAGCGGCTCCGCATAGCTCTGCGGGGCGCTGTCCGTGCTGTCCGGCGCCTCCGAAATCTCGTACCGAATCTCCTTGCCGCCCTTACTCTCGAGTTTCAGCTCCACCGGGTCCTGATACGTTCCCGATTCCTGCGACGCCGTGACCGTGGGGTTCAGTTCTTCCAGTTTCTCCTGAATCTTCGTGGCCTCGCCCGACTTCTCTGTCATCTTCCCGGCTGCTTTCTTCAGAACAGACACCGCATCCGTGTGCTGGTTGTTCTTCTCGTAAATATCTGCGAGCGCCAGATACGCCTCCGCTTTCTTCGGGCTTACATTCACTGCCTTCTCATAGAGAGAGACCGCCTCTGCCTCCTGTCCCGCCTGTACCGCCCGATTCGCTGCCTGTAGCGTCCGCGGATAGCGCGTGCTCTGATAGCCTGCAAACATCGCAATGCCGAGTACCAGTACGGCTGCAAATACCATGCCCGCGATTTGCTGCTTTTTCATAGCATTTCCCCCTTCACCGAAACACGGCTTTCTCAGTAGCTCAGATACTGCGCCAGCGCATAGCCGCGCTTGCCGTTATAAATCACCTCGTAAAAGCCGTTGTCTGCCGTCCTCACATAGCTGACCGAAGCGCCGAGCGGAATGTGCGCGAGATCCGCTCCCTTCGTGTCCGGCACGCTGCGAAGTGTAATATACTCTTTGCAGTTCACACAGAACATGGTCCGGTAGGTCGGACTTGGACTGGCGGTTGTCTCTACCGCGCCGACCGGCTTGTCCAGCCGCTCCGACTCGTCCGGCTGATAGTTGATGAGGTACGATGCGAGCGAATACCCTGTGGTCCCGTTGTAAATGACCTTGTAAAAACCGTTGTCCGCGGTCTCCAGCACGGTCACCGGCGCCGCAAACGGAATCTGCTTTACGGCGCGCGCCGCCGTGGTCGGCGATTCGCGCAGCGAGATCGACTGCGCGCAGTGCGAGACATACATGGTACGCGAGTAGTCCGCGGCTGCTGTGGCCGCCGCTGTCACTACCACCGGTGCAGCCGCCGCTGTCATGGGCGGTGCACCCTCTGTCGTGGGCGGTGCGCCCTCTGTCGCTGGCGTCGTTGCGGATGCCGCTGCCGCTGTCATAACCTCCGTCTCGGTCTCCGCAGCACTTGTTTCCGTCTCCCGGCGCGTTACCGTTTCCCGGGTCTCTGTCTGTAGTGCCGCCGCCTCAAAGCGCTTCTCCGGTTTCTGACTCGCAATCAATACGCCCGCCACAATTCCAACGGCCACAACGCCCGCCGCCGCGAGCGCCACGATATGCGTTCCGCCCTTTCCTTCTGCCATTTTGTTTGCTTCCTCCCTGTTATTTTGTTTCATTGATGCGGTGTACTTCGCCTTTTACAATCAGCTCCAAGGTCATCGGCACGACATCCTTATTCTCGCGCCAAATGCTTTCCATCTGCGCCGGATCCACCGGATTGCCGCCGTGACCCGCCTCAATCGTGAGACTCGGGATACCCATCTTCGAGATGGCCCAGTCCTTATATCCGGCTGTGTCGAGCGCCTGAAAATTGCCGTCCAGGCGGTAGCCGGTCAGTTCTGCGGTTCGCTTTGCGAGGGCCAGGGTCATGTCGCGAAGCGCCCCCTCCTGCCCGAAGTTCCAGTAAATCACTTCGCCCTGCGTGTGGTAACTGAGAGTCGCGTCAAATTTGACCCGCCGGGTCAGATCGGCGAGCGCCTTCGACTCAATCTCACACTCCGGCGCCGTTCCCTTATAGTGGTCCGCCGAGGCGTGACCGAGGTGATCGTTATAGGACTCCCAGAGCGCGTCAAAGTTCCGGTTCAGATCGACACCGTTCGCATTCGATTTCCACTGTTGCAAATAGCCCGTCGTGAGCTGCTTCCCGTCCTTTGCCGCGATGTTCCGGACCGTCTCCCGCACAGCCTCCGTGTGAATGCCGTCCATGCCGAGCTGACTTATGCTGATGCCGTCCGGATTTGCCATCGGAATAAAGTGAATCTCCGTGTCCGCGAGCAAATCTCTGACTAAGGCATCGCGGAAACTGTCGTTTTTCTGTTGTGCCGCAAGCAGTCCCACAGACTGCCGCATCACAAGTTGCACTGTGATATACTCCCGCGCGTGAATGCCACCGAAGACCAGTAGATGATGCTTTGCCTCCGGATTCCCGATGCGGAGGTCATAGAGCTGATTGCCGTCGACTGTCTTTCCGAGCACATCAACCCGCAGCGCGCTTCCTGCCTGCTTTTGCAACTGACTCAGATCCCGCTGAAATTCCCCGTAGGTATAGAGGCTGCTCTGAAAGCAGAGATATGTCTCCGCATCCAGCGCTTCCGTCGGTGCTTCACTTTTTTCCGCGGTTGATGCGGGCGCTACGACACTCTCGTTTACGGCGGAGGTCGTTTCTGCTGCGCTGCCGCCTGCCGCCGCAGTGCTTGCCGCGCCGCTCTCCGTCACAGTGGCCGCATGACTTGCAGCGAGTGTATTTTTCTTCACCTTGGCCGCCACCATCGTTTGTCCTACTGCTTTGACCTCCTGCGATTTTGCGCCGCACGCCACACTCGCCGTGATACAGCAAAGAAACAAGACCCCCACAAACCTCTTTTTCATGACGCATCCCCTTTTCTTATCTGCTTGTCTATGCCGCAATGATACTTGACCGTTTGGCGCAGCCCCTTTGCCGGCCTCTTCTCATCTTGTGGCCGAAAAATCCGCCTCTCGGAACTTTAACCCGTATCCTGCGCCGTTTTTCAGCCGGGCATAGAGATTAAAACCGGCCCTATGCCCAGAAACGAGGCATCAAACATCGCCTTCCGAAAACCGCGCTGTGAATCAGATTTTCTTTGATTACTGACGCTGAACTTCTCGGAATCGTCAGCCCAGGTCATAGGCAGCTGCCTTTTCTGCCGAGAGCCACCGGCTCTCCGGGTACAGAACCGCGCGGCACCTGCGGTGCGCGCTCGAGAGGGAGAGCACTTCTCGCGCGATATAATCGCCTGCCTCTGTGCGCTCTACCGCGATTGCGCGTTCCGGCTCCCTTCCTTCCGCAAATCGGAGCGGCAACAGAATATCACAGACATTCCGCGCAACATCATAACCGGGCAGTGCCACCCCCCGGTTCCAGCGAAACTCCCGCAGACTGCGGTTCACAATCTGGCCAAACGCCCGCTTCATCGCCTCCGATACTTCCGGTACCTCTTCGATTTGTTTGCCTAAGTTCATGAAATACCGTTTTCGCGCCGCATTTTCCGGATGCAGTGTATAGACTTCTTCCGGTGTGCTGTCCCCGCTTGTCAGCATCTCCCGCATGCAAACGCCCTGTAAAAATTCGAGCGGGAGTCTCTCCGTCTGCTCCGTGAGAATCCGCCGGTAATCGCAGTACAGCGCCGCGCCGTCCGACAAAGCCTGTATCTCCGGAAGCTCATATGCGGCTGCGGGCGGAAGCGCTTCGAAATGACGGGAAACATCTTCAAACGCCTGTGTCCCGACTGCCACAAAACTCTCGAGATTCCAGCGCGGACCGGTCTTCAAAAGATTATTTTTAAAGAACGCATAAATCGGTCTGAAATCCGCTGTGACAAGCCCGGTATGGCAGATTCCGTACTGCACATCTTGATAGCCGGGCAAGGTTTCCCGGCAATGCCGGAACTTATTTTCCGCGTATATCCGGGAAATATAGTTCTCCATATATCTGCCGAAGACGGGAGCCGTTACCGCGACAGGTAAGACTGTATCTCCGTAGTTCCAGGGCTCCGGGCACAGAAGCTTCACGAGTCTCTGTAACCTCTCGCTCGAGACCTTTGCGAAAGCGTGCGAATCTCGCAGAGCAGCAGCGGCAGGTGCCTCCGAAGCCCTCCTGTCTTCGGGGATGCGCTCTGCCTCAACTTTCCGCGGTGCTTGTCCGGACGGTTGCTCTTCACGATGCAACCGAACCACAGGATAGAGACTCTTACCGTTGGTGGACGCCTTCATCCGAACGTCGAGCAGAGAGGGAAACTGTTTTAAAAACAGGATGCCGTCAGCAGTGCCGTACTCCTTAGAATCCACTCCGTTTTGTTGCAAGAATTCGAGAAAAGACTTCGCGGCTCTCCAACAGTTTTCCTCTAAGGAAAACTGTTGCGCTCGTTTCAAAATTTCTTTTTCAAGGCGTTCTCTCACACGATCGTCCAGAACAAATTTCGGCCTTTCCGGCTCGCTCTCGCAAGCCGCCGTGCTTTCTGTCCTGCGGGAAACGCTTATCGCAAAGCGACGAAGCCGCACCAAAGTCTTCGCTCTTTTCTCGGACGGATCGGAAAATTTCAGCTCAATCTGTTCCGCAAACTGCTGCAAAAATAAATTCAGCTGGATGAAGCCATACTCTTTATAGTTGATGCCCGCCGCAGCCACAGCGTTTCCGACCTGTGTGATATCAATCCATTCGCCCTGCTCCAGCGACAAATTTTGCAAAATGGCCCGAAGCAGCTTGGTCAAAACCGGCTTCTTTTCATCCGGGACCTTGCCCTCCTGCCAACTCTTTTGACGTATTAATCGACGGTACTGCCGCAAAATAACATAGCTTCTTTCCGGCTCTCCCGCCTGTGTGGCAGCACTGTCCGTGATGACGATATCCTCCGGAAAGGACTTCAAAAAGGCGCGCAGCGTCTCTATGCCATATTCTTGATATCGAATCCCTGCCTTTTGCAATTCCTGTTCGAACTTGTCCGTGCCGACCCAGCCGTAATCATGCGTTTGGAGTTTCAACAGCGCCTCACAGAGCAAAGGGCGCAGTTTTTCCCGCTCATTCTCTTTCACACAACTCCCCCTCTTCCGTCCCGCGCTCTTGCAGAATGCCTGTTTTTTTCTTATATTTTAGCGCGTTTCTTCATAATTCTTTCACATTTACCTTACTTCCTGTACCGACTTCCGTCAAGTTGTAAGGCCGGAAATGATTGTATACCTGCTGTGAGGCGAAAAAGCACAAAAAAGGCAGCCTCCTTATCGGGCTGCCTTGATTCCCCAAATTATTTCCGCCGTAGAATATATAAATCCATGTATTTTAAATCTTCCCCCACGGGGAGTGGTGCAAGCTGTGCCTGCAAATAGCTCTCTTTATCGCGCACCGAGGCACTGAAAATATAATTGTAGCCGAGATCGAAGAGATAGGCGGGGCAGAGCTCATTGCTCGGGCCGTAAATGCCGCGAATCTCTGCCTTCTCACAGCAGGCCAGGATATCCCGGTAACTGTCATTGACGATCGTGCATCCCGTCATAATTACCATATCCAGAGTCTTTAGCACCTCCGCATAGTCGATGGCGCTCTTCCCGAGATGCCAGTGAATCCCCTCCGGATAGACTTTCATGCCCTCTCTCCCGATACGGTAATTCAAAAGTCCTTTTTCCGGCCGCAAATCAAAGGCATGAAACTCCTCGCATTTTCCGAGGAAAAACTGATTGTAAAGTCCATAGCCTATAATACCGACTTTCTTGCCCGAAACATCATAGGGAAACTGCAGTCCCGGCTCACGCACAATACCCTGCTCCGTAAGACGCTCGGCGGTGTTGAAGGGCTTGCTCATCAAATTCAACAGTGCGACAAGCGGCTCTCGAAGCGTCTCATCATCCGCCGCAAAAAAGTTCTCAATCACCTGATTAACCGGCTTTCCGAGCTCTTTTGACAATACCGCCTGATACGCCTCCGGGCTCTTCTCCTTACCCACGCGCAAGCACTGCGAGACCCGGCCTCTCGTATCGGCACACATGAACCAGCGGTACTCAAGGATAAACTCATCCAAAACCGGCATTTCTTCCCGCTCTGTTTCGTAGCGCTTCCCGAGCCGTTCATAAACTTCTCTTAAATCATCGTTCATCGTATCACCTCATTCACAATAAGCTTCACCGCAAATCATGCCGCACTGTTTTCCGGGACAAAACCTAACCGGAATTTCAATGCCCTGTCTGCGTCAACAAATAACCAGTTAAATATAACTAATTATAGTTTATCGCATTGCGTTGCATCTTTCCACCGGAAAATCAGTGCGCATCGATAAAAGTTACCGCATCAAAAAGACAGCCCCTCACTTTTGTAAGAGGCTGTCTCGAATGGAACATGATCGGTTTTCCGGATGCTCAAGCCTGCGTTTTAATTGCGAGCCATGCCTTCCTGAGCGCGATATAAGAAATCACAAAGTTCGCAAACCAACCTGCCGGAACCGCAAGCCAGACAAACGCGATGCCAAAGCGCGGCGCAAACAGTAGCGCAACCGCGAGGCGAATCGCGAGATTCACCAGATTCGCGATGAGGAACGGACACATCTTGCCGAGTCCGCGAAGCACGCCGTCCGTCGCCATTTTAATTCCCATGAAAAGAAAGAAATAGCCGAGCCATTTCATGTACTCTCCGGATACCCGATACGCGAGTTCCGTTCCGTCTTTTCCCAAAAACAGCGCGGAAATGCGGGTGTGCAAGCTTTCAATGATAAGAAACGCCAGGAGCGCAAAGCAAACATCCAGCAATATCGCGGCGCGGTATCCTTTTCGGATCCGCTCTGTCTTCCCGGCGCCAAGGTTCTGGGAGACAAAGGGCGAGACCGCATTGCCGATGGACACAAAGATCAACGAGAAGACATTCTCCACCCGCATGGTAGCCGCATAGCCCGCGAGCGCCTGGGTTCCGAAGGGATTCACAACCGCCTGAACAAGCATCATCCCGACAGAGACGGTCGACTGCTGCAGGACCGACGGGACCGCGATACCTAACATGGACTGTAATTCCTGCCAGTCAAAGCGTCGAAAACTGCCCTGATAGCGCTTCATCCGGATCAAAAAAAGAAGAAGCGATAGCACTGCGGAAATCCCCTGTGCGATTAAGGTCGCGAGCGCTGCGCCGAACACGCCGAGTCCAAGCCCTGCCACCATCCAAAAATCCATCCCTATATTGAGGAGCGAGGAGAAAATCAGAAGTCCCAGCGGAATCCTCGATTCACCGATGGAGGTAAACATGGTAGAGAGAATGTTGTACATAAACAAAAACGGAAAGCCCGCAAAATAGATGCGAAGGTACAGCGAAGCCGTGTCCAGAATGTCCAGGGGCGTCTGTAAGCCCCGCAACATCCGCTTGGAAAAGCAAAAACCGATGACGCCGAGGCATATACTGAGCAGCAAAAAACTGATGAGCGAAGTCGACACAATGGTCTTCATCTTGTCGTATTCTTTGGCGCCGAAATGGCGACTCACCAGCACGCCCGCGCCGACACCGGCACCGAGTGCCACACAGATAAAGACATTTGTGAGCGCCGCACAGGCCCCGACCGCCGCGAGCGCAGAGGAACCCACAAAACGGCCGACTATGATAGAATCGGCCATGTTATAGACCTGTTGAAAGAAACTGCCGAGAATCAGCGGCATCGCAAAAACGGTCAGCGCCTTGAGCGGCGCATCTGTGATCAAATATTCATCTTTTGACATAAAGTATTTCTCCCCGCTTCTACCGAGGCCCCGCCACTTTTGTCTATGCCTCCGCCCCCTTAGCCGGAAGTTTTGCCGTGGCTCGCTTCATCCGGATTATAACATAAATCAAAACCACAAGTTCTGTGACGGGCGTCACAAGACGGATCGCGAACGGCGCAAGCAAGACGGACAGAGTTAAAATCTTTATTCCCTTGCCCTTCTCGCCGTTGTAGAAGAACATCGGAATGATTGCAAATACCAGGAAGCTCCGGATATGCCGTACTCAGCCACAAGGCTGGCGATCGTGCGTCCATCCTGAATGTGCGCACGAGCAACTTTTCGTCTGGTTTCGTCTGATATTCGAGTCATGTATTTTTCTCCGCTGCTGACATTATAATCTATCGGGCAGAGGTGTTACAAAATCACTGTACTACCACATCGTCATATTAAGTAAAATGGCAGACAGCCATTGAAGAAAAGCTGTCTGCCATTGCATTTAATTAAGATCTCATTGTATCCTGCGATAACACGCCATAGCCTGTTTTCAGCCATAGCCAGAAAAGAAGCAGTCCAACGGTGCAAATCACACTGCCGAAGTAAAATGCAGCAGATAGATTCCAATCCGATAGGGCGCCAAACACCAGATTGGTTCCAATGGCAATCCCATTCACCAGCATACCGCACACACTGAGTGCAGTGGCTCGGTTCCTGCTTGTGATCTGCCGGTTCTGGAGATCTGCCAGGAGGGGCTGAAACAGTGTGTTGGAGAGACGCAAGATCAGCACGCTGATGACAGACGGCAGTGCAAGGGATGTAGAGCCCAGTACCAAACAGGAAATCGCCGCAAGAACACAAAATAGAGCGAAAGATCGGTGAACACCTACCCGTCTGGTAAAGGCGGCAGAATATGCTCCCAACAATCCCAATAGGGTGACTACAATTGATTTTAGTTACATTATAGAGTTGACAACAGGCACAAAACTATGACACGATATTGATTTATATTTATAATTCATATTTGCATTGAATTATTACATCACATCTATTAAAATGTAAGAGCAGAGTTTATAGAACTCTTACAGTCCATATAGATGAGGTGATGAAATATGCAACCAATTTTTACAATGCAATATGGAGAGTTTGCGGTCGCAGATTATCTATCAAAGAAAATAAAAGGCGTTTCAGTATTTATCCCTGCGTCAGCACAGGAAAAAGGAATTGATTTGTTATTATATCGACATGACCATGGTGTCAATAAATCCAATGCTATTCAAGTGAAAATGTCGAGAACTTATTACAACGAAAAGAAAGACTCTGGTTTTCCATATTATCTATGGTTTAACCGTTTCCTAATTCAGCCTAATGCAAGTTGGTATATTTTAGTTGGTATATACGCGAAACGCCCCGACAATGCCGAAAAAGCAAAGGCCTATAGTCCTTTTTGGGATACGATTATGTTAGCATTTACAAATAAGGAGATGTCCTTGTTTATGTCAGAAGTCAAACAAAAAATGGATCCGACAAAAGATGATAAAATGTTTGGGTTCGGATTTGATGATACTAAAACAATCCACCAAACGAGGGGCTATACCGAACTTCGTGATATGAGTAATTACCTTATAGAGAATAGATTAGAAGAAATCAGAAATTCCTTTACATAAAAGGTGTGATTAAATGATGACATATACAACATTAACTGGTTATCTATCCGCTATTGAAAATGATAATTTTGGAGAATGGATAATTGACAGAAAAAATAAAGGTACTTTAGAGAATCCTATTCAAATGCCTTACGTAACCTATTCAAATATGGTAGACCATTTCATAGAAGATGTTTATGACTTTGTTTCTAAGCACCCAGAATACGAATTAAACCGTTATCACGATATTTTAGAAACAAATAACATTAAATGGGAAAAGGAATCCATGCAAAATACGGATGTATCTTCATTGGATGGGAAATGTGTTGTTGCATTGCTTGTGGGAACTGTTCGGGCAGAACGATTTTGCGATGGTGTACTACTCTCATTTTTCAAAAGTGGTGTAATAAAAAAATGGCTTTTAAGACTGAAAGAAATAGATGAAGAATAATAAAAAGAGTCTTGACTAACAAATGGTCAAGACTCTTTTTATACTATTGAGATACTAAACTTATGGCGAGTTATGGAGAGATAGTATGAAATATGGAAAGTAGAAATCCTCAAAATGTAATACGGGTAACACTTTGGGAGAGCTACGGAAAAATAGGGAAGGTGTTAGTTAATCTTTTAGAAATTGTTCGCTGGAGGAATGCTACCCATTCCTAACCGTCGACGCAACATATTTCAAGGTTCGCGAGAATAATCGCGTCATCTCAAAAGCCCTGA
>NZ_CALEYG010000012.1 GCF_937924975.1 uncultured Stomatobaculum sp.
AGGCTGACCGTCTCCGCCGCCGTGCGCACCCCGAGCGGCGCCGCGAGCCCGTCCGCCGCCCGGTTTTTCTTCCAGCGCGCCGCAATCTGCAATTCTTCCGGACTCTGCACGCCGAAGAGCTCGAGGAAGCCGAGTTTCTCCGGCAGTTCCTCGCTCGTATCCCGGCGATGAATCAGACCCGCGAGACGGCGCGCCGCACGCTCGATGTCCGCGTCGTCCGGAAGCTCGAGCCGCAGGCGCTCTGTCGCTATCAGGCCGTTTCTGAGGCAGAGCACCCCCTCACCGCCGCCCTCGACCGAAACTATGGTTTTCACGCTCTCCGGCAGCTGTTCCCGCCGCTCGGCACAGTAAATCAGCGAAATGCCGAGCTCCGGCGAAGCTTCGTCGAGATAGGACAGGAGACTGTGCCCCGCAAGCAGGCTCGCATCCTCTGCGACCAGCAGATACTGCGGCAAAAAATATCCGCTTTTCTTTTCCTCCCCCGCCTTCCGTTTTCTCTCTTTGATCTGCTGCAGAAGACCGCCGAGCACGGTCTCGGCCTCCTGCGTATGGGACAGAATGCCGCTGCACCGAAAATCCTTTCCCTCGAACTGCGGACACCAGGAAAAAGCTCGGTACAGCGCGCTGTCCGATGTCCTGCAGAGCAGAATCATCGAGAGATCCCGGTAACTCTGAAAAAAACAGAGCCGGAACAGATAATTCGAGAGCACTGCGCGGCACAGCTCCGGCGCGCCGAGGATGCCAAGCTGGGACTCTCTGAGATTCACAACGACCGGCATATCCGGCAAAGTTTCAAATTCCCGCTTTAATGCGAGAGCTTCGAGGCAGAGAGGATCCCTTTCCCGCTTGGTCTCCTGTTCCGAAAACCGTATGGCATAGGGCGCCGCCTGCCGCTGCCGCCCGAGTACGAGGCACATGAAATCCGCATCCCGGGGGCTGCGCTCATAAATCCGAGCCGCATAGCGCTCTGCCATCAAAAGCAGTTCACCGGTCTCCGGTGCCGTCAGCCCGGCGGCCTGTATACTCTGTTCCCGAAGCGAAAAGAAACGCTTCTGCATGCGAAGCAGATAGGCCGCATAGCCCTCCGCTCTCTCCGCCATGCGCGCTTTGGCGTTCTTTTTCCCCTGCAACAGCGCGATGACGGCAAAGCAGACCGTGAGTAACACGGTGCCGCCGCTCAGCGCAAACATCGAGGCGCGCCCCAGCGCAAAGGCCGTACCTCCCATCACGAGCACCGTGCCGAGCGGCATCAGGAGGCGGCGAAGCTGCTCGCCCCGCTGAACTTCCGGGAGATTCTCGGGACGCAAAAGCTCAATGCTCTTTTGAATCGGCGGCGGCAGGCGCCGCGGCGCACGGTCATAGAGCGGAAACCCGGGCGGGAGCTTCGACTCGGCGAGGCAGGGCGGGAGCGAACACAAAACACCCTTGCCGCAGAGGAGCAAGTTCTCGTCCCGGTAGCAGAGCAGCACGGTTCCGAAAAAGAGCTTGTCCCCTGTCTCAAGCCGCACGCTCCCTGCCTCCAGCTTTCTGCCGTTTTGGTAAACCTCGCCCCGGTAAAGCGAAAATTCTCCTTCCGGGGAGAGCACGGCAAAGAGTTCTTTCCCCGGGAAAATCAGCTGGCAGGGCGCACGATCCCCGAAGAAAACTTTCTCCCGCGGCAAATAGTATGACTGCTCGTCGGACAACACAGCGAGAAGCGACGCCCCTTCCTCTTTCAGCGGCGCCAGTGTCTCCAGAACCGACTCATTCCGCAGGTACAGATAGCGTTTCATTCGTCTCCTCCTGTTCCGGCTGCATCTTTTTCCGGAGTGTCTCGATTTCCGCTTCGATGCGCCGTTCCTCTGCTTCTTTCTCCTGCCCGCTCTTTGTGCGATCCCCGGCGAGCACGCTTTCTTCTTTTAACAGCGCATAGAGCTGCATCTCTAAGTCGCCGCGCCGTTTTGCCGCATCGAGCGCCTCGGGAAAGCGGTTCTGTCCGATGTAAATCCAGAAACGCAGTGTCTCCTCATCGCTCTTTGGATGAAGCCCCGCCAGAATATGCTCACGCTGCACGGGGGTAAGTCCCTCCGTAAAGATGCTCGCGCGCGCCAGCATATATCTGCCTTCCGCCGAGAGTTCTCCCGGCTTCACCCCGCGGAGCGCCTCTCCGACCGCGAGATAGTCCTCTCGGAGATAGGCCTCCGCCGCCGCAATCAACCGCTCCGCTTTCCGAAACCGAATGCGATACCAGTAAAAGAAACTGCCAGCGAGGGCCAGCAGGGCGATGCTCAGCAGCGGGAGCGCAATGCTGGTCAGAAGAAGACGCTGTCTCGAGACCCGCACCGTTTTCTCCCGGCGTCTTTTTTTCCGACTCTCCCACTGCGCCGAAAAATAAGCCGAGAGTTCCTTCGAATCGGTCTGCCGCGCGAGTCCCGAGAGCTGCTTTTCCGCCCGGAACAGCCGCTCGCCGCCCGCCAAAAAGTCCTCATAGGTATGGCGTTTCGAGAGCAGCGAGGCCGCCAGGGCCCGGTAAGCGCGAAAAAAGTCTTCTTTCGTATCCTCCTCGGCCGCCGCATCCCGCACCAGAACACGCGGGCACAAATTCCGGTCAAAAATCAGATTGTCCGGAGACAGTACAAAGTAATAGTGCGCACGGGCGGCTTCGAGCGCAGCACAGTTGGCGAGCAGGCGGAATTTTTCCTCTGTCTCCAGCGCCGCAGCCGCCGTGAAGTCCTGCCAGTCCTCTTCCGTCACAAAGCAAAAGAAGAAGCCGTTTTCCGCCTCCTCTATCCCGCAAGGACAAAAGAGAGGATTGCTCACGGCGAGCAATCCTCTCTTTTCTCTCTCCGCGCGAGACTCTGCATTCCGGATAAAAATGCGTCTTGTCGCGTCCATCTCTCCTCCTCAGATCAGTTCGAGCGCATCTCCGCTCACAATGCGGGCTGTCGCAAAGGACTGCGCGGTGCAGAGGACTTCGCGGCAAAGGCGCGAGCGCACATAGCAGCAGCCCGCCGCCTGTCGGCTGAAAATTTCCTTGGCCGCAAGACGCTCAAGCGTCTCCCGTATCATGAGACCGTCATCCAGAATCAGCGTCTCTTCCCGCGTATCCTCCCGCACCGTAATCATAATTTCCATCGTTATTTTCAGCCCTTTCGCCGCGCATAAAAACTCATACCGAAACCGAACAGCAACAAGAGAAGCGCTGCCGTTACCTGCCGGGGTTGCAGCCGTCCCGCAGCCTTCTCTGTGCGCTCCGGCGGCTTCGGCACTGAGTTCACCGGCACCGTCGGAATATCTCTCCGCGTTTCTTCCCGCAGTGCAAGCGGTGCCGCCATCTTCTCATAGCTCTCCTTATTCGGCAGACTGCCGTTTCGTGTGTGCGGCAGTTTCTTCGAAAAGCTTCCGAACAGGCGCTCGTTTTCCGTCGCGCCGACGCCGAGTTTTTCCTGCAGGCCGCCGACCGCCGCCTTGACGCGCGCCTCGCTGTCCTGCTCCGCCGTCGTAAACGCGCGATATATCGCTTCGCTGTACTGCATGGCACGCTGCTTTGCCTCGCGCTGTTCCCGGTCTGCCTCGTGTATGCTGTTCTGCAGCTGCTCCTGCTCCTGCCGCACAGCCTCGCGCTGCGCACTGCGACGCGCTCTGCTGTCGGCCTCTGTCTGCTCGGCCGAGAAGATTGCGTTTGAAAACGTTTCGCTCTCCCGCCGTATTTCCGTGAGTGTCGCCTCCCGCCGCTGCCGCATGGCCGCAACCATATCGTTTTCGACGATTTGTTTCATCGTCTCCTCGGGGAAGGCTGTCTCCTGTGTAAGTTCGCCCTCCAGCGCGTAAAGCGCGTCGCGTGTCGCATTCGAAGCGCTCGCAAGCCAGTTCCTCTCCTCGCGCCAGAAGCTCACATCCTCTCGGGACAGCGCCTCCGAGGGACTCGCCAGAAAAACGGCATTTGACGCCGAGGCCGTCCGCGAGAGGAAGCCTGTCGTATGCAGCACAGCGGCATTGGAGTTGCTCGCGAGCTTTTCTGTGAGCTGACCGCGACTCTCTTCGATCCGGCTGTGGTAGAGAGAAAGCTGCTCCTGTAATTTCCGCTCGCCATCCTCGCCGATAGCCTCCAGCGCGACCCCCTCTTCCGCAAGTTCTTCCATGCGTTTTTCAAGCTGCTCCCGCTCATCCAGCAGACGCGTCAGAATCTGTGCCTCCTGCTCGCTCTCGGCCAGCAGCGCATCGTATGCGCGACGAGTGAGTTCGGCTTTTTGAGACGGGGCCGGTTCTCCCGGGCGCTCCGGCAGTTCCGCGCGCTGTATCCACTGTTCGCTTCCGAGCCCCTTGACATGCTTAAGCTCCTCCGCTTGATTTCGGAGCGCCGTCTGCACAGCATCCTGAGCCCCGTGAAATTCACCGAGCACCGCGTGAAAGTAGAGGTAGACGATATTCTGGTTCATCCGCTCGCCGAAATTGTCAAGCCGCCGTTGCAACTCTGCCCGCTCGCTCTGCGGCAACTCCGCAGAGAGGTGATACCGCACCGTTGCCTGCTCCGGATGGCAGGAGATGCTGTCAACCTTCTCGGAAAAGTCTCCGGGAATCACGAGATACGCCGCGTAATAACCGCTCCGCACACCGCTCTCCGCCTCCGGCATACTCACAGAGACAAAATCGGCGTCCGGAAACTCCATCGCATCGGCCGCATAGTAAAGATGTTTTTCGCCGCGCCGTACGCCGTTATCCAGATTGACCACCGCAATCCGCCGACTGTACTGTGCCGCCCGGACAGGCGTCGGCGCCGCCCGGCTCTGTAACCCCGTATAGCCGCTGCCCATCGCAAATCCCGACAGAAAAAAAGCCACCATGGCCGCATACAGGCTTTTTTGCATAGAGTTCACCTCCCCCGAAAAAAGAGAGAGGGCGGCTGCCCTCTCTCCCGCCTTTCAGTCTGTCAGGACGAAAACTTCCGTGCCATTTCGCTGTCCAGTCTCTCGGTCGCCTCTGCCACGCCGTCACACTGTCTGGCAATGCTCTCAATGAGTTCGGCCATCTCGTTGAACGAGGGGCGCAGCGACTCAAACTGTGCGGCGAACTGCCGGCTCGCCTCACCTTCCCACTCATCCTGCAAAGTCGTGATGAGATTGCTCATGGTCTGAATAACCTGCTCAAAGTTTCCTTTGGCTGTGCGAAACTCGGTTGCTCTGCCGTGCATGGTTTCCGGTGTGACGCGAATCTGACCTGCCATTTGTTAACTCCTCTCTTAGGTGCGGTTAGCGGTTACAGTACAATACTATCAACTTTACAAACATAAGTCAAGTGATTTTGTACATTTAACTTACAATATTACTCACATTTTTCATCTTTATCGATAATTATGTTCATTCCGTAAGCCACCTTTCGCAAATTCTTCTGTTTTCATGTCGCTCTGTCTGTGGCGCTCGGCTCTCTGTAACTGCCGGAGACCGAAGAAAAAGCAGAGGAGCGCAAATCCGGCGAGAGCGAATCCCGGAAGCCTGTTTTCTGTCTCTCGCTCTGCGGCTGTCCGCACATAGCTGACTGTGCGCGGCGCAGCGAAAAGCCCCGCCGCCTCGCTCTTCTTTTGTACCTCGTCCTGCGGGGATGATGCGGTCTCGGGCAGAAAGCGGAGTCCCTGCAACAGAGATTCCCGCTCTGCCGCCTTTGCCGCCTGTCTCGCCTCTCGCTGTTTGTCCGAGGTTTCGGTAAAGAGCGGGAGGTCCGGACAACGATCGGTATACGCCTGCGCTGCCTCATAGTCCCGCTCCCGCAGATGCTGCGGATCAAGCTGTAATGCTTCCGGCTGCTCTCCCATCTTTTGTTCTCCTCTCCGAATTTTGTCCGACTTTCGCGATGCTATAGTCATACTTTATTTTATTTTGTTATCATTTTCAAGTTATATATGTATGTTTAGTTCTCAATCTTTGCGCAACAAAAAAGCGGTCGGAGCCGCTTTTTCGCAAATGAATAGAGCGCTCGGGGGAGAGCGCTCTATTTCTCTTGGGGGTTGTGCTTCTCATTTGTTGCATGATACAACGTTTGTCTTTCTTCTTGGCATGTCCTCCTTTCTCTCGGATTTACATTGCGAGACCCGACAAATTCTCGGGCATCACAAACTGTAGGCTTCCTTCCGACATCGGCGCAACTTCGCCTTCGTCAAAGCAGATGACCAGACGGCCTTCACTGTTCACATAGAAACTCTGGTCCTTCTTGATTTCTTTGAAATCATCCTCCGGAATCTCCGAACTCAGGAAGAAAACTTTTCCGGAATCTCCGGTCATTTCCGCCTGCATCTGCCGCTTGACTTCCTCACTCAATGTCTTCACATAATCGCTGCCCGGCGCGAACAGGTCACTGAGTTGCATCAGCTTCCCGTCGCTCTTCCGAATCGTAAAATACCGGTTTGTCTCTACACTGTCGGCATTCTGCCGGACCTGCGTCAAACAGACCGAATACCAGGCATCGCTGTCGGTCACAACTTTGGTCGAGAGCTCCAGGTTCGAGTACCCTTCACGCTTCATTTCCTCTCGGAACGCTGCAACCTGCTCGTCCGTGATGCGCTGTATTTCCGCATTCACTTCCTCGGCACTCTTTTCCGCGCGGACGGCCTGTGTGCCGCTCTGGCTCTCCGGCTGGATTTCTCCGACCTGCACGGTCGCGGTATGCCCGCCCTCTGCGAGCGTATAGTCGCGCACCGTCACCAGACGGAAGAAGGCACCGGCAATCGGCAGGCTCTGCAGAGCATAGGCGGTCGTGCGGTTTAAGTTCGGCAGCACTGCGCTGATCAGCGCGAGGCTCGCCGCAACGCCGAGTATCGAGCGAAACCGGTGACGCCTGATTGGCCGCACCCTGCTCTCATCCGCGGAAATTTCCTTCTGTTCCGGCAGTTGTAACGGCTGCTCCGCAGCCTCCTCTATCCAGTCCTCCGAGATATTGGCAACTGCCTCCATGATGTCCTGACTCCTCAAAGAAATTCCTCCTCTCTCAAGACAAGTGCCAAATTTTTGCGAATCCGATATAGACTCACCTTCACGGCACTCTCGCTCATACCCTGTCGAAGCGCGATTTCCTGAATCGAATCGGTATAGAAGTAGCGCCGCACGAAGAGAATCCGCTGCGTCTTTGGGAGCTTTTCCAGAAAGCGGTCAATGCAGACCGCGAGGCGGTTTTTGTCCGCAACCTCCTCGGTGCTCTCGCTGGTCGGGAGTACGTCCTCATCGAGCTCATCCAATGCAAGCTGATACTGCTCGCTGCAACGTTTCTCTGCATGCTGTTTCCGGAACAGGCTGAGTGCCAGATTTTTGACAATCCGGCTCAAATACGCGCGGAAATACTTCGGCTTTTCCGGCGGGATGCTGTTCCACGCCCGAAGCCAGGTGTCATTCAGACACTCTTCCACGTCTTCGCGCGAGGAGAGCACCGCACCCGCCACCTTGGAAAGATAGCGTCCGTACGCAGCTTCCGTCTCCTGTATTGCTCTCTGATCCCGCTGCTCATAGAGCGCGAGTAATTCCTGTTCCGTCATGCAAACTTCCCCCGTTTTGCTTCTCTATCAGATAAGACGCAAGCGTCCCCCGATTGGTTACTGCATTTTAGCATTTTTTTGAGAAATATTTTTTGCGCATCCCTGTTGCGATTTCTTTCTGCCGTCCTCCACCCGTCTTCATTCTCTTCTCCTATTTTCGTTTCTCCGCCGGACTCCTTGCCCGCATCTGCTGACGCTGTCTGTGCCTGCCTCCGGTAAGATTCTTTGTCTCTGTTCCCTGCACTGCTATTCCCGCTTCTCAACGGCTCTCTTTGCTCTGCCGATTTCCGTTCTCCCGCTGTTTTGCGCCGCACGGCTCTCGCATTCCGCTGCGCTACTATGCCCCTTGTTTTTCCGCGCGTTCGGCGAAACAGACAAAACGAGACAGTGCCGACACCGCCTTCGGGATTCGAACGGATTCTTCCTATTATTTCATACACAACCCGCAATGGGAATGACAAATTACATTAAAACGCAAAACAGCTGCCCGCGCCTGCGGACAGCTGTCTCGTCTGTAAAACTCGTATGGACTCTTACTTGAGGTTCATAACCTCTTTGACCTTCTCGATGATGTGGAGACCGATGTCTCTCGAAGCGTCAACCGTCTGCGCACCGATGTGGGGGCTGATGACAAAGTTGTCGCAGGAGAAGAGCGGGCTCTGGAACTCGTCGTTGCCGCTGAGACCGCTGCCTGCGAGCTCATTCTCCATCACGTCGGCAGCGTAGCCGCCGATTCTGCCTGCGCAGAGTGCCTCGTACATATCCTGCTCGTTGACGATGCCGCCGCGGCTCATGTTGAGCACGACTGCGCCGTCCTTCATCTCTGCGATCGACTTCTTGTTGAAGAGATCCTTGGTCTCCGGGGTCAGCGGAATGTGCAGGGAGATGAAGTCAGACACCTTGATCAGCTCGTCGATGCCCATGCCCTTTGCGCCCTCGCGCTCAAAGTCCTCGGGCTTCAGGAACGGATCGTACGCGACAATCGTCATGCCGAACGCCTTTGCGAGCTCGGCGACACGGCGGCCGATGCGGCCGAAGCCCATCACGCCGAGGGTCTTGCCGCGCAGCTCTCTGCCGACATACTTGTACTTATCCCAGATGTGATTGACCTTGACGTCCTGGTTTGCCGGAATCGTGTGGCGGGAGATGTCGAGCATCTTGGAGATTGTGAGCTCCGCAACCGCATTTGCGTTGAGACCCGGTGCGTTGAAGACCTGAATGCCCTTCTCCTTCGCGTACTCGAGATCAACATGGTTCAGACCGACCGCGCAGACGCCGATTGCCTTCAGGTTCTTTGCGGCGTCCAGAACATCGCGGTCAATCTTCGGATCGACGCGCATGATGAGCACATCCGCATCCGCAATCTCGCGAATCATCTCTTCCTTGGAGAGCGGCTTCCCGTCGGAAGTCTTCACATCCATGAACTTCTTCAGCTCCTCGGCAATGCCGGGATACACAGCATCTGTAATCAGGCACTTCATCGCTACTTTCCTCCTATTTGTTCAAAAACAGTTTCTTAGAAAAAAGCGACCGGAATTTGTGTTCCGGTCGCCTCAGTCTTGTTTGGTTTAACTTACAGTGCGCGACCCTGCTTAATCATAGCGTCTGCAACCTTCTCGAATCCGACAAGGTTAGCACCGGCAACGAGGTCGTAGCCGAGGCCGTAGCGCTCAGCTGCAGCTGCGGAACCGTCGTGGATGCCCTTCATGATCCTGTGCAGCCACTTGTCAACTTCCTCACCGTCCCAGAAGAGTCTCTCGGAGTTCTGAGACATCTCGAGTGCGGAGACAGAGACACCGCCTGCGTTGACAGCCTTGGACGGAGCAACAATCATGTTCTTCTGCTCAAGGAGATACTTCAGAGCCTCGTTCGTGGTCGGCATGTTCGCAACTTCGATGTAGTACTTGATGCCGTTCGCGACAATCTTCTTTGCCTCGTCGAGGTCAACGTCGTTCTGCGTTGCGCACGGCATCACGATATCGACATCCTTCTGACCCCACGGCTTCTGGCCTGCGAAGAACTGAACACCGAACTTGTCAGCGTAATCCTGGACCTTGTTGCGGCCGGATGCTCTCATCTCAAGCAGGTAGTCGATCTTCTCCTTCGTCGTAACGCCGTCCGGATCGTAGACATAGCCGTCCGGGCCGGACAGGGTGACAGCCTTAGCGCCGAGCTCAGCGAGCTTGGTTGCAACGCCCCATGCGACGTTACCGAAGCCTGCCAGAGCAACTCTCTTGCCCTTCATCTCGTCCTTCTCGTGCTTCAGAACCTCCTCGAGGTAGTAGACAGCACCGAAGCCGGTTGCCTCCGGACGGAATGCGGAACCGCCGAACAGCGGATCCTTGCCGGACAGAGCGCCGTTTGCATAGGAGGAGGTCAGTCTTCTCCAAGCGCCGAACATGTAGCCGATCTCACGGCCGCCGACACCGAGGTCGCCTGCCGGGCAGTCGACATCCGGTCCGATGAAGCGGAACAGGCCTTCCATGAAGGAACGGCAGAATCTCTGAATCTCGGCATCGCTCTTGCCGTTCGGATCGAAGTCGGAACCACCCTTAGCGCCGCCGATCGGAAGCGTGGTGAGCGAATCCTTAAAGGTCTGCTCAAAGCCGAGGAACTTGATGATAGAAAGGTTTACGTTCGGAGCGAAACGAAGGCCGCCCTTGTAGGGTCCGATCACGCTCGAGAACTGAACGCGATAGCCGCGGTTCACGTGCATGTTGCCCTGGTCATCCTCCCACGGAACACGGAACATGATGACACGCTCCGGCTCGACCATTCTCTCGAGAATCGCATTCTTCTCATACTCCGGATGTGCGTCGACCAGCGGGCTCAGCGAAGAGAAAACCTCCTCGACCGTCTGGCAGAACTCCGGCTCGTGCGAATTCTTCGCCTTAACCTCGGCAATGACTCTCTCAATGTACGGATTCAACTTGCTCATGTCACTTTCCTCCTACAGAAAATAAGATGATACAAACAATTATGTGGCAGGTTTTCTATATATTACCCACTCACGATGAAACCATTGTAACACTTTCCCTGAATCTTGGCTATCAGTCTTCTCGAATTGGTTATTGTAGATAGCGATAGGCGGCCTATACCGGGTTATACGCCGACCGGCTTGCAAAAAATGTACAGCTTACAGATGGAAGAAGCTCGTCAGGAAACCTGCGAAGCCCGTGATAATCAGGCCGTTCACGAAGTCGATGAAGAGCGAGCCGACCAGCGGCACAATCATGAATGCAACCGGGGCCGGACCGTAGATGTTCGTGATTGCCTGCATGTTTGCCATTGCGTTCGGGGTTGCGCCCATACCGAAACCGCAGAAACCGGACGAAATGACAGCCGCATCGTAGTCTTTGCCCATGATGTTGAAGACCACAAAGGATGCGTAGAACCACATGACGACGGTCTCAATCAGCAGAATGACAATCATCGGAACCGCGAGGTCCACGAGCTGCCAGAGCTTCAGGTTGCACATTGCGAGTGCAAGGAAGAGAGACAGGCAGACATTGCCGAGCGCATTCATCTCACCCATCGGCATCTTGACGCCGCGCGCCTCCTGGACGTTGCGGATGATGGCACCGACGATCATAGCGCCGATGTAAGCCGGCATCGTCAGAACCTTGCCGATGAAGAAGGAAACCACGGTTCCCGCGCCGACCGCAACGACAATGTAGAGCGCTGCGTTCAGGACATTGTTCTCATCGAGCGCTGCGGTGTCCGCAGAGACATCGACCGTTGTGGTCGGATGTGCTTCCTTCGCGCCGTCTGCATTCAGGCCCTTCGACTTTAAGCCGAACTTCTTGATTTTTGCGTAGGCAATCGGGCCGCCCATCATGCAGCCCGAAATCAGACCGTAGGTTGCGGCAGCGACTGCGACCGTGGTTGCGTTCGCGACGCCGAGATTCTCGAGGAAGGGTCCCCAGGAACCTGCGGTTCCGTGTCCGCCGACCAGCGGAATCGAACCCATCGCGAGACCGATGCGCGGGTCAAGGCCGAAGGCCTTTGCGCCGATCGCGCCGACCAGATCTTGAATCACGCACATCGCCGCGGAAATACCGAGGAACAGAATGACGCCGATACCGCCCTTTTTCAGCATACCAAAGGCCGCCATATATCCGACCGAGCAGAAGAATGCGGTCATGAAGACCTTCTGCAGGGTGACGTCCATGTCAAATTCCATGACGCCCGTGCCGCGGAGCACCGCGTGCACGATTGCGAAGACAAGTCCGCCGACAACCGGTGCCGGAATGCAGTAGCGACGGAGAAATTCAATCCGCGCGACCAATTCGCGGCCGATGAGCAGCATGACGACTGCTATCGCAAGCGCCTGATACATATCAAGCTTTACTGTTTGCATAGAAACCTCCTTTTCCCCCTGTCGGCACGGTGCCGGGTTCTTACCCGGTCCTCCCGACCCATGCCGATAACCGATATCTATATTATAAAATAGGGCTTCAAGAAGTTTCAAGAAGTTTCACAAATTCCGTTCGAATTTAACCGTTCTGTTCGGCGAGCTGCATAAGGCTTTCGATGAATTTCTTAATAGACGGCTTTCCGCCATAGTCTTTTTTACCACGAATCAGATCCATCTCCGCGCGCACTTCCTCAAAACGGAAGAGCGTGCTGCCGTAGCGCGTAAAACTCTCGTTCAAAAAATCCTCGAGTCCTAGATGCGCGAGGTTCGTCAAGCCGACCGCAATCGCACGGCGCATGCGCTGTTCCATACTCTTCGGATTGTTCGAGAGTTCGGAGCAGAGTTCCCGGATACTCTCTTGCTGCAATGACTTCTGCTCCCGCTTCACAAAGAGGCAGAGATTCAGGATGTCCGCACTTCCCTTCTCGCCCGCCATGCCGACGCTTGCGAGTATGTTGTTGATTTTCCGCCGGCTCTCCTCATCCGTGTCCTGCGGCGCTGCCGGCTGACCCGAAAACAGCACACGGCGCAGCGCCTCTATGGTTCTCTCGTTTTCGAGCTGCCGCACAACGGTGCCGATGACCGCGCGAAGCTCTACGATATTGATCGGCTTGTTCAAAAAGAAATCGATTCCCGCGTCATAGGCCTTTGCAATCATGTCCTTCTGCGTGACCTGGGACAGCATGATGCACTTGGCGCGGCAGCCCTTCTCGCGGAGACAGCGCACGAGTTCGGCGCCGTCTCTTCCTGGCATCAGAAAGTCAATCAGAATCAAATCCGGCTGCAGCGCCGCAATCTGCAACGCATCGCCGCCGTCGTCCTCGGAGCTGCCGACCACTTCTCCGAGTCCCTGATCCTCAATAAAATCGCGGAGGGTATCGATCACGCCGCCGTCATCCTCCGCGATATAAATCCTAAGTTCTCTCTCCATGAACAGCCCTCTCCTCTTCCGTATATGCAATTGCCTCTGCCGGAATTTTCACGGAGAAGCAGGTGTTGCCGGGCTCCGAGCGCACCGCTATGGTGCCGCCGAAATGTTCTTCCACCATATTTTTGACGCCGGCGAGTCCCACGCCGCGGTAGAGGTTGCCGGTCCGCTCGTCGAACTTGGTGGAATAGCCGAGGCGGAAAATTTTATCCAGTTTGCGCGGCAAGATTCCCGGGCCGTTGTCCGAGACCGCGAAGAGATAACAGCCGTCCGCCTGCCGCTCCGACACCGTAATCGTGCCGCGCCTGCGGTCGCCCTCAATGGCCTCAATCGCATTGCCGACCAGATTTTTTAACACAGTCATCAGCGCATAGTGTTCCCGCGTCAGAAAATCGTCGCGGCAGTCGTATATCAGCCGAATATCGAGCTGCTTCTCGCGAATCACCCCGTTTGAGGTCGCATCCAGAATTTCCATGAGCTCCCGAAAACGGATGTGATCCTCGTCATACTCATTTTCCGCTGTCTCCTCAAGTCCTCTGATGATGCGGAGATAGTCCTTCTTGATCTCGTGGACATCGCGGGCGATGTCGAGTGCGCGGCGCTGCATCTCTTCCGGCAGGGCCTGGGCGCGGAGCTCCTCCGAGAGGTGATAAGCATTGCCCATGACCCGCTCGATTTCCTCGGAATTTTTCCGCATCAGATAGAGTTCGCTCTTTAGGCCCGTGATCATCAGGAAGAGTCGCTGATAGCGGCTCTCCTGTTCGTGCCGGACCTGCAGCTCCCGGTACTGCCGGTCCATGACCAGCGCGAGAAGCACAAGCCCCGCGCGGAGCAGCGCAATCGGAAACAGCACAAACAGCGCCCGCTCCGCATTGACCGCCGTGCCGAGCAACAGTGCGCGGAGCAAAAGTTCGGCGACATTCGAGAGCAGGTCGCAAAAAAACACGGCTGTGACGACCCGCGGTAAGGTTGTGATGCGCTTATTCGGAATCTGCAGGCGGAATAAAATACCGTAGCAGACATAGAACAGTGCGCCCGGCAACTGCTGGTAAAGGCGGACGCTCGTGTAGCCGCGGCTGCCGACAGCCACCAGAACGCGGAACAAAAAAACAATGAGCGCCGTAAAACCGCAGACCGAGAGGCTGTGTATCTGCGCCCCCATGGTCATTAGGAGGACCGGCAACAGCACGACCGCAATCGAGATGCGGAAATCACTGCTGATCACATTAAAATAAAATTGAGAGAGCAGCGCGACCGTCGCGCCGATCAAGGCGCTGCGACGCACCGGATGAAATTCCAGCGGTCGTCTGAAAAGTCCCCTGTCCATCTGTCTCGTCTGTCTGACCACCCGGTTCTCCCGTTTTTCTCGCACGCTCTACACCTCTCTTTCCCGCATAGTATAGCATTTTATGCTATACTGGTCACACCAAAGCGAAATGCTTTGTCTATTTTTCGGGAGGCCTTCTATGACTTTACCTGCGATACTTCTTGCGCTGCGCCCGCTCCTCGCAGTCCTCGTTGTTCTGTTTCTGATTCCGTGGATTTTCCGGCGTCCGCTCGGCGAATTCACCGGCTTTCTCCGCGATTTGCGTTCCCTGCTCCGCGCAGCCGAGGAGAGCAAAAAACTGGGTCCCACCGAGCGCTCGGTTCCGGACATGACCAAACTTTTTTTGCCGACCATCAACCGCGATTTCCCGGCATTCAACTGGCCGGAAGAACGGATTGCGATTGAAAAGCGCCTGATTTCGGTGCTCGCGGCGCGGCAGGCACTCGACTTAAGCAAGCTCTCCGCGCCCTCCGAGAGTCTTCGGGAGCGCGTCCGCCTCGCCATCGAGGATGACCGTATGAATGAGTTGACACGCAGCTTTTCCGACATTGTGATTCACAAGACCGCGATTGCGGACTATAAGAATCTGCCGACCCTGACGGAAATCCGCATTGTAAGCTCCGTCGGCTTTCTCGCTTCCCTGTCGGGCGAGGCCGTCAAAAAAAGCGAAGGCAAGGCGCGCGCCGCTGCGCTCGCTGCCCCGCACCGGGTGGAGACCAGCGTCACTTCGGTCCTCGTCCACGCCCAGAGTGTCAATGTGAAAAGCGGCTATCAAAAGATTGTCGGCATCTCCTGCCCGCACTGCGGTGCCCCGCTGCAGCGCGCCGACGCCCGCATCTGCCCCTTCTGTAAGAGTGCTCTCGTGCAGACCGACAGTATGGTCTGGTCGCTCGAAGAAATCGAATTTCAGACGCTCATCTGAGCTTGGCACCTCCCCGGGCCGTACACGCATACCGAGGCATCTCCTGTTTGCAAAAAAGCCCCCGCGGTGGCCGTTTTCACGGATCCCGCAGGGGCTTTCTTCTGTTCTTTTTCGATTGCACGGCGCTTCTCTGTCTGCTTTTCGACGCAAGCGCCGCGCTTCTCTTCCCGGTTTACTGTCTCTGAATGATCGCGAGGACTTCCTCGGCCGTCTTGCCGCTCTCCTCAATGGCCTTCATGATGACCTGCTGTGCTTCGCTCTTCTCTTCCTTCTTCAGCTCCTTGATCTCAGCCTTCTTGGCCTTGACCGCCTCCTGAAGTTCCGTGAGCTCCGCATTTGCCTTCTGCAGTCTCTCGGCGACACTGAGTGTCGGCTTGTTCTTTGCGCCCTTTGTGCGTGCCATTTTGTTTCCTCCTCCAAATCCTTTTCTCTTATTTATTCTCGAGTTTTGCCTGCGTTTTTTCATCAAAACGCACCCGATCCACAACCGCTCTCTGGTGCGTTCCCTCGCCGATCAGCCCGCACTCGTCGTGCGCCTCGACATGGAAGGTGAGAATTTTACCGTTCGCGCTGACTTCCAGAAGCTCTGCGTCAAAGGTCACTTTCATGCCCTTCGGCGTCGCAGCGACATGGCTCACATCCACCTTGACACCGACCGTCGTCTTGCCCTCGCCGAGCAGTTCCTCGACCGAAGCTGCCGATGTGTATTCCATATTCGCAATCATCATCGGTGTCGCGAGCACATGGACCGTGCCGCTGCCGACATGAATGGCGAGATCCTTTTCCTCAACCGTGATTTCCTGATGTCCTTTGATTCCCGGGTTCAGCATTCTCTCTCCTCTTTTCTATTCCAAACACCCTGTTTTATACAAGCAATTCCTTATAAAGAGTTATAGCAAACTCTCTTTTTCTGTGCAAGTATTGTTTTTCAAAAAGTTATATTTATTCGAGCAATAAAATTCCCTTGCCCTGCAAAACAGCGATATTTTGAATGTCATTGTCAGCACAGTAAAGCGCGCGAAGCTTTGAGAGCGCCGTGAGCGGAGAAATATCTTCTATGCGGTTTCCGACGATATCCAGCACCTCGACATTCGGGATTGCGTTTACAAACGTGAGATCGGTGAGTCCGCAGTGATTCAGGCGGAGTTCGCGGAGCGCCGTGCAGTGCGAGAGAACCGAAAGCGCCGCAGAGTCTTTGGTTTCGCTCCCGTAACCGCCGATTTGAAGGCCTCCCTGAAATCCGATGACGGTGAGCCGCGTAAGCGCCGTATTTTCGCCGTCGGGCGCCGGATCGATTCGGAGTGCGTCGGTACTCAAATTTTCCACAATATTATTTCCGATTACCGTGATGTCCGTGACCTGCGGAAACGCCCCCAGCGGCAGCGGGCCGTCTTCGCCGACGATGGTCAGTTTCCGAAGGGCGGGCAGGGCGGATAGGCTCTCGATATGCACCGGCTTTTCGTCGACTCTATCGAAATTCAGATACAGCTCTTCCAGCTGATCGAGGCCTGCGAGTGCCGTAAAATCCGCGCTGTCGCCGAATCGATTCATGAAGAGCGTCAGCTTTTTTAAGCTCTTGCAAGCCGCAAACTGTGCGAAATCCTCTTCATCGGCTTCGAGTTCTTCCAGTGCAGTCAGACCGCTCAGGTCAGGCAGTGTCCCCTTCAACGACCAATCGGCGTTCGCGACGCGGAGTTTTCGAAGTCCCGTCAATGCGCTGAGCGCGTTCAAATCCGTGAGCTCCATGTTATCGCCGATGTCCAGTGAACGGAGACCTGTGAGTGCGCGAAGCGGCTCCAGACTGCGCAGTTCCCTGCCGTTCGAAATACGGAGCTCTTGCAAATTGCCAAGCGGCTCCAGCACATTGAGACTCTTCATCTCATAGGCATTTTCGAGCGTCAGACTCTCAAGCTGCGTGAGACTCGAGAGAAAGCGGAAATCCTTGATGCCGTCGCCCTGCGCCGAGGCTCCGAGCTCCATTTTCTTCACACCGCTCAGCTCGAGCAGATCTTCGTTTCCGTCGGCAGAGAGCTCGGTTCCGAGGGTTTCCAGCTGTCCGAGCGCCTTTAACCCCGACAGCGAGACCTTATCCCCGCGGTAACCGACATACAAAGTCTTCAGCGCGGGAAACCGTTTGACCAGGATATCGACATCGTCCGCATCGTAGAGCATGACACCGCCGAGTTCCTCAATGGCCGCAGGATCCGCGACCAGTTTTGCGAGCCCCGCGGGACCGGTGGAATAACCACTGTTATTCTGCAGGTAGAGTACCTTCAGCTTTTTTAAATTGCCGAGCGTATCGGCGTACTGCTCCGACGAAAAAGAGAGGGTGATATCATCCGTCAACACCCGGAGTTCCTCGAGGTTTGAAAAGACCTGCAGTGCGGTTCCGTCGATTTCAATATTGTTATCGTGTACCAGCGGGACCCTCGTTTCGCTCGCATCGTCGAGTGTTACCTTTGCCCACAGGATGTCACTGTTCGATCTGTCAAACGCAAGCGCCCGGACGCGCCGATAGTCCTCCTCAGTAAACGCGGCGGCGTCCTTCCCCAATGCCTCCGACAGCACTGTGCCGAGCACCGGGTCTGTCAAAGTCGTCGCATACTTTGCCGCTGCCTTGGTCTCTTTCTTTCGGAACAGTCGGTCGAGAAGCGGCAGAAAGATCATGAATACACAGAGGAGCACCGTGAGCGCTGCGCAGAAGAAAAGCAGCGCGCCGGGCTTTTCCTTCGGTTTCGGCGCCCCCCCGAGATTCACATTGATCTGTACTGCCTTGTCTTTTTCTTCGACATAGAGCGCAGTCCCGCAAGACGGACAACTGACCTTGCCGCTCTGTTTCACCAGGATGCTGTTCCCGCAGTTCGGGCAGCGAATTTTTGTCGGATTCATTTTCTTCTCCTTGTAATCATTCTGACACCACCAAATCCCTGCCGCGCAGGACCGCAATGTTTTGGATCGCATTGTCCGCGCAGAGAAGCAGGCGAAGCTTCGGGAGGTCGGTGAGCGGCGAGACATCTTCAATCCGGTTGCCGCTCACATCCAGAATCTCCAAATTCGGAAGACCGCTCGCAAACGCGAGATCCGTGAGCCCGCAGTGATTCAGCCGGAGTTCCCGGAGAGCCTTGCAGTGCGAGAGCTGCATAAGCGCCGCTGTGTCCCGCACCGTGCTGTTATAGCCGCCGAGCTGTACCCCGCCTTCGTATCCGAAAATCCGGAGGCTCTCGAGCGCGGTATTGTCGCTGTCAAGTTCCGAGGTAAGCCGGAGTGCCGCTGTTCCGGTACTGTTCATGATGACCGTGATAGCGGTCGCATGCGGAAACGCCCGGAGAGACAGTGGCCCCGTTCTGCCGGTGATTGTCACGGTTTTTAGATTCGGCAGGACAGCGAGACTGTCGATGTTCGTAAGCTCACTCGCCACGATGCCGCAATCAATCCGTAGCTCTTCCAGATTACTAAGCCCCGCGAGCAGCGAAAAGTCATTGCTGTCATCTGCCCCCTCGGCCTCGATCGTGAGCTTCTTAAGACCGGTACAGCCTGCAAACTGCGGGATCATATCGGCCTCGGCCGTGAGTTCTTCGAGTGCGGGAAGTGTGCTCAAATCCGGCAGCGTCGCGGCGAAGTGTCCGACCGAATCGGCGACATGAAGACTTTGCAACTTGGTGAGCGAGGACAGGGCGCTCAGGTCTTCGATGCCGTAACAGTTTTCGAACTCCAGTGCACGGAGCTCCGTGAGCGCGCGAAGCGGCTCAATGCTCCGGAGCGCACTACCACCGTAGATCCTTAACTCTTTCAGGTTCGTGAGCGGTGTTATCATATTGAGATTCTTCATTTCATCGGCACCGGCTAAGCTCAGGCTGTCGAGCTGGGTGAGACTCGACAGAAACTGCAAATCCTTGACATAGCCGTCGGATGTTTGCACTCTGAGCTGCATTCGTTTGACCTGACTGAGTTCCGGCAGATCTTCGTTGCTCTTGGTATCCAGATCGGTGCCGAGTTCTTCGAGCTTCGAGAGGTTCCTAAGACCGGACAGCGGAATATCCGCCTCGCGCCGGTCAATGAACAACGTCTTCAGATTGGGGAAGCGCTTTGCCAGTTCGTCGACATCCGCCGCTTCGGTGAGCGCGACACCGCCGAGTTCTTCGATTGCCCCGGGGTCTGCAACCAGCTCCGCGAGTCTGTCCGGCCTCTTTTGATAGCCGCCGTTGTTCGGGAGATATAGGATCTTTAATTTCTTCAAGTTGCCGAGATTCGGGGTGTATTCCGTCGAATCAAAAGAGATGCGGACATCATCTCCCGTATTCCCGCTCGCGGCGCGGAGCGCTTCGAGGTTCGGGAACACCTGAAAAGCCGTGCCGTCGAGTTCTACGGTGTCTGTGTCGTGGTAAATCGGGACGCGCTTTTTGCTGTCATCCGTGAAACTCACATCCAGGTAGAGCAGCGTCCAGCTTTTCATCTGAAACGAAATCTCTTTGACGCTTGCATAGTCATCCGCGGTCCAGGCGGAGGGTTCCTTTTCAAAGGCATCCGTGAAAGCCCTGACCAGAACCGGATCCGTCAGCGTTGTCGCATAGTGCGCCACCTCTTTGGGCTCTGCCTTCCGGGTTCTCCGGGTCAGCATCGGCAAAAAAATGAAGAAGATACTCGCAACCGCGCAGAGAACCATCGATATGACAAAGAGTTCCGGTGACATTCGCCTGCCGTAATTCACCTGACCGGTCACATTAATCTGCACCGACTTTTCTTGTTCTTCGACATAGAGCACAGATCCGCAGGCGCTGCATTGCGTCTTGCCGCTATGCTTCACCAATATGCTGTTCCCGCAGTGCGGGCAGCGAATTTTTGTCGGATTCATTCTCCCTCCTCATCTCGATTTATTCGACCAGAACAATGCCTCTGTCTTTTAAGAGCCCGATATTTCGGATTACATTGTCCGTATAGCAGAGATAGCAAAGTTTCGGCAGCGCCGTCAGCGGCGCGATGTCTTCGACCCGGTTGTCACTGATATTCAGCAGCTCGAGATTCGGAAATGCCTCCGTAAAGGCGAGCGAATCGATGCCGCAGCCGCCGAGGCAGAGCTCCCGGAGTGCCGTACTGCGATAGCCCTCAAAGCGCACCGCGCCGAAGGCAAAGACAGAGAGTCTCTCGAGGGCGGGGGCATCCTCTCCGGTTGCTGCCAGAATGCGAAGTTCGGAAGACCCGCCGCCCCCTGCCCCCTCCTCGCCGAGCACGGTGAGCTCCGTGACCGCCGGAAAGGCATGCAGCGGAACCGTTCCCTCTTTGCAGCAGAAGGTAACTTTTCGAAGCTTCGGCAGTTCCCGGAGTGCATAGAGCGTTTCCGTATTCTGCGCAGCGCTCTCGACATTCAGGTCAAGTTCCTCGAGTTCCGAAAGGCGCGAAAGTCCCGAAAAATCCGTTTTGCTGTCAAAGTGACTGAGAAAGAGTTTGAGTTTTTTCAGTTTTCGGCAGCGGGCAAGCTGCGGGAGCGTCTCCGCACCGCACTCCAGTTCTTCGAGCGCCGGGAGCAGGGTCACATCCGGTATGAAACACCCTGCCTGCCAGCCGTCGGAGATTCTGAGCCTTTTGAGGCGCGGAAGCTCATATAGCGCGGCACTGTCTGCAATGTTAAAACTGTCCCCAAGATCCAGCGTTTCAAGCACCGTGAGTTCCCGGAGCGGCTCTATGCTCGTGAGCTGTGTCGCGCCCGATAGGCGGAGTTCCCGCAACTTTGTCAAGGGCTTGATATCGTTCAGATTCCGGAGCGCAACGGCGTCGCGGATTGTGAGACTCTGAAGCTCAGTGAGCCCCGACAAAAAACGGAAATCTTTGATGTTGTCATTTCCCTCGGAGGCGATGAGTTCCATTTCCCGCACCCCTGTGAGTGTGAGTAAGTCCTCGTTGCCCGCGCACCGCAGCGGGGTATAGAGCGCTCTGAGCGCCTTTAAGCCCTGTAATCCGGACAACGTAACCCCTGACTCCCGCTTTACAATTCGCAACCTTTTTAAGTGCGGGAACTTTTGCACAAGCTTTTCGACATCCGCCGTCGCGTAGAGCGTAACCCCGCCCAGTTCTTCCATTGCGTCGGGATTTGCGACCAGATATGCGAGCCCCGCCGGACTTCCGGGATACTTCCCGCGATCCGGCAGAGAAAGACAGCGGAGCTGCTTCAGATTGGCGAGCGTATTTGCGTACTCCTGCGAGGAAAACGTGACCTGAAGCAACGAGCGCTGCCCCGACATATCGAGTGCTTCGAGATTCGGGAAAGCCTGAAACGAGTTCCCGTCGACCGTAATCCCCTCGCCCCCGCTGACAATAGAAACCTGCTTCTCACTGCCGTCTCCGAGCGTAACCTCCATTCGGAGCAGGGAAAAGTCGATGGTCTGAAAGCGGATGCGCCGCACCTTCCGATAATCCTCTGCTGTCAGCGCAGCCGGATCTTTCCGGAATACTTCCGCGAACGCTCTCCGCAAGACCGGGTCCGTCACCGTATCGGCATACTTCGGAATATACTTCCAGGAAGCCGGCAGCGTCACGGTGATCGCGCCTTTTTTCCGGGCCGCAGTCGCTTTCTTTGCAGAGACAGATCCGCAACCGCCAAGCAAAACGCCGCTCAAAAGAAGCGGCGTACCGAAAAGAAAAAATCTTCGAACTCTGTGCGTAAGCCCACCCGGATTCATTTTTTTTGCTCTCCGTTTACGGTAAAACTCTCCAGAAATCGCATTCCTGTGAGTTCCGGCAGTCCAGTGACCTCTTCCGCACGAATCTCCGCATTCTTTAAATACGGCACACTTCCGAGTGCCGTGAAATCCGTGATTCGATTATTTTCCAGGGTCACCGAGACCAGGGATTTCATGCCGGAGAGCGGCGATATATCCTGCACGCCGGTATTCTTTAGCGAGAGACTCTGTAAACCCTGCAGACTTTTGACAAAGCTTAGGTCCGTAAGCTGCGGCGCATCCTGAATCGTAATGCTCTCCAGATAAGGGAAGCGGGACAGGCTGCTGAAATCGGAAATCGCCGCCGCATCTTCGATGGTCAGGTGCTTCAGTCCCGTGATATCACTGAGTTCCGCGAGACTCGACGCGCCGGAGAGCGTATAGTCCTCAAATACCCGGCTCGCCGTCGTCTCTGCCTGCGAACTGTGTCTGCCCGCCTCGTTCGAGGCAGCGGTGTTGATGCCGAGCAGGATGAGGGGTATCAGAACGATGCTGACCGTCGCTACGCCGATTATGATTTTTTGCGACACAGAGAGCTCCACTTCTCGATTCTGATTGTTCTGCCCTCCGTTGTAAAAGTTGACCGTGACATCCGGTCCCGAGAGGTCGATGCGGAGCGCTGTTCCGCAGTAAGGGCACTTTGCCTTGTCCTGTCCTTCCTCCCAGTCCAGCGCCGCGCCGCAGTGGGGACAGGTTAAACTTGTGATTTTCATTCCGAGCCGCACACTCCTATTCATCTGCCTGGTTATTTTTCTTTTTTAGCCTAAATTTTATTATACACTTTCTTTTATTGTTTGGAAATAGATACAAACGCTTTCGATATTTGCGGTTGACTAACCTCTGATTCCGGTGGTAAATTGGACAGGCTTTAGCAGGGAGTAGGGAGCGCCGGTACGGCGTTTCAAGTCAACAAAATGGCTTCGGCCTGGCTTGGATTAAATCGCGAGACTGGGAGGCACGCTTGTCGTGCACCGGTCTCTTTTTTTGTCCCTGTTTATCACTGCCATCGGAGGTGCTCTGTGACCATACAGCCGTCTTTTATTCTGAACAGCATTCTGCTCGGCGTCGGACTCGCAATGGATGCCGTCTCGGTTTCCGTCGCCAACGGGCTCGAAGATCCCGGCATGTCCCGCAAGAAGAGCTTTGGCATTGCCGGAACCTTTGCCTTTTTTCAGTGGCTCATGCCGATGCTCGGCTGGTTCTTTGTGACCTTTCTGCTCTCGCTGTTTCGCGTGATTGATCCCTTTCTGCCCTTTGTCTCCCTTGCGCTCCTCCTCTACATCGGCGGAAAGCTCGCGCTCGAGGGCATTCGCGGCAACTCGGAGGAGACGCCGGACAGCGGCATCGGCCTGAAGGCACTGCTCCTCCAGGGCATCGCGACCTCGATCGATGCCCTCTCGGTCGGCTTTACCCTCGCCTCCTACCGCGCTGCGGAGGCGCTGCTCTCCTCTGTCTTAATTGCCCTTACCACTTTTATCCTCTGTCTCGGCGCGCTCCACGCCGGAAAACAGGCCGGTGCGGTCTTAAATCGTCAGGCCAAGGTAATCGGCGGTCTCATTTTAATCATCATCGGCGCGCGCATTTTTATCACCGGCTGAACACCGAAGTGCCGCTTCACACAACGCAAAAAGGAACCGGAAGGCTTTCGCCTCCCGGTTCCTTTTTCTGTCGGTGCGGTGCTCTTGTCCCGCATCCGCCCTGTCCCGATTAATAGTTCTCTGCAAGAATCTCGAAGAATGCCTGCGGGTGCTGGCAGGTCGGACATACCTGCGGTGCCGAAGTGCCGACCACAACATGACCGCAGTTCCGGCAAACCCAGACCTTGACTTCGCTCTTCTTGAAGACTTCCTGCATCTCAACGTTCTTTAAGAGCTTTCTGTATCTCTCCTCGTGGCGCTTCTCGATTGCAGCGACCATGCGGAACTTTGCTGCGAGCTCCTTAAAGCCCTCCTTCTCCGCCGTCTCCGCGAAGCCGACATACATGTCGTTCCACTCGTAGCTCTCGCCCTCTGCCGCATGGAGGAGGTTGGTCGCCGTATCCGCAATGCCGTTCAGTTCCTTGAGCCACATCTTTGCATGCGCATTCTCGTTGGTTGCGGTCTCCTCAAAGAGCGCGCCGATCTGCTGAAAACCTTCTTTCTGCGCCGTGGAAGCGAAGAACAGATACTTGGTTCTCGCCATCGACTCGCCGGCATAAGCCTTCTGCAGGTTCTTCTCGGTCTCGGTGCCTGCGTACTTCGTGCTCACTTCGCTGCCGCTCGTGATCTTCTTATCGTCTGCCATGATATCCTCCTCTAATTATTGTAAATTCTTCAACAATTCCTACATCACTTACTATACCACAGCTTTTTAAACTTGCAAGCAGAATATCAGGAATCATTCCTAATTTATATTCTAGGCAACTAACTCATCTCGCGGAAGCTTTTCCGCTTTCTTTTTCTTCTATCCTATGACTGCCCCTATGTTTCGCCGAACGGCGCCTCTCTGCGAAGCATCTCCGCAGCTTCACTTCCTCTCGCTTTCATCGAAGACCCGCGCCTCCCGGCTCTCGCGCTCTTTGAAGCGCTTGCGGCAAGCTTTCAAACACGCATCACGCCGCTTTATCACCGTAGCGCCTCTGCGCCACCCGATTCCGCTGTCTCTCCGAACACCGCCTTACTCCGCTGCGCTACACGCCGAAGGGCAGCGAAAAAGGCGGCGGACACTGGGTCCGCCGCCTCTCATCGAGGGTAGGTAAAATATGTGAATCCGGTACTCCGGGTTCTGCGCTTTTCTTATGCTTCCTTGCCGAAGAAGAGCTCGATGTCGTCCTCGACGGAGCCGATGCCGGCAATGCCGAAGTTGTTGACCAGAACGTTTGCGACATTCGGGGAGAGGAAGGCCGGCAGTGTCGGTCCGAGGTGGATATTCTTCACGCCGAGATAGAGGAGCGCAAGGAGCACGATGACTGCCTTCTGCTCGTACCAAGCGATGTTGTAAGCAAGCGGAAGCTTGTTCACATCGTCAAGTCCGAAGATCTCCTTCAGCTTGAGCGCAATAACCGCCAGAGAATAGGAGTCGTTGCACTGACCTGCGTCGAGCACGCGCGGAATGCCGTTGATGTCGCCGAGATCCAGCTTGTTGTACTTATACTTCGCGCAGCCCGCGGTCAGAATCACAGCGCCCTTCGGCAGTGCCTTTGCGAACTCCGTGTAGTAGTCGCGACTCTTTGCTCTGCCGTCGCAACCTGCCATGACGACGAACTTCGTGATGGCACCGCTCTTCACCGCATCGACCACCTTATCGGCGAGTGCGAAGACCTGTGCGTGTGCGAAACCGCCGACAATCTTACCGGTCTCAATCTCGGTCGGCGGCGGGCACTGCTTTGCCTGCTCGATGATCGGGCTGAAATCCTTAACCTGACCGTAGGGCGCATCGATGTGCTTTAAGCCCGGGAAGCCGACGCAACCCGTGGTCCAGACTCTGTCCTTATAGCTGTCCTTCGGCGGAACCAGGCAGTTCGTGGTCATAAGAATCGGGCCGTTGAACGTCTCGAACTCTTCCTTCTGCTTCCACCAAGCGTTGCCGTAGTTGCCCGCAAAGTTCGGATACTTCTTGAAGAACGGATAGTAGTGTGCCGGGAGCATCTCGGAGTGCGTGTAGACATCGACACCGGTGTCCTGGGTCTGGTCAAGCAGCATCTCGAGATCCTTCAGGTCGTGACCCGAAATCAGGATGCCCGGATTCTTGCGGACACCGATGTTGACCTCGGTGATCTCCGGGTTGCCGTAAGCGCCGGTGTTTGCACCGTCGAGGAGCGCCATACCCTCGACACCGTACTTACCGGTCTCCAGGGTCAGCGCGACGAGATCGTCGACCGTGAGGCTGTCGTCCAGTGTCTTTGCGAGTGCTTCCTGCAGGAAACGATCCACCTCTTCGTTCTCGCGAAGCAGAGCATTGGCATGCTTCGTGTAAGCCGACAGACCTTTGAGTCCGTAGGTGATGAGCTCGCGAAGGGATCTCACATCCTCGTTCTCGGTTGCGAGAACACCGACTTCCGCCGCTCTCTCCGGATAAGCGCTCTCCGGAATCTCCTCGGTCGCAGCGAGCGGAAGCTTCGAAGCATCGGAAAGCTCCTTGCGGAGTGCGTCGCGACATGCGAGCGTATCCGTGATGCGCTTCTCAATCGCCTTGCGATCGAAGTTTGCGTTCGTAATCGTAATGAAGAGGTTCATCGATACGAGGTGATTGACCTCGGCCGCAACCGGCTTGCCCTCTGCTCTGAGAGCGGTCGTGACTGCCGAGAGACCCTTGGTCACATAAATCAGAAGATCCTGCGCTCTCGCGACATCAAACTTCTTGCCGCAGACACCCTGTACGGTGCAACCCTTGTTGCCCGCAGTCTCCTGACACTGATAACAAAACATTTTAGCGTCCATTGATATCCTCCTGTCGTTCTCAGGGCGTCCGCCCTGTTGTTTGCTCTTACTGACAGGATTTATGGTATCACGCCGAAACGCTTTCATCCGTTGCTATGGCAACGGCTTTTCGCTTTGCTTTGTTCTTTTTCGCATACGCAACAGAAGAAACAGCAATACCGGAACGCAAAGCAGGGAGGCGAGATTCACGAGAGCCGTCGCCGTTTCGCCGTCAAAGCCGGGCGGCAGGGTCCCCGAAAAGTTGTTGACAAAATGCACGAGATACGGCCAGATGATGTTTCGCGTCTTCGCATAGAGGTAGCCGAGCACCAGACCGATCAGGAAGGTGTAGACCCCCTGCACAAAAATGCCGTGCCAGATACCAAAGAGCAATGCCGAGATAAAAATCGCGGCGCCCTCTTTCCCGGTATCTCGCTCTACGAGATGAAAGACAAGGCCGCGGAACAAAAGCTCTTCGACCATCGGGCCGATAATCGAGACCTCGAGGAGCATCCAGATATAATCGCCGTTCTCGAAGGCGCCCATCTCCGTGTTAAAGGTCTCATAACTCGCCTGCAGTGCCGGAATCGATTTCTGGATGAGCTCCGCGAAGTTCAGCCAGAGCAGCGAGACCCCGCCGACGCCGAGACCGATGAGCAACATTTGCAGGGCCCCGCTGACCGGGTGCAGTTTGAGCGTCGCCGGTCTCTCCTCGTAGTTCCGCTTGACGAATTTCAGAAGTCCGCTGTAAACAAGGCAAAGCATAAGCGCCGAGCAGACATAGCCGAGGTTCTGATTGGCGTCGAGATAATCCCACGAGACGCCGAGAAACGCGAGCCCGCCCTCGGCGAGGAGGGCGAGAATCGCATCGATATAACTGTAACTGTAAATTAAGCTTGCCACCAGCAGAATGCGGAGACCGCTCTCTGCTCTCTCTTTTGAATTCAATGTTCCATCACCTCGCCGACGCCGTTCAGAATGTAGTTCGGTCGATACGGATACTGCTCACACTCCTCTCGCGTCGTGACCCCGGAGAGCACCAGTACCGTCGTGAGTCCGGTCTCAATTCCGGCAATCACATCAGTGTCCATGCGGTCACCGATCATGACCGCGTTTTCCGAGTGGACGCCGAGCAGACGGAGCCCTGTCCGCATCATCAGGGGATTCGGCTTGCCCACAAAATAGGCCTGCTTGCCGGTCGCGAGCTCAATCGGCGCAATCAGCGCGCGGCAGGCGGGCGCAATGCCGCTCTCGGTCGGTCCGGTCAGGTCATAGTTCGTGCCGATCAGCTTGGCGCCCGCGTTGACAAGACGTATCGCCTTGGTGATCTGATCCAGATTATAGGAAGAGGACTCACCGACCACCACATAGTCCGGGTTCACATCGTTATAGGTGATGCCCTTGTCATAGAGCGCATTCAAGACGCCGTGCTCGCCGACCACATAGGCGGAGCAGCCGGGCGCCTGCCTGTTTAAGAAATGCGCAGTCGCAAGCGCACTTGTGTAAAAATGCGACTCGTCGACCTCGAGTCCCATGCGTTCCAGTTTCTGCTGCAGCTCCTTCGGCGTGTACTGGCTCGAATTCGTGAGGAACAAAAAATGCTTGTCCTCACGGAGCATCCACTCCACAAATTCCCGCACGCCCGGCAGAATCCGGTTGCCGTGGTAAATCACGCCGTCCATGTCGCAGATAAATCCCTCTTTATCCCGCAATGTTGCCTCCATATAACTCCTTTCCATATAACAATACCCGCGCACCTTGCATGCGCGGGTATCTCCTCGCTCAGACGTCCTGTTTCTTGCCCCAGTGCGCCTGCATCTTGTGAAAACTGTCCTCGCTGATCACATGCTCGACCAAGCAGGCCTCCTCTTCGGCGACCTCCGGCGCAATGCCGATGGACTCGAAGAGTTGGCGGAAGAACTCATGCTTCTCGAATGTCTGCGCCGCCGCCTGCTCCCCTGCCTCAGTGAGCTGAATGCGCCAATCCTCGCGGTGAATGTAGCCCTCCTCCTCGAGTTTTTTCAGCGCGACCGAGACACTCGGCTTTGAAAAGTTCATGAGCTCTGCGATGTCAGTGGGGCGGCAGGCGCCCTTCTCCCGGATGATGCGGAGTATGCTCTCCAGATAGTCTTCGCTCGATTTGCCAAGCTCGTGCCTCTCCTGTTTCATGCAACCTCCTCTTTCTGATTTCAAAAAACCGAAGCCGTGAGACCGGCTCCGGTTCTGTTTCCATTGACTAACAAAATAGCACAGCGCGCCGCGCGCGTCAAGTCACCTCAGTCCTCCCGCTCCTGCTTGTCATAGATGCTGAGCGGATGCGCCTCCCTGCGGAACACCCGGGCCGCAAGCCACGGTAACCCCTCCTCTTCAAAGAAAGCACGCATGCAGCGCACGGTCGCATCGAAATCCCAGGCGATGAAATCGAGATAGCCGCAGAAGATGCCGGTTGCGCCGCCGATGAAACTGCAGCACGCCGCGCCCTCGGGCGTCTCCATATGCGCCTTTGCCTTATCCCGGAGCGTCAGGATTTCCTCCGAGCGCTTTTCTCCGCGGAACCCGGCGAGCGGGTAGATGAAGAAGCCGGCCACCGCACCGTCTGCCTGCAGCTCATTGACCATGCGGTCCTCCCCCTGCAGGTACTCGCTGACCAGAGTCGGGCAGAGACTGAAACCGGAAATGGTGTCGAGCCGGTAGTCGGCATTCGGGTCCTCGCTCGGATCTAAGCTGTAAAAGGTGTAATTTTCCGCAATGACCTCCTCCGCCGTGATATCGAGTTTGGCACCGCGCCGCTCGAGTTCTTCCGGAAGTTCGGAGAGCAGGCAGGGCTTACCCGCCGCGGGCGCCTTCAGCACATCAAAGCTGCGGATGTAGCGCATATTGACGAGTTCGCCGAGCAGCTGATCCGTGAGCGTCGTTAAGAGCCACCAGACTCTTCCCTCATCTTCCGTAAGAAGGGGGAGCAGCTTCTCGCAGTAGAGCTTGACCCCGTAGCGGTCGTCCTTTCCCGCCTCAATCCAAACCTGTATGTCCTCGCCGCGAATGGGTCCCTCGCCCGCATCGAGCGCGAGACCGCTCATGCGCTGCCGTCCGACCAGGATATTCCAGTGTTCCGTCACCGCCTCGGGCACATGGCGCTGAAAATAGCAGTCCTCGAGGAGCACTTCGATGCTGCCCTCAGGGGTCAGGATGAGTTCATATTTTTCGCCGTTAAAGCCGAGTTCAAAGGCCTGATTCTCAAGGGCCTCGCGCAGGATGTCACCGCATTTCTCAATCAGCTCATCGCCGCGCACATGTTCCGTGTCCTCATCCATGATGCGTCGAAGCTCCGCCTCTTCCGCGGCAAAGCGCTTCCACACGCTTTCCGTTCTCTCGCGAAAGTTTTCGGCAAAGCGCGGCAGCGAGATGCGGCGCTCGCAGTCGTCAATGAAATTCTGTGTGTCCTCATCGCCGGGAAGTGCGGCAAGCGCCTCGCGGAAGTGATGTAACGCCCGTCCCTCCTGATCCAGATAGTAATAGGCGTAGCCCAGGCGGAAATTCCAGCGGTGATCGCCTTCAAAATAGGCTTCGTGGCGCTTTAAGAGCGCAACCGCCTTCCGAAACAGCCTGCGATCCGTTGCCTCCGCCACGTTGTTATAAGCGCGCGCAAGCTCGCTGTCGAGTTCCGGCGTTCTCTCCTCCTCCGGAAGCGCCTCAATCGCATCGACTATTTTTTGGTGCTCCTCGTTCTCAAACCACTGCGCACACTGCTGTAACAGATCCATGCTCTTCTCCTTTTCTCAGACAAGTTTGAAATCACAGAGCGCTTCCTGCGCCGTGACCCGTCTTAACTCCTCCCGGACTTCTGTCAGCGCAAAGCCGAGCAGATTATCTCCCTTCCACTTGAGCGGATTTTCCGCTGCCTCCTCACACTCCGCAAGGCCTATGCCCCAGACGCGGTCGTAGGGGCTGGCCTCGACCAATACCTTATCTCCGGTCGAGAGCAGAAAGTCGCGGAGCTCCGGGTTCTGACTGAATTTGAGCCAGTTCCCGTTCAGTACGATGGCGTAGCGAAAGCGCTGCCAGACCGCCTCCTCAAAGCCTCTCACCTCTCTGCCGAGCGCCTTGATGCGCTTCGGATCTCTTGCGGAGAGTATCTCTGCCCTGTGTTCGGCATCGCCAAAGAGCTCGGCTTTCTTCGCCATCATATACTGTTCGGCGGAGATAAAGCGCTCGCCTTCGCCGTAAAACTCCGCCTTCCACCACTGGCTGAACGCGCTCTTCGTCACGCTTCCGTCCTTCGCGGGCTGATGTCCCCAAAAGAAGCAGTACTTTTGCTTTTTCCCGGCAAGCTTCTGTTTTCCGAGCTGCGCCCGCGTGTACTTAGGCGCGCCGTCCGGGTTTCGAGTCGCGAGGCAAAAGTCCCCCCGCTCAAGGTACACTGCCCTATCCTCATCGTCCCACCAGCCGGCCCAGGTGAAGGGCTCCGGGAAGCGCGCACGGTATGCTTCCCGCTCCTTTTCTCCGAGCGCCTCAAACCATGCTACAAAGCGGTCCAGGTAATCTTCGCCGCTGCCCATGCGAAAGCCGAGACTGTAGCGCTCATATTCGGGATAGGCGAGCCACGGCGGCGGCAAAAAACCTTGCACTTGTAAGTTCATCCGCGTCCTTTCATTTTCCTACTTTTACTTCCTTCTTTAATCCCACCAGAAATACCAGATTCTAGAGCGCTTAAGGCTGTCCGCCAGCGCGCCGAGCGGGTGGACGCCCTGATCGATATCCGGGCAGAAGCCGTAGTGTTCGATTGCAAGCTCCAAAGCCCTGTTCTCCGGCACCGGTGCCGGAAGGAAGAACTCTAGCTCGTCGTGCGACATGGTACTCGGCCAAGCGCCGTACTGCTCCGCCCAGTACTTCGTGACCGCCATGAGCTCCTCTGTGCCCGGGCAATCGTTCCAGCCGCCGAAGGGCAGATAGGCAAAGACCTCAAAGGCATGTTTCACCGGAATCTTTGCGAGTATTACCGGCGCAGTCTCCTCGCTCCGATAGTCCCGGTAAGCGGCAAAGCAGTCGATTTCCTCGCCGCCCTCTACCGCACCGACAATTTCACTGTTCCAGTCGATCTCATCGTCCTCGGCCTCTTCCTTCCGATCGGCAAGGTAGCCCTTTAGGATTTCCCGTCCGTCCGGAAGTTCGCGCGAGAGCTGCTCTCTCCGGTACGCCGCCACCTTCGTTGCGTCAAAGGAATAGTCGTCCTCCCCGTCGGAATCCGGGTCGGAATTCATGATGAGGCACTCCCAGAGTACCTCATCCACCTTGATGAGCATGGGCACATAGCCTCCGTCCGCTGCGCCGCGCAGCGCATCAAAGTAGGCCGCACACAGTTCCGTATCATCCGGCATGGGCGGAAAATAGCGGCATTCGCAATCCAAGTACTTCATCATCGCCTCGGCGAGTTCCGAGGGCTTTTCCTTCTTCTCTTCCATACAGGCTGTCTCCGTTTTACCTCGCGGCACAGGCCTCTGTCGCCGCGCGATTTTAGCTTTTTTGTTTCGTATTTCTTTTCGTTTCGTGCTTTTTCTTCCGTCAAACGCAGCTCCCGTCCATGCGGCACTGCGTTCCTCCGCAGCGCTTCAAAGCGACGCGGTTTCAGCAAAGCTCGCAAATCGGCTCGCCGCAGGGTTGAAAGCCTTCGTCAAAGGGCACGAAGAGATAGAGCCGCCCCGCAGGCGTATCTCCGGCATCATAGCCCAGCGCAAAAACGCCGTAGCTCTCATCCTGATCCAGCGCGAGCTCCGTCAGCGGAAGCGCCGCAATCTTCTCCGCAGGAAAGCTGTGACGCAGAACTTCCCGCGCCTTCCGGTCCAGCGCCTCAAGTTCCTCTTTGAGCCGCCGCCAAAAGCGCAAGTCGCGCGAAGGAGGTTCTTCCGCGCTGTCGCCGCCCCGACTGATGGTGAGCGTCTGTCCGGCATACGGTATCTCAATACAGAGTCTCGTCCCGCAGGCAAAGACCTCTCCGTTCCAGAGCGCAGATACTTCGTCCCAAAGGAGTCTGCTCACAGCGCCTCCAAGACCTTCGAGAGCGCTGCTTCCAAGGCCGGTGTTCTCGCAGCCTCAATCTCCTCTCGCTCTGCGAGTACGGCCTGCCAAGTATAATAGTAAAAGCTGTAAAAGAGCGCATCCGGGAAGACATCCTCGTCCTCGTAGCGAAGTTCATCCGCCTCTTCATTGTACTCTTCCGACCAGAGATACTCTTCCAGGAGGAGGTCCGCAAAGCGCGGCAGCGGCGCCGCGTGCTCCATGGTATCGCCGAGATGATAGCAGCCAAGCAGGCAGTCAAAGAGTTCCGTGAGCTGTCCCGCCAGATAGGCCGCCACGGGGTTTTCGGCGCTCTCCCGGAGCGCCTTTCCCAAAATGCGCGCGAGAAACACGCTCGCAAACGGCGTCGCGTGCCAGAGGGTATCCTGGTGCTCCACATTGTAGCCGAGTTCCTCAAATGCCTCTCGGACACCGTCCGCATCCCGCATCTCTTCCAGAACGGCAAAGTACTCCGGAAAGGCGGTCGCTCTGCCGTAAACCGTCGTGAGCCTCTGCCAGGGCACATCGCTCACGCGAAGCCCTTTGATATACGCTCTGTTCTCCTCTGTGATCCGCTCTGTCATGATGCCCTCCGCTCAGCCCGCGATGTTCGCGTACTTCAGTCCCTCGCTCTCGGTTCCGGATATTTCGATCACATGGCCGAAGAAGAGATCGTCGTCGTCATAGTAGGCGACCAGATTTCCGTCCCAACTTAGCACCAGGCTCTCCGGCTGTATGCGCCGCATGAAGTCCTCTTCCGTGAGTTCCGGGGCGTTCTCGTTCTCCTCATCGCTCGACTGCCAGTCGTTCGCGAGCTCGGTGAGTTCCTTGGCCGCAAAGCGGCGAAGCTCGCTGTCCCAGTGCGCGGCATCCGTGGCAAGCTTACGCGCAAAGGCCCGCACCTTGTCCCAGGTCTCCGTATCGTCCGTGTCGATTTCGAGGGAGAGGCTCATGCGCCCGTCGCCCCAGGGGATTTCGCCCTCCAGCCAGTCGAGCTCCCGGTTCAGCGTGAGCTTGCCGAGCACTTCGTCGTTCAGTTCAACCGGCTTTTGGTATTCCTCCCAATAAGCCTCGAGTTCCGGACAGGAAACCGCGGGCTCCAGTACCTCGACCAGCAGCCAGGCATTGAACTTTTCCGGCGTGGTGTGCTCCGGCACCGCACTCGGCTTCATGCGGCGCAGCTTGAGACGGCAAATCTGTCCTCTTGCAAGGCGCCCCCAGCCGTACTCTCCGTTCCTCTCCTCCTCGCTGAGCGGCCACTCGACTCTGCCTTCTCGAATCACACAGCTCCCGTCCGGAAAAACCATGCCGAGCGAAATTGCCGTCATATCCCAGAAATTTCCCTCTTTATAGTAACCCGCGCCGAGGCATCTCTGAATGAGCACCAGAACTTCCTGTTCCTCGCTCTCGTACTTTTGATAATAGCTCTCGTACATCTTGGCTCCCTTTCCCCGCAACACAAAAGCCCCCGCCGCCCCGTGAGGGAAACGGCGGGGACTCTTTCTGTCCGGGCTTATCTGTTAGCGCTCAGCCTTTGCAGGCCGAGTCTCAACCTCTCTTGATTGCCGCCTGTGCAGCCGCAAGTCTTGCGACCGGCACGCGGAACGGCGAGCAGGAAACATAGTCAAGGCCGATCTCATCGCAGAACTCAACGGAGGACGGATCGCCGCCGTGCTCACCGCAGATACCGATGTGCAGGGACTTGTTCACCGGGCGACCGAGATCGATTGCCATCTTCATGAGCTTGCCCACGCCGACCTGGTCGAGCTTCGCAAACGGATCGTTCTCGAAGATCTTCGTGTCGTAGTAAGCGTTCAGGAACTTGCCTGCGTCATCGCGCGAGAAGCCGAAGGTCATCTGCGTGAGGTCGTTCGTACCGAAGCAGAAGAAGTCCGCATCCTTTGCGATTGCATCTGCCGTGAGGCAAGCTCTCGGGATCTCAATCATCGTACCAACCTCGTACTTGAGATCGGAACCCGCTGCCTTGATCTCCGCATCCGCGGTCTCGACAACGACCTTCTTGACGAACTTGAGCTCCTTGTCCTCGGAGACAAGCGGAATCATGATTTCCGGAACCATGTTCCACTCCGGATGTCTCTTCTGCACCGCGATTGCCGCGCGAATCACAGCCTTGGTCTGCATTGCTGCGATTTCCGGATAGGTGACTGCAAGGCGGCAGCCTCTGTGACCCATCATCGGGTTGAACTCGTGCAGGGAAGCGATGATGTCCTTAATCTCCTGGACGCTCTTCTTCTTAGCGTCTGCGAGCTTCTTGATCTCAGCCTCCTCGGTCGGGACAAACTCGTGCAGCGGCGGATCCAGGAAACGAATTGTGACCGGGTTGCCCTCCATTGCCTCGTAAATGCCCTCGAAGTCCTTCTGCTGATACGGCAGAATCTTTGCGAGTGCCTCTTCTCTCTCCTCGAGCGTATCGGAGCAGATCATCTCGCGGAATGCCGCAATGCGCTCCGGATCGAAGAACATGTGCTCCGTGCGGCAAAGGCCGATGCCCTCTGCGCCGAGTTCTCTTGCCTTCTTCGCGTCGGTCGGCGTATCCGCGTTGGTTCTGACCTTCAGCTTTCTGTACTTGTCAGCCCAAGCCATGATGCGGCCGAACTCGCCGACAATCGCAGCGTCCACGGTCGGGATAATGCCCGCGTAGACATTACCGGTCGTGCCGTCGATCGAAATCGGGTCACCCTCGTGGAAGGTCTGGCCGCCGAGCGAGAACTTCTTCGCCGCCTCGTCGATCACGATGTCGCCGAGACCGGAGACGCAGCACTTGCCCATGCCGCGCGCAACGACTGCCGCGTGGGAAGTCATACCGCCGCGCACCGTGAGGATACCCTGGGAGCTCTTCATGCCGGTGATGTCCTCCGGCGAGGTCTCCAGGCGGACCAAGACGACCTTCTCGCCTCTCTCTGCCCAAGCCTCTGCGTCCTCAGCCGTGAAGACAACTTTGCCGCAAGCTGCGCCCGGCGATGCGCCGAGGCCCTTGCCGAGCGGGGTTGCCGCCTTCAGTGCCTTCTGGTCAAACTGCGGGTGAAGCAGGGTGTCGAGGTTTCTCGGGTCGATCATTGCGACCGCCTCTTTCTCGCTTCTCATGCCCTCATCGACAAGATCGCAGGCAATCTTCAGCGCTGCCTTTGCGGTTCTCTTGCCGTTTCTGGTCTGCAGCATGTAGAGCTTGCCGTGCTCGACGGTGAACTCCATATCCTGCATGTCTCTGTAGTGCTCCTCGAGGGTCTTGCAGACATCGACGAACTGCTTGAATGCCTCCGGGAACTTCTGCTCCATCTCGTTGATGTGCATCGGGGTGCGAACGCCTGCGACGACGTCCTCGCCCTGTGCGTTGGTCAGGAACTCACCGAAGAGGCCCTTCTCGCCGGTTGCCGGGTCTCTCGTGAACGCAACGCCGGTGCCGCAGTCATCGCCCATGTTACCGAATGCCATCGACTGCACGTTGACAGCCGTGCCCCAGGAGTAGGGGATATCGTTGTCGCGGCGGTACACGTTTGCGCGCGGGTTGTCCCAGGAGCGGAACACAGCCTTGATGGCACCCATCAGCTGCTCCTTCGGGTCGGACGGGAAGTCCTGGCCGAGCTTCTCCTTGTACTCTGCCTTGAACTGGTTTGCGAGCTCATGAAGGTCCTCCGCGGTCAGCTCGACGTCCTGCTTCACGCCGCGCTCCTCCTTCATCTTGTCGATGAGCTCCTCAAAGTACTTCTTGCCGACTTCCATGACGACATCGGAGTACATCTGGATAAATCTTCTGTAGCAGTCCCAAGCCCAGCGCGGGTTATTGGACTTCTCTGCGAGCACCTTGACGACGTCTTCGTTGAGGCCGAGGTTCAGGATGGTGTCCATCATGCCCGGCATCGAAGCTCTTGCACCGGAGCGAACCGAGACGAGAAGCGGGTTCTCCTTATCACCGAACTTCTTGCCGGTAATCTTCTCCATCTCCGCAATATAGTCATTGATCTGCGACTGAATCTCCGCGTTAATCTCGCGGCCGTCCTCATAGTACTGTGTGCAAGCCTCGGTCGTAATCGTGAAGCCCTGCGGCACCGGAAGACCGATCTTGGTCATCTCAGCCAGGTTTGCGCCCTTGCCGCCGAGGAGCTCACGCATATCCGCATTGCCCTCGCTGAAAAGATAAACCCATTTCTTTGCCATCTCTACCTCCTGTGAACACGAATCTAGGATTTTGTTCTACAACGTTAGCATCATACCACAAAAGTTTGTTTTTTAACAGATACACGCTTCCTCAAAACGTAAACTTGTCCAGAAAATAGTTTCTGAGCTCGGAAATTTTGATGCGTTCCTGTTCCATGCTATCGCGGTCGCGGATGGTGACACTCTGATCCTCCGCGGACTCGAAGTCGTAAGTCACGCAGTAAGGCGTGCCGATCTCATCCTCGCGACGATAGCGCTTGCCGATTGCACCGCGGTCGTCGTAGTCGCAGTTCCAGTATTTCGAGAGCTCCGCATAGATCTTCTCCGCGCCCTCGCCGAGCTTCTTGGAGAGCGGCAGCACCGCAATCTTCACCGGAGCGAGTGCCGGGTGGAAGTGGAGCACGGTGCGCACATCGCCGCCCGGGAGTTCTTCCTCATCGTAGGCGTTGCAGAGGAAGGCGAGCGTCACGCGGTCCGCGCCGAGCGAGGGCTCAATGACATAGGGGATGTACTTCTCCTTGCTCTCCTCGTCGAAGTAGCTTAAATCCTCGCCCGAAACTTCCTGGTGGCGCGAGAGGTCGTAGTTCGTTCTGTCCGCAATGCCCCAGAGCTCGCCCCAGCCGAAGGGGAAGCGGAACTCGAGATCGGTTGTCGCCTTAGAATAGAAGGAAAGCTCCTCTTTCTCGTGGTCGCGCGCGCGGAGCATATCCTCGCGCATACCAAGCTTTTTCAGCCACTGGATGCACTGCTCCTTCCAGTACGCGAACCACTCGAGGTCCGTGTCCGGCTTGCAGAAGAACTCGAGCTCCATCTGCTCAAACTCACGGGTGCGGAAGGTAAAATTGCCCGGTGTGATTTCGTTCCGGAAGGACTTGCCGATCTGGCCGATGCCGAACGGAATCTTCTTCCGGGAGGTGCGCTGCACATTCTTGAAGTTCACAAAGATGCCCTGTGCCGTCTCCGGGCGCAGGTAGACCGTGTTCTTCGCGTCCTCGGTCACGCCCTGGAAGGTCTTGAACATGAGATTGAACTCGCGAATGTCCGTGAAGTCGTGCTTGCCGCAGCTCGGGCACGCAATCTCGTGCTCCTTGATATAGGTCTGCATCTTCTCGTGGCTCCAGCCGTCCACACCGGACTCGAGCTCTACGCCGTGCTCCGCCGCGTAGTCCTCAATCAGCTTGTCCGCACGGAAACGCTCGTGACAGCTCTTGCAGTCCATGAGCGGATCCGAGAAGCTGCCGATGTGACCGGAGGCAACCCAGGTCTGCGTGTTCATGAGAATCGCACAGTCCACGCCGACATTGTAGGGCGACTCCTGAATAAACTTCTGCCACCACGCTCTCTTCACGTTGTTCTTTAACTCAACGCCGAGATTGCCGTAATCCCAGGTATTCGCAAGACCGCCGTAAATTTCCGAGCCGGGATAGACAAACCCTCTCGCCTTCGCAAGTGACACGATTTTTTCCATTGTATAATCCATCGTTTTCCCCTCTCTCTCTTGCCGATGCTCTCTATTCTACTGCACCCGCCGCATTTCTTCCAGCACGGAAAGCGCGCGGAAATGATGCGGCGCAACCTGAGAACGCAGTGCGTCTACATTCGCCGCAAATTCTCGCAGCGCAGTCTCACCGACGGTAAAGGTAAAAAGCTTTTCCACCGGCGTTCGCACCACATAGTCCCAGGTGTAAGCGCAGTTCTCATGGGTTTTGAGCGGCGGCGATACGACATAGCTCCCGTCCAGTACCAGAAGCTTTAACTCCAGAATGCGCCGCACGAGTTCCCGCGGGAGCTCCGGCTTTTCCAGGGCGAGCAGCGCAAAGTAGAGAAGCTTTAAGCCCTCTTCTTCCCGCTGAAACTCCCGGTAAAAGTAGTCGGCGAGTTCCAGAAAGTAGCTCGCATAGCAGAGCGCCAGGGCATCCGCCTCCAATGTTCCGAAGAAGCGAAGTCCCTCCGCCGCCGTGATGATATCGGCGTCCCTGCCCGGGTGCAGCGTAAACTTGCCGTAGACCAGGGGGCGCGCAATGCCCATCAGCGGGCTGCCCTGGCGGGCGGCGCCCCGCGCGAAGCAGGAGAGCTTCCCCTTTTCCCGCGTGAGTATTGTGACGCGCCGGTCCCGCTCGCCGATCGGCATGGTCTTTAGAACCAGACCGGTGACTTCCTCGCCCTCTCTCATACTTTCTTGATGTCATAGCCGAAGGAGCGGAGCTGGGTGTCGTTGTCCCGCCAGTCGCGCCGCACCTTGACCCAGAGCTTTAAGTTCACCTTGCTCTCCGTCATCTCTTCGATGGCCTTCCTGGCACCGATGCCGATGCGCTTTAACATCTGGCCGCCCTTGCCGATCACCATGCCCTTATGGGACTCCCGCTCGCAGATGATGTTGGCGTCGATATCGAAGCCGCCGTCCTCTCGCTCTTTCATGCGCTCGACCGTGACGGCGACGCCGTGCGGCACCTCGTCGCGGAGTAAGCGCAGGGTCTGCTCCCGGATCAGCTCGCCCGCGAGTTCCCGCATCGGCGCCTCGGTCACGGTGTCCTCGCTGTAGAAGAACGGTCCCTCCGGCAGATAGCGGTACAGGGTGTCGAGCAAGAGCTCTATGTTCTCGCTCTTTAAGGCCGCGACCGCGACCAGATCCTTCGGACGGCAAAAGTCCTCATAGGCCTTGACCTGCGCGGCGAGCCGCGCCTTGTCGGTGATCTTGTCGATTTTGTTGACCGCGAGAATCAGCGGCTGACGGCACTTTTTAAGCCGCTCGGCAAGTTCCCGCTCCGCAGCCCCTATGTGCTCGCTCACATCGACAATCCAGAGAATCACATCCGCCTCTTCGATGGTCTTCTCGGCGACGCCGACCATGAAACGCCCGAGCTTATTTTTCGCGCGTGTCAGTCCCGGCGTGTCCTCGAACACAATCTGTCCGCGCTCATCCGTGTAGACGGTGCGAATCTGATTCCGCGTGGTCTGCGCCTTCTCCGAGGTAATCGCGATTTTCTGCCCGATCAGATGATTCATGAGGGTCGACTTCCCGACATTCGGGCGCCCGATCAGCGCGACAAATCCTGCTTTCATGCCCCTGTCTCCTCGCTCTCCTTGGCAAAGAGCTGCGGAATCTCCGTAAAGAAGTCCTCCGCCCGCTCGATTGCGCCCTCGTTTCCAATCACGCACTTTGCCTCGTATTTCAGCGCCTCCCGTACCAGCGGCGCAAGCGCCCGTATGTCCTTCGGGGTCGCCGAGAGCACTTCCGCGCGCTCCTTGGCAAACATTTCATCCGTCACCTTCGAGTAATATGCAGAGAGCGCCAGAAGGCCGCTGAGCTGCGGCGTGCGCGGCGTATCCATCTCGCCGACGGCGCCGATGATGGCCTTGGTCATCTCTCTCTCGTCCGCCTCGTACCGCTCGAGATAGGCAGGTGTGCCCTCGTAGACCTTGTCGGTCTCCTCGAGCTTCGGATCTCGGTAGGAGCTGAAGACCACGCTGCCGCCGCGTCCGAAGCGGACCGCGCAGCCGTAGGCCCCGCCCTTCGAGCGGATCTCATTCCAGAGATAACCGTAGCTCAGCATGGTCTGGGCAATGCGGAGCGCACCCGTGTAACGGAAGCCGCCCGTGCGGAAATTGCCGACCCGCGCCACATAGTTTACGCGGGAAGCCGAGCGAAAGCCCTCGCGCCGGATATCTTCCACGAGACGGAAGCGGCTTTCGCCCTTGCCGCCCGCCGGATAGCGCTCTCCGAGCGTTCTAAGCAGCGGCAACAGCGCCTCCTTGCCCGCCTCCTCCGCGGTCAGATGCACAAGCAGGCGACCGCGCACGACAGTCTCTCGAAGGAGTTTTTGCGCGCGCTCACAGAAAGCGCGGCGCGCGGACTCTGCCGAGAGGCGCTCTAAGAAGCGGTAGTAGGCGATGCCCCGTGTCACATCCCGGAAGAGACCGTTTTCGCTGAAATAGGAGGCCGCGCGGTTTGCCGCGGCGACATCGCCCGCGGAGAGGAGCGTGTCCTTTAAGCCCGCGCGAATTTCGCCGATCAGATTGCGGATTCTCGCCTCGTCCGTAAAGAGTGTCTGCAGGAGCTGCTCGTTGACAAGATTCAGCGCCTGTTCCGCCTTTTCCGTCAGGAACTTGACCGAAGCCGAGAAAATTCTCCGGTCGCCCTGAAAATCCGCAAGGTCCGGGTAGTTGTCAATGCCGAATTGAATGCCGCCGGTGTGAAGATTGACAAGCGTCGAGAGTTCGGTGTAGCTGTGGGCCTCCGTGCTCAGATAGCCGAGCAGATCCTTGATTAACGCGAGCGCCGAGAGATCTTCGACCGGTAAATCGCTCACGTCAAAGTCGAGGCGGAGATAGTCGATGCCTGTCGTGTTCCGCGCCGCGTAGTGGAAGGGCATCTCGCCGAGCGTACCCATCTCGTAGCAAAGCGGTGTGTTTTCCGCAGCGAGATCTTCGCGGGACAGCATCGGAATCGTCCGGAGTGCCGCCTCGCTGTCCGGCGCATCCTGGTAAACCTTCATCTCTTTGCCGAAGCGAACCAGCGCCTCTCTCTCTTCCGCTGTCATGGCCGCCTTGACGGCCGCGAGCTTTTCGGCATCCTCGGCCTCGCGCTTTGCCGTGAGACCGCGCACCGGATAGAGCTCTGCGACCGCGTAATCCTCGTTGTTGAGGAGCTGCTCCCGGATCAGCTGCTCAAAGTAGTTATCTCCCACTTTGCCGCGGAGTGCGTCAAAGAGACCCGCAAACTTTAAGTGCAGGCAGGGATCGCCGTCGTAAATCCAGCTTTCAAAGCTCTGCAGGCCGTACATCAGGCCCTTCGGATAGGAACCGAAATTCGCCTCGCGCGCGCGGAACTCGGCCATATTGATTGCCGCGAGCAGCATCTCGTGGTCAAGTCCGTCTTCCGCAAGCTCTGTGAGCAGTTCCCGGACGCGGCACACGAAAGCGTCCTTCTGCTCGCGTCTTAAGTGCTTCGCCGTAATCTGGAAATAGGGTTCGCGGATGCCGTTTGCATAGCCGCCGTAGACATCATCCCCGAAGCCCTCCTCAATCAGCCTGTCGTGCAGGATGGCACCGGACGCCTTTAAGAGCACATAGTCGAGCGCCTGAAACGCATTGTAAGGCACCGGCTCGAGCTGTCCGCCGACACGGATGTTCAGCGAGACATAGGCCGCATTCTCTTCGCTCTCGGCATCGCCGATCGAATACGGACGCGATACCGAGACCGGCGCGGCGAGCGGCTTCGGCACCGGAACGGCCGAGTCGATTGCGAGACGCTCGTACTTCGAGAGATAGTTTTCATCGAGAAAACGGAGACGCTCCGCCATGTCGAGGTCACCGTAGAGGTAGATAAAGGCATTGCTCGGGTGGTAATAACGGCGGTGAAAATCGAGATACGCCTCGTAGGTCAGATCCGGAATGAAATCGGGATCGCCGCCGGATTCCTCGGCATAGGGGTGTCCCGGGAACAGCGCTTCATTGACCGCGCGCGCCATCACCTCATCCGGGTCCGAATACACGCCTTTCATCTCATTGTAGACGACGCCGTTCCGGCTGAGTTTTCCGTCTTCGCTCTCCAGTTCGTATCTCCAGCCCTCCTGCCGGAAAATCTTCTCCTCTTTGTAGAACAGCGGGTGGAAGACCGCGTCGAGATAGACATCCATCAGGTTCTCAAAGTCCTTCGGGTTGCAGCTCGCAACCGGGTAGACCGTGCGGTCCGGGTAGGTCATCGCATTCAGGAAGGTGTTGAGTGAGCCCTTCACAAGCTCCATGAACGGCTCTTTGACCGGATACTTCTCCGAGCCGCAGAGCACGGTGTGCTCGATAATGTGGGCGACGCCGGTCGAATCCTGCGACGGCGTCCGGAAGCCGATTGTAAAGACCTTGTTCGGATCATCCGCGAGCAGGAGAAACACGCGCGCGCCGGTCTTCTTGTGCGAGAGCACCACGCCGTCCGCGTGCAGTTCTTTCATGTCGGTGATTTGCCGGATCTCATAGGCATCCAGCCGCTTCAAGGCTTCCAGCTGTTCTTCCCGGTTCCGTTTTGCTGTCATATAAGCTCCTCTCTATATGTATGTCGTTTACAGGCGTCCCAGAAACTTATCCTTTAAGAGCGCGATGCTCTCTCGCGCGAGATAGTGCAAGAAAAGCACAGGGTCGCTCGGCGCGGAAATGCCGAGCGCCTGTATGCCGAACTGCTTTTTTAAGATTGCGGAAGCCCGGTAGAGATGAAACTCCGAGCTGACGATGCCAAGCGATACCGGCTCCGGTGAGACCAGCAAAAAGCTCTCGCCGCGCAGGTCGAAAAAGCAGGGATTGCTCTCGTTGCGGAGGCGATAGAGCAGCGCATGGCTGTATACAATGTTCTCGTAGGTGTTCTTCGACTGCATCTCAAGGAGCAGTCGGTAGCGCGGAATGCCATGCTGTTCCAGGTAGGCAGCCATTGCCTCGGCCTCGCTCCGCTGCCCCCGCCGATCGTGACCGCCGCTCAGCACGAAACTGGTGTCCGGCGATTCTTCGGCAAAGCGGAGCGCTGCGTCGAGGCGCTGTCGGAGCGTTTTGGAGAGCGTCCCGTCCGGTTTCAGTCCCGCACCGAGCACAATCGCATACTCGGGACTTCCCTTTTCCTTGGGATGCATGCCGGACGCAATCACGATGCCGGCCGCCATGAGCACAACCATGCCGAGAAGGCTGAGGGTATGCACAAAAGTCAGAATAAACAGCGAGACTCTCTCCGGGCTTTTCGCGTGCAGGTAGCGAAGCAGCGCATTCACAAGGCACACGCCCGCAAAGAAGAGCCAGATCCAGCTGCCGGACAGAAGCTGTTTTGCGTAGATCAGGAGAACCACGAAGTAAACCGCCGAGAAGCCCGCGGCACTCAGAAAAAAGGCGGTCATTTCGCGGTCTCCGTGCGGAGCAATTCGCCGACGGCCGGTACCGCCGAGAAGCGGACTGCGAGCGCCTCTTTGGGATGCGGCGCGCTCTCGACCGAGAGCCCCTCGTGATTCCGGATTTCCAGCACGGTCAGCAGCTCGTTGCTGCCGTCAAAGCACATGCGCTCAATCCGGTCTCCGACCGAAAATTTATTTTTCTGTTCAAAGTGTGCGTAGCCCTCGGCATCGACCGCTGCAATTTTTCCGAGATAGGTGTAGTTCCGCACATAAGTGTTGCTGTCGTAGATCTGCGCCTCTTCGTTCGGTTTTCCGAAGAAAAAGCCCGTCGTGTACTCCCGATACGTGCACTTTCCGATTTCCTCCCGATACGATTCGAGATTCGCCGCATATTTTTCCGGGCTCTCGAGGTAGTCGTCGATGGCACGGCGATACGCGCGCGCCGTGACGGCCGCATAGAGCGCGGTCTTCATCCTGCCCTCAATTTTAAAGCTGTCAATTCCGCTCTCGATGAGTTCCGGAATGTGGTCTATCATGCAGAGGTCCTTCGAGTTAAAGAGGAAGGTCCCTCTCTCGTTCTCAAAGACCGGCATGGACTCGCCCGGGCGTTTCTCCTCGGTCACGCTGTACTGCCAGCGGCAGGGATGCGTGCACTCGCCGTGGTTTGCGTCCCGCCCCGCCATGAAGCTCGAAAGCAGGCAGCGCCCCGAATAGGAAATACACATGGCGCCGTGCACAAAGGTCTCAATCTCCATCTCCGCCGGGATTTTTTCCCGGATTTCGCGTATCTCCGCGAGCGAGAGCTCTCTGGCCGTCACAACGCGACTCGCGCCGAGGTCCCGCCAGAAGAGGAAAGTCCCGTAGTTTGTGTTGTTCGCCTGGGTACTCACATGCAACTCAATGCCGGGACAGAGGCGCTTTGCGAGCATAAAGAGCGCCGGGTCCGAGACGATGATCGCATCCGGTCTGAGTTCCGAAAGCTCTTGAAAATACCGCTCTGCCTCGTTTAAGTCGTTGTTGTGCGCGAGGATATTTGCGGTCACATACACTCGCTTTCCTCTCTCGTGCGCAAAGCGGAGCCCCTCCGCCATCTCTTCCGGGCTGAAATTCTTTGCGTTCGCGCGGAGCCCGAAGGCCTCGCCGCCGATATAGACCGCATCCGCCCCATAGTCAAAGGCTGTCTTCAGAACTTCCAGACTGCCGGCCGGCAGCAAAAGTTCCGGTTGCTTCCTCTTCTCTCTGCTCAAATGTCTTCTCCTTTACACTGAATGCAAGTCCGTCGCCGATCGGCAGAACGGATGTCCGGATGCCCTCCGTCCGGCAGAGCTGTTCCAGGTAGGCGCGCATCCGGCTGTGAATGGTCCGGTCGCGCCGGTCAATCACAAAGCGGGACTCTGCCGTGTCGCCGCCCTGCAGTACATTGTCGGAGAGCAGCGTGCCGCCGGGGGAAAGCACCCGAAGGAGCTCGGGGAGCCACTTCACATACTGCCCCTTCGCGGCGTCCAGAAACAGGAAGTCATAGGACGCGTCCGGCTGTTCTCGCAGCACCTGAAACGCATCGCCTTCGATCAGCGTGATGCGCCCCGCCCCGTAGCGCGCTATGTTTTCCTTCGCGCAGGCAATGCGCGGTGCATAGTTCTCCACCGTCGTGATATGCGCGGACGGCGGCAGCTCTTCTGCCATGACCAGTGCAGAATAGCCCACCGCCGTTCCCAGTTCCAGCACCCGAAGCGGCCTAAGCCCTGCGAGCAGCGCGCGGAGAAAACCCTCGCTGTCCCGCCGTATGACGGGTACATCCGCCGCCTCCGCCGCCCGCCGGAGTTCTTCCAGATAGCGCCGGTTGCCGGGGTCCAGATAGTCCAGATAAGCCCGGACGCGCTCTGCTATCATCATTTTCCGCTCCTCCGCTTCTCGGGCGCGGTCGATAAAAGTTCCAGCATCTCATCAATGGTCTCGGAGGTGTTCAGACGGTACTCGCCCGCGCGCACCTTTCTTCCGAGAAACAGAGACTGCACCCGGAAAGCCCAGGTGTCCCGGATGAGACCGAGCTCCTTTAACTGCTTCGCCGTCTCCTCGGTACTCTGCCCCTCCGGAATCCGCACTTCAATGTCACGCCCCGGCGCGGCCTCGACGCTCTGCTGGTAGAAGACATCGTGCCCGAAGCGATATGCCGCAAAAACACCCCTGAAAAGCACAAAAAGCAGGCAGGCGGTAATTAATAACCGCACTGCCATGCCCAATGCCTCAGAAGACAGATGATTCAGTTTTTCTGTATTCTGCCGCACTTTCAACGTCCCGCTCTCCTCTTTCGCAAGTTCAGTTGACGCCGAGGATAATCGGCAGGATCACCGGGGTGCGCTTCATCTTCTTCCAGAAGAAATCGCTGAGCTCATCCCGCACGACATTCTTTAATTTGCTCCAGTCGTTGACGCCTGCGTCGAGGCTGTCGGTCACGGCTGTCACAGCCCGCTCTCTCGCCTCTGCCATCAAATCCTCGGAGTCCTTGACATAGACAAAGCCCCGTGACACAATTTCCGGTCCCGCGAGCAGCTGATTCGAGCCGCGCTGCAGACCTATGGTCACTATCATAATACCATTCTGGGCGAGATTCTGTCTATCGCGCAGCACGACGTTTCCGACATCGCCGACGCCGAGACCGTCCACGAGGATGCCGCCCGCCTGCACATGGCCCGTAATCTTGCAGCTGTCACCGGTCAGTGTCACGACATCGCCGGTCGACATGAAGAGAATATTTTCCTTCGGCACACCGACTGCCTCCGCAATCTCGACCTGCGCCTTTCTGTGCCGGTACTCACCGTGCACCGGCAGCGCAAACTTCGGGCGGAGCAGGGAGTACATGAGCTTGATCTCCTCCGCGCAGGCGTGGCCGGAGACATGCGTGTCCTGAAAAATGACATCCGCACCCTTGATCGAGAGCTCGTTGATGACCTTGTCGACCGCCTTCTCGTTGCCCGGAATCGGGTGGGAGCTCATGATGACCACATCGTTCGGGCTGATTGCGACCTTGCGGTGCATGCCGCTCGCCATGCGGGAGAGCGCTGCCATGCTCTCGCCCTGGGAACCCGTCGTGATGAGAACCGTCTTCTCCGGCGGGTAGTTCTTCAGCTGGTCGATTTCAATCAGCGTGCCCTCCGGAATCTTGATATAGCCGAGCTCGTTCGCAATGCCGATGACATTGACCATCGACCTGCCCTCGACCACGACTTTTCTGCCGTACTTGTAGGCGGAGTTAATGACCTGCTGCACGCGGTCCACATTCGACGCGAAGGTCGCAACGATGATGCGGTTCTTTTGGTGCTCCGCAAAGATGAGATCAAAGGTGCGGCCGACTGTCTTCTCGGACATCGTAAAGCCCGGGCGGATTGCGTTGGTCGAGTCGCAGAGCATCGCGAGCATGCCGCGTTTGCCGAGTTCCGCCATGCGCTGCAAATCCGCCGCCTCGCCGAAGACCGGCGTGTAATCGATTTTAAAGTCGCCGGTGTGGAAGATGACCCCCGCCGGGCTGAAAATCGCGAGTGCCGAGCTGTCCGAAATCGAGTGGTTCGTCTTGATGAACTCGACATTGAAATCGCCGAACGGAACGGTATCGCCGTGCTTCACGACAAAGAGTTTTGCCGAGTCCAGAAGCCTGTGCTCCTCGAGCTTATGGCGAATCAGCGCGATTGTCAGCTTGGTCGAATAGACCGGCACATTCAGCTCTTTTAAGATATAGGGCAGGGCGCCGATGTGGTCCTCGTGACCGTGCGTAATCACAAAGCCCTTGACCTTGCTCCGGTTCTCCTTCAGATAGCTGATGTCCGGAATCACACAGTCAATGCCGAGCATATCCTCGCTCGGAAAGGCGATGCCGCAGTCCACGACGATAATCGTGTCGTTACACTCAAAGGCCGTGATGTTCATGCCGATCTGCTCGAGACCGCCGAGCGGAATGATCTTGACCTTTGCCTTCGGGTCGAGGTGAATGTTGTGCGCCTTCGGGAGCTTGGCGCGCTTTAAGAGCTCCGCGAGCTGTCCGGTCGGCGCTTTCTTCCGGGGATTGCGGCGCGGGGCGCGCTTTTCTTTCTGCTCTGCCTTTTCCGCTGCCTTACCGGAGGCTGCGCTTCTCTCGCTCCCCGCTCTCTCGCCCTGCGGTTTTCTCCGCGGCTTCTTTAACGCGCGCGGCTTCTCGGCGCTCACAGCCTCCGCCGCGCTCTCATCGCTCTGCGGCTTCTCGCTGCGGCGGCGACGCGGGCGCTTCGGCTTTTCCGCCGCCGCGCTGTCAAAGACGCCTAAGCCCGCCTCTGCCGCCTCCTGTCTAAGCGCGCGGCTCTTTTCGGACAGGCGCTTAAAAAAATGCATGGGATTCTTTTCCTGTTCACTCAAATTCTTACCTCTCTCTTTCTGTTTTTTAATCTATGCTTGTCTCTTCTCACTTACAAATCACACCGGATAACACCGGGATTTTTATTCACCGAGGAGATCGATATCCGCGCCCTCATCTTCCAGTATGGTCTGAAAGATCTCGAGCATATAGCCGGCTTCCTCTTCGTTCTCCACAAATTCGTAGACTGCCTCGGCATCGTCCGCGCCGGACACATCCTTTAAAAGATAGCAAGCGCCGTCTTCGTCCGCTTCCTCACTGTCCACCGCAAGGATATAGGAGCAGCCGTTCAATCTGGTCTCCTCCAGAATATACAAGGTCACTTCCTCGCCGTTTTCATCTCTCACCACCAGCGACGCCGCCCGGAATGCCTCGGGCTCTCTCTTCTCTTCTTCCATCGTTCTCCTGCCTTTCTCTCCGTTTCAGCGCGCCTCCGGGTGCGCGTCCATGTAGTCCTGCAAAATGATTGCGGCGGCAAGTCTGTCGAGATACTGTTTTCTCTCTGCCCGCGGAATGCCGCGCTCCGCAAGACGCTCATCCGCCTCCGCCGTCGTGAGCCATTCGTCCTGCCAGACCACCGGCAGTCCCGTCCGCTGTTCCAGTTTCTCCTTAAATTGAGCACAAAAAGCGACCCGCTCTCCCTCGGAACCGTCGAGATGTGAGGGGTGTCCGAGCACAATGCGGGTGATGCCGCGCTCGGCGACAAGCACCTCGATGCGCTGCAGGGTCTTCCGGAGCTTCTTCTCCGAGTCCCTCCATATGGTTTCCAGCGGCTGTGCCGCAAGACCGAGTCCGTCGCTCACGGCAACGCCCACCGTCTTTGCGCCATAGTCCAATCCCATCAATGGCAAGTATTTTTCCTCCTGCACACCAAAAGCGCTGATACGGAATGCTCCGTATCAGTGCAGAGGTGCATGATTCATTTTCCGACCGAGCCCATAACGGTCCTTCACGCGGCTTTTATCACAAATGATGCAATCTGAAGTGTCAGTGCCGATCAATCTTATGTCTGATGTAGTAGCTCAGCAGGAGCTCCAAAATATCATCGCGCTCAACCTTCATGATTAAACTGCGCGCATTTTTATGGCTTGTGATATAAGTGGGATCTCCGCTCATCACATAACCCACAATCTGGTTGACCGGATTGTATCCTTTTTCAGACAGCGCCGTATAAACCAGTTCCAACACCTGGTCTACATCCATTTTATTCTCCTGAACTGTCTGAAAAAACTGTGTGTCGTGCAAGTTTTCATTCATGATATGCTTTCCTCTCAATTACTGTCCATTCTATCTGATTTGAAAAGAATCCACAAGGGCAAAAGCTTTACGTTTTGCTTACATTTGTCAGTAGAAGTATTTCGGAATTGAGAAATTTTTCTGCCGTCCCGCGGTACAGACAGTTCACCGCGCAATCGCCGCCGAGCGCAGAAAGCGGCGCCGCCAGTTTCACATATTCACGGCTGTTGCCGATGAGATATGCCTGTCCGTCGATTGTCACGGTTTCCTCGGAGAGCAGCTCCTGTGCGGTGCCGAGGCGGGATGTTCGAAATTCCCGCTGCCGTCCGAGATTCAACGCCTGTAAACGGGCTGCACGCCTCTTCTTCACAGCGCCCGGCACCTGCTCCGGCATTGCGGCCGCTCTGGTTCCCTCCCGCTTCGAGTAGGGGAAAATGTGCGTCTCGTAAAACCGTATTTCCTCGATAAACGAAAAGCTCTCCGAGAACTCCTCTTCGCTTTCCCCGGGAAAACCGACAATCACATCCGTGGTCATCGCAGCGTCCGGGAACGCCGCACGAAGCGCCTGTACCCCCGCTCTGAATTCCTCCGCGGTATAGCGGCGCCCCATACGACGCAAGGTCGCATTGCTCCCGCTCTGGAGAGACAGATGAAAATGCGGGCAGAAATGCCGTAAAGACGCGAGTCCCGCGGCAAATGCCGGCGTCGCGATTTTTGGCTCGAGCGAGCCGATGCGAAGTCGCTCAATGCCCTCGACACCGTCGAGGAGCGTCAGGAGCTCGAGGAGATTTGCCGCGCCGTCACCGAAATCCTCTCGCTCCGCCGCATTTTTAAAATCGCGTCCGTAGGAGGAGAGATGAATGCCGGTCAGCACGAGCTCCCGCACCCCGCTTGCCGCGAGGCGCTCTGCCTCTCTCCGCACGTCTCCCGGGCGGCGCGAGCGTATGTTTCCGCGGAGAAACGGGATGATGCAGTAAGAACAGTACTGGTTGCAGCCGTCCTGCACCTTTAAAAAAGCGCGCGTGTGCCCCTCGCTCCGGTTTGCTGCGAGGTCCTCATACTGTGTTGCCTCGCGCATATCCCCGACCGCAAAGGGCGCCTCGAGCTTGTCGGCGAAATAGGCTTCCAGAATGCGGACCAGATTCTTTTTCTCCTGATTGCCGAGCACCAGATCCACGCTGCCGTCTTCTTTCAGGCTCTCTGCCGCCGCCTGCGCGTAACAGCCCGCCGCAACGACGACCGCCCCGGGATTGAGCGTCTTCGCGCGGTGTAACATTTGCCGCGATTTCCGGTCGGCGATATTCGTGACCGAGCAGGTGTTGATGATATAGACATCCGCCGCCTCCTCAAACGAGCGGAGTTCATAACCCGCCTGCAGGAGAGCCTGCTCCATTGCCTCGGTCTCATAGGCGTTTACCTTACATCCCAGCGTGTGAAATGCCGCTGTTCTCATCTTATTCTCCTTCCTCATCTTGACTTTACACGGTCTTCCCCATAAGATGAAAGCACTACGCTATTACATCTCTAAAAGGAGGCTCTGCCATGAAAACCGTCAAGATTTCCCTAGACTCCATCGAGAAAGTGAAGTCCTTCGTCAATACCATTGCACGCTTTGATGCCGACTTTGATCTGGTGTCCGGCCGCTATGTGATCGACGCTAAGTCGATCATGGGCATTTTCAGCCTGGATCTCTCGAAGCCGATTAGCCTGAATATCCACGGCAACGAGTCGATGGACAATATCGTAGAGGCGCTGAAGCCTTATATTGTCGAGTGAGTTCTGCCTGAGAAAGAGAAAGCCGCACAACTTGTGCGGCTTTTTTCATGCCCGATTTACGCCTCGCAGAGAACCGTTTCCTCTGTGCGGAGCGCTGTTTCCACCAGTTCTTCGATCCGCTCTGCGAGTTTCTCCTCCGACTTCTTGATGCGCGATAACTCGGGATTCGTGACCGGATGTTTCGCGACAAAAATCGTACAACAGTCTTCAAACGGCAGAATCGAAGTCTCGTAACTTCCCATCTTTTCCGCGCGCTCAATGATCTCCTGCTTGTCAAAGCCGATCAGCGGACGGAACACCGGCAGCGTGCAGACCTCATTGGTCGAGAGCAGCGACGGCACCGTCTGGCTCGCAACCTGGCCTATGCTTTCACCGGTGACGAGCGCCATGCCCTTGTTCTTCTTCGCGATGGTCTCCGCAATGCGCATCATATAGCGGCGCATGATAATCGTTAGTTCCTCGCGCGGGCACTTCTCGTAGATATAGAGCTGAATGTCTGTAAAGTTCACGATGTGCAGGCGCACTGGCCCCGCATAGCGCGCCAGAATGCGCGCGAGGTCCACGACCTTCTGCTTGGCACGCTCCGAGGTATAGGGCGGCGCGTGAAAGTACGTCGCCTCGAGCTGTACGCCGCGCTTTGCGATCATATAGCCCGCGACCGGCGAATCGATACCGCCCGAGAGCAGAAGCATCGCGTGCCCCGCCGTGCCGACCGGCATGCCGCCGGGTCCCGGAATCGAGAGCGCATAGAGCAGTATCCCCTCGTTCCGGATTTCGAGATTCAGTCGAATCTCGGGATTTCTGACATCGACATGCAGATTCGGGCAGGCATCCAGCAGCACCGCGCCGAGCGATGCGCTGATTTCCTCGGAAGTACCCGGGTAGTTCTTGTCAATGCGACGCGTAAAGACTTTGAAACTCTTTGCCTCGCCCGCCGTAATTTCCCGCAGAAAACGCACCGCTTCGGCCGCAATCGCGTCCTCGCCCCGCTCCGTGAGACGGAGCACCGGGCAAATCGAAACCACGCCGAAGACCCGCTGTAGCGCCGCAATCGTATCTTCGTAGTCATAGGCGCCGTCCATGTCGACATAAATACGGCCGTGCTCCTTTACGATGTGAAAGGCAGTGCCGAGCGGCTTCAGGGCAAGGCCGAGCTGCCGCACCAGGGCGTCCTCGAACTTATAGCGGTTTTTACCCTTGACACCGATCTCGCCGTATTTGATCAAAAAAGACTTGTATTCCATCCTCTGTTCCTCACCGTCTGAATTTCCGGAGTTCCGGCACAAGCCGCCGGAAGACCTCTGAAAAGCGCTCTGCCTCCGCCTCGGTATTTTCCGCGGAGAAACTCAGGCGTATCGTCGCGTCCAAAAGCTGTTTGGGAAGTCCGATGCTCCGCAGCGTCGCGGAAATACCCGGGTGATTCGAGGCACAGGCGGAGCCGCTCGACACAAAAATCCCCTCGGCCTCGAGCGCGTGCAGCAGCACCTCGGCGCGGACCCCCTCGACCGAGAGGCTTACAATCTGCGGCGCGGAGTCCATGCCCGGCGCGCTGTTTGCGCTGACGCCCGGGATTTCGCGTGCCGCCTCGAGAATCCGGTTCTTGATTGCAAGCAGGCGCTCCCGCTTTGCAAAGAAGTCCGAATAAGCCTCCCGCGCGGCCTCTCCCATCCCCGCAATGCCCGGCGCATTCAGCGTGCCGCTTCGAAGGCCGCCCTGCTGGCCGCCGCCGAAACTCACGGGTTTTAACGAGACGCGGCGATTCTTATAGAGAAAGCCGACCCCCTTCGGTCCCGCAATCTTATGGCTACTCGCGCTCAGGAGGTCGATGCCGAGGCGCTTCGGATAAATCTCGAATTTCCCGTAGGCCTGCACGGCGTCCGTGTGAAAATAGCAGTCCGGATTCAGACGGTGCACGAGCTCCGCCGCCGCCGCAACCGGCTGAATCGTACCGATCTCATTGTTCACATACATGAGCGAGACCAGTATCGTGTCCTTCCGGACGGCAGCTTCCAGATCCGCGAGCGAGATTTTTCCGGCTGCATCGACCGGCAATACCGTCACCGAAAAATCCTGCTCCTCGAGAAAACGCATGGCTTCGAGCACCGCCGGGTGTTCGACCGCACTCGTGATGAGATGCCGCCCGTAGCCCTTTCTGCTGCGCGCCGTCCCGAGAATCGCGAGATTGTCGGACTCCGTGCCGCCCGAAGTAAAAATAAGTTCCGCCGGTTCTGCCTTCAGGGTCTTTGCAATTTGTTCCGCGGCCGTCCGAACCGCCGCCTCCGCGCGGACGCCCGCGAGATGCAGAGAGGACGGGTTGCCGTAGTCTTTTCGCGACACCCAATCCGCAATCTCCGCCGCCGCATTCCCGAGGCGTGTCGTCGCCGCATTGTCAAAATATATTTCCATCAATCTTCCTCTGTCTCCGCCATCAGAAGGGAGAGAACCACAAGGCCGGCCGTCTCCGTCCGGAGTATGCGTTTTCCGAGCGTAACGGCCGTGAAGCCGCGCTCCTCGGCCGCCGCCACCTCAGTCTCCTCAAAGCCCCCTTCCGGGCCTATCATCACGGCAATGCGCTGTCCGGGCTTTGCCGAGCGGATCAGCGCTCTGGTCTCTGCAATACCCTCCGCCCGCTCATAGGGGAGAAGGCGAAGTTCGGTCCCCTCTTCTTCTGCCTGTGCGAGCGCATCCGCAAAGCGGAGCGGCAAAGTAACTTCCGGAATGAGGCTCCGCCCCGCCTGTTTGGCCGCTGCCTCCGCGATGGCCTGCCAGCGCTTCTGCTTGGCTGCCGCCTTCTTCTCATCGAGACGCACGACCGAGCGGTGCATTGCGACCGGAACCACGCGCGCTGCGCCGAGCTCCACCGCCTTTTGCACAATGAACTCCATCTTTTCGCCCTTCGGGAGTCCCTGGTAGAGCGTAATCGATACCGGGAGTTCCCTCGTCTCCTGCCTGCCCTCCAGAATGCGGAGTTGTACAGCCTCCGTCCCGATCTCCGCAATTTCGCAGAGATAGTCCCAGTCGCCGCCCGCATTGACCATGATCTTTTCGCCAGGCTTCATCCGGAGCACCGCGCCGATATGCCGCACATCACTGCCGAGAATCACCGCGCTGTCCTCCGAAAGCTGTTCGGGTGCGATAAAAAAGTGATACATCTCAGGCCTTTCTCCGCGCGACGACGCTCGACCACTCGCCCTGGCGGTTTACTTCGAGCACCTCAAAGTGCGGATTCACCGCAATCGCCGCGCGCACTTCCTCTTCCTTTTCGTCGATGATGCCGGAGGTGATGAAGATACCGCCGATTTTTAAGTGCCGCCAGACTTCTTTCTCGAGCAGCAGAATCACGGGTGCGAGTATATTCGCGAGCGCGATGTCGTAGCACGCCTCGCCGGCCGCCGCCTGTACGGCAGGGTCATCGATCAGGTTGCCGCAGACGACCGTGAAGTCTTCGGGATTCAGGTCATTGCTCGAAAGGTTCTCCGCAACGGCTTCAAGCGCGTTGTCGTCGAGATCGGTCGCAAAAATCCGGGCAGCCCCGAGCTTCTTTGCCGCGATGCCGAGAATGCCGCTGCCCGTGCCGACATCCAGAACGCGGATATCATTGACGCCCGCCGCCTGCATGAGCTTCATGTAGCGGTTTAAGGCGCGGATGCAGAGCTGCGTGGTCTCATGCGCGCCAGTGCCGAACGCCGTGCCCGGGTCAATCTGGATGCAGGTGAGTCCCGCGCTCTCCGCCGGCACCTGCTCCCAGGTCGGCTTAATCAGAATGTCATCGACCACAAAGGGGTGAAAGAAGGTCTTCCAGTTGTTAATCCAGTCCTTGTCCTCGGTGAGACTCTCCGCAATCCGCGCTTCGCCGAGATCGGTGAACTGCGACAGTTCCTCGAGTCCCTCGCGGACACGGCAGAGCATCGCCTCTTCACCGCTGCCCGGCTCCAGATAAAAGCTCACGCGCGCTGTCCCGTCGTCCGGCGGCAGTTCCGGCAGAATGTCGATGAACATGCCCTTGGTGTCCCGCTCCGAGAGCGGCGCATTATCCTCAATCTCGATGCCCTCAATGCCGAGTTCCGCGAGCGTCGCGCTCACCAGATCCACTGCCTCTTCTGTGGTATACAGCGTATACTTTTTCCATCGCATGGGCGTTTTCCCTCCTGGCTCTGATATCGTTTAATCATAGCACAGCGCACTATGTTTGTAAAAGCGGGCTTCCGCAAAGCAAAAAAGGGCGGCTGCCCCGCGGCATCCCGCCGCCGGAACAGTCACCCTTCCGGTCACTCGTCGTTAGGAGAACAAGCCCTTCTTTTTGCCGTCGCCCCGCATTGCCTCGTCGAAGTTCTTTAAGGCCTCGCGCTGCTTTGCATTCAGCTTGGTCGGCACCTCGACGACGAGCGTCACATAGTGGTCGCCCCTCACCTTCGGATTCCGGAGTGAGGGCACTCCCTTGCCGCTCAGGCGCACGCGCGTGTCGGTCTGCGTTCCCGCCTTGACCGTGTACTCGACTTCGCCGTCCACAGTCTTAATCCGGATCGGGCCGCCGAGCGCCGCCGTCGCGAACGAAATCGGCACCGTCGAGAAAATATTCGTGTCCTGGCGCTTAAAGATCGGGTGCGGACTCACAATGCACTCGACCAGAAGATCGCCGCGCTCGCCGCCGTTCACGCCCGGCTCGCCGCCGTGCGGCATTCTGACCGAGAGACCGTTGTCGATGCCGGCCGGAATGCTGACCTCAAAACTCTTCCGGATGCGCTTATAGCCCGTGCCGTTGCAGGACGTGCACTTCTCCTTTACCACCTTGCCGCTGCCGTGGCAGGTCGGACAGGTCTGCACATTCTGCATCGTGCCGAACATGGTCTGGCTCATCTTGACAATCTTGCCCTGCCCCTTACAGGTCGGACAGGTCTCGGGCGAGGTGCCCGGCTTTGCGCCGCTGCCCTTACAGGTCTCGCACTCTTCCTTGTAGTCGATTGTGATTTTCTTCTTACAGCCGAAGATTGCCTCTTCGAAGGTAAGCCGTACGGTCGCGCGAACATTTGCCCCGCGCATCGGCGCATTGGCCGCCTGGCGCTGCGCGCCTCTGCCGCCGCCGAAAAAGCTGCCGAAAATATCGCCGCCGAACATGTCGCCGAAGATATCGCCGAAGTCGGCCGCATTGCCTTCGTAGAAACCGCCGCCGCTGCCGCCGCCGCCCATGCGCGGGTCAAAGGCAGCGTGTCCGAACTGATCGTACTGTGCCCGCTTCTTAGGATCGCTCAGAACGGAATAAGCTTCGTTGATTTCCTTAAAAGCCGCCTCCGCCTGCTTGTCGCCGGGATTCGCATCCGGATGATACTTCTTCGCGAGCATCCGATATGCCTTTTTCAGCGCCGCATCGTCCGCGTCCTTCGAAACCCCAAGCACCTCATAATAATCGCGCTTCTGTTCTGCCATCCTGATCCTTTCTCAAACGGACACGCGAGAGCCCTGCTCCCGCGTGCCATCCGTTTTCTTTAGACTTCCTTGAAATCGCCGTCCACAACACCGTCATCCGGCTTGGAGCCGCCGTTGTCCGCGGCACCCTGGCCCGCCTGGCTCTGCTGTGCGTTCTCATAGACCTTCTGGAAGAGCTGCTGCGCGCTTGCCATCAGCTTCTCCTTGTTTGCCTTGATGTCTGCGACCTGCTCATCCGTCATCGCCTCCGCCGGTGCGCGGTTCACAGCCTCCTTGAGTGCGCTGAGGTCTGCCTCAACCGCCGCCTTGTCGCTGTCGCTGAGCTTCTCACCGACCTCCTGGATTGCCTTCTCGGTCTGGAAGATCAGAGAGTCGGCGTCATTTCTCTCGTCAATTGCCTCTTTCTTCTTCTTGTCCTGTGCCTCGAACTCGGAAGCTTCCCGGACTGCCTTGTCAATGTCCTCCTGAGACATGTTGGAACCGGAAGTAATCGTGATGTGCTGCTCCTTGCCGGTGCCGAGATCCTTTGCGGAGACATTCACGATACCGTTTGCATCGATGTCGAAGGTGACCTCAATCTGCGGGACACCTCTCTTTGCCGGCAGGATGCCGTCCAGACGGAACTGGCCGAGGCTCTTGTTGTCGCGTGCAAACTCACGCTCACCCTGTACCACATGGATGTCGACAGCCGACTGGTTGTCCTCTGCGGTCGAGAAGACCTGGCTCTTCTTGGTCGGGATGGTCGTGTTTCTCTCAATCAGCTTGGTCGCAATGCCGCCCATGGTCTCAATCGAGAGGGAGAGCGGGGTGACATCGAGCAGCAGCACATCGCTTGCGCTCGAATCGCCCGCGAGCTTGCCGCCCTGCACCGCTGCGCCGATGGCAACGCACTCATCCGGATTCAGGGTCTTCGAGGGCTCCATGCCGGTGAGCTGCTTTACCTTCTCCTGCGCGTTCAGCATACGCGTGGAACCGCCTACCAGAAGAACCTTGCCGAGGTCTGCGTTCGTGATGCCGGCATCGCGCATTGCATTCTGCACCGGAATGACGGTGCGCTCAATGAGATCTGCCGTGAGCTCGTCAAACTTTGCGCGGGTCAGGGTCATTGCAAGGTGCTGCGGGCCCTCTGCGGTCGCCGTGATGAACGGAAGGTTAATCTCCGTCGTCGTCGCGGTCGAGAGCTCCTTCTTTGCCTTCTCCGCCGCTTCTTTCAGTCTCTGCAGCGCCATCTTGTCCTTGCCGAGATCCACGCCGACCTGCTTCTTGAACTCGGCAATCATCCACTCGGTAATCTTGTTGTCGAAGTCGTCGCCGCCGAGGTGCGTGTCGCCGTTGGTCGCGAGCACTTCGATGACGCCCTCGCCGATGTCGATGATCGAGACATCGAAGGTACCGCCGCCGAGGTCGTAGACCATAATCTTCTGCTCTTTGTCATTGTCGAGGCCGTAAGCGAGCGCCGCCGCCGTCGGCTCGTTGATGATACGCTTGACTTCAAGGCCCGCAATCTTGCCTGCGTCCTTGGTTGCCTGACGCTGCGCGTCGTTAAAGTACGCCGGAACCGTGATGACCGCCTCGCTGACCTTCTCACCGAGGTAGCTCTCCGCATCCGCCTTCAGCTTCTGCAGAATCATCGCCGAAATCTCCTGCGGCGTGTAGCTCTTGCCGTCGATGGTCACCTTGTAGTCCGTGCCCATGTGGCGCTTAATCGAAGCAATCGTGCGGTCCGCGTTCGTGACTGCCTGGCGCTTTGCCGGCTCGCCGACCAGACGCTCGCCGGTCTTTGTGAATGCGACCACGGACGGTGTGGTTCTGGCTCCCTCGCTGTTCGGGATCACGACCGGCTTACCGCCCTCCATGACTGCCACACAGCTGTTGGTTGTACCAAGGTCAATACCGATAATCTTACTCATTGTTTCTCCTCCTAAAATCAGCTCGTATATAAAAATCAGTTTCCTGTTGTATTCCGATTTAGTTTGCGACCTTCACCATGCTGTGGCGAAGTACGCTGTCCTTGTAGAGATACCCTTTCTGTAACTCCTCCGAGACGACATTCTCGCCGAGCGCCTCATTGTCCTCGTGCATCACCGCATTGTGATACGCCGGGTCAAAGGGCTTACCCTTCGCGTCAATCGCCTCGACGCCCGCCTCCTTCAGATTCTTCAAGAGCTGGCGGTATATCATGTCCATGCCCTCGGCATAGGCCTTGATGCTGCTGTCCTCACTCTCCGGAACCTGCGCGACGCTGCGCTCAAAATTGTCGATGACCGGCAAAAACTTCTCGAGCACCGACTTGGCACCGAGATCAAACATCTGTGCCTTTTCGCGCTCGCTCCGCTTGCGGAAATTTTCAAACTCCGCGAGCGTCCGCTTCAGACGGTCGTTCAGAGCTTCGATTTCTGCCTGTGCTGCGCTGCGCTGCCCGTCTTCGGCAGCCTCTTGGCCGGAAGCGGTCGCAGCGGTCTCTGCCGTTTCTTTTGCCTTGTCTTCCGCTTCGAATTCCGCCGCAGCAGCGGCAGCTCCCATCGCAGCGCGCTCCTCGGCGCTCTGCCGCTCCTCTCTCTCCCGCTCGTGTCTGTGCTTATCCTTAGCCATCGTCTCCTCCGAAATTCTCATCCATTTCACGCATCAGACTGTGCAACATCCTCAGCACCTTCTCATAATCCATGCGCTTGGGTCCCACGATACCGATGGTACCGCAAAGGCCGCCGCCCAGATCATAACGGGCTGTGACTATGCTGCAATCATTCATCTCAGGCACCGGAGATTCCTCTCCGATAAACACCTGAATGTTATCTTTCTCCTCTCCCGTCTGCGCCGCCGCATCCGCCACAATGCGCTTCAAGCGGTTCTTCTCCTCAAAGGTCCGGATGATGCGTTTTGCGCCGCCGCCGTCGGTGAGCTCCGGATACCGGAACACATTGGTCGCGCCGCTGGTATAAATCTGCAACTCTTCTTCCTCCGAGAGCATGCGCCGGAGTTCATCGAGAAGATAGGCGACGAACTCTTTGTTGTCCCCTGCCTCCGCGAGCAGCTTCTGCATAACGCCTTCCTCCGCCTCCTGAATGCTGACGCCGTTTAAGCGCGTATTCAGCAGAATATTGAGTTGCAGGAGCTCCGCATCACCGATCGGCTGCCGCAAGGTCAAAATGCGGTTGCTGATCAGATTGCCCTCGAGTACCAGAACAACCAAAAGGCGGTTCTCATCCATTCTGGAGAGTTGCAACAGCTTGATGCGCGCCCGGCTCGTGTCGGGACCGCTGATGACCGCTGCGTAATTGGTATGGTCCGCGGCAATGCGTGCCATTCTGCGGAGCACCAGCTCGAGGCGATCTACCCGCGCAACAAACCGGCGCTTCATGGCTTCGACCTCATTCTCGGTTTCCCGCAGAATCTCATTGACATAGAAGCGATACCCCTGATCGGAGGGAATACGCCCCGCCGAAGTGTGCGGCTGCAGAAGATAACCCATCTCCTCCAGATCGTACATCTCATTGCGTATGGTCGCACTGCTCAGCGCGCAGCCGGGAAGTTTTGAAATCGTACGGGAGCCGACCGGCTCGCCGGTCTCCATGTAGTTTTTGATCACTGCATTCAGTATCATGACTTTTCTGTCATCCAGCTCCATGATTTCCTCCTTCCCGTTGTTAGCACTCATTTGATTAGAGTGCTAACACCTGCTGTCGTTACTATAGCTGTTTTGCAAGTCCCTGTCAAGCGGGATTCAAAATTTTTTTAGAGAAATTCTCTGCCGCTCTTTCCGCTCGCTTTCCTCTGCCGCACCGGCCGCGCCGCGCGCTTCCGGCGCCGCAAGGCTCTCTGCCCCCCCCCCCCTTTGTCCTATGCGTTTCCCGCACACGATTTTCTTGCGCGTTTCCCGTCTCCCATGCTATATTCTAAATTGCAGGCAGAAAAGTAACATCTCTGTAACATTTTGACGTGAAAGGAGACCTTGCATGCGACTTTTGACAAAGTTTTCCGCCCTCGGGCTCAGTATCCTGCTCGCACTCGCCGCAGCCAAGCCTGCCGCGGCCGCAGTCGTGCAAAACAACGCAACCTCCAACAGCCGGACCGAAGAAGTGACCGCTGTCATCGAGGCGCCGAGCGAGGCGCCGGAGACCGCCGTCCCGCTCCCGCCCGTCCGGAACGAGCGCTCGCTTGGCACCTTTAAGACCACGGGCTATTCCAATCCGAACGGCTCCCTCTGCGCCGACGGCTCGGTGCCGAAGGCCGCGCACACGGTCGCATCCGACTGGGGCGTGCTGCCGCGCGGCAGTAAGATCCGCTTTGCGGGCAGCGACACCATCTACACGGTCGAAGACAACGGTGTCCGCGGCCAGACTGTCGACGTCTACTACGCGACGACCGCCGAGGCCTGGGCACACGGTGTCCAGTACCGCGAGGTGTACCTGATTCTCGAGTGAGTCCCCCGCTGTTTTAATTTTAATTGACAGTCCCCCCCTCCTCTGTTTAGAATAAAGTTGTAGTTCTTACAGAATTCTTAAGAGGATACAGAACCATGCACAAACATATGAATGCCATTCAGCGGGCGTGCATCTTTCTTCTGACCCTGCTTCTGTTTCTCGTGCCGCTCAGCGCGCTGGGCGAGCCGAAAGCAGAGCCGGCCCCGGAAGCCGCTGCGGCCGAGACAGGCAGCACTGCCTTTGTCTCGCCGACAGACACTCCCTCCGCGAGCGCTGTCTTCACGGACAGCACGGTGATGGGAGATGTGCAGCACGCCGAAGAAAATCTGAGCGACCAGATTGATGTACCTGCGCTCAACGATGCTCGCGTCGCGGCGCAAAACGCGCTGATTGAGACCCGGACCAATAAAGACCGCGCCTGGCTCAGCCTGAAGCAGGAAGAACAGGCCAAGGCCGAGGCAGCCCAGCGCGCCGCCGAAGAAGCCGCGCGCGCCGCGAGTGAGGCGGCCAGAGAGCGCGCCGAGGCGGAGTCCCGCGAGGCGGCAAAAAAAGCCGCGGCAAAAAAGAACAGCGACAAGCAGAGCAAGACCACAGCCGCCGCAAACCACAGCACGAGCGTCAAGAGCGCCAAAAAAGAGAGCGGCCGGAACGGCAAAAGCCTCGGTGTCTTCAAGCTCACCGCCTACTGCCCCTGCTACGAGTGTTCCAAGGGATGGGGGCGCATGACCAGCTCGGGCAAGATTGCACAGGCCAATCACACGATTGCAACCGATCCCGCCGTGATCCCGGAGGGCACGCGCGTTGTCATCAACGGCACCGTCTATGTCGCCGAGGATGTCGGCAGCGGTGTCGCCGGCAAGCACATCGATATCTTCATGGAGAGTCACTCGAGCGCGCTGAACTTCGGCGTGCAGTACGCGGAAGTCTATCTCGCGGATTAAAAAAAACGCAGGGCGAAAATTCGCCCTGCGTTTTTTTCCGCAACTCTCGCGGCCTCAGAATTCCAGCTTGCAGTCGTGACCGCTCTCCCGGTCCAGAATAATGCCGATCAGGCGCAGCGCGGTCTCATCGCCGAGCGCCTCCCGGCTCACATCGAAATCCTTCCAGTAAAGATGAATCCGCTGCCCGTAGGCATGCTTTCCGAAGCCGCCCCGCAAAATGTCGTCAAACGCCGAGAGATTGTGTCCGGTCTTTTGCTTCCCGTCGGTCAGAACCCGGTCAATCTCCGCATAGAATGTTTCCAAATCCCGGACATGTTTCCCCTCAATCGTAAAGGTCGGCACACTCAGCGCCTCCGTGAGGAGCGGCAGGGCCTTTTCGAACTTGACGCCGTACCAGTGCGCGCTGTCTCCCTCGGTCGCGCGTATGCTCGCGACCACAAAGCGCGCGGCGAGCTTTGTCGCCTCGAAAGCGCTCTTCCCCCGCAGCATGGCGCCGGTAAATGCCGCGGCAAAGCAGTCGCCGGTTCCGTGGCTGCTTCGCGGCACGCGCGGGGTAAAGTCGTAGCGGAGGTCACCGCTCGCGCTGTCATAGACTACATTGCCGATGCGCCCTTCCTCGTAGGAAATACCTTTCAGAATCACATGTTTTGCGCCGAGCGCCGCAAGTTTCCCGAGGAGTTCCCGGATTTCCGCTTCGCTCTGCAGCCCTTCGCGGTATTCGGTGCCGGTCAGCAGGCAGGCCTCTGTGAGGTTCGGGAGAATATAATCCGCTCCGCCGCAGAGTTTCGCCATCTCTTCGACAAAGGCGAGATCAAAGCCGGTGTAGAGAGCGCCGTTGTCCGCCATCGCGGGATCCACAATTCGGAGGCCGCCGGGCGCGAGGAGTGTGTCCATAATCTCCTGCACAATCGCAATCTGTCTCCGACTTCCGAGATAGCCCGTATAAATCGCATCAAAGACAATGTGCTCTTTCTTCCACTTTGCGGCGATTTCCGGCATATCCTCGGTCAGATCCCGGAAGGTAAAGCCGTGAAAATCGGCGCCGGTGTGATTGGAGAGCACCGCCGAGGGGAGAATGCAGGTCTCCACGCCGCAGGCCGAGACGATGGGCAGGGCCACGGTGAGCGAGCATTGTCCCACACAGGAAATGTCCTGTATTGTCAATATTTTCTTATCAGCTGCCATTGTAATGCCTCCTTTTGTTCGACTTGCTGAAAGTATAGCACAGAAAAACGGCAAAGAACAGCTTGCAAAGCATTAAACCCCGTAGTAAGATAGGTTTATATGTTAGATGAGAGGAGTTCCGTATGATGATTTCAACCCGGGGCCGCTATGCACTCCGCGTCATGATCGATCTCGCCGAGCACATCGGCAGTTCTTATATTCCCCTGAAGGACATTGCCGAGCGGCAGCAAATTTCCGAAAAATATCTGGAGTCCATTGTCAAAATTCTGGTCCGCAACGGCCTGCTCGATGCACTCCGCGGCAAAGGCGGCGGCTACCGCTTAAACCGCTCGCCCGCCGAGTACACGGTCGGCAGTATTCTCCGCCTCACCGAGGGCAGTCTTGCGCCGGTTGCCTGCCTCGAGGAAGAGGCCGCCTGCGAGCGCGCGACCTACTGTCGCACCCTACCCATGTGGCAGAAACTGGACCGCCTGGTCAATGACTTTTTCGACGGCTACACGCTCGCCGATCTCGCCGCGCCAAACCTCGCGGGCAATGATTTTGTCATCTGAGCGTTTCTCTTCACACCTCCGTGCCGCCCGGCGCGGGGGTATTTTCTTTTCCTCTCAACATACTGTTTCAAGGAAGATGTACGCGGAGAAAGACCTCGTATATCAAGGGCTTGAAGCGCTTTTTACCAACTCTTTTTGTCCACCCTTCATCTTGCTTCAAAGAAGATAAGAAACCTGCACCGCTTGATTCTGCCGACGTTACAGGGCTTTCTACCAACTCTTTTTGTCCGCTCATCCCGATTTTCTCTCGAAAAAGCGCGAAAAGGAGCCGCTTTGCCGGAAAACAGGCAAAACGGCTTCCTTGTGATTCACTTACATTCGAATTTTAATTAGTCCTGGAACAGCGGCGAAGAGAGATAGCGGTCACCGGAATCCGGCAACAGGACGACAATCGTCTTGCCCTCGGCCTCTTTCCGCTTTGCGAGCTGCACTGCCGCATAGAGCGCCGCACCCGAGGAAATGCCGGTCAGAATGCCCTCGGCTCTTCCGATCTCCCGTCCCTCGCGGAACGCATCCTCATTCGAGACCCGGATGACCTCGTCGTAAATCTTCGTATCAAGCGTATCCGGCACAAAGCCCGCGCCGAGTCCCTGGATTTTATGCGGGCCCGGCTGTCCGCCCGAGAGCACCGGCGAAGCGTCCGGCTCCACGGCAATCAGTTTGACCTCCGGCTTTTTGCTGCGGAGATAGCGGCCCACACCTGTCAGTGTACCGCCCGTACCGACGCCGGAGACAAAGTAATCGACCTCACCGTCGGTGTCTTCCCAGATTTCGGGACCCGTGGTCTTCTCATGCGTCGCCGGATTCGCGGGATTCACGAACTGTCCGGGAATAAAGCTGTTCGGAATCTCCTTTGCGAGCTCTTCCGCTTTGGCCATTGCGCCCTTCATGCCCTTGGCGCCCTCTGTCAGAACGAGCTCCGCGCCGTAGGCCTTCATGAGATTTCTGCGCTCCACGCTCATCGAGTCTGGCATCACAATGATAATGCGATAGCCTCTCGCCGCCGCGACCGAAGCGAGGCCGATGCCGGTATTACCGGAAGTCGGCTCAATGATGACCGAGCCCTTCTTCAGGACACCGCGCTGCTCCGCGTCGTCGAGCATGCCGCGGGCAATTCTGTCCTTCACGGAGCCTGCCGGGTTAAAGTACTCGAGCTTTGCGAGAATGCGCGCCTTTAAACCTTCCTCCGCCTCAATGTGCGTGAGCTCGAGGAGCGGGGTGTGTCCGATCAACTGGTCTGCAGAAGTATAAATTTTCGACATGAGAATACCTCCCTTTCGTCTGTTCGTCTCTGACAGCTATCCTACCCCCTTTTAACATATAAGTCAAGTAGGTTTAAGGATTAATTGCTCGAGAGCTTCGCGACGCGCGCCTGGATGTCCTCCCGGCTCGGGATACTCGCAATGCCGCCGGAGCGCTCCGTCGAGAGGCTCGCCGCCGTCGAGGCGAAGGTGCCGATGTTCTTTAACTCTTCCGCACTGAGTTCTGCGGCGTTCTTGCCGCTCTCCAGAATGCAGGCGAGTGCCGTGCCGCCGAAGATATCGCCCGCACCGGTCGTGTCAATCGGCGAGACCTGCGGTCCCGCACAGTAGGCGAACGCGCCGCTCCGGTTCTTCAGGTAGCTGCCCTTCGGCCCGAGCGTGACCATCGCGAGACTCACGCCGTAGACATTGAGGAGCTTCTCCGCGCCTTCTTCCGGCGTGCACCCCCAGAGAAAGTCCACCTCTTCGTCGCTGATCTTCACGACATCCGCGTGGGAAACCGCCCAGAGCATCTCCCGGCGCGCATCCTCAATCTCCCGCCAGAGCGGCAGGCGGAGATTCGGGTCGCAGGTGATGAGCTTACCCTTTGCCTTCGCATAGGCGACAGCCGCGCGCGTCGCCGAGCGCACCGGCTCATCGGTCAGCGAGAGCGTGCCGAAGTGAAAAGCCTTTGCCTGATCGATTAGCGAGAGCTTGATCTCCTCAAAGCGGAGCTGGGTGTCCGCGCCCGGCTTTCTCGCAAAGCTGAAAGCGCGGTCCCCCTCGCGGTTAAAGGTCACGAAGGCGAGGGTGGTGAAGACATTCTCGTCCTGCACGAGCCCGCTCACATCAATGCCGCAGCGCTCCAGGGTGCCGAGCAACATGACGCCGAAGGCATCCACGCCGACCTTGCCGATGATCGCCGTGCTGTGTCCCAGATTCCGAAGCGCCGCAAGGAAATTTGCCGGTGCACCGCCCGCGTGCGCTGCCATGGTCGGATAGCCTTCCACATCTTTGGATTTCTCCGCAAAATCAATCAACACTTCCCCGAGTGCCACAACTTCTGCCATGTCAAACCTCCTGTCTTTTCACTGCCCTTTGCAGTCTTTGCCTGATATCCGAAGTATAACATACCGAAGCCCTTCCTGCCTTGCGCGATTCTTACAATACTGCTAAACTATAGACATTTTCGCACCTGATTCTGCCGGAAAGGATGGTATGTATGACCGAAGCCAAACAGCAACTCCCCGAAAACAAGATGGGCACCATGCCGGTCGGAAAACTCATTTTTTCGATGTCGGTTCCGATGATGATTTCGATGATCGTCCAGGCACTCTATAATATAGTAGATTCGATTTTCGTCTCGATGATCAGCGAACAGGCACTGACCGCCGTGAGCCTCGCGTTCCCGCTGCAGTCGCTGATGATTGCCTTCAGCACCGGCATCGGCGTCGGCATCAACGCACACCTCTCCCGCGCGCTCGGCGAAAAAAAATTGCAGCGCGCAAACCGGACAGCCGCGAGCGGCCTGTTACTCGAGCTCTGCTTTGCGCTGCTCTTTGTGCTGACCGGCATCTTTCTCGCCGTGCCGTTTTTCCGCGCGCAGACCGCCGACCCTGAAATTTTCTCCTACGGTGTTCTCTACACGCGCATTGTCTGCTGCGGCTCTCTCGGCATCTTCGCGGAAATCACCTTTGAGCGCTTTTTGCAGTCGACCGGCCGCACCACACTCTCGATGTACTCCCAGCTCTCCGGCGCGCTCTTTAATCTCGTGATGGATCCGGTGCTGATCTTCGGCCTCTTCGGCGCGCCGAAACTCGGCATTGCGGGCGCCGCGCTCGCGACCGTGCTCGGCCAGCATCTCTCCGCACTTGTCGCGATTCTGCTGAACCAGACCAAAAATCCCGAAGTCAAGCTGCACGCAAAGTCCTTCGGTTTCTATCCGGAGCTCCTCGGACATATCCTCGCCGTCGGCATTCCGTCGACCATCATGCAGGCGCTCTCCTCCTTCATGGTCTATGCGATGAACCGGATTCTGATTAGCTTCACCGCGACCGCAACCGCGATCCTCGGCGTCTACTTTAAAATTTCGAGTCTCATCTTCATGCCGGTCTTCGGCCTGAATAACGGCACGGTGCCGATTCTCGCCTACAACTACGGGGCCGGCCATAAGCGCCGCATCCTGCGCGCCCTGAAAATCTCGGTTCTGACCGCGCTCGGCTTTATGACCTTCGGACTCCTGCTCTTTGAGCTCCTGCCGGACCTCTTTTTCCGCTTGTTTCATGCCTCGGCCAACATGCTGTCCCTCGGCATTCCGGCGCTCCGCATCATCGGGCTCTGCCTGCCCTTTGTCGGTTTCTCGATTGCGACAAGCTCGGCCTTCCAGGCCCTCGGCAAGGGCTACTACAGCATGCTGGTTTCGATTTGCCGCCAGCTCCTCTTCCTTCTGCCGACCGCCTATCTGCTCGCAAAGACCGGTGTGCTGCAGAATGTCTGGTGGTCCATTGTGATTGCGGAGGGCGCGGGGCTCTTTGTGAGTCTCTTCTTCCTGCTTCGCAGCCTGCAAAAAATAGTCGCCCCCATTCCGGATGACCATGTGCTGTGATTGCGGGACAAGTGAACCGACACGCACATTTGACTTAGAAAGCAGGTATTTCTTTGTTACAGAACAGTCTTCTCGGCATTCTGATTCCGTTTGCCGGCACCACGCTCGGCGCGGCCGCGGTCTTCTTTTTGAAAGAGACCCTGAGCCGAAACATTCAGCGGGCGCTGACCGGCTTTGCGGCCGGTGTCATGGTCGCCGCTTCCGTCTGGAGTCTCCTGATTCCCGCGCTCGAACAGAGCGCGGAAGGCGGGCTCGGCCATTTTGCCTTTCTGCCCGCCGCAATCGGCTTCTGGATCGGAACGCTCTTTCTCCTGCTCCTCGACAAACTGATTCCGCATCTCCACCTGTACGCGGAAAAGGCCGAGGGCAGAAAAAGCCGTATCTCCAAAACCGCGATGTTGCTCCTCGCCGTCACGATTCACAACATTCCCGAGGGCATGGCGGTCGGCATCGTCTATGCGGGCTTCCTAAGCGGCAGCGCAAATATCACGGCGAGTGCGGCACTCGCGCTCTCCCTCGGCATCGCGATTCAGAATTTTCCGGAGGGCGCCATCATCTCCCTCCCGCTGCTCTCCTCAGGGAGCAGTAAGCCCCGCGCCTTCTTCTACGGCCTGCTCTCGGGTGCCGTGGAGCCGCTTGCGGCGCTCGTTATGCTCGCCGCGACCGATTTCTTCATCCCGGCAATGCCCTATCTCCTGAGCTTTGCGGCCGGTGCGATGCTCTATGTGGTCGTCGAGGAATTAATCCCCGAAATGTCGGAAGGAGAGCACTCCGACATCGGGGTCCTCTCCTTCGCGCTCGGCTTTACTCTCATGATGGCGCTCGATGTGGCGCTCGGCTGAAGTAAAGCCGCCTGTATTTTATTTTGCGACATAGCTCTCCGGCTCGTAGAAAATAACCGTCGTGCCGCCGTTCTCAAAGGTGAACGGGACATGCAGAAGGTTTGAAAGCGCGGCATGTACCGCCGCCTGTCTCTCCTTCTCCACATAAAAGAGAAGAAAGCCGCCGCCGCCCGCGCCGAGCAGTTTGCCGCCGAGCGCGCCGGCTTTTTTTGCGTCCGCATAGAGCCGGTCAATCGAATCCGTCGAAATCTTCGCGCTGACACCGCGCTTTAACTGCCAGCTCGTGTCAAGCATGCGCCCGAACTCATTCAGGTCGCTCTCCTTATGAATCAGAATTTTCTCGGCCTCATCGACCAGCGCGCACATCTCTCTAAGTTCCGCGGTCTTATCCGAGAGGGCCTTCTTGGTCGCGGTCTGAATGTCCGAGGAAAAACGAGAAAAACCCGTAAAGAAGAGCATGAGATTCTCATTCAGCGCGCGCTTCCGCTCGGCGCTCACAATGACGGGGCTCACGCGGTAGCCGTCCTCGCTGAAGCGGATCACATTGAGACCGCCAAAGGCAGCTGCAATCTGATCCTGCCAGCCGCCGGCCTCTCCGCAGAGTTCCCGCTCGAGGTAGATGGCCTCATCCGCGAGGCGCTTCTTATCCGCATACTTGCCCTTCAGCGCATAGAAGGCATTTAACATCCCGACCGCAAAGCTCGAGCTCGTGCCGAGTCCCGAGCGCGCCGGGAGATCCGCCTCATAGGTTAAGCGCAACTCATGCATGTCGAGGAACTTCATCGCCTCGCGCACGGCCGGATGCTCAATGTCCTCGATTCGCGTCACGCGCTCCAGCTTTGAATACGAGAGCTCGGTGCTGTAGTCGAAGAATCGCGGCAGATGCCGGACATTGACATAGCAGTATTTGTCGAAACTGGTCGAGAGCACAGCGCCGCCGTGCTCTTTGAAGAATTCCGGCATGTCGGTTCCGCCGCCGAAAAACGACATGCGGAAGGGGGTTCTTGTGATAATCATGTCTCGTCTCCAACTGTAAGGCCGAGGGCGCGCGCTCTCGCCATGGCGCTCTCAATCACCTTGTCCATATCGTAATAGCGGTACTCGCCGAGGCGTCCGCCGAAAATCACGGGCTCCCGCGCGCCCATTTCCCGGTAGGCCTCGTAGAGCGCCTGATTCTTTGTGTCGTTGACCGGGTAATAGGGCTCCATGCCCGGTTTCCAGTCCGAAGGGTACTCGCGGGTGATTACGGTCTTTTGCTGCGTGCCGAAGACAAAGTGCTTGTGCTCGATGATGCGCGTATAGGAAATGTCTCGCTCGGTGTAGTTCACGACCGCGCAGCCCTGGTAGTTCTCCGTGTCGAGGGTCTCGGTCTCAAAGCGAAGCGAGCGATACTCGAGCGCGCCGAGCGCATAGTCAAAATACGCATCGATCGGTCCCGTGTAGACCACGGCATCGGCGCGCAGGTTCCACCCCTCTTTGTCCGCGAGATAATCTGTGTTTAAGAGAATATCCGCCTCCGAAAAGAGCGCCTGCACCAGCGCATCATACCCCTCCTCGGGAATGCCCTGGTAGCGGTCGTTGAAATAGTTGTTGTCATAGGTGAGGCGCACCGGCAACCGCCGTATGATAAACGCCGGAAGTTCCGTGCAGGCCTTGCCCCACTGCTTTTCCGTGTAGCCCTTGATGAGCTTCTCGTAAATGTCCCGTCCGACGAGCGAAATCGCCTGCTCCTCGAGGTTTTTCGGCTCGCCCGTAATCTCCGCGCGCTGCTCGTTCAGAATCGCGAGCGCCTCCGCAGGCGTCCGGATATTCCACATGCGCGAAAAGGTGTTCATGTTAAACGGGAGATTGTACATCTCCCCCTTGTAATTTGCGACCGGCGAATTCGTGAAGCGATTCATCGTGACAAAGCGGTTCACAAAATTCCAGACCTCGGCGTTCGAAGTGTGGAAGATGTGCGCGCCGTAGCGGTGCACTTGTATGCCCTCCACGGTGTCGCAGTGAATGTTGCCGCCGATGTGCGCGCGCTTTTCGAGCACCAGGCAACGCTTGCCCGCGCGGGCCGCCGCCTGTGCAAAGACAGCGTTAAAAAGCCCTGCGCCGACCAGGAGATAATCATAGTGTTTCTGCATAGTCCACAGTCCCTCCTCTGTCAAATCCTGTCCTCACGCCGATAGCGTAAAGAGGACAATACCGCCGAGAATCAGGGCGAGCGCCAGAAGTTTTCTCCTCGTAATCCGCTCGCCGAAGAACACGGCGCCGAAAATCAGCATGTAGAGATAGGCGCTCGCCTCCAGAATGGGGCCGAGGCTCAGCGGAATTTTCCGGTAGGCAATCACATCGATCAGCGTCGCCAGAAAAAAGAGCCCATAGGCAAAGATGACCTGCGGGTTTAAATACTCCTCTACGACGCTCCGATGCGGCCGCATCGCCGCTTTTTTGAGGAGCACCTGAGAGAGCGCCGCGATGAAGACCGCGCCGAGGTAAATTGCGAGGTGCAGCCAGGGGAGATTTCTCATGCTTCCCGCCCCCGCGCCGCGCCCGGCAGCGCATAGAGCACAATGCCGGCAATAATCAACGCCGCGCCAAAGAGTTTCCCGGCCGTCACGCGCTCACGGAAAAAGAGGCCGCCGAACACAAGTCCCCAGATAACGGTCGCCGCCTTATTCATGTAGGCGGTCGAGAGCGGCAGGCGCTTAATGATTTGCTGCCAGAAAATTGCGTAGAGCCCCAGAATCAGAATCACCGCGCCATAAAACAGCAGCCAGCGAAAGCTGCCGACCGGGTAGGAAGCCGCTGTCTTCGAGCAGAGGGCCGAGAGACTGTAAAAGAGCACGAGCGCATGCAGGGCGAGATAGATGCCGCCCTTCGAAGCCTGTCTCATTCCGCGAGTCCCTCGCGAATTGCTGTCGCCATATAGTCAATCATCTCCTCCGTCATGCCCGGATAGACACCGACCCAGAAGGTGTCGCGCATGATACGGTCGGTCTCCGTGAGTTCGCCGACAATGCGGTAGCCCTCGCCGCTTGCGCGGAGCGTGTCGAAACAGGGGTGCTTCGTCAGATTGCCCGCAAAGAGCATGCGAGTCTGCACGCCCTTCGACTCGATATAGCGCACCAGCTTCTCGCGGGACACGCCCTCCCGGCAGGTCAGAAGAAAGCCGAACCAGCTCGGGTCCGCATTCTCGCAGGGCTCCGGGAGTATCAGCTTGTCCGCCGCGGGAGAGAGCGCCGCGCGAAGGCGCTTAAAGTTTTCCTTCCGGCGCTCGACAAAGTGCGGAAACTTCTCAAGCTGCGCGCAGCCTATGCTCGCCTGCAAATCGGTCGCCTTCAGATTGAAGCCGAACTCCGAGTAGACATACTTGTGGTCATAGCCCTTCGGGAGTTCTCCGTACTGGCCGTCGAAGCGGTGACCGCAGAGATTGTCGACGCCCGAGGGGCAGCGGCAGTCCCGACCCCAGTCGCGCATGGAGCGGAGAATGTTGTGCAACACCACGTTCTTCGTGTAGACCGCGCCGCCCTCTCCCATGGTCATGTGGTGCGGCGGGTAAAAGCTCGAGGTGCCGATGTCGCCGACGGTACCCGTAAACCGGGTCTCCCCGTCCAGGGTATAGCGACTGCCGAGGGCATCGCAGTTGTCCTCGATGAGCCAGAGCCCGTGGGCGTCGCAAAACCGCTTGACCGCCTTTAAGTCAAAGGGATTGCCGAGCGTATGGGCAATCATCACGGCCTTGGTCTTCGGCGAGTAGGCCGCCTCGAGCTTCGTCACATCGATGTTGTACTGCGGAATGGTCACATCGACAAAGACCGGGACCGCCCCGTACTGCAACATCGGCGTGACCGTCGTCGGGAAGCCGCAGGCCACGGTGATGATCTCATCGCCGCGACGAACGCGCCGCTCGCCGAGCTTCGGAGAGGTCAATGCCATAAAGGCGAGCAGATTCGCGCTCGAGCCCGAGTTCACGAGCGACACAAAGGGGACGCCGAGATAGGCGCCGAGTTTCTTCTCAAAGAGATCCGTATAGCGCCCGGAGGTCAGCCAGAATTCAAGAACCGCATCGGCCGCGTTGACCATCTCCTTGTGGTCGTAGACGCGGGACGCATAGGAAATGCGGTCGCCCGGGTGAAAGTCCCTCTTCTTTTCGCGGAAACGCTCCGCATATTCTTCTACGAGCGCGAGAATTTCCTGTCGCGCCTCCTGTTCTGTCTTATCTTCAAACATGCAAGTTTCTCCTCACCATCGCTTCCAGGGCGCGTTGCCGCTCTCCCAGAGCTCTTCTAACTTTTTCTTTTCGCGCTGCGTGTCCATGCACTGCCAGAAGCCTCTGTGGTAATAGCCTACCAGCTCCCGGTCACGGCAAAGATCCCGGAAGGGTTCCTGCTCAAGCACGGTATCATCGCCCGCAATGTAATCGAAAACGCCCGGCTCAAAGACCATGAAGCCGCCGTTGATCACCGCGCCGTCGCTGTCGTCCTTCTCGCGGAAGGAGCGGATTTCCCCGTTGTCACCGACATCCAGCACACCCTTGGCCTGCCCGATGTTCACCATCGTGATGGTCGCGAGCCGCTTTTTCTCCCGATGAAAGGCGAGCAGCGCATTGAGATCCACATCCGAGACCCCATCACCGTAGGTCAGGAGGAAGGGCTCGTCCCCCACATAGTCGCGAATGCGCTTCACTCTGCCGCCCGTCATCGTGTGGAGGCCTGTGTCAATCAGCGTCACCTTCCAGGGCTCCGCATGCCGCTGCAGCACCTCCATGCTGTTGTTCGAGAGATCGAAGGTCACATCCGAGGTGTGCAGAAAATAATCCGCAAAATATTCCTTGACCACATACTGTTTGTAGCCGAGGCAAATCACAAAGTCGTGAAAGCCGTAGGAGGAATAGTATTTCATGATGTGCCAGAGTATCGGCTGCCCGCCAATCTCGATCATGGGCTTGGGCCGAAGATAACTCTCCTCCGTAATTCTGGTACCGAAGCCGCCTGCAAGAATGACTACCTTCATCGCGTTTCCTCCCTGTCTCAGACATGTAACGCTATCTTAACGCATTTTCGAAAACTTTTCTATGCTCTTAACTTATGCTACACTGATTTCAGTGCAAATGATACAGAAAAACGCTGGGAGGATAGCAAAATGGACGCTTGTATCAAAGAACTGTACCGCATCGGCATTGTTCCGGTTGTCGCAATCGAGGACGCGAACGACGCGCTGCCGCTCGCCGAGGCTCTCAAGAAAGGCGGTGTCTCCGCAATCGAGATTACCTTCCGGACCGCGGCTGCCGCAGAGGCCATCCGCACGCTGACCCGCGAGATGCCCGACATGACAGTCGGCGCCGGCACCGTTGTCACCAAAGCGCAGGCGGACGCCGCGATTGCGGCGGGCGCAAAATTCATCGTGAGCCCGGGCTTTCAGCCGGAACTTGTCGCCTATGTGCGGGAAAAGGGCATTGCCATGTGTCCCGGCACGGCGACGCCCGGCGAGATGGAACAGGCCATGTCGCTCGGCCTCGACGCCGTCAAGTTTTTCCCCGCCGAGCAGAACGGCGGCTCCGCAATGCTGAAGGCGCTCTCCGCGCCGTATGGGAATCTCCGCTTTATGCCGACCGGCGGCGTGACGCTTGAAAATCTGCAACGCTACTTTGCCCTGAAGCAGGTCTTTGCCTGCGGCGGCACCTGGCTCGCCAAAAAAGAAGATATCCGTGCACACGCCTTTGAGACCGTCACGGCGCGCACCCGCGCGGCTGTCCGTACCATGCTGAACTTTAAGATCAAGCATGTCGGCATCAACTCGAAGGACGACGCGGAAGCAAAACAGAATGCCTCGCTGATTGCCTCGATCTTTGATCTCGACTGCATCGAGACCCCGGTCTCCTTCTTCTCCGGCACCGCTGTCGAAGTCATGAAGTATCAGGGCAAGGGCTCTCTCGGCCATGTCGCGATCGGCACGGACAATGTGGACCGCGCCGAATACTACCTCGCAAAGCGCGGCGTTCGCTTTGACGAGTCTACGCGCAAGGTGGACAGCCTCGGCCGCAGCACCTTCCTCTATCTGGAGGGTGAGATCGGCGGATTTGCCTTCCATCTCATCGAAAACTGATGCGCCGCCTGACGCTCGGCATTCTGGCCCATGTCGACGCCGGCAAGACGACGCTCTCGGAGGCCCTGCTCGTCGCGGCGGGTGCGCTCCGCGCGCCGGGGCGTGTCGACTACGGCTCTGCCTTCCTTGACACCGATCCCGCGGAACAGCGGCGCGGCGTCACAATTTTCTCCAAACAGGCCTATTTTGAGACCGGCGACCTCGCCGTGACCCTGCTCGACACGCCGGGGCACGTTGACTTCTCGCCCGAAGCCGAGCGCGTTCTTCAGGTTCTGGATCTCGCGATTCTCGTCATCAGCGCGGTCGAGGGCGTGCAGAGTCATACGGTGACGCTCTGGCAGCTCCTGCGGCGCTACCGAGTCCCCTGTGTCGTCTTCTTCAATAAAACCGACCGGCCCTGCGCGTCAAAAGAGACGCTGCTGGCCGCCCTTCGCGCGCAGCTTGGCGGCGACTTCATCGATTTTTCCCGCCCGGCCGCTTCGCCGGCGCGCGCCGAGGAACTCTCGCTCCTCGACGAGCGTTTCCTAAACCGCTATCTCGAGGACGGCAACTGCCCGTCCGACGAAGAACTGGCGGCGCTCCTTCGGGCGCGCCGCTTTTTCCCGTGCTTCTTCGGCGCCGCCCTCCGCCAGCAGGGTGTGAAAGAACTGCTGGACGGCATCTCGGCGCTATTCGTGCCCCCCGCCTATCCGGCGGACTTCTCGGCGCGCGTCTTTAAAATCGCCGCGGATGAGAAGGGCGCGCGCCTCACATTTTTAAAGGTCACGGGCGGAACGCTCAGTTCCAAAATGCCGCTCCCGCCGCTCAATGAAAAAGCCGAGCAGCTTCGCCTCTACTCGGGGCGCTCCTATTCCCTCCTCAAGGAGGCACCCGCCGGCAGCATCATCGCGGTGACCGGTCTCGCGGAGAGTCTGGCCGGCATGGGGCTCGGCGCCGACCACAGCGAACACACGTTGCCTATTCTTACCCCTGTGCTCCGCTATCGTCTGATTTTACCGGAAGGTGCGCAGTGGAGCGAGTGGCTGCCGCGCTTTCGTTCTCTCGAAGAGGAAGAGCCGAGTCTCCGCTTCCGCTTTGACAGCGCTAACAGCGAACTGCAGGCATCCCTGATGGGCGAGATGCAGGTTGAAATCCTGAAAGAACTCTTTTTGCGCCGCTTTTCGCTCGCGGTCGAGTTCGAGCCGGCGGGCGTCAGCTACCGCGAGACCGTCACAAAAACCGCCGAGGGTGCCGGACACTTTGAACCGCTCCGCCACTATGCGGAAGTGCATCTCCTGCTGGAACCGCTTGCGCCGGGCAGCGGTCTGCAGACCGAGAGTGCGCTCACGCCGGAACAACTCCCCGTTCAGTACCAACAGCAGGTACTCCGCACGCTCGAAGAAGAGGAAATTCCGGGCATCCTGCTCGGCGCACCGCTCACAGATATCAAAATCACCCTGATTGCGGGACGCGCCCACGAGAAGCACACCGAGGGCGGCGACTTCCGGCAGGCGACCGTACGCGCACTCCGCGCGGGGCTCTATGCCGCCGCGCCCAAGGTGCTGGAACCCTGCTATGACTTTTCGCTGCAACTTCCGGCCGCCTCGCTCGGGCGCGCCCTCCATGACCTTGAGCGCATGGGCGCTTCCTTCGCGCTCGGCGAGGCCGGGAGCGCGGAGCGCGCCGAAGTGCACGGACAGGCGGCCGTCGCCGCCATGCAAAACTATGCCGCCGAACTCCGCCGATATACCAAAGGCGAAGCTTCGCTCTCCCTCTCCTTTGCGGGCTTTTTCCCCTGCCGGGACAGCGAGGCCGTGATTGCCGCGCGGGGCTACGATCCCGCGGCCGATCTCGCCTTTCCGGCCGACTCGGTCTTCTGCCGCCACGGGAGCGGCGAGACGGTTTCCTATGAGGAAGCGCCCCGCTACATGCACCTCCCCTACCGGCGCGATCGGAACGCCGCTGCGGAAGAAAACGGCGAAGACCCCCTCGTCCGCACAAAAAAAGAGAGCGCCCCGCTCTCTTTGGAAGAAATCGATGCGATTTTGGAACGCACCTTTTACCGGAACCGCCGCGAGGACAAAAAGCGCCCGGAGGCGAAACGCCGGGAGGCAAGCGAGGCAGCAAAAGAGCGCGCTTACCGCGCGCTCCGCACCGCCGCGCCAAGGAAGCGGTTTCTCCTGGTCGACGGCTACAATATTATTTTTGCGTTTCCCGAGCTCCGCGCCCTCGCGGAAGAAAACATCGACAGCGCGCGGCTTGCGCTCCTCGACCTTCTCTCCGACTACCAGGGCTTTACCGGCGTCACCCTGATTGTGGTCTTCGACGCCTATCGGCGGAAGGATCACAAGGAGGAACGCTATCCCTGGCACAATCTGTTTGTCGTCTACACCAAGACCGCCCAGACCGCGGACAGCTATATCGAGAGCTTTTCGGGGCGCCACGCGGCGACCGACAGCGTGACCGTCGCGACCTCGGACGGTCTCGAGCAGATCATTGTGCGGAGCCAGGGGGCTCTCCTGCTCTCGGCGAGCGAGCTCCGCGAAGAGATGCTCCGCGCCCACGGCGAGGGACTTTCCGCCCCCGCAATGACGGAGGCGGCCCCCAAAAACCGCCCCTTTGCGGACAAGCTCAGGCGCCCAGAATCCAGTGAAGAAGCGCCGTAAACGGCAGGCGGTTGCCGACCAGAATGCAGACTGCCGCGAGCGGAAGCGCTGTCAGGGCATCGATTACGACATGCTGCTTCGTAAAGAGCGTCGAAACCACGATGCCGAGCGCGACCGGTGCCGCAATCGCTGCGACGGCGAACGGCAGGCCGGGCGTTGCGCCGACAAAGTGTAACACGAGATAGCACATCGAGCAGTGCATACTCGGCGCGCAGTTGACGCCCTTATAGCTCCCCCGGAACACAAGCCGCATAGCCTGTCCCGAAACAGTATCCGGCGCCTCGGGGCGCGCAAAACTCGTCGGGTAGGCGAGGTAGCAAAAAAGGCTCAGCGCGATGTCCAGAAGAATTGCCGTCTGGTAGCGCGCATAGGCCATCGGATCCGCCGCAAAAAGAGCGAGCGGAAACAAAAGGATTAACGGAAACCAGAGCACATAGATATAGACAAAGGCGGGCACGAACGGTATGTGTCCGTCTATTTTTTTTGCCACATTGTGCGGCTTCCCCTCAAAGACCTCGACGCCGAAGTACAAAAGAGTCTGCAGGCCGAGAAGCAGGATCTCGGCGAGCAGAACCTTGATTCGAATTCCCATGACTCAGCGCTCCTCCCGGAAATACGAGAGACCAAGGCTCGCCGGCGGCTGATCCTCCGGCCGGTTTCTCCGACCCGTCTGAATCAGAACCAGAATGGTCGCGAGATAGGGCAACATCTTAAAAAGCTCCTGCGCCGAGCGATTCAGGCCCGGAATGTAGAGATACAGAATATAGAGACCGCCGAAGAGGAAGGAACCCCAAATTGCCTTTCTCGCGTTCCAGACCGAGAGGATGACCAGAGCGACGGCGAGCCAGCCGCGGTCGCCGAAGCCGTCGTTCGCCCAAGTGCCGCCGAGATATTCCATCACAAAGCAGAGACCGCCGAGTCCGGCGAGTGCAGCTCCGACCACGGTCGAGACATATTTCACGCGGTTCACATCGACCCCGGCAGCATCCGCCGCGGCCGGATCCTCACCGACTGCCCGGATTTCGAGTCCCTTCCGGGTGCCTGTCAACAGGAAGGCGAGGCAGAGCGACAACGCAATCGAGAGGTAGGTCAAAAAGCCGAAGGAAAAGAAGGCCTTGCCGACAAACGGCAGGCCCGAGAGGCCGGGCAGACTCTGCCGGTACGCCGCTGCCGTGAGCTTCGTGGAAATCTGCCCCACGCCGCCCGCGAGCTGTGAGAGCGAGCCGCCGAAGAAATTGCCGAAGCCGACGCCGAAAGTGGTCAGCGAGAGACCCACGACATTCTGGTTCGCGCGGAGCGTGACCGTCAGGAAGCTGTACAAAAGTCCCGCGAGCATTGAGACAAGCAGCGCCGCGCAGAGAGACACCAGCAGACCAAACAGCCCGGACGCGCGGTCGCCCGCCGCTCTCTCATAGAAAAAGGCCGCAATCAGCCCCGAGACACCGCCCATATACATGATACCCGGAATGCCGAGGTTTAAATTGCCCGCCTTCTCGGTCAGAATTTCCCCGTTCGCGCCGTAGAGAATCGGGACGCCCTGCAGGATGGCGCGCTGCAAAAAAGTGGAAAGCAAATTCATTTCGTCGCTCCTCTCTTTCGAAGTGTCAGTCGGTAGCGGACAAAGAACTCACAGCCGATCAGGAAAAAGAGCACGATTCCCGTGATGATGTCCGAAAAGTTCTGGTTTAACTTAAACTGCGTCGCAATCTGAATGGCACCCTGCTGCATGAAGCAGAGAAGAATCGCGGTCAGCGCCATGAAGAGCGGATTGAAATTCGCCATCCAGGCGACCAGAATCGCCGTGAAGCCGCGCCCGTTTGCCGTGCTGACGGAGAGCGTGTGCCCCGCGCCGCCCACAATCACCGCGCCCGCGAGACCGCAGATTGCGCCGGAAATCGCCATGGTCCGAAGCATGACGCGCTGCACCGAAATGCCCGCATAGCGCGCCGTGTTTTGGCTCGCGCCGACCACCGAAATCTCAAAACCCTGCTTGGTGCGCGTCAGATAGAGGTGCATGAGCACCGTCACGAGGAGGATGATGCAGAGGCCGAAGATATACTGACTGCCCGCAAACCCTGTGCCGCCGATGCGCGGAAACCAACCCGCGCGCGTCGCCTGGTTGATTGTGCCGATGCTGTTCGAGCCCTTCGGGTTCTCCCAGAAACAGATGGCAAAGGTCACCAGCTGCAGGGCGACATAGTTCATCATGAGCGTGAACAAGGTCTCGTTCGTGTGATAGCGCGCCTTGCAGTAAGCGGGAACGAGGCCCCAGACCATGCCGAAGAGCATGCTGCAGACGAGCATCAAGAGGAGGAGCAGCGCATTCGGCAGTTTTCCGCCGAGGAGTATCATGAGTCCGGCACTCGCAATACCGCCGACCAGAATCTGTCCCTCCGCGCCGATGTTCCAGAAGCGCATGCGGAAGGCCGGCGTGAGACCGACCGCGATTAAGAGCAGAATGCCGCTCTCCCGTATCGTAACCCAGAGGCGCCGCGGGTTTCCGACCGCGCCGGTGACCAGTGCCTCATAGACCCCGAGCGGGTTCACCCCGGTCACGAGCACAATGACTGCCGCGCAGGTCACGAGCGCGAGCAGCAGCGCAATCAGATGAATCAGCGCAAGCTTCCCGAAAGAGATATAGCCGCGCTTATGCATTTGAAACAGTGGTTCCCGACTCTGTCTCATGTCTCGCTCTCCTCTCCGCCCATCATTCTTCTTCCCAGTTCTTCCTTGCTCGCCGTGCGCGCATCCAGAATCCCGGCACTCTTACCGCCCTGCAGCACGAGAATGCGGTCGCAGAGTTCCAGAAGCACATCCAGATCCTCGCCGACGCAAATCACGGCGCTGCCTTTCTTTTTCTGCTCGTTCAGGAGCTGATAAATCATGTAGGAGGAGTGAATGTCGAGGCCGCGCACCGGGTAGGCAGCCATCACGACCTTGGGGCTTCCGAGTATCTCTCTGCCGACCAGCACCTTCTGGACATTGCCGCCCGAGAGCCGCCTGATTGGGGTCGCCGTGCCGGGCGTCGCGACCGAAAGCTCTTCGACAATCTGCTCCGCCTGCTCCTTCGGTTTCTTCCGGTCGGTCACAAAGCTCGCGCCGCTCCGGTAGGAGCGGAGCATCACATTGTCCGTCAGATCCATGCTGCCGACCAGCCCCATGCCCAGTCTGTCCTCCGGCACAAAAGCGAGGCGCACGCCGAGCGCTTCGATGGCTGCCGGTGTCATGCCCTTTAAATCCTTCTCGCTCCCGTCGTCCTCCCCGTAACAGATTTCTCCGCTGTAGGGCACCAACCCCGCTATGGCCTCGAGAAGCTCCCGCTGGCCGTTTCCGGCGATGCCGGCAATGCCCAGAATCTCGCCGCCCTGTAGCGTGAGGCTCAGATTCGAGAGCACCGGGACGCCCTCTGCGTTCACGCAGGTGACGTTTTCGAGGCGAAGTCGTCTCGGGCCGTTTAAGGGCGCCGCACGGTCTATGCCGAGCTTCACCTTCTCGCCGACCATCATCTCGGTGAGCAGGGTCACATCCGCCTTTGCGGTCTCGACCGCGCCGATGTACTGTCCCTTTCTAAGCACCGCAACGCGGTCCGAAAGCGCAAGCACCTCCGTCAGCTTGTGCGTGATAATCAGAATCGACTTGCCGTCTTCCCGCATCTTCCGGAGAATCGCAAAGAGGCGCTCGGTCTCCTGCGGGGTCAGCACGGCGGTCGGCTCATCGAGAATCAGGATGTCCGCGCCGCGGTACAGAACCTTCATAATCTCGACGGTCTGCTTCTCGGAGACCGAGAGCTCGTAGACCTTCTGCTTCGGATTCAGCCGAAAGCCGTAGCGCTCCGCGAGTTCCGCGAGGCGCTGCTCCGCTGCCTTCAGGTCGTATTTGCCGCCCCGCTCGCCGAGGATGATATTCTCGGCCGCACTGAACACCGGAATCAGCTTGAAGTGCTGGTGTATCATGCCGATGCCGAGCCGGAACGCATCCTTCGGGGACTGAATGCTCGCAACCTCGCCGTTTACTTTGATCTGTCCGCTGTCCGGAAAATAAATGCCCGAGAGCATATTCATGAGCGTCGTCTTGCCGCTCCCGTTTTCCCCGAGGAGCGCCAGTATCTCTCCCTTCTTCAGCGAAAAGCTCACGCGGTCGCTCGCCGTGACTTCGCCGAAGCGCTTGGTAATCTCGCAAAACTCAATTGCGTTTTCTGCCACAGTTTCCTCCTAAAAGCCGCTGGCTTTGAATCAAAAAGCCTCCTGCCGTCGCAGGGGGCTTTTTGTGGGTCTTTCCTGGATTAGTTTGCGGTCGCCTCGATGCCATCGACAATCAAGTCAAAGCTCGGAGAAGAGCGGTACTCCGACTCGTGGAAGTAACCGTCCGAGACCAGCTCCTGGCCGTTCGGCGCATAGCTCGTAACTTCCTTGCCGTTCACCGTGAAGGTCTTGGTGTCGAAGACATGCAGGGCTCCGTCCTTAATCTTCTGCTCCACTTCCTTCAGTTTCTCCTCGGTGCCCGGTGCAGCCGCCGTGCCGAGCTTCGTGAGACGCACAGCATCCTGCGCAAAGCCCTCCGACCAATCCGTTGCAATCGGCTCACCGGAAAGCACGCTCTGAATCGCGTACTCGTAGTAAACTTCCCAGTTGTTGGTCGGCGAAGTGATTGCCGAATCCGGCGCAACACCGGTCATATCGATGTTATAGCCGACGCAGGGCACCTTCTCCTCTTCCGCAGCGGTCGGCGCGCCGGTCGTGTCAGCATGCTGGCTGATCAGCACGCAGCCGTCGGAAATGAGCTGCTTTGCGGTCTCCGCCTCGACCGCCGGGTCGCCCCAGCTGTTCGTGTAGAGCACCTTCATCGTGGTCTCCGGGACCACGGACTTCGCGCCGAGGTAGAAAGCCGTATAGCCGGAGATTACCTCCGCATAGGGGTACGCGCCGACATAGCCGAGACGCGCCTGATCGGCCTTGATCTTGCCCTCGTCGATCATCTGCTTCAGCTTTAAGCCCGCCGCGACGCCGCTCACATAGCGCGCCTCGAAGATGTCGTCGAAGTAGTTGTGGAAGTTGCTGAGACCGGCACCGGCTGCCTGGTTGCCGCTCGCGTGACAAAAGGTAATCTCCGGGTGGTCCTTTGCGACCTCCAGCATATAGCTCTCATAGCCGAAGCTCGTGCCGAAAATCAGCTGACAGCCCTGGTTTGCGAGATCCTCGGTCGCATCGAGCGAAGACTCGTCCTCGCGGATGTTGGTCTTCAGAATCAGCTGATCCTCGCTGAGACCCAGCGTCTTTGCCGCTTCCTTGAGCCCGTTGATGTGGCTTGCGCTGTAACCCTCGTTCTCATCACCGATTAACAGCATGCCGATTTTTAACTTCTCCTTCGGAACCACCGTCTGGGTCGAGCCGTCCGCTGTCGTCGTGCTCTCCGCCGCAGCCTTTGTCTCTGTCTTTGCACTGCTGCCGCAACCCGCCAGCAAGAGTGCTGCCGAAAGCAGCGCGCAAACCGCCTTTGCCGTCTTCTTCATACTGTTCCTCCCCGTACCTTCTATAATTATATGAATCACCGTGTTCCTTTTGTATACCACATTTTTACCGTGCGCTCAAGTCCTTCTCAATCGCTGACAATGGGCGTGCTGAGCCGCTTGGTCATCCAGACTTCCGGCGAGAGCAGGAAGAGGAGCGGGAAAATCTCGAGGCGTCCGAACAACATATCCACCGAGAGCACAAACTTCGAAAAATCCGAGAACGCGCTGAAGTTTCCGGTCGGCCCGACCATGCCGAGACCGGGCCCTATGTTGTTAAAGGTACAGATGACCGCCGAGAATGTCGTCTCGAAGCTCTTGCCGTCCAGAGACACCAGAACCACCGAGACAATCAGAATGCAGAGATAGGCCGCGAGAAAGGCCGTCGTCCCGAACATCACGCTATTGTCCACGCGGCGCTTGTCCATGCGCACCGAGCGCACGCGGCGCGGGTGAATCATCTGACACATCTGCAGTCTCAGATGTTTAAAGAGCAGCAACACACGCGATACCTTGAGGCCGCCGCCGGTCGAACCCGCCGAAGCGCCGATACACATGACGAGCAGCAGCATGTAGCGCGAGAATTCAGGCCACTTGTCAAAGTCCGCCGTGCAGTAGCCGGTCGTCGTCATGACCGAGGAGACCGAGAAGAAGCTGTCACGGAAGGCCTGCCCGAAATCGCCCGGATAAAACCCGCGGAACACATTGATTGCAATGAGCAGCGAAGCACCGAGCATGATAATCCAGTACCAGCGGAACTCCTCGTTGTGGAGCACATCCTTCCACTTCCGGGTCAGCATCAGATAGTAGACCGAGAAGTTGACACCGAAGAGCGCCATGAAGACACCGATTGTCATCTGCACAAGCTGGCTCGGATAGGCCGCGATAGAATTGTTCTTAATCGCAAAGCCACCCGTGCCCGCTGTGCCGAAAGTGTTCATGACGGCATCAAAAAGCGGCATGCCCTCGAAGAGCAGAATAATCACCATCAGGACGGTCATCGCAAAGTAGATGATGTAGGTAATCTTTGCGGTCGTCGAAATCTTGGGCACCAGCTTGCCGACCGAGGGGCCCGGACTCTCCGCCTTCATGAGCTGTAAGGGGCCGCCGTCGCCCTTTGCGAGCGGCAGAATCGCGAGCAGGAAGACCAGCACACCCATACCGCCGATCCAGTGCGTAAAACTTCGCCAGTAGAGCAGACCGTGCGACATGGCCTCGACATTCGTGAGGATACTCGAGCCCGTCGTCGTGAAACCGGACACCGTCTCAAACCAGCAGTCTATGTAGCGCGGAATCTCCCCGCTGATATAAAAGGGCAGCGCCCCAAACAGCGAGAGCACAATCCATCCGAGCGCACAGACCACAAACCCCTCGCTCATCGAAATGGAGCGGTGACTTCGGATGCAGGAGAGCAAGATTCCAGGAATCATGGTGATAATAACAGCAATGACAATCGCGCGCTCGCTCTCCGGTTCCCGGTAAGCAGCTGCTACTGCAATCGCCGGCAGAAGAAAAATCCCCTCCACAAGGAGAATATAACCTATGTATTTTCCAATCAAACGGTAATTCATGCCTCGCCTCCGCGATTTCGAAAGATATCCGTGAGGTTCGAGATCATCTGGCTTGCATTCGCAATGACCACAATCGAATCACCGTGCATCAGGCAGTCCTGACCGCCCGGAATAATGACCTTCTGGTTTCTGACGATGCCTGCAATCAGGATGGAAGACTTTAGAGGCAGTTCCATGATCGGCTTATTCACGAAGGGCGCATCCTCGGGAACGGTGAAGCCGAGCGACTCAATCGAACCGCCGCCAAGCGTATGGAGGGTCTCGACCGAACCCTCGCGCGACTGGCTCGCCGCGCGGGCGTAGCGCGTAATTTCATTGGCGGTCAGCACCTTCGGGCTCACAACCGCGCCGAGGTGCTCCTGCCCGAAGAGATTCACATACTCCGTCCGGTTCACCTTTGTGATGGTCTTCTTCGTGCCGATCGAGTGGGCATAAAGGGAAATCATGATGTTTTCCTCATCGATGCCGGTCAGCGGAACCACCGCGTCCATATTCGCAATGCCCTCTTCCGCGAGCACATGCTGGAGCGAGCCGTCGCCGTGGATGATGGCGGCGCCCGGCAACAGGTCCTCAAGTACCTCGCACTTTTTGAGATCCGTCTCCAAAATCGTCACATGCAAACCCGAGCGCAACAAGTCGGTCGCGAGGTAGCGGGCAATTGCGCTGCCGCCGATGATCATCACATTCTTCACATCAAGCGTCCGGATGCCGAAGCGGTGCAGAAGCGCGGGCAAATCCGCGGTCGCAGCCGCAAGGCCCAGCTTATCGCCGGCGCGGAGCTCGGTGGAGCCCGAGGGAACCAGCACCTCGCCGTTTCGTTCAATCGTACAAATCAATGCCTTTTTATCGAGAACGTTTGTGAGCTCCGAGAGCTTCCGCCCGGTGAGTTTTCCCTCCTCCGGGACAATGAGCTCGACCATCTCCGCGCGGCCGCCCGCAAACGAGTTCCGCGTGAGGAAGGTCGGAAACTGGAGCAGACGAAAAATTTCCTTCGCGCAGGTTTTCTCCGGATTGACCGAGACATTGATGCCGAAGCTGGTCTTTAAGAGGTTCATCTCCCGGTCGTATTCGGGGCTGCGGACACGCGCCACCGTATAGTTGCAGCCGAGTTTCTCCGCAACCAGCGCAGTCAGAAGATTCACCTCGTCGCTGTTGGTCACCGCAATCAAAAGGTCGGCGCTGTCCGCGCCCGCCTCCCGGAGAATCTCAATCGAGGCGCCGTTGCCCGGTACAACCGCGACGTCCAGCTTCTCCTGCATAAATTCAAGCCGCGCCGGATTGCTATCCACGACCACCACTTCATGCCCTTCCCGCGAGAGCTGCTGCACGAGAAGTTCGCCTATTTTTCCGTTACCTACCACAATAATCTTCATTATTTCGATAAACACCTTTCTTGGGGCTAAATAACTTTTCTATCATAGCACACTTTTTCGCGAAACATTGCCGCTTGCGTCTGAATTATTTTTGACTTTCTCTTGTCAACGCACTTTCCTCTCGCTATAATAGTGCTTGTGTTTTTAATAGACACAAGTCTATTAAATGCCAAGCGTTCATTACCGGTGCAAATACCGGCTGTTATGTATAGAACAACACAAAAGGAACAAAGGAGTCTTGCAGTATGAACAGCAACAGAACAGTGCAGAGAAAACCGCTCCGCCGCGGTGGCAGACAGTTCGCAGCCCTCATCCTTGGCGCAAGTCTTGCGCTCAATCTCCCCGTCGCAGTGCAGGCCGAAGTCACGAGCGGCGTGCACCCGACTGTCGACGAGGCCTATTATGTGACTCTCGACAGCTACGGCAACCCGACCGATGCCGCCGTTGTGAAAAGTTATGCACTGAACGGCGCGACCGAGATTGTAGATCACGGAACCTATGACAGCGTCGAAAACCTGACGAACGGCGTGAAACCCGAAATCAACGGCGACACCGTCCGCTTCTCGCTCGGCGAGGGCGCGCCTTCACACTTCTATTTCGAGGGAAAGACACGCGCGCCGTTTGAGACCCTGCCCTTTCAAATTTCGATTCAGTATCTGCTGAACGGTGTGCCGACCGACGCCGCAAAACTCGCCGGCGAAAAAGGTGTGGTTGAGATGCATATCCGCGCTGTCCCGAATCCGGCGAGCAGCGAATACCAAAAAAATAACTGGTTTCTGACTGCTGCGGCTGTCTTCAATCAGAATGACATTCTCTCCCTCACGGCGCCGGACGCACAGATACAGACCGTCGGGAATCTGAAGACGGCCCTCTTCGTCTGGCTTCCGGGCGAGTCGCAGGAATATGTCCTCTCGGTCGGCGCGGAGGACTTCAAGTTTGACGGCTTCACCTTCCTGCTCGGCCCGGTCAATGCCTCCGGCCGTCTCGGCGACCTGAAAAAATTACAGGATGACAAACAAGACGTTCAGAAGTCCTGGGACAGTCTGAATGCCGCGAGCGATCGGCTCTTTGACGCGGCCGAGGGCATGCAGGGCAAGTTAAATCAGGCGGCAAACGGTCTCGACGGCCTGAATCAGGTTCGAAAAAACGTGCAGAGCCGCGAGAGCGAGTTCTACGGAAACCTTGACAACTTTCTCGGCAACATGGACGGACTTGACAGTGCGCTGGCACCTGCGAGCGGTCATCTGAATTCCGCGAATCAGACGGTCGGCGAACTACATGACAATCTCTCCGCGGTCAATGAAAGTCTGCTCACCCTGCAGCGGCATTTAAAGGAGAGCGAGAGCACGCTCAGTGCTCTGCAGAACAATATGGAGAGCTTTCAGGATGCAAGCGACGATTTGGACAGCGACAGCCGCAACATCAAAAACGATCTCCGGACACTTCGCTCTCTCAGTGAAGCCGGAAAGACCGGTGCGAATCAGAAAATAAGCGGCACTTTGCAACAGATGAGCGCACTCTACCAGGGGTACGCGCAGTACATGCAGGCGCACGGCCTGCAGCCCGTCGACGCGGGCGGTACCGGCAGCAATCGCATCCGGATTCGCGCAACCAATCTCGGCACAACCTCAAATGCCGGCGGTATCGACTACACCGCCGATGCCGAACTCACGCCGTCGCCGCAGTATCCGCAGGGCAGCTTCCAGGACTTTGCCGTTCAAAAACTCGCCTCGCTCGGCTATGACAGCGAGCAGATTGCCTATGCCCTTGCGCTCTGGAACCAAAGAGACACGGTACAGGCGGCAGCCGCGGGCGCAAACGAAGTCTACGGCAAGATCGATGCGCTCGGCAACGACCTCGATGCGCTCCGTCTCTCCTCGCTCTACGATGCCCTTTACGGCAGCAGTGCGACCGGAAGTCTGGCGGCCTCGGATGTAAAGAAGCTCTCCGCGGACATCCGGCAGAGCATCGATGCGCTCGACCGGGTCTATCGGACTGCGGACGGTTATCTGCCCGCCCTGCAGGCGACCCTCGGCGATGCCGCGACCCTCAGCGACACCGTACGCGCGGATACCGAGAGCCTCACGGCGCTGCTCCGCACCTCGCGCGATATTGTAAAGAGCAACAGCCCTGCGTTCCACCGGAGTGCCGACCTCGCACTCGATGCGAGCGCCTCGATTCTCCGTCAGAGCGCCTCGGCACTTGACAGCACCGACGCGATGCGGCAGGCGGCCGACAGCATCCGCGACTTAGTCGATCAAAAGTGGAACGAAAATACCGGCGAGAAGACCCGGCTCTTCTCGCTCGACGCCGCTGCGGCTCCCGAGTCGCTGACCTCCTCCGAGAATGCGGACGTGAGCTCTGTCTCTGTCATGCTCCGGAGCGCGGAAATTAAGACCGCCGCGCCGGACAGCCATGTGAAGGGTGCGACCGGGCAGAAGAAGACCGGGCTCTTTTCGCGCATCCGGAAAATGTTTGCGGACATCTGGCACGACCTGACCGGCTGGATGCACCGCTGAAACAGGAGGAACCGTTATGATTCACAAGTTGGCAAGACGCATCACCGGGAACCCGAAATTTGTTCTCTTTGTCGCCGCCTTACTCTTAATTCCGGCGCTGCTCGGTTATATCGGCACCCGGACAAACTACGATGTTCTCTCCTATCTTCCGGAGGATGTGCGCTCCGTGCAGGGCGAAAAGCTCCTCGAAGAGCCCTTTCAGGCCGCTGCGACCTCTATGGTCGTGGTCGAGGGCATGCCGCCGTCCTATACCGATGACTTACTGGAGAGCATCCGGAAGGTGCCGCATGTCAGCAATGCCTTTTGGCTTTCCGGCACGCTCGGCATCCAGGTGCCGACCGACATGCTCCCCGCAAAGCTCCGCGACAGCTTTTACGCGGGCGATGCGACTCTCATGATTGTTCAGTTCGACACCGCGCTCTCCGCCGACGAGACCATGGACGCGATTGTCGAAATCCGGAAGCTCACGAACGAGAAGTGCTTCGTTGCGGGCATGTCGGCCATGGTGGAGGACATCAAAGAACTCGTGATCTCGGAGCTGCCGATTTACACCGTCATCGCCGTCATTCTGATGCTGACCGTGTTGCTCTTAAGCTTCGAGTCCTATGTCATGCCCTTTTTGCTGCTCGCGAACATCGGCATGGCCATCCTCTACAATATGGGCAGCAACCTCTTCCTCGGCCAGATTTCTTATATCACCAAGGCGATTGCAGCCATCCTGCAACTCGGCGTGACCGTCGATTACTCGATTTTCCTCTATCACCGCTATGAGGAGGAAAAAGAAAAAAATCCGGACAAGCGGGAGGCCATGGCAAACGCAATCACAGCGGCTTTTACCTCACTCTCCGGCAGTTCGCTCACGACCATTGCGGGCTTCCTCGCGCTCTGCGCGATGCGCTTCACGATGGGACGCGACATGGGCATTGTCATGGCAAAAGGTGTCGTGATCGGCATTGTCTGCGTGATTATGATTCTGCCCTGCCTCTTCCTCGTCTTTGACGACGCGATTGAGAAGTATAAGCACAGATCCCTATTCCCGGATTTCACGGGCTTTAACCGCTGGCTGCTCCGCCACCGCCGCCTCTGGATTATCCTCTTTCTCTTCGCGCTGGTGCCCGCCTATTACTCGCAGAAAAATACCGACATCTACTACCAGATTTCCCGCTCCCTGCCTTCAAACCTCCCCTCTCTCCGCTCGAATGAGAAGTTGAAAGAGGACTTTCAAACGGCGACCGAGCATGTCGTAATTCTGGACCGCTCGGTGGACAACGGCAAGCTCGGAGAGATGGAGGATGCGCTGAAGGCCGTGCCCGGCATCAGCCATGTGGTCTCCTATCACAGTCTGACCGGCAGCGGTATTCCGGACTTTTTCCTCCCCGAACGGGTGCGGAAGATTTTTCTCTCCGACGACTACCAGCTTCTCATGATGACCTCGGACTTTGAGGCCGCGACCGATGAGACCAAGGAGCAGTTGGCCGAGATTCAGGAGATTGTGCACCGCTACGATCCGAACGCCTACCTGACCGGAGAAGCCGCGATGACCGAGGATCTGCGCGAGGTCTTTACCCGCGACAATATCATCACGAACTATCTCTCGATTCTCTCGATTTTCGTGATTGTCATGTTCGTATTCCGCTCTTTCACGGTACCGGCCGCCCTGATTCTCGCGATTGAGCTCGCAATCTACATTAACCAGGGACTGGTCTACTGGATGGGCGGCAGCATCTCCTTTATCGCGCCGATTTTAATCAGTGCAATTCAGCTCGGCGCAACCGTCGACTATGCGATCCTCGTGACCTCCCGCTTTCAGGAAGAGTTGCGAAGCGGCAAGGACCGCGAGGAGGCTGCGATTCTCGCCGGTGCCACGAGTGACGCCTCGATTATCACGAGTTCGCTCGGCATGTTCGCCGCGACAGTCGGCGTTGCCGTGGTGTCCAAGATGTACCTGATCAAAGAAGTGTGCATGTTGCTCGCGCGCGGCGCCCTGATTTCCGCCTTCATCGTCGCCTTCATGCTGCCCTGCATCCTCTATGTGCTGGAACCGCTCTTCCGGCGCACCAGCTTACACTGGGACAAACTCCCGGCGGCAAAGCAAAAACAACAGCGCAGCGAAGCGCAGGCAGAAGGGGCCGCAGCAAGCGCCGCCGCTCTCTGAGAGCTGCCGGAACAGCGCAAGGCTAAGCAGACAAAATATCAAAGAACCCCGGGGACCAGGCGGTCTCCGGGGTTCTTTGGCTGTATGGATATCACGCTTTGTCTCAGTCGTCTCTGTCCTGCTGGATAAAGTCGAGATGTTGCTTGTGCGCCTCGACCTCATTGGCACTCAGGAACAGATACTTCCGTATGCCGAAGAGCACTGCGAGCGCAATCACGCCGAGCAGCATATTGACACTGCTCTCGTGCGAGACCAGCAAATTCTTGGTCACCGCAAAAATCATGACCTCTATAATGGAGTCCATATCGTGGCGACAGAGCATCGTGATGAGCTCGAGACACATCAGAATATCCAACACAATCTGAATGAACTCCACAAACTGGCTGTGCGCATCCTTCGGCAGGTGGATCCGCAAATTCACCACCTGAAAAATGACCGCTGCGAAAATAAAGGCGGCAATCACAATCTCCGCCCACATCGCGGCCTGGAAAAAACGTCCCTGCACGCGGTGCAGCGCATGGTTCACTTTCGAATGTTTCTGATACATACAACCTCTGATTTCTCAATTTCGACTGTCGGTATCCGCCTCGCTGCCGTAGACCGCGACCTTCGCGCGCAAGTCATCCAGTCCGTAGGCAATCTGAAGCAGATCCTCCTCGGCAAAATCCTCGCCGAGCGTAAACAGGGTCCGGTAAAACGTCTCGTTGACCGGCGCATCCGTAACCTCTCTCTCGAGCGCACGGTGTACTGCGCCGGAAAGTTCCTGGAGGGTCGAGAGTATCATATACTTTAACGCGCGTACTTCCCGCTCGTCCTCCGCCCAGCTCTCCATGTGAAAGTCACCGGTCAGATCCGGCGCGCCCTCACAGTCGTTGCACTTCGGCGCCTGCAGGCGCTTCCGCATTTCTCTGACCTTTTCGGCTTCCGCCGCGAGTTCCTCCGCCGTCGCAACCGGCGAAGCGCTCAGCATGAGACCCGCAAAGAAAATGCGGTCCTTGTCGCTGATCATATTGAAACTGCCGGTTCCGCCGGTCCGAATCATGCCGACCAGCGCCTCGATGAGCGCCTGTCTCATACTGCCAAGCGTCTGTTCCGCCTTGGCCCAGACCGCCTGCGCGGCGCGCTGATCCTTTCTCGCAAATTCCATCTCTTTGTCCTCTCTTCTCAGCTGCGGCGCTGCCGCAGCACTTCGTAGGCTAGCACACCGGCCGCGACACTCGCATTCAGCGAGTCAATCTGACCGAGCATCGGAATCCGCGCCGTAAAATCGCACTTCTTCCGAACGAGTTCCGAGACGCCCTTGCCCTCGTTGCCGATGACTAAACCCAGCGGTCCCTTCAGATTCAGACTGTACATCTCTTCGCCGTCCATATCGGCCGCGACAAACCAGAGCCCTTCCTTTTTCAGCTCCTCGATGGTGCGCGCCATATTCGTGACCTTTGCGACCGGCGTGTAGTTCAGCGCCCCCGCCGAAGTCCGCGCGACGCTCGCCGTGAGCCCGACCGCGCGGTTCTTGTTGATGATCACGCCGTGCGCACCCACCTGGTTTGCGGTCCGGATAATCGCGCCGAGATTGTAGGGGTCCTCAATGCCGTCGAGCAGAATCAAAAACGGATCCTCGCCCTTTTCCCGCGCGCTTGCCAGAATGTCGCCGAGTTCCGCATAGCTGTAGCTCGCGACCATCGCAATCACACCCTGGTGTTTGCCGTCCTCGCTCATACGGTTCAGGCTCTCCTTGTCGGAGAACAGAATGCGACTCCCCTGTTTTTTTGCCTCCCGCACAATGCTCAGAATCGGGCCGTCCTTTAAACCTTCCTGCACATAGAGCTTGTCGACTGTCTTGCCCGCGCGGAATGCCTCCAGAACGGCATTCCGTCCTTCAATTGCGTTTTCGTTCATGCGCCTGTCTCTCCTCCTGCTCCAGCGCTTCGAGCCCGACTCCGACCAGGTCCCGGAAGCGCTCTTCCTTTCCGCTGAGCCGCCAGTAGCCGACCAGCGCCTCAAACGCAGTCGCAAAGCGGTAGTCAATCATGCTCGCATTTTTCGCCATGGTATTCGCGTGCGCATTCCGTCCCCGACGAAAGACACTGCTCTCCTCCCCGGTGAGCCTGGGCTCCAGATAGCGCGCGAGCTTTGCCTGCGTCTCTGCCTTCACATAGTGCACGGTCTGACCGTGCATGCGGTTCACCGGCTGGTTCCCCCGAGCCAGAATGCGCTCCCGGATATAGAGCTCATAGACCGCGTCGCCGAGATAGGCGAGCACCAGCGGCGAATACTGCGCCGCCCGGCTCACGCTCTCTTCCACTTGACGCCCTCTTTGGTGTCCTCAAGGAGGATACCCATCGCCGTGAGCTCGTTTCGGATTTCATCGGCGCGCGCAAAGTTCTTCTCCTTCCGCGCCGTCTGCCGCTCCGCAATCAAAGCCTCCACCCGGGCATCCAGATTCTCTTCCTTCCGCTCGGACAGCAGGCCCAGCACATCGAGAAGCCTCTCGAGAAGCTCTTTCACGCGGGTAATGTAGGTCTTCGAGCTCTCTTCCGTGACTGTGATATTGGCGCGCTTCACCATCTCGAAAATCACACTGATCGCATCCGCGGTGTTGAAGTCATCGTCCATCGCGGCCTCGAATTTTTCACGGAGCGTGTCAAAGGCCTTCAGCTCTTCTTCCTCCGCGCCCGTTAGCGCCTCGGTCTTTGCCGCCGACAGGCAGTCTCTGAGATGCTCCATCGCGGTCAGAATGCGGTCCAGGCTCGCCTTCGCGCCGTCCATCATCTCCCGCGAGAAGTTCAGCGGACTTCTGTAGTGCGCCGAGAGCATGAAGAAGCGGAGCACCTGGAGATCGTACTCCTCGCTGATCTGCCGCACAGTCTTAAAATTGCCGAGCGACTTCGACATCTTGACGTTGTCGATGTTCAGGAAGGCATTGTGCATCCAGTAGCGCACAAACTTCTTGCCGCTCACGGCCTCGGACTGCGCAATCTCGTTCTCGTGGTGCGGGAACACCAGATCCTCGCCGCCGCCGTGAATGTCGATTGTCTCGCCGAGGTACTTTTTGCTCATGACCGAGCACTCGATGTGCCAGCCCGGGCGTCCCTCACACCAAGGCGACTCCCAGTAGGGCTCGCCCTCCTTCTTCGGCTTCCAAAGCACAAAGTCGTTCGGATCCTCCTTGGCCTCCTCGCCGCGCACCTTGAGGGTGCGAAGTCCCGCCTGGTTCTCCTCGACATTTTTGTGGGAGAGCTTGCCGTAATCCGGGAAACTCTCGACCCGGTAGTAGACCGTGCCGTCCGCCGCGACATACGCGTGGCCGCCGTCAATCAGTTTCTGAATCATATCAATCATGCCGGAAATCTCTTCGGTCGCGCGCGGGTTATAGCTTGCCGGGCGCACATTCATGCCCGCCATATCCTTCTTGCACTCGGCAATGTAGCGCTCGGAAATCACAGAGGCGTCCACACCCTCCTCGTTGGCCGCCTTGATAATCTTGTCGTCCACATCGGTGAAGTTCGAGACAAAGTTCACCTCGTACCCCTTATACTCGAGATAGCGCCGCACCGTGTCAAAAAAGATCATGGGGCGCGCGTTGCCGATGTGAATGAGATTGTATACCGTCGGGCCGCAGACATACATTCTGACCTTACCCGGCTCAATGGTCTGAAACTCCTCTTTGTAACGCGTCATCGTATCGTAAATTTTCATTTTGTTCTCTCCGTCAACAGGCACACGGCGTGCGCCGCAATGCCCTCTCCTCTCCCTGTAAAGCCCATATGTTCCTCGGTGCTCGCCTTGACGCTCACAGCCCCTACCGGGAGCGAGAGCACCTCCGCAATTCGCGCGCGCATCGCGCCTATATGCGGCGCGAGCTTCGGCGCCTGGCAGACCACCGTGCTGTCAATGTTTCCGATTTCGTAGCCCGCGCCGCGAACCAAGTTCCCGACCGCCCGCAACAGTTCCGCGCTGTCCGCACCCTGATAAGCCGGATCGCTGTCCGGAAAGTGCGCGCCGATATCGCCGAGCGCCGCCGCGCCGAGCAGCGCGTCGGAAATCGCATGCAAAAGTACATCCGCGTCGCTGTGGCCGAGCAAGCCCTTCTCGTAGGGAATTTCAATGCCCCCGAGGATAAGCGGTCGCTCTACGACCAAGCGGTGTACATCATACCCCTGTCCGATTCTCATCTTCCTCTCCTCCCGCTCTCAACAGAGAAAGCGTATCTGCCGGTGCACACAGCGCACCGTAAACTCCTGCCTGCTCCCGCGCCCCTCGCCGTCCGTATGAAACGGCAGCGCTTCGTCGAGACAGAGATGAAACTCCCGACAACGGTACACCCGGACGCCCGCATAGGCTTCCGGCTGCAGACGCCGCGGCAGGAGCAGGAGCCGCGCCTGCTGCAGGCGGCTCTGCGTATTCAGCACCGAGACGGTCAGCTGACCGTCCGAGAGCGGCACCTGATTCGCGAGACGTATGCCGCCGGCCTCTGTCGGCTGCAACTGCGCGCTCAGCAAAAAGAGGTGCCCAAACTCGACCCGCTGACCGCTGTCCGTCTCAAAATAGCCCCGGGTACAGCGCGCGCGGAGCAGTGCGCGAAAGCCCTCTCTGCGCCGCGTGCCAAGCCAGAGCAGCCGCGAATGCCGCCCGCGGCGCTGTTCGAACGCATAGAGCCTGGACAGCCACTCCGCGTCAAAGCCGACGCCGCAACTCACGAGAAAGCGGTGATGCAGGGGCTCGTTGCCGCCGAACTCCACCACGCCGTAGTCGAGCGACCGCTCCTCGCGCGGCGAGAGAATGCGCTTTAAACAGCCGAGCGGCGTCACCGGGAGTTTTAACCCGCGCGCAAAGTCGGAGTCCCGCCCCACCGGAATAAAGCCGAAGCGAAGCCGCTCCGAGAGCCGCGCGCCGTCCAGCACCTCGTTCAACATGCCGTCGCCTCCCACGGCGACCAGGGTGAGTTCCGTGTCGCCCGGCGCTTCCGTGAGTTTTGCCGCCAGCTGCCTTGCCTCGCCGGTGCCTCCGGTCACATAAACCTGATATTCTGTTTTGGTGCGGAGCAGCCTCCGCTCGAGTTTCTTAAAGACGCGGTACCCGCGCTCGCCGCCCGCATTCGGATTTACCAAAAAAACCAGCATCGAAACGACCTCGCTCTCCGCCGTGTCCGGCCTTCGCAATCAGATACCTCATTCCCGGTTCCTTGCGCTTTGAGTATAACACAGAAAGTAGGGTGCTGGAAAAAATGCTAGATTGCAAGATCAAGTAGGACAGTCTGAAATAATTCCTCCGGCGAACTGT